>NZ_JAPHWE010000002.1:0-1088741 GCF_026241425.1 Bacillus sp. ChL18 | reverse complement strand
CTCGACTTGCATGTATTAGGCACGCCGCCAGCGTTCGTCCTGAGCCAGGATCAAACTCTCCGATAAAGTAGTTTGACTGACTACGCACATCGCTGTGCGATTTATTTAAAACTTTGAATTAACAGGTACGTTTTGTCTTGTTTAGTTTTCAAAGATCATTACCGCTTGTTGAAGCAGCTTTATTATCTTACCACTCAGCTTCTTTTATGTCAACAACTTTTTTCAAGTTGTTTCCGAAGCTTTTCGTTGTTGTCTGCTGTTCATCAGCGACGTTTAACAATATAACACCCTTTTGAAAATATGACAATAGTTTTTTTAAAAAAATCATTAATTATTTTCTTTCATACTTATTTCAGTTTCTCTTCTATAGAAAGATAAGCTGTCTTGTGGTTTGGCATATTTTCTTGTATAGTAAGATTGAACTAAATACTTGATGACCACAAGGGGAGCATTAAAGCTGAGAGTGAACATTTTGTTCTGACCCTTTGAACCTGTTAGTTAACGCTGGCGTAGGGATGTGGCAAAGCCAAATGATTTGCAGTTTATGTAAGCAGCGCGCGGACTTTTCCCATCCTTCCCCGCGCTGCTTTTTTGTTTATCCTTGATACGGTTGTCTGACCAGGGGGAAAACTATGAATCATTCAACACAGCTTGTGCGCTTAATTGAAATAGCGATTATGACCGGGGCGGCTGTCATTCTGGACATTGTCTCAGGCATGTTTCTCCGGATGCCCCAAGGCGGTTCGGTCTCTATTATGATGATTCCGATTTTTTTGATTTCATTCCGCTGGGGAGTGAAGGCCGGGCTTACGACAGGCTTTTTAACAGGGATTGTCCAGATCGCCATCGGCAATTTGTTTTTGCAGCACCCGGTGCAGCTATTTCTTGATTACATCGCGGCATTTGCAGTCCTCGGTTTCAGCGGCTTGTTTGCTTCCGGTGTACGGGAATCGGCATTGAATAAAAAAAGAGGCGCTTTAACGATGTATGTTATAGGCGGTGTTTTCATCGGCAGTGTGCTGCGCTATGCGGCACATGTGGTCTCCGGAGCTGTCTTTTTCGGAAGCTATGCTCCGAAAGGCACGCCGGTATGGGTTTATTCGTCCGTCTATAACGCGACTTATATGATTCCTTCTTTTATCCTTTCGGCCGTTGTCCTTATCTTATTATTCATGACTGCGCCGCGGCTTCTTGAAGCTAAGCGGACGAACTGAAACAGCAGGCGGTTTACGCCTGCTGTTTTTTTATTCCGGGCTGTGCCGTTCGTTTGAATCACTCAGTTCTTTTGTAAGTTCATTTATACTTTGTTTTATGTTTCCTTTTCCCGAAAAATTCTCAATAAGCTCTTTTACATTGATTCCGGAAGATGCTTTTAAGCTTTCCTGAAGACCGGCCATTAAATTGGTTGCGTAGCCTGTGACTTTATTGGCCCCGCCGTTTTCACCGCTTCCTCCCGTATCAACGACGGTAATTTTATCAATGTTGGAAAGAGGCGCTGAGACTTGCTTCGCATATTCAGGCAGCATTTTCACAATCATATCAAGGATTGCAGCCTGCCCGTATTTTTCGAATGCTTCGGCGATTTTTTCTTTAGCTTCCGCTTCTGCGAGTCCTTTCAGGCGGATGACTTCCGCTTCGGTTTCTCCTCTGGCCTTTTCAGCCTCCGCTTTAGCAAGACCGTCAATTCTCACGCGTTCCGCTTCCGCCTTGGCCATCGCTTCGACACTGTACTGCTCGGCATCCGCTTCGGCGAGCTGCTTTGCTTTTGCGGCCGCGGCCGCTTGTTCCACCGAGTAACGGTCAGCATCGGCTTTTTTCTTCACTTCAGAGTCATATTGGCGCTCACGGCGCAGAATTTCTTTTTCCTCCAATTCAATCTGCTTTTGCCGCTCAATAATTTTAATTTGCATTTCCTGCTCTGTCACCTGCTGGCGGGCTTTTGCTGTTTCAAGATCATATGCCTGGTCGGCATTGGCTTTTGCTGTATCCTGCTCTCTTCTGTATTCCGCCATTTTCAGCTGATTGATTTTTTCCGCTTCAGCTATTTCCGTCGCCCGCTCCAGCTCTGATTTTTTTGCGTCTTTATCAGCGGCCGCGCGTTTAATCCTCGTCTCTTTATCCGCTTCTGCCGTGGCAATGTCCGCATCCCGCTTGACTTGGGCGATTCTCGGCTTACCTAATGATTCAAGATAGCCGTTTTTATCTCGGACGTCTTTAATCGTAAAAGAAACGATCATCAGCCCCATTTTAGCAAGATCCTGAGACGCGACCCGCTGGACTTCCTGAGAAAACTTTTCCCTGTTTTTATAAATCTCTTCAACGGTCATGGAGCCGAGGATGGAGCGCAGATGGCCTTCCAGCACCTCCCGTGCCTCCTGCTCACGGTCTTCCTTAGATTTCCCCAAAAATTGTTCAGCTGCTGTTGCGATTTCACCGATGGAGCCTCCGATTTTAATAATGGCGGTTCCGTCGGCCATTACCGGCACGCCTTGTTCTGTATAGACTTCAGGTGTAGAGACATCAAGTTTGCTTGACAGTAAACTGAGAGGTTCTGCCTGCTGGAATACCGGGAGCACGAACGTTCCCCCGCCCCGGACGATTTTCAGACGATTTCCGCCTTCATCAATGTGAACATTCTTATTCCCCAAATAACTTCCGGTCACGATAAGGGCTTCGTCCGGCCCCGCCGTCCGGTACTTCGTAATAAATACAGCAATAAGTGCGATGAGTAAAAAGAATACGATTCCGATAACGATGATAATCGGCATAGTCATAACAGTTCCCCCTTAGATATCAGATTGGTTCATGCGGCGTCACAAAAAGCACTCCGTCTTTTACATCAATCACTAATACGGCCGTTCCGTACTTGATCTGTTCTTGATCAAAGCTGACGGCTGATTTAGAAATGGCGCCCCCTATTCCCTCTATGATCACTTCCCCATAGCCGTCTTTCGGGACGGAAGTAATGACCCTGCCGACTCTGCCCTTTAAATCTGTCTCCCGATATGCGAGCGATTCTTCCGCTGATGAAAGCGGGACAAGGACGAAGAAGTGAAGCAGGCTGACCAAAAGAACCGAAAGAACAAATGAAAGCAACGCAATGACAGGACTTGATAGCGGAGCGGCGATTTCGCCGATATAACCTGAGGCTGAAAAGATTGTTAAAAAAGACAGAATCAATGCAGGGTTTAAAAATGAAACAGGAATGGCTTCCGAGAGGCCGTGAAACACATCTTGAAAAAACAGAATCAAAAGCGTGAGACTTCCCGAAATAATCAATGTGTAAAGATAGACCGTTTCAAGCGGCAGATGAAATATGTCCATCTTCTATCCTCCTTTCGGCTGAGGTGTGGAGTGTTACTTTATATACGGATGTGAAGGTGAATGGTTTCAATTTTCTGACAAGGAAGGCTGATTACATGATTATCCAATCCGGATATGATATGTTTACTCTAAAGGAGGAGATAGGATGAGCATTTTTAATGAAGCAAGACAGCAGACCTGGGAAGAACTGAAAGGACTCTCTGATGAGGAATTCAACCGAAAGCCCGCGGCTGATGAGTGGAGCGTGCGGGAAGTCCTTGACCATTTAAAGAAAATTGACGAAACAGCGCAGACCCTTTTATCAAAGCAGGCAAAAGACGCACCGTTAAAAGAAATAGAAGAACAACCGATGGAGTTTATAGAGGACAGAACAAATAAACGGCCGGCTCCGTCACACCTCGAACCTGAGCAAAACCGAATATCAGTCATTGAAGCAAAACAGGAATTAGATACGGCAAGACAGCAGCTGACCGCCGTCATTTCATCATTAAACGAGGAAGACTTAGAACGTGTGCTTCCCCATCCTGTTTTTCAAGAACTGACGATCCGCCAGTGGATTGATTTTATCGGCCATCATGAAAAGCGTCACATTAATCAAATAAAAGAAATCAAACAAAAAATCGAAAAGGTCTGAGTCAGACCTTTTCGATTTTTTTCTTGGCGCGTTTCGGTTCATAAGAATGGATGGTGACCGCATCGCCCGTGCATATATCACCCGGGCGTTCAACAATACAGACAATTCCTCTTCTGCCCATCGCGTGCCTCACAAACGCCGCGGCGAGTTTTGGCTGATCCGGATAAAAGGATTGAATGACTTCTCCCGGCTGAATGCACGGATCATTTTCTCCCTCGCACAACAGAGACGCACCGCTTGGAAATATTATTCTGCTTCCTTCTTTAAGCAGCGTCAGTGCAGAAAAACCGCTGATTGCGATGTTAGCGCCGAGCCATTCGGGAAAGATATGAGAAATCCCCATCTTCTCCGCAATGTCATCACATTCCTCCATGGACACGATTGAAATTTGTCTCCGGTTAAAAATTTCTGTTCCTCTTTCATACATCGGCTCACGCGCGCCGGCCTTTTTTGTCAGTCCGAAATGCAGGTCACCGGGGAACCCGCCGTATTCCGCACGAAGCTTGTCCATCTTTTTGGTAACAAATTGTTCGGTATCCGCTATATATACGCCTTCCGTCTTTGCTGTTATGCGTTTCCACATCAGCCACCAACGCCTTTTTCTTGACATTATCCTTAAAAAACCCCGCTCTGTAAAGGAGCGGGGTTCATTTATTATACCGTTTTCGGCGTTAAGTCAAAGCAGCGTTTGTAAATCCAGTTGTATGCTTTCTCATTCAAATCTCTTGGGTTTCCGAATGTTTGCGGATCTTTCATGGCTTCTTTTGATAAACGTTCAATCATGTCCGGAGACACACCTTGTTCTTCTAAACTCGGCACCTCTAAATCTTTTACAAGATCATACATCCAGTTGACGGACGCTTTTGCCGCTTCTTCGGTTGTCATGTTGCTTGTATCGATTCCGAATGCTTTGGCGATGCGGGCGAATTTTTCCGGATAGCCTTTCCAGTTGTATTCCATTACCGGCCCCATCATAGCTGCGACGCATTGTCCGTGAGCGACAGGGATGATACCGCCGAGCGTCTGGCTCATCGCATGCGCCGCGCCTGCTGATTCACTGCCGTATGAAAGGCCGGCAAGCATCGCCGCCTGCGCCATGCCGTATCTTGCTTCCAAATCCTCTCCGTCCGCAAACGCGCGCTTAATATAATGCGCCGCATATTCAATGGCCATTAAAGCGACGGCATCAGTGATCGGCTGCGCGAATTTCATCGTATAGCACTCGATGGCGTGCGCAAGGGCATCAATACCTGTCATAGCCGTCACATGCGGAGGCATGGACGTGTGCAGCTCAGGGTCAATGACCGTTAAATGCGCGGCGATAAGCGGTCCGCCCGTATTGAATTTAAATTCTCTTTCTTCATCTGTAATGACCGCCCATTGTGTGACCTCTGAACCTGTTCCCGCAGTCGTCGGGATCGTTGTCAGCGGAGGAATACGGTTTTCCAGCGGCTTTTTGCCTTCCGCGGCTTCATAATCAAGCACGCTTCCTTCGTGTGTCGCTTCTACTCCGATCGCTTTCGCTGTATCCATGGAGCTTCCGCCGCCGACAGCCACAAGGCCGTTGCAGTTTTCTTTTTTATACAGTTCTGATCCTTCGTTTACAAGACGTACAGGCGGGTTCGGCTCCACTTTGTTAAACAGGACGACTTCGATGCCCGCTTCCTGCAAAGATTCAATGACCGGGTTTGCCACTCCCGCATTATAAATTCCCGGGTCTGTTACGAGCAGCGCTTTTGTGACGCCAAGCGCTCTGACTTCACTTCCCGCGTGCTGAATCGCGCCGATTCCGTGTTTAATGACTGTCGGGATTTCGAATGTATGGAATTTATGCATGCTTTCTACTTTCATATTTAATGTCATATTGTATCTCCTCCTCGTTATGCTTGAAACCAGTTCACAGCCGCAGGTTTCGTGTTGCGGTAAATATGTTTGATTTCCGTGTATTCTTCCAGACCGATTTTGCCGAGTTCGCGGCCGAAGCCCGATTGTTTGTACCCGCCCCATGGCGCTTGCGCGAAATACGGGTGGAAATCATTGATCCATACCGTTCCCATCCGCAGTTTGGCGGCTACGCGTTCGCATTTTTCAATATCCTTTGACCATACCGCTCCGGCCAGCCCGTAAATGGTATCGTTGGCAAGTCTGATCACTTCTTCTTCAGAAGAAAATGACTCAACTGTTAAAACGGGGCCGAAGATCTCCTCTTGGACTATCCGCATATCAGACTTGCAGTTTGAGAAAATAGTAGGTTCATAGAAGAAACCATTTTGAAGGGCGGGATCATCAGGACGTTTGCCGCCTGTTTCCAGTTTTGCCCCTTCTTCGATACCGATTTCGACGTATTTTTCGACTTTGGCCCGATGCTCGGCGGAAATCAGCGGACCGCTTTCCGTATCTTCATGAAAACCGTTTCCTAATTTGATGCGTTTCGTGCGCTTGATCAGCTCGGCTAAAAATTCATCATGAATGGCTTCGTCCACCAAAAGACGGGACCCTGCCGAACAAACTTGGCCGGCATGGAAAAACACGGCGTTCAGCGCTTGATCTGCAGCTGTTTCGAGATCTGCATCTTGAAATACGATATTCGGGTTTTTGCCGCCAAGCTCCAGGGCAATCTTTTTCACGTTGCCGCTTGCCGCCTGCATGATTTTTTTGCCTGTTTCAATTCCGCCCGTAAAAGAGACCAAATCGACGTCGAGGTTTCTCGCCAGCTCATCGCCGACAGAGGCACCCGGCCCCAGCACGAGATTGGCGACCCCTTTCGGAATACCGGCTTCTTCTATTAATTGAAAGACTTTAATGGTTGTCAGCGGAGTAATCTCGCTCGGCTTTAAAACGATCGTGTTTCCGGCCGCAAGAGCGGGAGCGATTTTCCAGCTCGCCTGAAGGAGCGGATAGTTCCACGGCGTAATTTGTCCGCATACGCCAATGGGCTCTCTGACGATTTTACTTACGGAATCGGGAATCGGAGATGAAATGACCTCGCCTCCGTCTTTATCCGCCAAACCGGCATAATATTGAAATACATTTGCGATATCATCCATATCGGCTTTACTTTCTTCAATCGTTTTTCCTGTATCGAGCGATTCCAGCTCAGCTAATTCGTTCAGATCGCGTCTGATTAATTCCGCAATTTTCAGAACAAATTGTCCGCGCTCAAGCCCGGAAAGCACCGGCCACTCCCCTTCATCAAATGCTTTTCTGGCTGCGGCGATGGCTTTCACCGCATCATCCCGGTCTCCTTCGCATACCGTTGCAATTTCTTCTTGATTAAATGGATTAATGATACGGCGGGTCTGTTTTTTTTCTGCACTGATCCATTCGCCGCCGATATAAAGCGTTTTGCTCATAAAAGTCCTCCTTACCGAAAAGTAAGTTTGTTAAATAAAAATTTAATGTTTTTAACAATATTAATTTAACACATGTTTTTTTGCCTGTCAAAACCCGGTCAGTCCGTTTAGATTTTGACATTTTGTCATGATTCGTTAAGATTAAGAACATAAAGAAATGACTTAACAAATTTAAACTTCAAGAGGAAAAGAGGGACAGTATGGATGAGAATCCAGAATTCGCAGCTATAGAACAAGCCAGGGATCTTGTCATTGATTCCATTGCAGAGACGATGGATCTTTACGGAATCACACGGAGTGTCGGGATTTTATACGGAACAATGTATATGAGGGATGAAATGACGCTTGACGAAATGCGTGAGGAACTGCAGATGAGCAAACCGAGTATGAGCACAGGCGTCAAAAAGCTGCAGGATTTAAATGTAGTCAAAAAAACCTTTCACCGCGGCACACGGAAGCATACGTTTGTAGCGGAAAAAGATTTCTTTACGTTTTTTACGAATTTCTTCCCGCCGAAATGGGATCGTGAAGTTCAGGTGAATTTGTCCGCCATTGAACAGGCCCAGGCGGATTTGCAGACCGTTTTGCTGGCCGAGAAAGGCAACGCGGAATTACAGGAAGAAGCACGGCAGTTACATGATCAGCTTGAAAGTTCGAAAGCTTATTATCATTGGCTGAAGCGTCTCGCCGACTCGGTTCAGAGCGGGGAGATTTTTAAATTTATTCCGATAGAAACGGACGAAAAAAACGCCTGAATCAAAATCAGGCGTTTTTTGTCGTGATTTGATTATTTTTGAGAAAATATAGGAACATAACCCCATTTACTTCCATTAAAATTGATGGTAAATTTTTATAGGTATGGTCGTTCTTTTTTAAGAACAATCAGTAAAATTTTTTTAGGGGGATTTATGAAAATGAAACAGAAATTTTTCTCAACTGTCATGGCAAGTTTATTCGGCCTGGTTTTGCTTCTTTCTCTGCCGACAGCGTCATTCGCCGCTGAGTCAGGCTCAACCGTTCACGAGCCGGAAATGTCCACGAAAGCGACTGCTACCTTATTTGCAAAATATACAGGTGCCAGCCAGCAGGAATGGTCATTTTCTGATATCGAATTGACGTACCGTCCGAACACGATCCTGAGCTTAGGCGTTATGGAATTTACCCTTCCTAGCGGATTTGCGGCTACAACAAAAGATACAGTCAACGGACACGCTTTGCGTGAAAGACAGATTCTGAATAACGGCAAAACAGTCAGACTTCCGTTAAACATTGATTTGCTCGGCGCAGCGGAATTTAAGCTTTCTCTTAATAATAAAACATTGCCTGCTGCAGGTACATATAAGTTCCGTGCAGAAAATAAATCATTAAGCATCGGCTCTAAATTCTATGCTGAGGACACAATTGTTGTTCAAAAACGCAGCACACCGCCGACACAGCCTTGCAACTGCAAATAATTGCGAAAAAAAGACCGGCACAAGCCCATCGCTTGTCAGCCGGTCTTTTTTTGTGCTGTTTTCTTTCTTCCGGCTCTCGCATTGACAAACCCTTGAAACAGGAGTACATTCTTGTTTGTTGTATTTGGAGTGACGAAAACAGTTTCTTAAGGAGTTATGAGGATTGGGAAAAATCAAAAATAAACAATTTGCCGTCATCGGACTCGGCCGTTTCGGCGGAAGCATCTGTAAAGAGCTTTTTAAAATGGGGCATGAGGTGCTTGCGGTCGATATCAGCGAAGAGCGGGTCAACGCATACTCCTCTTATGCCACGCATGCTGTGCGGGCAAATTCAACGGAAGAAAGCGAGCTTCAGTCGCTCGGCATCAGAAATTTTGAATATGTCATCGTAGCAATCGGCGCCAACATTCAGGCAAGCACGCTGACGACGCTGTTATTGAAGGAGCTGAACATCCCTAATATTTGGGTGAAAGCGCAAAACTATTATCATCACAAAGTGCTTGAAAAGATCGGCGCTGATCGTATTATCCATCCCGAAAAGGATATGGGCGTGCGGATTGCGCAAAGCCTTTCGGATGAAAATGTCTTAAATTACATTGATTTGTCAGATGAATACAGCATTGTGGAGCTTTCAGCCACAAAAAAGCTGCATTTAAAATCCATTCTTGATCTCGGCGTCCGGGCCAGATTCGGCTGCACCATTCTCGCCTTGAAACATAATGGAGACATTCAGCTGTCCCCTTCTCCGGAGACTGTCATTCATGAATGTGACTGTCTTGTGCTGATGGGGCATAAACGTGATATTAAAAGGTTTGAAACTGAAGGAATGTAAAAAAGCCGGCGGGCTGCCGGCTTTTTTTGATGCTTATGTTTCTTCACTTAACTGGACGGCGGTTTGGTCAACCCAGCCGATCAACTCATCTTTCACTTGAATTTGGTACCAGACGGATTCTCCGTTTTGTTTTTCAGATACGACTTTAATATGCTGGCCGGTAAACTTTTGCGCCGATGCCAGTTTTATAGAATGCCGCTCTTTTGACGGCTTCGACCACACGTCTTCAATGGCGTGGTCTTTGATGGCGCCTTTCATATCAACTGCTTTAAGAGAGGCATTGATTTTGTCATATTCATTCAGGTTATAGGTTTCTATGACATCTTTAATTTTTTCAGCATAGCCGGGGTCTGTGGCGTAGCCGGATTTTTGAAGGGCAGCCGCCGCAGTTTTATAATTGTCCGCTTCAATGACAGGCTTATACTTCTTTTTATTCCAAGACGTTCCGTTGACAAATAATTTGGCATGGTCATCCATTGATTCAAAAAACGTGCTGTATTTACGGAATTTTGCCCGAATCGTTTTTCGTTTTCCTTTTTCAAATTCATCCGTTTTCATCGTGACGTGTTTTCCTTTATAATCACCTTTTACACCGAACAGGTTGCGCGCTTTCCCCGCAAGCTCACTGTTCCCCCAGTCCGATTCGAGAATGGCCTGTGCGAGGGTGATGCTCGGAAGGACATGATATTTCTCATATAAAATTTGAGCATGCCCGGAAAGGCTGTCAATAAAGACCTGCTGCTCGTCCACCTCTTCAGGCGGTTTTTCTTCCGTCACTATGAATTTCGAAAACACCATTGATACCAGAAATAATCCGAATATAAGAGATACAGCAAAAAGGCACCCAAGCACCCTTTTGGTCTTTGCTTTCTTTTTCATATCAACCTTCCTTTAATTCCGGAATCACTAGATTTATAATTTTACTGGTCATTGATGAAAATTTCAATAAAATAGGGAAAAAGACGGAGAAAGAACACATTGTGCAAATAAAAAAGACTCCTCTTTGAGGAGTCTTTTTTGTTATGCCATGCTCAGCTGAGGGCCGAACAATTCATATTGAACGGAATCAGAGTCAAACCCGAGTGCAAGAATCATGTCTTTCATTTGCGTCATAAACTGCGCTGATCCGCACAAGTAAAATTCAGCATCTTGATTCAGATGAAGCTGCTCCAGGAAGGTTTGATCAATCCGGCCGCTGTAAAAAGGCTTGTCTCCTGAGCGGTCTTGTTCTGCCGGTTCACTGTATACATAAATGACGTTAATATCCGGATGATTCTCCGCAGCTTGTTCAGCCTCTTTGCGGAACGCGGCGTATTCTCCGTTTTTCGCGGCATGAATAAAAGTAACGGAACGCTCCGGCTGTTTTTCGGCGGCTGTTTTCAGCATGCTCATCATCGGCGTGATTCCGGAGCCGGCACTGATAAGAACAACCGGTTTTTCGGAAGAAGACAGCTTGAAATCCCCGGCGGGTGCGCTGACTTCAAGTTTATCTCCCTCTTGAACTTCATTGTGGAGATGAGAAGAAACCGCTCCGTCCTTTTTCACAGAAATCCGATATGCCCCTTTTTGAGAAGCATCAGACAGGCTGTATTGGCGAATGTGCGTATAAGGAGAATCCGCAATCCGCACTTTAATGCTGATATATTGTCCCGCTTCAAATCCAGGAAGCGAAGAACCGTCA
Source organism: Bacillus sp. ChL18 (assembly GCF_026241425.1). NCBI lineage: Bacteria > Bacillati > Bacillota > Bacilli > Caryophanales > Bacillaceae > Bacillus > Bacillus sp. ChL18. The sequence goes on along the minus strand of NZ_JAPHWE010000002.1, from coordinate 1,077,463 downwards.
CTCGGTTTGATATAAAATGATGTAATATCTTTGCTTTCTTTCGTTTTCTGTATAACCGTAAATTCTTTATACCCCTGCCATCCGGCTTCATTGTACATGTCTTTTTCAATGCCGATGAAAGCCTCAGCAATAACACCGTAGGCTTTTTCCCATGCCTGCATAATCTCAGAAGTTGCGGCATCCTGCAGCACATCCTTAATTGCCAGAAGCAGATACTTTCCGACAATCGGATAATGTTCCGGTTTTACACCGATGCTTGTGTGTTTATGGCCGATCTGTCTGACCGCCGGAATGATTTGTTCTAATTGATCAATATTCGCCGCAGCCGCAATGACTGCATTTGCCAATGCTGCGCGCTGAGTCTGTTTCTTTTGGTTCGTTTGGTTAAACATATTTAACAGTTCGGGATGATCTTGAAACATCAGGTTATAAAAGCGTCCGGTGATGTTTTCTCCATGTGTTTTCAATACGGGTACTGTGCTTTTGATGATGTCTATTGTTCTCTCATCCAGCATGTTAATCCTCAACCCTTCTAAAGATGTATTTTCAATATATCTTTATAGTAAGAGATATTTCGAATAAAAGATATATTGAAAATGAATCTTTAAAAAAGTCGTCACAATATTGTATTGGATTTGGAATTTATGGATTTCACCTCCTTTTTTTATCACCCGGTGAAACAGGGACACATATATTTGGGAATATACGTTTAAAGATGAAAGCGGGGGAGTGCATGGTTTCCGATATCGATTACACGTCTCCGAATACACAGTTCACTTATAATGTGAATGAGAGCCGTTTTTTTACGAAAGATGCTCGAAACTTTATCAATGTATTGGGGATTAAACAGTTAAACACGCTTGAAAATATTTCATTATTAGATATCTTTCTGAGCAAAACAAATGTGATTGAACCGCATACCCATCAAAACGCCGCTGAATTGGTGTACTGTATTTCGGGTTCCGCGGTGGTGTCGATGCTGAATCCGTTCACCCAGAAAATACGGAATTATCCGATCTCTTCAGGACAAGTGGCGAATGTTCCGCAGGGGTGGTGGCATTATGAAGTCGCCACTTCAGACAAAACCCACCTTTTGGCCATATTTGACGCCCCTTCGCCTGAAGTGATATACGGCTCGGATATTCTCCGTCTGACGCCGCCTGAGATCATGGCGCATACGTACTGTCTGAATGAGCATGAGTGGGAAAAAGCCGTTTCACCGATCCGGCAATCAACTGTGATAGGTCCCGATAAATACTGCGGTCAGACTGAAAACACGGGTATTCATGATATGAATAAGCCTTATCAGCCAAATACGCATTATCCGAATGATCCGTATCGGCATTATGATACGCCGTTATATTGGGGATATTAAACGGAGAGCCAGAGCGGCATTCAGCTCGACAGAAAGAGCCCCTCATTGGAGAGGGGCTCTTAATCATTACGGTCCGGTTCCGCAGCTTACTTTGTACCCGCCTTCGGACGATTTTTTTGAATAACATACGTGCGGCGTCTGTCCGGTTTCATCTTTCCAATTGAACCAATTTACATAATAAAGGTTCCCGGCCTCTCCGCCGCCTTCTTCTTTTTGAAGAATCGCAAAGTAGCTTTGATACGGATATCCTTTTTTATAAATGTCATGCCTGATGGCTCCTTTTTCTGAAGCAGACGTGAAGATGACAGGAGAAAGAGGCGGAAGCGCTGTCAAAAAAAGCGCCAGTGCCGCTGACAGAGATAATATAAGATAGATTTTCTTTTTCATTTTCTTTCTTTTCATTATTTTGAGTTGTTAGAAATAAAGCAGAACACAGAGGCTGCCGCAGAAGATGAAAAAACAAAAAAAACCTTATTATAGAATAAGGGTTTAAAGGTATGGAGCCAAGGGGGCTCGAACCCCTGACCTCTACGCTGCCAGCGTTATCCCTGCATACTTTCCGATATTCTGACGTACCCTACAAACGTTGATTTAACAGGCCTTATAGTCTTTTTAATCCTTTTTAGTTCTTTGGTGTAATCCGGTATAATCAGGATTTTTTAAAAATTTTGTTGCCATTTTTGTTGCCATTTTTATTTATTTATTTAGCCGGCTCTTCATAAATCACTGTATAGACTGTTTGAACATAACCTGTCACATCTTTTGAATCAGATAATTTAATATCAATGATTTTCATGTTTCGTTTATGTAAGTCCTCAAGCGTGCCATTCAACTTGTCTTTCTCAACATCAGCAACCACTTGTACAAGTCCTTGCTCTTTTTCATTAGAGTCTTTATCGCTTTTTTTCACTAAGGATGGTTCTCCACAAGCGGATAATAAACCGATAGATAAAAGTCCCACAATTAGCATTCTCTTCAATCTAATCACCCCCAATGGCATTATACTACAATCAACATACCTTCACCTTGAGGGTATGTAAAAGAAATCGTTAAATCCAACTTTGGATTAACCGTGTACAAATTGACGACGGTTCAAAAACACGACTTCGAAAATTTAGGTATCGCTCTTCTTTTTGCAGACTGAACGAATCGTTCACCCAGCTCCTATTATTAAGCGGAAGTTTCCGCCTATTTACGACAATTTGTCGCAATCAACTCAGTTTGTCTCTTATTACAATTTGTAATAAGATCATCTAATGTTCACCGAAATTATCGGTAATCATTTCATATCTGCTCACCTTTTCGGAATTTCCGAAATCATTTTAGAGTTGATCATATTGTGTTTTGAATTGGTTCGTGCCAATTTGGCACAATTAAACGATATCTTTTAGTCGTGCAAATTTTGCACAAGTAAAATTTAATTGCTCAGGTCAAATTGACCTTTTGATCTAAAGAACGCATTTTTGCGTTATTAAAATACAATTTGTTCTGAGGGTGGGAGTAGTATTCCTAACCTTTTCAGAAATTTAGAGAACGGAGTTTTCCGTTTTCTAAAATTTAGATATTAACTTCAGTGTTTAGAGTGCGTAAGGATTGTTTACGCATACCCTTTGGCCTGAGTGCGATACTATCGACTTCAGCTTTGACCTGCACTGAACATTGTTCGTTTCAGCTGATCGGAACATTATTCCTATCAGGTCGTTGTTATTTCACCAACGAGCATACAGAGGTCGTGGTTGTTTTGTCTACGACCTTATTGTGGTCGTGGTTGTTTTGTCTACGACCTTATTGTGGTCGTGGATTGAGTCGTTGCTAATTTGTCAACGAGTGATACAAGGTCGTATACGTTTTGGGTACGACCTCATTAAGTCGTAACTATTTTAGTGACGACCTCTTAACTATTACAATTGGTAATAGTCTCAGCCCCCAAAGTTGGGGACTCCTCAAAATTGAGAAGTGACAGAGATACATGATGAAGCTCTGTTTCGTTCCCCAATTCTGGGGAGCCAATGGTTCAGCCTGAACTATCGTTTATGGCTTCATTTAAGTATATAGATAATAACCATATATACTTAACCAAAGGGTAAAGGGTCTGGTTCATCATGAACTACACCTTGTCAGGTTCATAGTGAACCTCACAAATTTGTTTGTTATTTGTCTTGACTTTTCTTTTGATCTTTTGCTTGATTGGTTGAGACTGTGGACAACGGCTGGCAAGTTGTCTGCCTGAATTTGCTTGTAAAAAACAAACTCAGGCAGGCGACTGAAACTTGATTGTATATCAACTTGTGGTATCCGTGTGTTCACCCTATTTGCCGTTGGTTATTCCCCAAACAAACCTACTGTGTCAAGTGTCCCTAACAGGTTCTCAAAGCTCAAATTTGAGCCCTGATACTTATGGCTTGTCCTGCATCGTCAGAAACGATACACCCTTCCTTCGTCAGCACTTAATGGCAGCTTTCGCCTTTCAGATGCATGTGTAAATAGGGAAACACAGAAGGCATCCTATCCTCATTTATTGCGACGGCTGAGTCACTACCCTGTCAAGTTTTACGTGTGTTAGAGCATTCCACGGCAGTCTCTTTCGTTGCCACAAGTGGCGATGGCGCCATATTGGAGCCTTCGAAAAAAGGCATCACTAAAGACAACACCTTAATTCAGGAGTATAGACTGACTGTATTCAGTTTTAAGGGGCTCGCAAAACGCTACTCCCTTGATAATAATCCGCTTGTAGTAATACAGGGTCTGCAGAGGACAGGGACTTTAACTCCCCGTCCTCACTGTATATTCAATCGTCTGCTTTCCACACCGTGAAGATATCGACATACTCACTCTTACAGAAAGCAAGCTCACTGACTTCAGATACCATACATTCAATCACATCAACGGTAGGACATTTCTTGATAATCCACTCTATGATTGAATAAAGTCGATCATTGTAATTGCATGTAAACCTTTCTTTTAACAAATTATTTCGTCTATCATATGCTTTAAATTCATAAGTGGTATATGTGTTTTTCATTTCAGTTATCCCCTTGATTAAATTGTTATGTTTAAATACAATGGGAGGGTACTAACCCATCAGATTAGGAGAGTGCTGGTGACACTCTTCCTAATCACCCAAACCACGCTATGCATAATATACTTAAAGCTGGTATAACTACGATCAATCCCCCAAATACAACCTGACAGAACCGCTCGTTATGTAAATCCGTCTTACTCATCTTCATCTACTTCTACCACAGTTGCTTTTTCATCTATGTAAAACACATTGTCTGTTATAGTGGGGATAACTGTTTTACCTCCCCCCATATCCAACATGATATGAGGGAAATTAACACCCATTTCTCCTGTTTCAACTAACTCTTCAATAGCATCTTTTCGATCCTTCGCATCAAGTTCAACACAAACCGGTATTGTCATAGTTGTGAAGATTTTGAAACGCTTTTTAGGTTTCCCATCGTCGTATGTTTCAATGAAGTTGTTTTCCTCTTCGAACATTTTTCCTCTGAAGTAATTGAAATGATTCGTCATTTCCTCGATACGCTGTTCGTTTGTGATTGCCCCTAAGCTTGCTACGTTATTTCCTACAGTGTGACGGTTAATTTGCATTGTCGTTATCCCCTTTAGTAAGTTTTGTTTTTATCTAAGATTTGAAATTCATCGTAAAGATCAAACAAGGTAGGGTCTGCAATAAATACATCCCACAAAGTCGTATTAAACAATTTGTCAATCACTGCGTTTGTTAGACTTCTAAGGTTTTTGTATTTAATGTCCTTAGCAAGATAGGTACTTGTCAGGGTGTCGTACAATCCGTCCCCTCTTTTTAAAACTTGATACAGGATGACTTGACCATCATCACCGGCTATTGCAAACTGCTTGTAAAACAACATTGCGGGTAAATTATCTGACCCTTTTGTGCGGATGATTATGTGTTTCATTTTTTCACCTCCAGTTTATTAATTTGATTATTTGTTTCTTTTGTTTATTTATTGTTTCGTTTCTAAACACAGTATAGTTCTATTAAAAAACAAAGTCAAGCGTTTATTGAAAAAAATGTTCTAAAAATAAACAGATTGACAAATAATATGTTATAATTAAGAAAATGGACGTTTGAGGTGCTTTATGAAATTAAGACCAAGTTATAAACCAATGGAGATTACTCTTATCAAAAAGGATTTAAAAAAAGTTGACCTAAGAAGCCATGTAGACGTCTCATCTGCAACTTTGGCTAAAATGTCTAAAGGTGAGCCTGTGTCCCTTTCAGCAATAATAAAGATTTGTGAATATCTTGAGTGTGACTTACACGATGTTGTTGAATTAATTGAGGTTGAAGATACAGAGTCTTAAGCAAAAGTATTGCTTTTATTTTTTTAAAAATTCGTTAAACAAAACCATTGAAATATTCAATTGTCCAAATTTCGGACAATCAAAAGTATTGCAATAGCTGTTATACTGTACGGAGAGGTGAGAAGGATGGAAAACAACATGCTTCAAGCAATATTAGATGAAATTAAGAACGTTAATAAAAAGATGGATGAACGCTTTAATGCAGTAGATAAGCGTTTAAATGAAATTGATAAGAAATTAGATCGCATTGAACAAAATGAACCAAAAGAAGTCATATCTATGCTTAAATTGATTAACAAAAATATTGAGCATGATCATAGCTATAATGACAAGAAATTCTCTGGGTTAGAAAGACGTATCCATGATCTTGAAGAGAGATTGAATAACTGAGCAAAGTTGGCGACGTTGCCGACATTTGATAAACGGTATACGTATACCGGTATGAAATCGGACGATGTCGTCCGTTTTAAAATGTAGTAAATAAAGCAACCCCCTCACAATAATGTGAAGGGGTTATTTTAACTATTTAGTCTTAATACTTCTCAGAAAAGCACTTCTGTTCTCAGTGGCATTTGTAAGCATTTTTGCATTTTCATTAAGCCTTTGTACTAATGCTTCTTTAGCTTTACCTTCAAATGAAGAGAGTAAAGCAATATACACTTCAGCTATAACCTGTTGTGCTGAAGAAAAGTCTGATGCGTTTTTTATGTCTTCTTTTAGGCTCTGACAATGAGATTTTAAACTTGAACCCACAATTTTTTTTAATTCCTCATTCTGTTGTAATCGTCTGTAAAATTCATCTGCATCCATATTAACTCCATATGGCAATTTAAATCCCCCTTATAACCGTAACCAGCTTGCTAATTCATCATCCTTATCTTTTAGATCTTCAGCCATTTTAACAATGAACTCACTAATATCCTCTAAATCTCTAATCAAATAATGAAGAGAAGCCTCAGTTTGATAATGTTCTTCTGAGTCATAAAATGCTGCCCCATCTTTCACATACGGTGCGTGAAACAATACAGCTTTATCAACATCACTTGGGTCTAAATCCTTGAATTCACCTAATCTCTTTCCGCAAATAGATTTTATGTCATAAATCATTTTGCTGTGATCATGAGGGAATCGTTCAATTACTTGTTTCTTTGTTTTTAAGTCTTCGATAGCTGCCAGTAATCGTTTAGCCAGTTCTTTTGCATACTTAGCATCCACTTTAATGGTTTGCCCATTCATACCTGAATAAGATGAGAACGATTCGATATTCTGGTTATAAACACCTTTGCTGCCATCAACACTCTGGATGTTACCATTCTTATCAAATTTAAAGTTAGCGTCAATCATACTATGAGTATCAGGATTTTTAGCGAATGCCTGACCATAGAATGAAGTAATAAGACTCCCTAAAACACCAGGAATACCCAGAGACGGATTAAGCCGGTTAGCACGATCTTGACGTGCGATGCTTGGGTCTTTCGTGTATATAGTTGTTCCGTTATGCCGCTCATACTCTAAAAACCATCCTGAGCTCACCATATCATCAGGGTTAATAATTGCCTTATGATATGCATCAAACTCGCCATTTCTGATTTTCTTCTGTGTTTCATCATCATGCAGCTTAACAATAGAAGGGTTGTTAAAAGCTACACTGTAAACGCTATTGTTTACACCAGCGTATTCCGCATCTGCCCCTCCAAGTGAGTGACCTGTTGTCGAAATCACTGTGTTAGTGCCAGCATACTTTTTCACTTCATTGGCAACGAGCTTATCACCTTGATCAAATTGAGATGTCTTAGTGACAATTTTGTATTCTCCGCTCTTAATCATCATTGCTTGTTCCATACTGCCGTTACACTTGGCAATAGCTTTAGAGTTTTCAGATGCATCTTTTTTCATTATGTATTGGACTTTCTTTTTAGGGTCTTTGCCCATTACTACGTTGCCGCCATCTGCACTTATAACGTCAGCTTTAATTTGTTCCTGGTTTGTTCCTTGAAAACCTACAACAACATTTTCTGGTTCTTTTGGTTTTACCCATTTACCTTCTTTTTTCTTGGCTTGAACAAAGACGTATACATCTAGCCCTGTATCTGGATCTTTTTTGATTTTATCTACGTAAAAAGCCTTTTTTGAATCATTTACAAGTGGTGTCTTATTCTCATAGGCTTTTTTCATTTTCTTTTCACTGTATGTATTTTGACTGAGAGAAAAATAATCTTCATCTGATAAATTAGGTATGTCAGTCTTTGTATTCATGTACAATACCCCTTCACTCATGTAAAATGTAAGACAGAAAGGATGGTTTTATGAAAAAATACATAATTATCCTTATAGCTCTGGTTATTATAACACTTGGAGGGATATTTATGAAGGAGCAACACGACAAAAAAATGGAAGCCCAAGAAACTCAGCAAAAGGAAGAGTTGTACTCTTTGGCTAAAAAAAGAATGACTGACTTTATTAAAACAAACTATAAAGATATTAAACAAATTGATTACACTGATGATTATGAGATTAATCCAATGGGCGGTATTGAAATCAACGGTTACCTCAATGGAAATAAGAAAAAAGAAATATGGGGAATCTATGATAAAGGTAATGACAAAGTCATATCTTTCACTGTGGATGCAACCGAGAAGCCTGAGTGCGAAGATAAAGTATGCGAGTATTAAATAAACCCCTTCACAGTTATTTGTGAGGGGTTTATTGTGTGGTCTATGTTTAGATTAAGCTCAAGAGTCCGAAAGAAAAAGCCCTATCCGGTTAAGGATAGAGCTGTTTTATTCTTGTATTGTTGTTAATACTCCATTGTCGAAATATAGGTATCTGCTGCCGTAAACCCATTGTTCGTTTATTCCTGATGCTGTCGTTGTCTTATTAATAGACATAGGTCTTCCCCAATCTTTAAGTTGAATAACTTCCTGCTTAGTCATGCCAATAGCAATTTTCTTTTCCTGATATTCTTCATCTTCAGACTGTTCATCATCATTTTCGCTGTATGTAACTTCTCTTCTTTGGAAACCAGTTGATTCAGGATTATCGTCTACACGATCTTTTATTAGTAAAGTGTTTTCTTCAGGGTTGTTTAATAGATCATAAGCAACTTCATAACTGACCGCTTTATCATTTTTAGCCGGCAAAATATAGATACGACTGATCGAGCAAACCTTATCTTTTCCACAGTTTATTTTATTAAAATTAGAGTTTTTTTGAGCTACTTCCATTGCTTCACCCACTTTAAGCAACTTTTCTTTATCTGATAGCGATGTGAAAGATGGTTTAGCTGCTAAAGATAAGTCGTATACTTTATCATTGGATTTATCGGTTTTAGACATCCACACTTGATTAAAGTTTTTCTTTACTCCCTTATCATTTCCCACTTTCTCGGCAATTGCGTCTAAATTACTGGTATCCAACCTGTTTATGTACATCGGAATTGTTATAGCTAGAATAATACCAACTACCACAACACTAAGTGTTGATATTAGAAGTATGATTTTCTTTTTTGACAAATTAACCTCTCCTTCCCATCTTTACTTATTATCGGTTATTTCACTCACTATTCCAACAAAAAAAAGACGTATCCAATAAGGATACGCCTGTTTATTGTATATGCCTATATGCTTCCCAAATGTACTTTGTATTTAATTTATTCCCTCTTTGATTGCCGTCTGAGCCTGTTATAAACCCAAGTTCGTTTATACTTCCGTATGTAGAGTTTCCCCCAACCAGGTATATTCCCATTTCATTTATCTGATACGTATAACCCCCTGTCTCATCAATTAATAGCATAGAATCATTAGGAGACACTGGCCACACTTTCACATGTGTTGGAGTGAAAGGTAGCAATATCTGTTTACTAATTGTTCCATCACCCACATACGTTCCTTTAGCCATCTGAGGAACATCAGAGGATAGCGCATATTCTGAGTGTAGCTTACCCCCAAGAAACTCAGCGTTGCCATCTATGGAACCTATAATGATTCCTTGGTCATTACGTACAGGTATTGTATTAGGCGTGGATAGCGTTGAAGTCGTGTAACCATTTAATGAATCAGCCGATCCCGCAGAAGATACAATCCACTCTTCGCCATTAAAAAGCTCTTGTTTATTAGTCTTTGGATCGATCCAAATCGTTCCCAATTCTGGCACAATAGGCTTTGTCTCTGTAGATATTGTATAAAGTCCATTAACTTTTCCATCGAGACTTCCTTTCACTTCAACGGAATTAGAGGGGAGGTAAGGATTTTCGTTTGGATGAAGAGATTTTACAATGTCAGATCCAATAAACTGAGTTATCTCTATGTCTGCATCAACTCTTCGATAGGCTTGAATACCAATGGTGTAGTATTTATTAGAGGGCAACCCTGTGAACGCTGCAGCTCGTTTGTCATACTTAACATTCTTCAGGTCTTCACTTGCCATTTTTGAGCCGAAAACATATTCATCCTTATCGTTGCTAGAATATAGATACAATTCAAATCCATCAATATTATACTTGTCTTCATCAGAAGTTGGATATTCCCATTCTATTGTGATATCTACTGATCCATCATCATTGTTTGTATGGGATATAGCCGTGCCGTCACCTTTAATAATTGGAGGGTCAGGTTTTACAGCTATTCTGTCATTCCTAATGTTGAAATTTTCAGTTGCATTCTCCCAGTCAATTTTTCTTTTGTTATAATCCGTGTTTGTTTTTATAGATGTATACATCATATTACTGATGGTTTCAAAATCGCTTTTAATCTTCTTTCCATTTGATATTGTTACATCCATTGTCTTTTGAGCAAAATCAAAATTAAATGTAACAAGTCGAGCTTTCACATCTGTTTTCAGTTCTTCTGACCTGATTCTGACAGTATCGCCAAGTGAACACCTATCCCAGTTATGAGATTCAGAAATACAATTGAAAAAGTTAACTACATCTAAGGTAATGTTAATTGGTGGCGCATTTCTCTTTTCCATCTCCTCTATGCTTTTTTCATAAAGTTCAGTTTCATCAAATAGGCTATCATTCGACCATTCTCCTTCCAGAATAAAAACTGAAAGTTCTTCTTTAAGATCGTCTGTAAGATATTTTTCAAATTTAAGTGTTTCTTTAAGCTCAGAAATAGAATTTTGGATTGTTTCCTTATCTTTATCTAAGATAGCGATCTGATTAATCTTGGCATCAAGTTCCTGAATTTTCATTTGTAATTGGGCTTTTAGTTCTTTAGTGTCATCCCCTGCTTTTTTAGCTACTTCAATATGGTCTAATATCTTTTGTTTTTCTAGTTCTAGTGTGTACTGTTCATTTTTGAGCACTGTTTTCTTTTCTTCGACTTGTTTTTGCTGTTCAAGTAACAGGTAAAATTTATTCCCTTGTTCATTCACAATCAAATTGTAATCCAGGATAGCATGACAAAGCTCATTCGACATGTAATTACTTTTTTGGATTACGTTTCTGTTTTCATCACGATTAAATGGGTAAAGGAAGTATGAGAAATCATCTATATATGCTTGCCCAGTCGGATTTACCGAGTTAATGCCTATTCCGTCTTTCCCTGTTGGATATAGTCTGGTGGTAACTTCCTCTGTGTCTTCTATATCATTTATGTCCACTATATACTGGCCTGTTTTAAACCATAATCCTTTGTACGTACCCTTATCAGTATCTTTATAAAAACTCACTGTCATATTTTCTGTATTAAAAAGAGGTGTTGCACCAAACTTTTCACATATGGTATACAATAAATCTAATTTAGTCGAAGATGTAACATCAAATTGTCTATACTTAGTATTCAATTCTGAATCAATATGATCTACTTTCCATCCAGTGTTTTTAAGGCAAGAATTAGCTGCTTCTTTTAAATTAATCGACGTTTCTTCAAATCTCCGCACTTTGTATTTGGTAAGCAAAAAAGGCAAAGACTTGCATTCGTATATGTAAGAAGCTCCATCCTCGTTCATTGATTTTGTTCGTTTTGTTATCACAAACCACTCTGTCATCCCATAAAATTCAGCTTTAATAAGATACCATGGTTTCAATAATTCTAATAAAGGATTATCTTTGTATCTGTGGAAATATCCCCACTTCAAAGGAACAGAAAAAGACAACTCATGGGTTTTCCCATAGTTCATTGTGATTGTCTCATTGAATTTATCGACTATGTTCCCTATCTTCTTTCTATTGGGTTTCATTAATGCTAATCGAAGATCTTTCACCTCAGTATGTTTGCTTATTCTCAATTAAAAACCTCCATTCAAATTTAAAAAAGAGCCGGCATTTTAGCCGACTCATGAGTTATTGAAATTTAACCCCTTGTTTTTGAGCCCATTTGTAAATTGCTTGTACATTAAATCAACAGCTTTCTGAGGATTCCCAGTTTCTTTAATGGTTACTGTAAAGTTAAAGTCGTTGTTTACTGTAGAAGTCTCTGTTTTGTTGCTAACAAGAGAATCTGGAACGTTTGTTTTAACGTTTGCACTTAAACTTGGTATTCCAAACTTACCACCCGCAAACGAAACATCACTAAGGAAATCTTTATACTTACTTAAATCGGGCTTTGCAGAAGGGGTACCATTTAAATCTTTTTCCGACAATTCACGTACAGTGTCTACTGCTTTAAGCATGTTTTTGGTGTCTGACTCATTTAAGATGAGTTCTCCGCTATCCACTACTGCGAGAGCACCCGCCGCTGGCAGCTTACCTACATGCCCTCCAGTTTTAAACCTAGCAACCTTTTGACCGGTGGTATTGCCTTTGACAACGGTATTTAAGGCATTAGAAGCTTCTTTAAGCTTGTCAATCAGGTTATTAGAAATACTCTTACCGATGGACTCCATATTGCTGTTAATGAACTTAGAGAATTCATTAAGCTGCTTGGAGATGTCAGTGATTTTGCCGTTCATGAGTTTGTCTTCAATTTTCTTGAATTCTCTCTCATCATTTGTCAGGTTATCATATTTGTCATTTATGGCATCCTGATCTTTTTCAAGTTGGTCTTGAAGTGCTTCCTTACGTTTCGTATTGCTCCGATCTTTAAGAAACTCATCTAAAGCTTCTTGCTGTTCTTGAAGTTGCTTTTCTAAGTCTTTAACCTGTGATTTTGCTTCATCTGAGTCATCAAGGGATAATTTACTGATCTTTTCTTTGGTTTCCTGAATAGCCTGATTCTTTTCTTTGAGCTCTTTTTGGTATTTAGCTTCATCATCAGTTTTATCAATCTCATCAATCAAGTCTTGCGTAGCTTTTTGATGCGCTTTTAATTCAATATCACGCATCTTTTCGTACATCTCTTTGTAGATGGAGACAACTTCATCAGCAAGGGATTTATAGATGTCCTTGATCGACTTTTTGGTGTTATAAAGCTCAAGATTAAAATCTTTCTGTTTATCTTTCCAATTTTCGATCTCATTCGTAATCTGCTCTTGTATTTCTGGAAAGCCCTTTGCTGCTTTTTTCTGTTCCTCTAATTGCTTGATGTACTTTTTAGCCTCAGCCTGTTGTTGCTGTACTAATTTGACTTGCTGACTATAATATTTGACCTTATCCTTGTCTTTTTCAGTCATTGATATTTTATTGTCAACGTCTTTGATCTTGGATTCAGTCTTGTTTGATGATTTTTGAATTGACTTTAAAGTTTCATCTACTTTAGATTGAACTATTTGCCCTTGCAATTCCCTTACTTGCTCTTGGAAGTTAATAAGGTCTATTTTAGCTTGCTTTAGCTCTTCTTTAAGTTGAGCTTTTTGGGCTGAATTCAAATTCTTATTAGCTGAAATTTCTTTTTGTATCCATGAAACCTTTTGACTCTGAATCTTTTGCTGCTCAGCCATTGCTTTTTTCTGTTCTGCAGTATACTTTCTAAACTGTTTACTGTCTGACAGATAATGACTTGCTAAGGCTTGATTCTTGGCAATTGCTAAATCATAGTCTCCAATACGCTTATCAAATTCATCAAGCTTTGATTGTACAATTTCGTATTGAAGCTCTTCTATTTGTTCTCCAACAGAACTGATGTCACCTTGAAGGGAGAGGAGATCGGATTTAGCTTGCGCTATTGCTTGCTGTCGTTCTGCTTCAGCTTGAGATGCATCTGAAATAGATGTACCGACACCTTTTAAATACTTCTCAGGGTCAATCGTCTTTCCGTTTTCCTCAATTTGAAGATGAAGGTGATTTCCTGTTGAATTACCCGTACTGCCAACTTTACCGATGGTCTGACCAGCTTTAACAGTTTGACCGGCTTTAACAGAAGGGGTATCAAGCATATGCATATACTTAGCAACTTTTCCATCATCCTGTTGAATGACAACCCAGTTACCGGCAGTCTTGCTATAACCAGCAATTTGAACTTTTCCACTCTGAACCGATTTAATTGCGGTTCCAGCTTTTGCTGCGAAGTCGATACCTTTATGTGGAGTTGAACGGTAAGCACCATCTTGTGCGCCATATTTAGAACTTATTCTAAACGCACTGTTCTTCGTGTAGTAGCTTGCAATGGAGGAATTAGCAGAAGTCATTGACTTAGTGTAATTAGACATGATCTTCTGAACATAATTCTGAGTTTCCTTGAAAGGAGGGACGCCGCCATACTTAATTACATTACCAGGCCCTGCATTATAAGCAGCAAGTGCTTTCTCAACATTGCCACCAAATTTGCTTAGTTGTTGGGCTAAATATTTCGTGCCACCCATAATGCTCTGATAAGGATCATAAACATTGTTTACTCCTAAGCTTTTAGCAGTGGAAGGCATCAATTGCATCAAACCAGCAGCTCCGGCTCCAGAGCGAGCTCTTGCATTGAATCCTGATTCTTGTTGGATTACAGCTGCAATTAGAGCTGGATCAACACCGTATTTGCTTGCGGCAGAATTAATGTAGCTGGAGTATTTACCGGAGTAAGACCCGCCACCAGAAGAATAAGAACCACCAGAAGATGAACCAGAGGAAAGGGAAGAGGTAACTATACCGTATTGTGAAATGTTCCCTGACTTAATTTGATCCTTGAGGAGTTTGGCTTGCTCCTGCATGAGCTTTTTCTTTTGCTGGAGCTCTTTGATTTCTTTCTTTAGGTTATTTCTGTAATTTTGAGACCATTTTGCATAGTCGTTTAACTTCTTGTTTTGTTCGTCAATTACAGATGATACCTTTTCTAAAGCCTCTTTATACTTATCAGTTACATAAGTAGATGTTTTGGTTTCTTCATTAGCTTTCTCTTGCTCGTCTGTCCATTTCTCAAGGGAAGTGCCTGATTCGATTAACGCTTGTTTGTTTGTTTCTTGGGTAGATGCAGCTTCTTCTGATGCTGAGATATAAGCCTGAATAGCCGACCTTACACTATCCATCTGGGATCTTTCACTATCCGAGTATCCACCAGGCTGTAACATTTGTGTTTCGATCTTATGTAATTCTTTCTTAGCATCAGCTACACTATTAATTGATTTAACTTCGAGCTGAGACAATTCAGCTTCAGATATATCAAGCTTACGCTCTCTGCGAAGCTTTCTAAGGCTGTCAATCCTTAACGTATCAGCGTTTAAGGTCTTAATAGCGTTGTTAACCTCGGTTTTCATTAGGTGATTGCTATATCGAACCATGTCATCATACGCATCAAGTTTAACTTTTCGCTGACGAATTACTTCATCTCGGTTAACCTTTATAACACCATTTTCATAACTTATTGCTTTGGCTAATTCTTTATCTTTTTGGATTAGAGCATTAGCTTCATTGGCAGAAATGCTCTTTCCTTCAGCCATCTTTTCTAAAAGCTCATTTAAAGGCGCAACTTGTTCTTTGGTGTTATTAAAAACATCTCCGTTAAGGATATCTTGAACAGAGCCAAATTTTATTCCTTCTGAGAGTTCTTTAATAAGATCCTTAATCTGATTGATATCATTTGCTTCAAGCGCCTTTTTTAGCTTTTGACCAAAATCTTCAGCTTCGTTACCTGCCTCAGCAAGAGTTTCCCCTAAATCACCAACTTCAGATTTAACAGATGAAACGGCTTTGTCGCCATCTTTAATGTTCTTTTGTGCCTTATCAAAACTCAACTTGAAGACATCAATTGATGAACCAGAGTCAGCATAGGTCTCTAAAAGAGTTTGCAGGTCTTTTTTTGCGTTATCAAATGCTTTTTCATCGTTTGAGTTCAATGCTGTTTGCATTTTCTCTTGGAGTTTACCCAGTGCTGAAGAGAATTTCTCAAGATCTTCAGGATTCAAGTCGTCTTTTAGAGTGAGCTTATCAACAATGTCAGTGAGACTTGCCTTTAACGTATTACTAATATCAATTTTACTGTAAGCTTCAGCAATGGATAGTACGCTGTCCCTAACTTTTGCATTACCGCTAGAGATATCCTTTTGTACCCGATTTATATTCAGCTGTGCTTTATCAGCTTCCAACTTATAATCATTTTCATCTGAAAAAGGACTTTCAAGGAAAGACCAGAAATTCTTGCCTTTTGAATATTCCTTGGCCATCTTCTCATACTGCTTCAGTTCTTCCTTAGACTTTTCGATTCCTTTTGAAGCGTCTTCGAACGTCTTTTTAGCACCGTCTTTTGCCTCTGTCTTTTTGAGCTCAAGATATTCTTTGGTATTCTTAATAGCCTCTTCTAAAGCCTTATTACTCTTTAGAATTGCATTACCTTGAGAATCATAGCCTTTAATTAAAGCCGGAAACGATTGCGCTAATTGTTGTGTAACCTGAAGGTATTCCTGTTCTTCATCAGAAGTAAGGGTTCTGGAATCTTTAGCTTTTTGAAGCTCCTTATACTGTTTGATCAGTTTATCTGTGGAGTCTTTGTTGGTTGTAATAGCTTCAATGTTGGTTTGCTGATTTTGTTCAAAGTCTTCTTTTGCTTTCTTTGCATCAGCGAATGCTGTAATTATTTTTTCTAAAGCAAAACCAATACCAGCAAAGGCAACGCCTACTACTGTAGATGCCAACATACCTCTCCAAGCAACAGTAAACGACCTTGTAGCAATTGTAGCCCTTGTCATTCCCGCTTCTATCCCAATTGCTGCTCTTTGGGCTTCAGTTAAAGAATTTGCCCCAAAAATCATTGCTGTTTGAAGCAAACGCATATTCTTATTAAAGCCAACTACAGCAAAGTTTGCTGTCATAAAAGCAATTGGAAGGAATCCGACACCCTTTACAGCTGAAGTGACAGCTTTCAGAAGATCCCCAACTACAGATACAGCATTAATTAAACCATCACTAATAAATGCATCTCCTGATGCTACAGCTAATTCAGTGAACTTATTTTGAAGTTTATTTAATCTTGCCTGTAAGCTATCTGCGTATTTCTGTTGTTCGCTCCAAGCACTACCTGTGGAATTAGCTGCAGTGGCGGCTGCATTCTGAGCAATAGAGAAGTTGTTCATCATTGCATTAAATCGAGACAATTGATGGATGTTTGCGACGCCAATAGAGGTGTTTTGTTTTTGGGCATCAGTTAACGTATCCCATTTGGCTGCTACCTCATTAATCAGCTCACTTGCTGACTTAGCTTCTCCACCTGCAGTCTTTACAGAAATTCCGATCTGGTCTAAAGCTTTGATTGAGCTTTCATTATTCCCGATACGTGCAAATATCGTCTTTAATGAGTTACCGACCACATTCCCAGATTCACGAGTGGTACTTGCGATGGCCGTGGTGTATCCGATTAGATCATTCAATTCAACACCAAAAGTTGAAGCTGTTGAACCAGCTTTTCTAATACTGTTAGCCAGATCCATTGTAGTTACAGCATAGTTGTTATCGACTTCATTGAGCTTATCTGCAATTGAAATGGAATCGTTTGCGGCGATGTTAAAGTTGAGCATTGCTGCAGTTAATGTATTTACGGTGTCATCGGGGGTAAGATCGGAGACGTTCTGAAGGACTTGTGCAGTTTTTGTTAAAGTGGACAGTTCACTTTCATCAAAACCCATACGTCCAAAATCACCAGTCATTTGAAGAATATCTGAGATTTTATTCGATAGGGAATCCCCTAATTCAATGGACGTTTGAAGAAGCTCATTAAATTTGTAGTCTGGTTCATCCATTACACGACGAATGTTTGTCATGAGCGTATCAATTTCAACAACCTGAGAAACTATTGATTTAAGAGCAGTAACCCCACCAAATAAAGCAGAACCGGCTAGCATGTAAGCAGGCATTCCAGTAAAAGCTTGCTTTAATTTCTCACCAAAACTAGATACTTGTCTTGAAGATGAACTTGCATTAGATTGAATCTCTCTAAACTGCATACTAAGACTTTGCATCTGTCTAGTAATATTCGGTGTCTTTACATTGAGCTGATTCACAGAATTAATATAGTTTTGCAATGCTCTGGAGTTCTCAGGACTGATAGATGTTCCATACCTATCCGTCAGAGATTTAACATTTAATTTAGCTTGTCTCTGATACAGGCTTAATTGATGTTCTAACTCTTTAGTTCTAGCTTTTAATGCTGCGGAGTCATCCAGGCGTTTCATTCTATTAGCGATCTGATCTATTTGAGAGGTTGTTCTTGCGGCGTTAATTGAATTGGATAGTCTATTGAGGACTGTTGAGGATAGTTGACCTTTTTGTCTAAGCTGCTCTAATTTTTGGTTTAGTTTATCTATTGCCTTTTGTTGCTGGTCAAAGTTTTCTGTGGTTTTAACAGCTAAAGTTGCCCCGTGCCTATCTGTGCTATGGGTGACATCTTTAAACTCATCCCTATACTTAGTCACTGTTCCGGTGACACGACCAGTTGCATCTTGTTTCGTTACTTTCTTTTGAGCTTGTCCAAGACGCTCCATTTGTTGCACGAGCTTACTTGCTGCTTTTGATTCCCGTTCCAAACTCTTTGTTGAGTTGTCTATGATTGTCCGTGTTTTCTCATGGATTTCACCACTCCGCTTATACTGCTGTGTAAGCCTAGTGATAGAACCATCTGCATTTTTAGTCTCAGTAATATTTTCTTTGACTGTTTGATTAAGGTGTTTTAATGCCTCTTCACTTTGCTTAAAAGCATTTGAAAACCTCTCAAGCGTTCTAAGAACTTTGTCGTCAAAGCTTACTTTGAGATTCAATGGATTGATTTTATTTTGAAGTGTGGATATATCTTTATTTAATTGCTGAACTGTCTTAGTTGATGTGTCAGCCACAGGAGTTAATACAATTTTTAAATTTTGAGACACTTGTTCTTTCACTTCCTTAGTAATTTTTCTACAAATAAAAAAAAGAAGTGCCTCAAAATTTAAAGCACTTCGTTTGTTTACTTAGTGGGCTTGTGTGCGCCTATATAGTTAACGAACACCTCATAATGTCTTCCCCAGTCTCTGGGTGGGTAAAGAACCTCGTATTCTTTTCCTTTATGAACGACTTTAACGCCTTTCTCTAGCTTTTCATTAGGCGGGCAGAAGATCATATTGGTTATGTCAGTTATTCTTCCTACCGCAGTTGGAGAACTAATTGATTCAACATAAGGCTGAAAAGAACATTTGTATGGAACTAGAGTTTCTTGATCCTCATATATATCTGTTCCCCAATCAGTCTTTTTACCTGTCTTCACCCTTTTAACCTGAATTAAATAATATAGATCATTGAACTTCAATGTGAGTCACCCTCCAGCAGTGATGTAAGGGGTTTTAAAGCTATCCAATTCAAGCTTAATATCATCAGGGAGTTTGTCGTAATAGCTTTCTGAAATACCCCCTCTTGTTTCCGCTTTTGTAGCCTCAACACCCTTTAACCTATACTTAAATACAGCTATATCCTCAATGACACCTAGCAAATTATCTGGAATTTCATTCTCATTAATCTCACAGTAATTAATTACAAAACGCCGAGCTTTCTTTAAATAAAGTTCCAAAAGAGCATCTTCAGAGTCATCAGCAATATCTAAAAACAACTTCAAATTAGCCAATTGATCCATTCTATTCACCTGATTTCTCAGTTTTCTTCTGCTTCTTTACTGTTTTTTTCTTTTCCTTATAGCCTTGTTCCTTATAAATTAATTTAAAGGCCTTTTCTGTCAATTTCACTTCATTACCATTTGGATCAATGTAATCCTTCATATTAAGCACCTCATATTTTATTTAGATTTTTTATGATAAAAAAAGAGAGAGGATAACCTCTCTCCGATTAATCTTGTTTATCAACCTTAGGAGTGATTGCTGCAAAAGCATCTTCCTTAATAGGTAAGAAACCAAGTCTCATAGTTGCCTTAATTGCAATCATATCGTTTTCTGCAAGTGAAAGAGGTTTACCATCGCCCATTACATGACCTTGTAGTGTAGCTTCCTTCAGGATTTCATATTTCAATCCTTCTCGAATACCAACCAATGAGTAATCAAAGTTACCTAAGATTAGATCAGCCTTTGTTTTGTCAAATCCACCATTTGAAGAAAACTCAACAGGGAATCCGTACAATTCATTTTGTGATACACCAGAAACATAAATTTGATTTCCGTTTGTGTCTCTTAGAGTACGTAGAGTATTTTTAATACCTCGATGCCCTGCAAAACCAGTTACATCTAATCCTGTATCTTCAACAAGAGCCATAGCATTTGAAACGTCAATATCAAATGTGCCGCCGGTGCCGTTTGCAATAAGATTTCCAGAAGCCTCAGCAGAGCCAAACAAGCTTTTCTTGAACGGAGAGTTGATACCAAAAAGACCCGCTCCATCAATAGTAGTGTAAAATGCTTTTTCAATTTCTGTTCGCAGTTCTGAGAAAACGTTGATAGTGGTGTCATTTAATTTCTCTTTAGTTACTGGAATGATTACAGCAATCTTTTTAGCTTCAAGTTCAGGATGGATATATCTCACTTCGGATGTATTAATCCGTTCAGATTCTCCTACCCAGTATGCTCCAGGCCCATCAACCAAAACAGGAATTTTCTTTTTATCGGATTCCATAGGCTGAACCTTAGATAATTTGAGTAATGTCGAACCCTTGGTAATGCCTTTGATGATTTCTTTTTGAATTTGTGTAGGTACAAAACCTTCTAATTGATCTTTTAAAAATGCCATTTATAATTTCCACCTTTATTCTTTATTTTATTATTTCTAATAGTTTTATACTCTTGATTGATTCTCATAAATAGCTGCCATAAAGTCTGAAGAAGATCCAGCTTTGTTGTTATGTACAGAAGCAGGAGGAGTATAGCTGCTATTCTTCAATCGGTCTTCAACCTGTTCTTGAATATACGGCTTCATAGACTCTTCAAATTTTGTTAAGTTTCCTAGAGTTACCTCTTCATTATCAGAAACAAGCAAATCAATTAAGTCTGCAGGAATCTTTTTATCTGATGCTGTTTTTAGTGCAATGGATTTCATTTTCTCAATTCTTGCATTGCGTTCAAATTCTTCATTTTTGAGTTCAAGTTCCCGAATTCTTTTTTGTTCAGGAGTTTCATCTGGATACCGCTTCTTAATTTCCTCTTCAAGCTTTTGAGGAAATGTGCTTTCCATCCATGAGTTTAAACTTGTGGAGAAGAATCTATCTTTTTGCGACTGCATCCACTTTTTAGCATCTTCATCTGATTCAACGAACTGTTTAACACCATCAAGTGTTACAGGCTGCAACCCTTGAAGATATTGTTTTACCTCGTCATTATCTTGTTGTTCTTCAAAAAACTGTTTAACATCTTCTAAATTCATTCAAATCACTCCATTCGCCCTTTCTAGTGTCAGTGACCCTAAAAAGTGCATATTTTTACATAAGAAAAAGGCTCTATTTATAGAGAGCCTGTAGTGCTACCTATCTCTAATGATTTAAGTTTTCTTTGGTGCTCAATCTCTTGTTCTCTTGCATATTCTTGTTCCTGTCTTCTCTTCTGCATCTCTACAGCAGGATTTTCAACATATGGTATTTGGGCTAAAATCGTTTCCCATGAACATACTTCAGATAATTTGCTTAATGAATCAGCTAAAGCAGTAATATCAGAAGGGATGTTCATTGTTAATTTAAGCTTAACCTTGCGATGATCGTATTCATCACCTTTTTGGATCTTGATAAACTTAAAGAAGTTCTTTAACCTCTTCTTAATTGCTGTTTCCAGCATCGCTTGTTTAAGGGAACATTTATTTTCCAAGGAGATTAATCTTGATCTGAGGGCTGCAGAAGATAGATTAGATTGAAGCTTTTCATTTGTGTCTACATGACTGGCCAGCTTGTACATTTTCTCTTCAAGCTCTTTCAGCAAATTTTGGACGAATTTATCATCAATCTTCTTAATAAGATAATCAACACTTGCTTGTGTAGGCACTTGAAGAATACCCGTTTTCTTAAACTTTGCTGCTTCTTCATCAGTGATTTTTGCTCCGGTTATTTTCAAGAAAGCCTGTCTGAAATCAGATACCTCATTCACCAAATCCGATAATGTGTTATTATAGGCATCATTTTCTGATTTGATATCATCTAACATACTTGTTCTTTCGTGATTTGCGGAGGTCACTTCAATTGGAGGTGTATCGAAGATATGTGTACGCTGCCCCACATAAATTAGATTATCGCTTCCATCAACATCAAAGTGTAAGATTGAATTACTTATGTAAACATCTACTTTTTCGTTATCAGAAAACAAATCGTTTTTGTATATATGCAACGCCAAAATAACGTCTTTCTCAACATCGCCTTCTTCGATTACAAAGCAGTTCATAGGCGTTAATACAGCACACTTAAATTCATTGTCTCTGGTTGTGTATTGGATTTCATATGCTTCACCAAACTTAGTTGCTTCTAGCATAAGTTTTTGATCGTGAATTTTAGACCAATGAGAGAAGTTATAATCAATCACATCAATCAATTGACTATTTCCATCTAAACTAATATAGGTCACTGGATTCCCCAAAGCATACGCAATTTCGTCATGAATAAATTTTTTAAAGAAATTCACGACTACTTTCATATTACTTCTACTCTCATTCATAGCATAGTTCCTCATTATGCTATGATGTCCATTGTAGTATTCTTCGTATGTTTTATAAGTCTCTTGGTTTTCTCTTAGCTTTCTAAGACACTTCATTAACAAAGTTTCTAATTCAGGAGTTATTTGAATTTGTCCATTTCTTTTTCGCTTTAAAACTGTATCAACGATGTTTCTCAATTACTCACCTCCTTTAAAATAATGCTGACCTATCTAAAAAGCTAATGTATTGCACTTCTTGTAGCTCATCAATAAGCCTGTCAAACTCAGCTGTAATATCAGGAGCATCATCAAAGCGTGTAAACTTTTCACCTTCATAAGCCATTATCTGATCAGTAAACTCTTTATCCTCTTGAGGAAATACAATAAAACCACTGTCTACCTTTCCACCAATGGCTCTAATCTTAGCTTCTTTGTTTTTCGTTTGATGTTCATTAATGATTTGAATGTCTCTTGCTGTTAGTGTATGATCTTTATTAATTTCTCTTTGAATATCACGTACATCTGCACCGCTAAACACGTTCTTCTCAATCCATAAATGCGTGATATCTGGGTATTCTTTCAATAAGGAAATAACCTTTGCAATATAGTCATCGTATTCAAGTCTCTCAATACACGCTTTCCTAACCCATCTAAAGTTATTAGGAGTCTTAGAACCGACAATAAAAGCAGAATAATCGTGACTATCCTGTACCTCAACGGCTGGATCACAACAAAGTATTGTTTTTATGAAATTGTCTTTTTCCTTTTCAATTTCTTTTCTAGGTAATGTCTTGATATCATGGAAAGCTTTCTGCCCTAGCTTAGAAGCATCATTCATCATTTCTTGTTTGAATGCTGAAGGATTAGGATAATACTTTCCAACGGCAAGATCGTAGCAATCATACTTATCTTCCCAAAGAACTGGGAATTTCATTTCTTCTTCATGCTCTAAGTAGAACTTTTTAGCATCCTCTTCTGCATTGGGATTGGTTGCGTCATATCGAATTTTCTTTAATTCAGCCCATTTGCCACTATTGAATAATTCATCAATATCATCAACAAGGACGGCTTTCTTCACGATCCGTTTATACTGGCTATCTTTTAATATTCTTGAGATAAGACAGTCTCTATGCAGAATTGTACCGAGCATAATAAACTTTGTTGCCATCTTGACCTTCTTGCCATCCCTGTAAACAGGATCATCTCCAGCATATTCAGCATCTTGTGTCCATGTATTGTATTTCTTATCTCTTGCTTCTTGAGTAATAACATCAGCTGCTGATTGATAGTCATCGCCAATAATGCATGTAGGGCGCACTCCATTGTGTTTCAATCCACGAATAGATGTCCCAGAACTTATAGCTTGGATTTTGCAACCGTTTGAGAAATACATTTTCAACTTAATTGAACGTGTGAGCATATGTCCAAATGTATTGATTATGTAGGGGTTCTCAACAAATGCCTTTCGAGTATCATTGATAAATTCAACCGCATCATCCTCTTTCTTCCCAGCTACAAGCGTAAAGTAGGATATACCGTATGCTGCTAAATATGTTGATAAGGCAAAGTTAACAGTTGTTGTCTTAGAGCTACCACGAGGCATACAAAGGGAAAGCTTATCGAATTCATCTTTAATGAACATATCATCAAGCGTATTCCATATTTCAAAATGGAAATCACCGAGTTTACGAGCTGTATTAGTGGGTTTTGCTTGGAATGTATCCTGTAGGTAATATAGACAAAAGAATTCAAAACTACGAGCCCCAAGTGAATGAGCTACTCCATTTTTACCGAAGAGATTCTTCCCCTTCATCATTCTGTTTGTCCTCATTACTGCTTCATCATGAGTTGAACCATTTTTCAAGTAATCTCTATAAAGATACTCTCTAAGCAAATTCCTGTTTTCTCTTGTGTTGATTAAATCGGATATCCGAATCACCTCCGAGTTTTAAAATTATAATAAAAATTGTGTGGGTTGCTATCGGATGAGAGGGTGTTCAATCATTTAGAATACCCCCTATTATTGATAACTAGCGTCCTTTCTGGTGCGTTTCAAACACATTTAGCCCTATAGGTATCAGATTACGCATCAATGTTTATTTAGCCTGTAAATGCCTTTTAGAGAGGATTCTATCGGGTGGTTTTATACTCACAAAATGACTTACTTATACCATAACCATAGTTTGTAAAGGCATACGTTTATAAACGCTGTCTATCTCAGCAACATCACGTTTAAAAAGGTGTTATTTTATTTTTATAAACGTTTATAAAATATAATAGACCTTTTTAAACAAAAATGGTATAATAAAGGTACAATAAATGAGAGGATGACAAGCGATGATTTCTAAAATGTTTGGTTACATAAGAGTAAGTTCAAAGGATCAAAACGAAAACAGGCAGATCACCAATATGCTTAAAGAAGGCATTGCTGAACGTGATCTATTCATTGACAAGCAAAGTGGTAAAGACTTCGAAAGACCTGCATATAAAACACTCAAGCAAGTTGTAAGAACAGGCGATACTGTTGTGTTTGATTCAATCACTCGTATGGGTCGTAACATGAAAGAGACTCAAAAAGAATACGATTGGTTCATTGATAATGGCATTAAGCTTAAATTCATTAAAGAACCAATGATCAACTCAACTGAAGATCAAGACGATATTCTTAAAGAAGCTATACAGAAGATTGTATTGACTATCCTTACAGCCTTTGCAGAGAAGGAAAGGGAGGACATAAGAGAGAGACAAGCAGAAGGGATCAAAGATGCCAAAGAAAAAGGAAAGCACTTAGGACGACCTAAAAAGGGGTTTGGCACATTAACAAAAGAGCAACGATCCACCCTTGAATCAGGCTACTCTAAATGGAAAAGCAAAGAGATTACAGGTGTTCAATTCGCTAAAGACTTACAGCTTACTAAGAATACTTTCTATAAAGTGATAAAAGAATATGAAGCACAGCTGACCCTAGCCAATTAATAAAAGCTAAGGGTCTTTTTATTCGTCTTCAGATAGCTTTGAAGCCGTCCACTCTTCTTCTTCCTTTTCCAATACATCTTTTGATACATTGTCATTACTTCGATCATCTTTGATATTTAAAATATTCTCTGGATTACCCTCAGTGTATGCAAGTAATAGCTGTGTAGCCTTTACCCTTGCATTATCGTTTGTGGATGATTCGCTAATCTTTTTTAGATTTTCAAAGAAAGCTTTTGTATCTCGACTTACTTCACGTCTAACTGAAAGTTTTTTGTAATGTAAAAGTCTGTCGTACTCCTGCGAGTATTCTTCTTCCTTTTCCCAGTTGTATAGAGTCGGTCTGGTCACTCCTACTTCCTTAGCAATCTCAGTCCTATTCAGCTTTCCTTCCACTAATAATTCAATTGCTTTTAACTTTCTTTCATCAAGCATAATATATTTTACACCTACTTTATTTTTTACATTTTTCTTGTGATAAGAACGCTTTAAGATCGCACTTACATTTAGCATATACAACACCAGATTCAATTTGGTGTAATCCTTCAGGTTCTTCACACCTTTTACAGCAAGCCAGTTCATCTTCCACAAAATCGTTCTTATACACTTCTAACGCTTTATCTTTAAAATATCTTTCAAATGTAGCCAGCTTAGTCTCATCTTCAGTAAAGTCTAATTCTTCAGCATCAACTAGGGTATTCGCTTCATTTTTATTAACGACTTCTTGTGTGTATGGATTAAGGAAATAAATAGCGTGCTTAACTCCATATAAAACTCTTTCTTTTTTATTGGAATCAATCATAGTATATGGTTCATACCCATATATTCTAAGATACATGGCCACATCTAAAGTTGTTTTAATTTTACCTATTTTTTTAGCTTTAATCATTTTTAAATTCCTCCGTTGTATGTTGTTTTATTTACTTGTCCCGCTTCATAACACAAATAAAAAAGCACCCGTTGCTTCGGATGCTTTTACCTTTTCCTTTTATAACTTTCAATATCTTCTCTTAAAAATAAACGATCACGACTTGTTGTTTTAATGGGTACCAATTTTTCACGATCGACCAACTGTTTTAAGTTTTGACGACTACAGCCGATTATCTCAATCGCTTCAGATGTAGTTAAGATTTCTTTTGCTATAAAATCTTTCAGGTCATCAATGCTGTCAAAAACAATCTTAGTCATTTCTAAGGTTCCTCCACTTAAGGATAATGTTTATAATAGTAACTACCAACCAGATTAACGCTAATACCATTGTTAGTATATCTAAGGTGCTGAGATGAGCATAATCAAAATTCGAAAACAGCATAATGAACAGAATAAAAAAGAATATTGTTGTGACATCAACCAATTTTTTCATGTGTTTTGAGTATGGAATGAAAAGTGTTATAATAATAAGAGAAGGGGAATAAATCCCCTCTAGCTTATGAGCGACGTTTCTTCTTGGCGGGAGAACGTCGTTTTTTGTTTTTGCTTGCCTTCAAGTCCTTGATGTTCTTGATCATGGTTGTTATTCCTGCTAGGATTGCAACCACCCAAGCCAAGTCCCGAAGGATAAGCTCTAACTTTTCCATACTCATTTCCCCTCCTTTCTTAACTTAATTATAACACTTACGTTTACTATCGTCAATCTATTTATTTTATTTTTATCCTTATTTTTCACTTTTTTCTAGCATGAAAGGAGGGTGCTAATATATCCTGCTTGTTGTTTTCTGTCCTTGTTTAGACATTTATAGTCGTTCGCGAATCGACTTTGTTTAAATTGAATGGTTATTTTTTATTTTTCTTCTAGTTCAGCTACTGTATTAATAATCATCTGTTCAAACTCTTCAGACTTAGCAGATCCTAATTTTTCAAAATTGGATCGAAGTCTATTAGCTATGATGTTTATTTTTTCAAGTGATTCTATAGGAAACTCATTAAAGATTGGATAAAGGAGATCAGTGTTCATTAACTCGTAATAAAACTCAAACTGTTTCTTAGTATCATCAGGAATATCCAAGTCACTGAACTCCTTCACGACATTAAAACTTAACCAATCATTCATGCTGATCTTACTCAAATCAATACCTTGCTCTTCAGCTTCTAATAGGGCTTTCACAAAATTCTCAAACATCTTTTGCAACTTGAACATACCAAACTGAGGATAGATGTATACATGATACTCATCATTGATCTGAACCTTTTGTTTCTTATCAACAATTTTTGATAGTGTCTTTACACCTGATACGCTTAATTTTTTCGATGTCATTTAATTCCTCCTTTTAAAAATAAAGAAGACCTTATTAAAGGTCTTCCGTCCAAATATCGTCCCAAATGTCTTTCCAGGCTGGAGAATTATCAGAAGCTGCTGAAAGTGATTCATATGGATGCTCTTCGTCAAAATCCTCTTCAAAGAGCTTTTCAAAATCACTCAGGCTTATGTAATAATTGTCCTCCTCTGAAAGCAGTAAATACGCATCTTCAATACCATCAACCGTTTTAAACTTTCCGCATACATCATGAAAAGTCATTATTCCATCCCCCAAACAATCATTTTAAAACCAGTAATATCAACTGTACCAGATGCCTTTACTGTCAATAGCACTTTTGGACAAACGAAGGGCAACTGTTTTTGAATTGGATAGTTTGAAACAAATGCAGCATTACTGATTAAAGTTGTGCTGTCACTTGCTGATGTTGATGAATAAAAAGGAATATTCTTCGGGACAGAATAAGCACTGACTGTAACTTTGCTATTTGCGCTGTCAGTCTGTGTTGTATACAGAGCAACGCCATAAGCTCTAAACACTCCTAAATTCTCAACAAGATCTAATGTGTACGACTTTGTTGCACCAACTGCCACAGTATCATTATCTGTTAACACAGATTCCTCGTATGACTTTTGGATCTGAGTTTTAATAGGAACTGTGTTTCTCACAAGAACTGGAATAGATGATTTGTTTGCAACATTAACATCAAGAGGCTGATCAGTTTTAAGATCAACCTCTAATGGAATAGTTGAATTTTCAATTGATACAGGCGTTATAGGGTTGCCAGTACCATCATCTTTTGCAGAGGTAAGCGTAGTTCCATCTTTATTTAAGAAAGGAATCTTCAACGCCTCCCTTATGCACTTGCGCCGCCAAGATCAACGCTTTGCTTTGGAGACTCAGTAGGTTTCTCACCTTTTGATCCGTCTGCTTTACGTTTAACCCGAATGAAACGCCCAAGAGAATTATCAACTGCAAGCGCTGTAAATTTGATTTCAGGTGTAATTGCGTTGCCGGCTTCAAAGTTTAGCTCTGCTTCACCAGAAGGAGAGATTTTATCGAACTGAATATAAAGATCACTATGGATTGTTTCAGTTTCTGGATCGTACTCTAAAGTGTGATATTCCATCTCATAAGCTTCAGAGAATGTATCAGCCTTAATTTCAACAATTTCGCCTTCAGCATCAATTTTATATCGTGCTTTAACTTTCGCACCCTCTTTTGCAAAAGTTGTAGGGAGTTGACCTTCTGTGGTTTCAGTTTCCATAAGATAAGACTCTCCTTCGCTATTCTCGAAAGAAACTGTATCGACTGGAGTCTTGCTAAGAGTTACTTTTCCATCTGACTCAACAGTAAGCGTCTCATCCTCCCATACCTGTACCGTCCCATTTTCAACCTTGACTCCTTGCTGCATGGCCAACCAATCCAAGCTGAAGAAAGCATTTTTGATTGTTCCTGTAATATTCTTGTCGGACTTAATTTGATAAAGGTTTTGGTTTCCCCATCCGCCTTTTAAATAGTCTTCCTGGATACTTTGAGACAGGCTAGTTGTTTGTGCTTCAGCAGTTGCAATAACTTTCCCGTCAGATTTTCTTTTCATAACAACGTTACATACATCATGAATTACTGTCTTTTTACTCATTTATTAAAATTCCACCTTGTTTTTTAATTTGAGAATAATTTCTCTAAGTTTCTTGCTTCTTTCTTAGTTATGTAATTTTTCTCTTCTTCAAATAAATCTATATGTTGACTCCAAGAACCAATGTTTTTAGCAGCTTCCGGACTTACAGTAGAGAGTACAATTGCAGCAGAGCTATTTAAAAAAGCAGCGCCTCTGAAAAAATGAGAGTGAAGTTGGGGAAGCGTTAATTCAAGAACTTCAGCGGATGAATACCCAGTAAATTGAACAACACAACTAACAATATCCGAGAAATCATAATTGTTCTCAGACTGTTTCAACGCTCTACTTTTCTTGTTGAATTTTTCAAGTTCAGAGTTTTTGCTAACCTTTTTTTCTTTTAAACAATGCATATCAAGAATTAACTTACGGATATCGTGAAAATTCTTCTCGTCTACAGATTGGAACGCATCAGGGTTATTAAACACCTTCGCAAACACTCTTTGGTAAGAGGCTCTTAACTGATCCATCACATTAACTATGTCCAACAAAGTTGAAGCGTTAAAATCATTGATCAAGCTATCCAATTGACCAAATTTATTGTTTTCTTGAAATTCAGCTATTATTTCAGATTTTGATTTAACCATTTGAGAGAGATCATTTACGAACTGAGGATAATCTTTAAGTCTAATGAAGTGGCACTCTCCTATATCTGTTGAAATAGGAGTACCTAAAATAAAGAAGTCCTTTGAATATTCCATTATTGTGGAGCTCCAAAGGAAAAGATGAGTTTATAGCCGAGGTATCCATCAGGGGGATTAGCTATCAACATTCTATTGATATTAGCAACCTTACCCACACCAGCAACATTTTTATCGTAAACAATATCAATTAGCCGGTCTATGATCTTGAGACTTCTAGGATCATTGTCTTCAAAATGATCAATATGGGTGTATACGTCAATCATTACATCCTGGGAAGTAATACGCTTATTGTGTGTAGTATAGCCGTTACCAAAGTACATGCAGATCCGACATTGAGGATCATCTTCTTTTAAATCGTTTGATTTAGGAGCTCTAACAATAATTCCTTTGAGGATGTCATCAAAATCATCTCTTTGCTGCACGTCTATATTAGCGGGAATACTCAACTCTTTATAATAAGCAAGATTCATTAACTCACTGTCTCTTGAAACGAGCTTGAAAATGCCTATTAAGTCATTTGCTAATTTGCTCATATCATCACCTCCTTCCTAAATTGTTTAATTAAAATCTATAAAGAGGCTTACCATTGGCCATCTCTTTTATTTTTTCATTTGCTTTTCTTAATACTTCTGGATCAATATTTTTAACCAACTCTTGAAACTTCTCATTCGGCTCGCCCCATCTTGGCTGGTCTTTTTTATTTTCCATTGCCGAGTACCTTCTCTAACATCAAAATCGCTTTACTAGCTCTATACCATCCTTCGCCTTGGCAGTAGCATTCCATATCCCATGTATTCTCAAAAAACAAATCGCATTTCTTACAGTAGTATCCTGACTTGAGGATCTTCGTATCAGTAACCTTATTTTTTTTCATTTTATTATTCCTCCAATTGTTTTTTCTCATTTAAACACGATTACGGGGGCACTGAGGATGCCCCGCACATAGTCATGTTAAAAGGAGAAACCCCGAACCAAAAATGGCTCGGAATAAGAACAAAAATAAAATCAAAGGAGTAAAACTAATGAAACCCCGAAACCATTTATTTAACGTCGCTGGAGTCGGCCTGTACATCTCTTCAGCACTGTTTCCGCAATGCTGTTTAATGTAGTAACGACAAAGAATTAGATCACTTTGATTACTCTGCGCTTTCCGTTTTCATACTCAGGCTTAGAGTAGACAAAGTCTTTCATTCTTTGAATAAGCTCAGGTGACATATCTGAATCATAATTCAAAAAGGAGCTGATTTTTGACTGAGCACAACCGCATTCTTTCGCAATTTCCGTTTGAGTTAACCTTCTTTTACGAATATCTAGCCATAGCTTATGTCTATCAATTTCCACTTATAGTCCTCCTTCCATCAATAAATTTTTATTTGAAATAATTATCTAAAATAAGGGGGGCTGATCACTATGATCAGCATTCTTTGATTATTTAGGAGGAATAACCAAAAGACTATAGATGTCCAAAGTTGAATTAAACAATGTTTGGGTCGAAATTGCATAGTATGGATTTTTGTGATAAATTATAATAACGGAATCGTATAAATAATTATCCATAAATCAATACTTCTTTTTTCTTCCCTAGAAGAAGATTATAGATATCACTATACAACTGGAAAAACCCTTGTATATCAAGGGCTTATCCATCTTCATTTATTTTCTTATAATTTAAGCGTGACATTTTTTATTTTTACGTTCTTTTCGTTTTCTCAGCTTATTTAACTCTCTTTCCCTATCCTTTTGACACTTATCACACCTAGTTCCCTTTTCGATTTCCCGCTCACAATCAACACATTTAATAGCTCTGCGAATGTTCTTTTTTAAATTCCTTACAATGTTATACCCAAAACAATTGTATAGTGTATCCTTAT
This sequence comes from Bacillus sp. ChL18, assembly GCF_026241425.1. NCBI lineage: Bacteria > Bacillati > Bacillota > Bacilli > Caryophanales > Bacillaceae > Bacillus > Bacillus sp. ChL18. The sequence continues at coordinate 1,045,442 of NZ_JAPHWE010000002.1, read as the reverse complement.
GCTTAGAGCATTTAGTATTGAATAGATACTCCACCAATATATCTGTTATGTAACTGCTGTCTCTAATACTCAGCAAGGTTTCTCTGATCTCTTTTGTTACATGCCATTCTGCTTCTTGACGAGAAACATTTTGTTTTTTCTGTTGTTTGGCCTTCCAGTGCTTATTACGATCAAGCATTGTATAGACTGTCACAATCATTGTATCTTCAACCTTTTTTTTGCTATAATCTTTGAGTAATTCATCTTTTATTTGCAGGAGAATTCCCTTTGTACCTAATTCCTGTTGCTGCTTCGAATACAACTTGTAGAGTTCATTAAATCGTGTCGATACCTCTTGATCAAGCCCAAGAGTAGCATTCTCATTCTTCAGTTTTGTGTAATCAAATTCACCCGCCAGCCTCTTAAAGTTCACCCGGTTATTCGGTATTTTTTCACCCAACCGATTAACTACAGAATCATTTCTTGATCTGACGTTCTTTCTTTTCTTGTCTTTTGCGTAAATAAAGAAGTGAGGAACTTTCCTGTTATAAGTCCCTTTCAGAAAACCATTAATTCTTTGACTAACATGTTCAGGACGAGTTGGTTTGTATAAGGTCTTGGCATAATCAATCTCAAAGTTATTTTCCATGGTAAGCCATTTGATCACGTCTAAATCAACCTTATCACTATTCCACACCTTGGTTATGTTATTGCTATACTCACCAATGTTTACCTCAAACGCCAATTCCAAGCTTTTATAGATGTTCTCATTATTGATTTCTTGGTTTTCTGCTGTCTTCATTTCATAATAAAGGGGAACAATATCATCATTTTTCATATTTCTTTCTGCTATCTTAACAAAAGTGCTGTCGCTAACTAAAAGTGCTTTATCTCCGTCCACATCAAACTGCAGAAGTCTTGACAAGGCATCCTTAGTGGACGTATACACGCCTTTCGTAATGAACCAGTCTTTAAGATCATCATTTAACTTGTTGATCCTAATGCCATGCTCCCTAGATAGATGAGGAGGCCTTAACACATCTAATTTTTGCTGATTATTAAAAAGCTTACAGCTAACCTCTCCGTCATTTAGTAAAACCTTCGGATCAGAATCACCACAAAACCAATAACCGCAAGCAGCATACAAATCTGGAATAATAAAAGTATAATGAGAGCCTTCTAGCAGGATTTTTCCTGCTTTTGCTTCCTTCACCAAACGCTTTTTATTCTTCTTAATAATCTCCTTTGAATGGTTATCATTAAGCAACTCAGGATAAATCAAATGAGCTTTCTGAAAGTTATTTTTATGGACATTGCTTTCAACGGCTCCTATAACATTGAGCATTGATTCTTTATCTTTGTAAAGAGTTTGGATCCTCTTCACTGTGTTTTCTGAAAGCTTATCTAATTCTTCATCTGTCGTGTCGGTTAGTGTCTGGATCATTTGATAATTAAGTTCACTGTTTTTAAATTCATCCTCTTCTTCATTCAACTTGGCTGCCTGACACTCATACTTCTTAAATTTGGATTTGTAATCATCCCATGAATTATAATGTTTCCAGAGCTTAAACTGGCTCTTCGTTAGGATAATTTTAATACCGTCTTTAACAATATCCCATTCCTTGCCGTATATATCTTTAATTTTGGTCTTCCGGCATAATTTAGAATACTCATCAAATGGAAATGGGACTAACATTCCTTTCATAAAAGGGGCTCTAAACATGAATGCACTCTCCGAAAGCTCTGGGAGTATCATTCCACAGCCATCCGTATGATTTATTGGAATAGACTTGTACTCTCTTTTAATTTCGTATGTTTCATCGTTTATGTAATCAACCTCAGTGGACACATCCGTCTCAAAATCATTTACAACTATACACTCATCAATATTAAACCCTTCCCATAATGTACTGGCGCTATTTGATAAGGCAAGGTAAGCGATCCATTTGTTAATGCTCATGCCGCCCTTAGAATTAATTACCTCTTCACTAAGCCCACACATCAGAGTGTTTTTCTTCTCCAGGTATGTTTTCTCTTTGATGAATACGCCTTTCTTTTGCCTAATTTGTCCTGCTGATGAAGCATAGTAAACGTATTTTTCATTATTAAAATAATAACCATTCTGAACCAAGCTTCTAAAAACGTTATGGTAAAAGGATTCAACTATCATAATCTCCTCAGTGATCTGATCGTATTCCAATCCAAGTGTTCTAATTAGCACTGAATCAAATAAAGAGATAACCCTTTGCGATCTAACCTCTCCATCTTTTGTTTTAAGCGAATCACCTCTAAGGGTTCTTGTCCCTTTAAAACTTTGCTGCTCTTCAATCAATTCATCTTTCTTTTCGTTAATCCAACAGTTCGTAATTTTTTTAAGACGATTGATTTTCGCTTTGTTGTATTTGCAGGCCATTAGCTCATCAATATCATTCGAAAGCCTGGACTCACTTTCACCTTTTTTCTTGATATATGTAATTAGCGATTGTTCCAATTCCTTAAAGCTTCTTTCTTCCTCAAAGAGCTTACCAATTAGATCTAAATGAATATCGGTTACATTTGAATCATTCATTTTTGCCACTTTTTTAGCCAACTTCTGCAAGAACTTTTTATAAAGGCGAAGTTGAAGCAAATCCTGATTTAATTGTTCTTCTTTATCATTATAAAAAGCAGATGAATCTAAAGAGTAAACGAACACTGATTTAGTTAAATTTTCATTTTTCAATAAGTAATCCTCCAATTAATTATAGTTTAGGTAAGTATCCGATCATAAATAAATATGGCGAACAATTTTAATTGTGAGACAGGACAGCAATTTTTAATTGTTGGCCAGAAGATTCTAAAGAATCTTCTAGATTATCTTTTTTAACTATTTTTGAGACTATTATTTAAACTATTCTAAAGTGTATTATTAAGTTATTATAGCGAGTCGCCATACCCTTTGAGCCCAGTCGTGGCAAGGGGTTGAAAACTCATCACAAAAATCGAATTCACATTTTAAATAATTGGGCTTCTGATTTTTGAAATTAGGTTCTTCATTAAAAAAACTGACTTCTTAAAAAGGCAAATCAACTTCTTCTAATAAAATATCATCTTCCTTTTTATAAAAACTGACTTCCTCTTTTTTTAACTTCAGTTCCTCCAATGTCTTTACATTAAAGTCTGGAATGAATTTGGATGAGGTTTCATGACCTGCTTCCATTTGTATTTGATAGTTATTGGGGTACATTTGTCGAATTAACTGAGCACCGTCAATATTTAATGATTTCAATTTTTCAATATGATCTTGTGTTGTCTGCGGTAATTTCCTACGTGTTTTTGAAGCGATAAGGCTATATCTCATCCACACCTGGTCTTTATCTTTTTTGCCATATGCATATGTTTTTAATAAAAATAAGTATGTAATGAACTCTGTGCGGCTCAATTGTCCTTGCGTGAACAAATTAAGGTCTTTTAATGATACGAGAAAGAAATTTACAGGTACGGGCTTATCCTTGCCTTTTTTATGATCTGGAATTAAATTGGGATACCAATGTTTTACTTTCTGATTGCTTTTTGTAGAAGGGTTATAGACAACTTGATTTTTTTCAGTTATCAGGTTTATTATTCTTTCCTCACCATCATCAGTTAGAAATACTTTAGATTCATGAGGAGAGTAGCGACAGTTGCACGTTACTTTGTATTCTTTCAGCCTACTAATCACTACTCTTATTTGTTTTTCGCTGCAGCCAATCCAAGAAGCCAATTCTTTTGCGCTTAAAGTAATCTTGTTTAGCATCATGATTTGAAGATGAATATATGTGATTAAGTCTAACTCTGACATGTTGAGTTCTTCATTAACATAAAGTTCATCAAATATCTTATTGTTGACCAAGAGGTACTTAATGCCGCTTGACTCTATAATTTTTTGAATTTCTTCTTTCCCCTTAATATGTTTTCGCTTTGATTTCAATAAACATTCTCCTTTTGTGCTTATTATTCTGGTGCTTAGACTTCCTTACGGAGCTTCTAGCAATCACATTTCATTTAGTACCCTTTGAACAGTTTCGTCTTTCTCATAAAGCCAGAACCGCTTATTTCGAGTGCTTAAAGCTTCACAGATTGATGACGCTCCTGCTGCTCTTAACTTGCGATGAAGATTAATGGAATAGCAAAAGAAATACTTCGGTTGTTTCTTCATGTTCTTCTTCCTTTCAATTGTTTATTACACACAATGCAATTCGGGCAGTCGCAACCATCACAGTCGCTATGTGGCATCCCACATTCAATACAACACTCGCACCATGACATGCCGCAGAGGTCACATATCCAAATTGAGATTCCGTCATCTATCCACATTTGAATTCTCCTTTTAAATTAAATTTAAGTATTCTGATGGTTTACTGTTCTCAATAGCTGTAACAATCGGCGCTCTGTTTTCATTTGTTTCAAGTTTGCACCAAAGTTGCTCCCCATTCTCCACATTCCTACCGTTAAATTTCGATATATCAGCGTAAGCTTCCGGACAATATGAAGAAGATAGCTTAATTAAACCGGTGTCAAAACACTCTGTAACCGTCATTTGATGAAAACCGTTAGATGAGAATTTATCCAGGTTCTCAAGTATTATTTTTATGTCGTTTTTTAAATTTTCCGATGATTTTCTATATGTAACTTTCTTGCAAACCCCATCACGCATTATGTAAGGCAACCCCACAACTACTGAATCGTATGGCTGTGGGCTAATAATTTCTGCTGTATAACCATTTGTGCTAAGTATCGCATTATGTTTTAGGCTGTAATAAACCGGCTTGTCTTCATTGATTCGCTTAAAGCCATTAGCTAATGCTGCTAAATCAATTCTTACGCTTCTTCTAGCAGCCATCTAGCAATCTCCCTTTCGAGTTTCTTTTAAATAAAATTGTGATCTCACTGCCGATTTCATTTTCAAATATACTGATGAATTTTCTTATCCCTTCACCCTCATATCCCTTTCTGATCGGGATATAAAAAATCCGGTCATCTATGTTCCTATTTGTCTTAATAGGAGAATCTTCTTCTAACTTATCCCACAAAGCTTTCTTGATCGCCTGGACTCTTTCCACGTCATCTGCAGTTGTTTCTTCTGCATATTCCATGATGAAACAGTCATCAATTATGTAATCCACTGTGTAGCCAGCAACTTTTTTCATGTGCTCGTAGTATTGGCCATCAAGCATACCGCTTATCAAAATATCTAACACAGTTCTGTTTTCACCTTTAATCAATTGTTTTACGTCTTCAATCTCTCTTTTTAATTCAACTTCCTTTTGTTCTAAGGGGATTCTTGGCTCTATTTCATTTTCTGCGTCTATTTGTTTTTGCAAAGCCCTTAGAGCTGCTTGTTTATTCTCAAGTGTTTTCTTATGAAAATTTATCAGAGTGCCCATTTAAACTCTCCACTTATTTTATTTTTATCCTAAAAATATGTAATGAGAAGGAGTGAACGAATCGCTCACCCCTTCAAATGGATATGTAATGCTTACGCACCACGTCCAAAACCTGCTACATGGAATGTTTCTTCCCCTGATGCGCTGTGAATTGTAGTTTGTTGACCGGCAACGAAACCAACAGCCAATGAAGCTACGATTGTAAGACCGATAAATACTTTTTTCATATTATGTTCACCTCCTTTCAAGTGATGCGAAATCAATTTCGCATTTAAAGGGCAAGTAAATCCAAAATCTGCTCGTCCTCACCCATTTCCCTTAATTTATCTAAAGGTAATCGTACGCTGTATAGATCACCGGACAGCTTAAAGTGTTTTATAGACTCATAAAAGAATCTCTTATCTTCATAAGCTAGTCCTTTTAGATAAAAATGAATGCCAAAGTCAGTATGAATATTCGGTTGCTGCTCTAAGTTCTCCAATATTTCTTTAGCCTGTTGCAAGTTGTTTTTCTTGATGTGATAGTGTGCAATTTCTTGGATATCTGTAACTTCATTTGAATCAGGGTTTAACCAAAAGTTCTCTTGATTCCAATGGTTTTCCAAGAAACAAAGGCTTCTAGTTAGCTGTAATTTTGCCAAGGGGTTATTCTCAGTATGTTTTAAACCGGCTAGGTAATATTCTTTTGCTTTTTCATAATCATCAAGCAAATAAGTGTTACCCATAGTTAGATAGCTATAAGCGACAAGTCTATCAATATTCGTTACATTAATGCCGTATGAGCAATAAAAACGAGCTTGAGTCATTTTATTCTGACTGAATGCTGAAGCGCCCAACAAAGCCATCAGACGGTAATAAAACGAACTTTTAATCTGTTCATTGTTTTCAATAAAATCAAGATCAACAATTGTCGACATTTCTGCAAGATTTGAGTATTCAGCCATTCTAAGGTAGTAATACAACGGGATTATGTAAGTGAATACACGCATTTCTTGAGACTTGGGATCAAGCTTCCCAATTGCTTTAAGCGCCTGATGTGCGTTTATTTCGCCTCTGTCTTGCTTACGTTTGATCTGATACATTGCTGCCCATTCACGTTCAATCAAACAGCTACTGTTGATTAATTGATCAATTAATGCGTCAGTTTGTTCATACTGTTCATTAATATCTGACATTTCAAGACGTACCTTTGCATCTACTTTTGGTTTCTTAGCTTCTCTCTCTTTTGCTATCATCCGAATAACCCCCTGTGGTGTGTCACTAATTCAGAGCAACAGACAGTGGCGATGTCACCACTAACCCGAATCTGAATATAGGATCTCTTTTAGTTCATACAGAACATATGATCTCATTATAGTTCATCCTCCAGTTTTATGGAACAAGTTATGTATTGCGATTATGTATTGCGGTGTTGCTGTTATGTAATATGAAACTATTAGACTTACTGACCGTTGAACCAACGCATAAATCCGTTCGTTGGAATTTTGATACGTCTACCGATCTTTACTGTGTGGAACTTTCCACTTTTGCACAGGGCATATGCTTGATCACGCCCAATGCCCAGCCAGTTCTGCACATCTTCAACGTCAAGTGCCGGTTTATTCATGATGTCCTCGTACATCTGGTTCCTCCTTTCTAATTCGGGATAATCCCCTCTCGTTTGGGATTAATTTAAGTATACTCACATTCAATTAATTAGTCAATAATAAATTACTAATTATCTAATAAGTTTTCTAACTGTTTTTAATCATAATTAATTATGTTATCATTGGCTATATTGTTTATGATCTTGGAGGTATAAGAAATGACTGAGAATGAACGGATTGGAAGGATAATAAGAAACTACAGATTAAAAGAGAAAATGTCTTCAGCAGACTTCGCTCTATTGGTTGGGGTTAGTCAAGGGACAGTATCCAACATTGAAAACGGGAAGTTTGGGCAAAGAAAAAACAGTTTGCAAACTGTGAAAAGAATAATTGAGATATGCGAAATTGAACTTCCTCCTGACATTGCTGAATTTTTAAATATTGAACCTGAACCAACGAATGAAAATGATGACACTGAAAAAATTTTGGTTGCTAGTAGAGACATTTGGGATGTAACTAGTTCTACTTCAGTCGCCATTCAACTGCGAACATTTGTTAATGGAAAGGATTTAGATGAGGGATTAGAGGAAGAACTGAATTCCCGTGAAAAATCTTATCTCTATGAAACCGATGTCGTCGTTAACACTCTAATGGAATTTATAGAAGAGAATAAAAAGGAAATCAGGAAAAAGGTTTTGGAAAATTTGAGAGAAAAAAGTTTAAGATTTCTCAAGCAATACAGAGATATTAAGGAGGACGATTAATGGCATCTATTCACCCTTACAAGACAAGTAAAGGGAAACAGAAATATCTTGTAGCCTACGACATATATGATGAGAATGGACAGCGCCACCAGAAAAAGAAAAGAGGATTCGATAAGAAAAAAGATGCTAAAGAATTCATTACTGAAGTTGAATCAGCTATTAATAAAGGAATGTATATTCAGACTCCAAGGATAACGGTTAAAGATTATTTAGATAGATGGCTCGAAGTAAAGTCGATAAATATCGGCTCTCAGACTGCAACACTTTATAGAAATTGTTTGAAGAACTACATTTACCCCTATTTAGGGGATATTCTTTTGGCCAATCTTAAAACAGAGCACATTAATAACTTCATTCACGCTCTTCACACAAAAGATAGAGGCAAAGGAAAGATTGGGTATGCTTACAAAACCATTAAGAGAAGCCATGAAATTGTCAGCACAGCACTTGACTACGGTGTAGACAATAAGATGATCAAAACCAATGTAGCTAAAAAAGCAATACTTCCTAAAGAACCTAAGCGCAAGAGAATTGATGTTTGGGATTTAGAACAAGCTAACCAATTCTTAGAAACATCTAAAGAGGATGAACAAAATAGATATCACTTGGCTTATGCTATTGCTATTATCTGTGGAATGCGTCAGGGGGAAATACTGGGGCTTACCTGGAAAGATGTCGACCTAGAAGACAACCTTCTTTATGTTGAGCAAACATTGTCACATGATGGTAAGGAAATTCTCGATGATACTAAGACTAAGAAAAGTAGACGGACAATTGAATTTAGCGAATCATTAGCAGATCAATTTAGAGAGCAGAAAAAAATAATTGAAAGTGAGAAAGAAAAGTTTGGAGACGATTATCAGGATCAGGACTTAGTAATATGTACAGAGCTCGGTAATCCAATTAACGCAAGAAACGTTCTTAGAAAGCAAGCTAAGCTAATGAAGAAGGCTGGGGTTCCTAAGATAACCTTCCATGATTTAAGACACGTGCACGCCTCCCTAATGCTTTATTTCGGACATGATATTAAAGAGATATCCGAAAGACTTGGACATGCAAAATCGAGCTTTACTTATGACACCTATGTACACATTATGTCTAAAACTAAAAAGAAGCTTATTGATAACCTGCAGCGTTCAATAAAACTGTGACCTCCTATGACGGGGGTTATTTTTTTTCGTTTTCTTTTCTTAAAATAAGATACCGTGTTGCCACTTTAAAAACTCAGATACAAATGTTGCCGTTTTGTTGCCAATAGAGATTAGAGCAAATAAAAAACCATCCTTGAAAGTCTCAAGAATGGCTTTAGATCAAGCTTTATTAGTATGGAGCCAAGGGGGCTCGAACCCCTGACCTCTACGCTGCCAGCGTAGCGCTCTCCCAGCTGAGCTATGGCCCCGTGCTGTAACGTCATGTTTTATTATAGACGAGTCTTCTATGAATTTCAAGCAGAAAATTCAGTTTGCTCATATTTTCCTGAGACGTTTTTCGAACATAAAAAGAAGACCCTCTAGGGGCCTCTTCGTTTATCGCACGAGCATGATTAAAATGATGCCGAGGATGACACGGTAAATGGCGAACGGGACAAGCTTAATCCGATTGATGAGCCGAAGAAAAAACTTGACGACTAAGAGGGCGACGACAAAGGCGCAGATAAAGCCGACAAGAAAAAACGGAATCATGTCATAAGAAAGACTGCTCCAGTATTTCACCAGCTTCAGAAGGCTTGCGCCCGCCATAATCGGAATAGCCATAATAAATGTGAAGTCTGCGGCTGCCCGGTGATTCAAGCCGACAATGACACCTCCGGCAATCGTTGAGCCTGAGCGGGAAAATCCGGGCCATAAAGCGAGACACTGGAATAATCCGACACAGAAAGCCTGTTTGTAGGTGATTCTGTCCACCGTATCGATCGTTTCTTTCCTTTTATTGATCCAGTCCGCTACAAGCATAAGCACGGCTCCGGCAATTAATCCGTAAGCGACCGTTCTGACGGAGAATAAATAGCGGTCAATGAAATCCTCAAATAAAAAGCCGAGCACCGCTGCCGGAACAAGACCGACGGCGATTTGCGCGATGGTCAGCCTGTATCCCTTCTGCTGATCGCGCGTGACGTTTTTTTTGAGGCCGAGTAAATGTAATATCCGATCCTTAAACACAATGGCCACCGCCAGAATCGAACCGAGCTGAATCACCACTTTGAAGGAATTGGCGGCTTCTGGATTCATCAGGCTTCCGGATTTCAGCCAGATGTCATCCGCTATGATCATATGTCCCGTGGAAGAAACCGGCGCGTACTCCGTCAGCCCTTCCACGATTCCCAAAACGGCTGCTGTGAACATCTCCCATAGTGTCATCCCATTCTTCCCTTCATTCATCATTTACAAAAGAGAAGCTCTCCCCTGAAGGAAAGCCTGTCTTATAATAAATATCATGTCCGTTCCGATTTTATGACTTCGATACAGCATCATTTTTTTCTTCTTCATATAAATGCGAACGCATTTTGAACCAATCAAACAGATGGGTCGTGACCACTTTGATGACCGCATACCCCGGGATGGCTAAAATAATGCCGACAACCCCGAACAGCTTTCCGGCGGTTAAAAGAACAAAGATGATGGTAATCGGGTGAATGTGAAGATTTTTCCCCATGATCTGCGGAGAAATTAATTTCCCTTCCACGAGCTGGACAACGGTCCAGACAATCGCAAGCTTCAGCAGCATAAGGGGCGAAGTGACCAACGCGATAATAATCGCCGGCGTGATGGCAATGGTCGGCCCTAAATACGGAACAACGCTCGTACAAGCGGCAATGACCGCAAGCAGGGAAGCATAATCAAGTCCGATAATCAGATAGCCGATAAATAATAAAAACCCGATGCAGAAGCTGACGATGACCTGTCCTCTGATATAGGAGCTTAATCTGTGGTTCATTTCACTAAGCATCGTATACGTTTGTTCTTTCAGACGGGTGGGCACAAACTTTAAGATATAGATTGGCAGTTTTTTGCCGTCTTTCAGCAAATAGAACAGAATAAACGGCACGGTCACAATTGAAATAATTACTTCCGTCAGCGCGCCGATAAAATTCCCGACCCCGGTAAATGTGCTGTTTGCAATTGTCGCCGCCTGCGCCGATACTTTATTAGCAAGATCGGAAATGTTGATATTCATCGTCTTTTGCGCCTGATTTACAAAATCGCTTCCGATCAGGCTTTTCGTCTGATCTTCAACAATATCCACATATTTCGGCAGATTGTCGATCAGGCTCATGATCTGTTCCTTTAAAAACGGAATAATTGAAACGACCGTAATCGTAATCAGCCCTATAATAATGAGGTAAAGGAGCAGGATGGAATAGACTCTTTTCACTCTTATTTTTTCCAATATATCTACGATCGGATTAAGCAGATAATAAACGATTCCTGTCAAAATGACGGGGAGCGCAATCGTTTTGAGCAGGACGATAATGGGTGTGAAAATAAATGATGTCTTCATAAAGACAAGGATATTGAGACCGATGAGCAGCAATACAAGCAAAAACAAGACAAATTTATTGTCTAAGAAAAACTGTTTAAATCTGCCGCCCCATGTTTGCAATGTTTCCACTATTGTTCCTCCATCATATGTATTTTACTTAAATTGTACACTATCGTTCCTGTAATGAAAAATAATAACCGGTCTCTATGGGAATTTTTCCTATCTCTTTAGCTGCCAGCCTTTTTTCCATTTATGTTTCTCAGAAAAAAAGCTATAATGTAAGCCAATACATAGAAGGAGCGATAGCAATGATTCGATTTGCAGCAGTCGGAACGAATTGGATTACAGAACGATTTCTGGAGGCAGCTTCTGCTATTGATGATTTTCAATTAACGGCGGTTTATTCCAGAACTGAGGAACGTGCGGCGGAATTCGCCGGCAAACACGGCGCTTCTCATTATTTCACCAGCCTGAAAGAAATGGCGGAAAGCGAAGCCTATGACGCGGTGTATCTCGCCAGCCCGAATGCATTTCACAAAGAGCAGGCGGTCCTTTTTATGGAACACGGCAAGCATGTACTGTGCGAAAAACCGTTTGCGTCTAACGCAAGGGAAACGGATGAAATGATTCACGCAGCCAAAACGAACGGCGTTCTCTTGATGGAAGCCATGAAAACAACGTTCCTGCCGAACTTCAGCATGCTTCAAAACCACTTACATAAAATCGGACCCGTCAGGAGATTCACGGCAAGCTACTGCCAATATTCATCACGATATGATGCATATAAGAACGGTACGGTGCTAAACGCGTTTAAGCCTGAATTATCGAACGGTTCGTTAATGGACATCGGCGTGTACTGCATTTATCCGGCCGTCGTCCTGTTCGGCAAACCGAAAAACGTCATTGCGACCGGTCATAAACTAGCATCCGGCGTTGACGGCGAAGGCACGGTCATTCTGTCATACGACGGATTTGAAGCGGTGCTGATGCATTCGAAAATCTCAAATTCGTTTGCCCCGGCGGAAATTCAGGGTGAGGACGGCACGATCGTGCTGGACAGCATTCACGGACCGGAACGGGCGGAAATCCGCTATCGTGACGGCCGGACGGAAGACATTTCAGTCCCTGATCTGAAACCGTCGATGTACTACGAAACGGCTGAATTCATCAATCTTCTTCGAAACGGACAGCGGGAGTCTTCCGAAAATACATTTGAACGTTCTTTCATTACGGCAAGCATTATGGAAGAAGCGAGAAAACAAATCGGAATTGTCTTTCCCGCCGATCAAAACTAAAAACATCCGCCCGGATTCGGGCGGATGTTTTTTATTTGGACGCTAACAGGTCAGCAAACGCTTTTGCATACTGCGGAAGGTCGGGCGGGCGGCGGCTTGATACAATGTGGCCGTCAGTTACGACTGCTTCATCCAGCCACTGTGCCCCTGCATTTGTCATGTCGTCTTTGATGCCGGGCGTGCTCGTTACTTTTTTTCCTGTGAGAATTCCGGCAGATATGAGCACCCAGCCCGCATGACAGATCTGGCCGATCGGCTTTTTCTGCTCGTTCATCGTACGGATGATCTCCAAAACTTCGGGGTATCTTCGCAGTTTGTCAGGAGCCCAGCCGCCAGGCACGAGCACGGCGTCATACTCCTGAACAATCAGGCTCTTAAAATCGTAATCCGCTGTCGCGGGCACGCCGTATTTTCCTTTGTATGAACGGCCCGCTTCTTCTCCTATTAAATGAACGATCGCGCCTTCCTCTCTCAGCCGGTAGACGGGATACCAAAGCTCTAAGTCTTCAAAATCGTCACTGACAAGCGCTATGACTTTTTTGCCTTCTAATCTCATCACTGCCACTCCCTTCTTTTATACTAGTGTATCGCTTTTTTCAGATGAGGAAAAGAAACAGCTCGCTACAGCTGTTCTTCGTCTTCAGACTGAATCGTAAATTTCCGTGTGACCTGCTGCAGTTCTTCAGCCATATGCGCAAGCGTTTCGGCGGATGAACTGATTTCTTCCATGGAGGCCAGCTGCTCTTCAGCTGAGGCGGCGATGTCTTGAATGCCGGCGGACCCTTCTTTGGCGACTGAGGTAATGTCCTCCACCGCGTTTGTCACATTTTGTGACCCGGCTGCAAGCTTCTCAAGCGTTCCGTTCATATGCTGCAAGGCGCCTGAAATCTGAGTCGTCATTTCTGAGATTTTTTTGAAGCTTTCGGCCGTTTGATCCGTAATATCGAGGCCTTCCTTCACATCTTGATTCACCGCTTGGAATACGGAAAGCGATGTGGCGATTTCTTTGACGATTTCCTGAATCAGCGTTTCGATTTCCTTCGCGGAGCCGGCTGATTGTACGGCAAGCTTCCTCACTTCTTCCGCAACGACGGAGAAGCCCCGCCCGTATTCGCCTGCTCTGGCCGCTTCAATGGCAGCGTTTAAGGCAAGCAGATTTGTTTGATCGGCAATGCCGTTAATGACGTTGAGAATGCTCTTAATGTCGTGCGACTTCGTTTCCAGCCCTTTTACGACCGCTTCCGCCTGCTGTACGGAACGATCAATTGTTTTCATCTGGCCTACCGTTTTCGCCACTAATTCTTCTCCGCTTCCGGCCGTTTCAGAGGTTTGGATGGCGGATTCAGTGATTTCCGCCGATACATTCGCCGTCTCGGCAATGCCGGCATTCATTTGGGAAAGATGATCAGCACTTTCTTCTAATTTCTCACTTTGTGATTCGTTTCCGTTTGAGAATTGTTCAATCGCCAGTGTAATATGCTCTGTCGCCTTGCTTGTCTGTCCGGCGGATGCCGTCAGCTCTTCGGATGAAGAAGCGACATGTTCGACGGATGATTGGATGACGCCGATGACAGAACGGAGTGAGGCCGACATCTCATTGAAGCTTTGGCTGAGCTGCCCGAATTCATTTTTTGACTTGATATCAATGACTTCCGTTAAATCGCCGTCACTGATTTTAGCTGATGTCGAAACAAGTTTTTTGAGCGGTTTTGCAATCGAGCGAATGATAAAAAAGATTAAAATACCGCCGACGATAAGAGAAACCGCCAGGATGATCAGCGCCATTTTCATGACAGGCGAGGCTGCGTCATGGATCTCACTGACAAAAAATGTGCCGGCGATTTTCCAGCCCGTCAGTTTGTTTGTCGTGAAGGCCATTTTCTTCTGCTGTCCTTCAAACATGTATTCAAACGATCCGCTTGATTTGGAAAACACTTCTTTCGTCCACTCTCCGGAGCCTTCCGTTCCCGCTTTTATAGTCGGATGGGCGATGTATTTTTTATCTCCCGTTGTAATGAAGGCAAATCCTTTATGACCGATCTGGACGCGTTCGGAAGCGTTCAGCAGGTCGCCCAGATTAATATCAAGCGCCACAACGCCTGATCCGTCTTTTGTCTGCTGGGCAATCGTAACGACCGTCTGTCCGGTTGCAGCGTCTTTATAAGGCTCGGTAAACACCGGCTGTCCGCTTTTTTCAACCGCTTTGGTATACCACTCGCGCGTGAGCGGATTATAATCGGACGGCATATCAACGGACGGATATTTCACGAACGCTTTGTCGCGAGACGCGGCGTAAATTGACGCGACATCGTCATTTACGGTGACATACTGCTTCATATTGTCGAGCAGTACTGATTTATTTTTTGTGTTCAGTTTTTCCTTAGTGATTGATTCGCTGTAGTAGTCAATCGCTTTCAGCTTGCCTTCGAGCATGTTTTCCAGCACGCTGTTCAGTTCGCTGACATTTCCCTGGGCGCTGTGGGTCAGTTCGCTTTCTAATGTACTCCCCGCCGTTTGGTAGCTGAAGTAGGCGAGTATGCCGACCGGAAGCACCAATACGGCTAAAAATGCCGCGATCAGCGGCTTGCTGATGGATGGCTGTTTGATCCAATGTATCAGTTGTTTCATTTTTTCAGTCTCCTTCTTTGAAAAGCTAAATCTAATATCGTCAGATAGGACAAAAGATTTATTAAAAAAACTAAAAAAAACACCCAAACAGCACATTTGGGTGTTCTATGACCTATTAATCTATTTTAAATCGTTTCGTCATATCACGTAATTCTTCCGCCATTTGAGATAACGTTTCCGAAGACGAACTGATTTCTTCCATTGAAGCCAGCTGTTCTTCGGCGGAGGCCGCGATATCCTGAATGCTGGCGGAGCTTTCTTTTGCGATGGACGCGATTTGCTCCGAAGCTCCTGAAATCTGCTGAGATCCTGCTGTCAGCTGTTCTACCGTCGCATTCATATTTTGAATTTCTCCGGCGATCTGGTTCGTCATTTCAGAAATCCGTTTGAAGCTCGTTTCGGTCTGATTCGTAATATCCAGTCCGCTCTCCACCTCTTTGTTGACGGATTGGAACATGCCGAGAGATGTATTGATTTCGTTGACGATTTCTATAATTAAGCTTTCGATTTCTTTCGCTGAATCGGCAGACTGGACCGCAAGTTTTCTGACCTCTTCGGCGACGACTGAGAAGCCCCGGCCGTATTCACCCGCACGCGCGGCTTCAATTGCCGCGTTCAGCGCAAGAAGGTTTGTCTGATCAGCGATTCCGTTAATGACACGGAGAATGTTTGTAATGTCTTTTGATTTTGTTTCAAGTCCGCGCACCACTTGTTCAGCTTCTTTCACTGACCGGTCAATGACGTTCATTTGGCCGACCGTCTGGTGGACGAGCTTTCCGCCTGAATTGGCGACTTCCGCTGATGTGGCGGAGGATTCGGTAATGACGGCAGATGCTTTCGCCATATCTTTAAGCCCGCTGTTCATTTGGTAAATATGTTCCGCCGCGCTTTCAATATTTTCACTTTGGCTTTCATTTCCGTTAGAAAATTGTTCGATCGCCAGTGTGATATGTTCGGTTGCCTTGCTTGTCTGCTCCGCTGAAGCCGTCAGCTCCTCTGAGGAAGATGCGACGTTATTCACGGAATCCTGGATGGCATGGATGAGAGACCTTAGCGAAGCGGCCATATTGTTAAAGCTTTTGCCAAGCTCGCCTAATTCATCTTTTGACTGAATCTCGATCGTTTCTGTTAAATCGCCTTCACTGATCTGTTTCGATGATGTCACAAGCTGCTTGAGCGGTTTTGTGATTGAACGGATAATCAGCACCATGACAATGGTTCCGATGACAATCGCTAATACGAGAACGAGCAGGGACAGATGAAGGATCGGCAGGGCCGCTTCATGAATTTCGTCCAGATACATCGTTCCGGTAATCTTCCAGCCTGTCAGCCCGTTTGTATCATAAGCCATTTTCTTTTCCTGGCCGTCGTATTTGTATTGAAAATCACCTTTTTTGCTGGTGAACAGCCGTTCAGCCCACTCCCCGTTTAATACTGTGCCTGACGTGCGGTTCGGATGGGCGACCACTTTTTTGTCTTTCGTCAGGATAAAAGCGTAGCCGGATTTTCCGATGTTCACTTTCTTTGTCGTTTTCAGAAGCTCATCGATTTTCATATTGATGGCGACGACTCCTGAGCCGTCTTTCGTCTGCTGAACGACTGTCACGACCATCGTATTGGTGGAAGCCGTGCGGTAAGGATCTGTTACAACAACTTTCCCCTTATTTTCCACGGCCTTTTTATACCAGTCTCTTTCAATCGGATTATATCCTTTAGGCATCTGCAGATCCGGATACCGTGTGAAATGTCCTTCCGTGTCACTCGTATAGATGGATTCCACGTCTTTATTGATCTTCATGTACTCTGTGAATTTATCGGTAATTTGCGATTGGTTTTTCGGCTTGTACCGATCCTTTGTGAGCCAGTCGCTGAAATATGCCGTTCCGTCTTCCTTTTGGCTGATGCTTGTGTTGATCATATCGTTAATCTGCTGCACATTATCTAGTGCGCTTCCCATCATCTGCCTGTCAAGCGTGCTTACCGCCGATTGATAGGCGATAAAAGCCAGCGTTGAAATAGGAAGAATGAGAATGGCCAAAAAAGAAATGAGCAGTTTTCTTGTAAGCGATCTCTGCTTGATGATTTGAACAATTTTTTTCATCTGCTATATCTCCTCTTGCGTGTTTACCCTTCATATCGGCAATTATGGGTAAATATACACATCCAAAAAGAAGAAATATAACGAAACATACTTTTTACCTATTGTTAAATTAGTCTTTTAGACTTAATTAAGAGTTTATCTTAAAACGCTTTGTCAGTTCGCGTAATTCTTCCGCCATTTTTTCCAGCGTGACGGCGGAGGAACTGATCTCCTCCATGGACGCAAGCTGCTCTTCAGCTGAAGCCGCGATATCCTGAATGCCGGCCGCGCTTTGTCTGGAGACGGCCGCGATATCCTCTGAAGCGTTTGATACTTCCTGAGATCCGGCAGAAAGCTGTTCCACGGTTGCATTCATATTTTGCAGTTCACCGGCAATCTGATTTGTTTTAACGGAAATGTCCCGGAAGCTTTTTTCCGTTTCGTCCGTTAACTGAAGTCCGCTTTTCACCTCGTGATTGACGGATTCCAGCATTCCGAGCGAAGTATGAATTTCTTTGACGATTTCATGAATTAAGGATTCGATTTCTTTCGCTGAATCGGCAGATTGGACGGCAAGCTTTCTCACTTCTTCCGCAACGACTGAAAAACCGCGTCCGTATTCTCCCGCTCTTGCCGCTTCAATGGCTGCATTTAAAGCAAGGAGATTCGTTTGATCGGCAATGCCGTTAATGACGCGCAAAATGCTGGTGATGTCCTGCGATTTGAGTTCAAGCCCTTGTACGACTTGCTCCGCTTTACTTACGGATTGGTCAATGGCGCCCATCTGGCCGGCTGTTTTCTTGACAAGCCGCTCACCGGCGCCGGATATCTCCGCCGATTCAATTGACGTTTCCGTCACCACGGCTGCCGCTTCCGCCAGATCGCTGAGCCCGTCTTTCATCTCATTCACTTGGGCTGTCGCTTTATCAATACTCTCACTTTGGTCTTCCGTTCCATTAGAAAACTGTTCAATCGCAAGGGTGATATGTTCCGTTGCTTTGCTCGTCTGCTCAGCCGAAGCCGTCAGCTCCTCTGAGGAAGAAGCGACGTGTTCAACAGAGTCCTGAATTCCCTGAATAAGCGAACGGAGTGAATCTGTCATATGATTAAAACTTTTACCGAGTACGCCGAGCTCATCTTGAGAGCTGACATCAATGGTTTCCGTCAGATCTCCGCTGCTGATTTTTTCCGCTGAAGCTACGAGACGTTTTAACGGTTTGGTAATTGAGCGGATGACAAAATAAATGAAAATCATCCCTGCGGCAATGGCTATCGCCAATATGATAACGGCCAGAGTCAGAACCGGTCTTGCCGCATCCTTGATTTCATCCACGGACATGGTTCCGCTGATCTTCCAGCCCGTCGCTTCATTGGTCACGTACGCCATTTTTTTCGCTTTCCCGTTCAGCGTATATTCATAGTCGCCTTTTTGCCCGCTGTATAATGTATCAACCCATTTTCCCGATACCGCCGAGCCGGCTTTTTCATCACTGTAGGCAACGGCTTTTTTATTTTTGCTGAGGATAAAGGCGTATCCTTCTTTTCCGATGTTCACTTCTTTTGTCATCGTGATGAGATCGTCGATTTTTATATCAATGGCGACGACGCCTGATCCGTCTTGCGCCGCGCGGGCCATAGTGACGACCATCTTTTTGTTTGAGATGGACTCATAAGGGTCTGTGATGATGGTTTGGCCTTTATTCTCCATGGCTTCCTGATACCAGCTTCTTTCAAGCGGATTGAAATCGGCCGGCATATCGGCATGCGGATAACGGGTAAACGTTCCTTCCTTGCTGCTTGAAAATACGGCGGACGCTTTATCATTGCTTTCAATAAACTGCTTGAACCTTTCTTGCATTTCCGTTTGGTTTTTTTCTTTGAATTTGGCGCTTGTCGCCCATTCGCTGAAATATGCTGAGCTTTTTGTAAACATTCCGATCCGGTCATCAATCATATTGTTTAAGATTTGCACATTTCCTTCGGCGCTTTCCATCATTTGCTTTTCAACGGATGAAGCCGCCGAACGGTAGGCGCCGGCAGCCAATACTGCTACCGGAATAATTAAGATCAGTAAAAATGAAATGATAAGTTTTTTTGCTATTGATTTTCTGGCGATTTTTTTTGCTGTTTTTTTCAATTTTGTAAACCTCTTTCAATCATTTACTGTTTATATCGGCCAACTCCCTTTTTATTACATTGAAAATTAAGTCATAAATGAAAAATAGTTCTATGTACTCCCTTTGCATGCAAGACTTTTTATTTAATTATCCGGATGTCACTATAAAAAAGACGCCTTCCATCCGGAAAGCGTCCTTTTTTACTAGTTGATTTTAAATTGTTTCGTTAATTCCCGCAGTTCTTCGGCCATTTGCGCCAAAGTATCGGCGGATGTGCTGATTTCTTCCATTGATGCAAGCTGTTCTTCTGCGGATGCGGCAATATCCTGAATGCTTGCTGCGCTTTCCCGTGATACGTCCGCAATATCGGTCACCGCGGCTGAAACGTGCTGAGAGCTGTCCGACAGCTGTTCAACCGTGCCGTTCATCGATTGAAGCTTCTCGGCAATATCGTTTGTCATGCCGAAGATATTCTGGAAGCTTTCTTTCGTGCGGTCCGTTACGGCAAGTCCGGATTGAACTTCTTCATTAACGGATGTGAACATGTGAAGCGATGTATTAATTTCAGCCGTGATTTCCTGAATGAGTTTTTCAATCTCTTTGGCTGAACCGGCGGATTGGACGGCAAGCTTGCGCACTTCTTCGGCTACCACTGAGAAGCCCCGCCCGTATTCACCGGCTCTTGCCGCTTCAATGGCTGCATTTAAAGCAAGCAGGTTTGTCTGATCGGCAATACCGTTGATGACTCTTAAAATATGAGTGATGTCTTTTGATTTGGCCTCAAGGCCTTTTACAACCGCTTCCGCCTGCTGGACCGATTGATTGATGAGATTCATCTGCCCGACGGTTTGCTGCACATATTCTTCTCCGGTGCCGGCAGCTTCCTTCGATTGTTTAGATGCTTCCGTAATGGATGATGATGTGCGGGAAACGGCGGCGAGTCCGTCATTTATATGATTCAGCTTGGCTGAGCTTGAATCGACTTTTTCGCTTTGCTCTTCGTTTCCGTTTGAAAACTGCTCAATCGCCATTGTAATATGTTCCGTCGCTTTGCTTGTCTGCGAAGCTGAAGCGGTCAGCTCTTCCGATGACGCGGCCACGTTGTCGACAGAGTTTTGGATCGCGCTGATCAGTCCGCGCAGAGATTCTCCCATTTCATTAAAGCTCGCGCCGAGTTCGCCCAATTCATCTTTCGAGCGGATATCAATGGTTTCAGTCAAGTCTCCGCCGCTGATTTGTTTAGAAGAGCGGACAAGCCGTTTCAGCGGTGACGTAATGGATCTGACAATCAACAGAATTAAAATTCCCCCGATGATAATGGATGCTGCAAGGACGATCATTCCCATCGTCAGCACCGGTTGTGAGGCGTCTTTAATTTCGTTGAGCTCCATGCTCCCCTCTATTTTCCATCCGGTCAGTTTATTTGTCGTAAACGCCATTTTTTTATTTTGATCATCGAGCTTGTATGAAATAATGCCGCTGTCTTTGCTGTATACCTCATTCAGCCACGGGGTTGAAACTTTATCGCCCGGTTTGTGATCTTTATGCGCGACATAGGTTTTATTTTTGGACGTGATAAACACGAAGCCTTTTTGCCCGATTTTGATTCCCTGCATCTGCTTCAGCAGCTGGTCAATCGTAATATCCATGGCCACTACGCCTGTTCCGTCCTGCATCTGCTTTGCCACGGTGACGACCATGCTGCCGTCGCTTGCCGCGGTGTAAGGGTCGGTGACAACGAGCGTGCCGCCAGCCTTCACAGCGTCTTTATACCAAGTGCGTGTTCTCGGATCGTAATCGGCCGGAGTATTCTCCTTCGGCGCCTGTGCGTAGCTGCCGTCTTCCGTTCCTCCGTAAATGCGGGCTACGTCCTTATGAATAGACGTGTATTGCCCGAACTTTTCTTCAAGAGCAGACATGTTTTTCTTTGAGAAGGATGAACCTTTTAACGTTTCACTGAAAAATTCAATCGCCTTTGCTTTTGCGCCGATATCATTTGTAATCGTTGTGTTAAAAGATTCGATGTTATTTTTCGCGTTGCCTGAAATCTGATCATCCAGCGAATTGCTCGCCGTATGGTATGAACTGAATTCTAACACGAGAATCGGTATGATTAAGATCACGATAAATGAAATGATTAATTTACGTGAAATCGATGCCTTTGTGCACCAATTGATGAATTTTTTCATATTAAGCTGCTCCCTCAAGTGTGATACCTTATATATCGGCTCAGTCTTCACATTTTGTTAACATTTCCTCCTTTTTTATGACTTGATTTTCATTGCCCAAGCTTCCTGCATATCTTATAAAAAAAGAGAAGGGGGGCGCGCAGATGATTATCATATCCGGCCAAGTGCTTCGGCCTCAGGACATCGCGAACTGGCAGACGGAAGAAAGCCTTGTTCCGTATATAAATGAACTGCTCAATTCTCCCGTACAATTCGATTACGGGTCGATTGCTGAACTGATGTTCGAGGTGCGGCTGCGCCGCCATATTGTGGAAGCCGCAAGAGAACTGCACGGATCAGGTGTGAAATTTGCAACTTTCGCCAAAACATACGGAAATACGGCTTATTGGAGAGTGACGCCGGAAGGAGCCTTGGAGCTGAAGTACAGAATCCCCGCTTCAAAAGCGATTCGGGACATTATTGAAAATGGGGCGTTTTACGCATTTGAATGCGCTACCGCCATTGTTGTGATTTATTATCTGGCCGTCTTAAAGACAATCGGTGAAGAACGGTTTAACCGGCGTTTCCGGGATATCACTTTGTATGACTGGCACTATGAGCATCTGCCGATCTACACGGAAACCGGCAGCCACTTTTTACGGGGAGATTGTTTATATTTTAAAAATCCTGATTTTAATCCTGCAAAGGCTCAGTGGCGGGGAGAGAATGTCATTGTGATGGGGAATGATCAATATTTCGCCCACGGTCTCGGGATTCTGACCGCTGAACAAATCATCCAGAGATTGAATTCTTTAAGAAAAAAAAATGCCGTGCAGCCGGCTTATCTGCTTAACCAGGCAACAAGGCTTGATGCACCCGCGCTTTATCAGATCATGCATTAAAACAATCCCATCGTCTGTCATTGTGACGATGGGATGCGGAATGCTTTTCTTTTCCGGTAAAAAGCCGTCGTGCCGAGCGCTTGGTTTGCAGCCCATTCAAACTTCTCTAAATCATGTCGGGTGACGGCTCTGTCCCGTCTGCTCCATTTAATGGCGCGGACAAAGTAATACCCTTTAATCGGTGCCATGGTGACTTTGGAATGCGGAAAATCTTCAAAGACAAACTCAATAGTCCCTCTTTTTTTATAGGACATTTGAAGAATCTTCATCATCCATCACCTCACGATTTCTGGATTATGATTCGCACAATCTGTCCAAAACGGTTTTCACGTCTGTCGGCCCTTCAAGTTTCGCGGCGGACTGGCCGGCCCATAAAGACATATACTCCGCGTCTCCTGATTGAGCCGCGTGCCCGCGCATCGGCTTTGTCAGCGTATTATGCAGCGGATAAGGCAGCGTTTTTCCCTCGTCAGCTTCATATGTTTTCATGAACTGATTCACGATTCCCCGCGCCTGTTTTCCCGAAAACAGGGTGGTCAGCCGCGTGTCGGCTCCTTTTGATTCGGTAATGGCTTTTTGATATGCCGGTGAGGCGCTGCTTTCTTCACAAAGGAGAAACGGTGTTCCTACTTGAACGCCGTCCGCACCCAAACATCGGGCCGCCTGCACGCCGCGGCGGTCAAAAATGCCGCCTGCCGCAATCACCGGGATATTCAGCGCGTCTTTAGCCTGCGGAATCAGCGCCATAAGGCCGAGAGCCGGTTCTCCTTTAACCGGCAGAAACGACCCCCGATGTCCGCCGGCTTCTATTCCCTGAAGAATAACGGCGTCCATCCCCCGTTCTTCAAAGGCCTTCGCTTCCTCCGGCGTTGTCGCCGTGCCGAAAAGGAAACAACCGCTTTTCTTCAGCTTTTCCGCCGTTTCTTCCGGCGGCAGGCCGAAGGTGAATGAACACGCTTTGACTCCGTAACGGATCAGAAGCTCCGCTTTTTCCTCGAAATCATTCCATTCTTCTTTCAGATCAGAGAACGGCTTGGCGTCTTTTGCCCTTGGGATGCGGGCTTTCCATTTTTCAACCAGTTCCGCCTCAGGCATCTGTCTTTCCTCCGGGACGAAAAGATTTACTTGAAAGGAGCGGTCCGTCAGGTCTTTCATCTCGATAAGCTGTTTTTCAAGCGCTTGCGGGCTGACGTATCCTGAAGCGAGGCTTCCGAGCGCCCCTTCATTTGATACCGCCGAAGCCAGACGCGGCGTGACCAGCCCGCCGGCCATCGGCGCCTGAATGACGGGCTTTGTTAATGATAATGCACTCATCCACTCACTCATTTGTGTTTTCCTCCGTTTCAGCCTGTATTTTGATATAACAGGTTCTGTTTCGCGGACCGTCAAATTCGCAAAAATAAACGCCCTGCCATGTTCCGAGTATCAGGCGCCCGTCTTCTATGATGACATGCTGGGAGGCGCCGGTTGTACTCGCTTTCATATGTGCCGCCGTATTTCCCTCCATATGCCGGTCCAGTTCGTGCTCCCACGGATACATTTCATCAAACCTTCTGAGCATATCCCTCTTCACATCCGGATCGGCATTTTCATTTATGGTAATGCCGGCGGTTGTATGGGGACAGTATATGAGCGCCAAACCGTTTTTTACGCCTGTTTTGCGGAGAAACGCTTCAGCTTCATGTGTGATGTCGATCATTTCATCCCGTCTGTTTGTTTGGATCTGCAATTTTTTCAGCATATAAATGCCTCCTTTCTTTTTCTCTTCCTTTCCCATATTCGTTTCTGTATTTGTCTTTTCCTGTCGGATCGCGATGATAAACGCAGATCACAAAAAACTTCAGCCTCGGGACTGAAGTTTTTCACCATATATATACGCGGGCCTCATAAGGCTTTAAAAGAAAGGATGTCACATGGCGATGCGCTTCTGTTTCCGCGTTTGCAAGCACGAGAGAATCGGAGTCAAGCGGATAACCGGGATGTCTGTATAAAGCGGGGGTTCGAGACAGATTTGTGATGATCAGGGCGGTTTTTGTTCCGTTTTTTCTTAGATAGGCATAAATCTGCCGGTCATTCGGAAGCAGCAATTCGTATGTGCCGCTGATCAATACGCCGTGTTCTTTTCTGAGGGCGAGCAGCCGTTTGTAGAAATGGTATACGGATGTTTCATCCTGCATTTGTGATGCAGCATTCAGCCATGTGTGGTTCGGATTCACTCCGAGCCACGGAGAAGCATCAGAAAACCCGCCGTTCGCCTCACCGCTCCATTGCATCGGTGTCCGTGAATTATCCCGGCCCTTCTTCCAGATGATCTTCATCACTTTTTCATGCGGAACGCCGCGGGACGTCTCTTTTTCATACAGATATTTCATTGCGGCGTCATCATAATCTTCAATGGATGGAAACGAAACATTGGTCATTCCGAGCTCCTGCCCCTGGTAAATAAACGGCGTGCCTTTCATCAGCATATACATCGCGGCGAGTGCCTTGGCGCTTTCTGTCAAAAACCGTTCGTCACCCCATACCGAGACGGAACGGGGCTGATCGTGGTTCTCCATAAACAACGCGTTCCAGCCCTTTCCTTCAAGACTGTTCTGCCAGCCGGACAAGACGCGCTTAAGCGCCGGAATGGAGATGCTTTGATCATCTCCCGTATCCCAGAGGCCGAGATGTTCAAATTGAAAAATCATTTGAAAGACGCCGTTTTCTTCACCAGCCCAATCAGCCGCCTCCCAAGCCGCCACTCCGTTCGCCTCGCCGACCGTCATGATCGGATAGCGCGAAAATGTTTCCCGTTTCAGCTCTTTTAAGAGATCCATTATGCCTTCCCCATTCATATGATACGGGAAAGACGGGACGTACGGGAGACCGTCCGGATTCGGCATGTCAGGGAGCCCTTCTTTTTTCTTAATGTGAGAAATGGCATCCACCCGGAAGCCGTCTATGCCTTTATCAAGCCACCAGCGGACCATCTCATAAACGGACTGCCTCATCGCTTCGTTTTCCCAATTTAAATCAGGCTGTTTTTTGTCAAACAGGTGCAGGTAATACTGGCCGGTCTCTTGATCATATTCCCACGCCGATCCGCCGAAAATGCTTTCCCAATTGTTCGGCTCTTTGCCGTTTTTTCCGTCTCTCCAGATGTACCAGTCCCGTTTTTCGGAATCTTTCGCTGAGCGTGATTCGATAAACCAAGGGTGCTCATCGCTTGTATGGTTGATGACGAGGTCTATAATCAGCTTCATGCCGAGCGCATGGACATCCGCAAGGAGCCGGTCAAAATCCTCCATCGTCCCGAATTCGCCGGCAATTTGTTTATAATTCCGAATATCGTAGCCGTTGTCCGCGCCCGGCGAGTCAAAAACGGGACAAAGCCAGATCACATCCGCCCCCAACTCTTTTATGTAATGAAGCTTTGCTCTGATGCCGTTCATGTCGCCGATTCCGTCCCCGTTCGAATCCATAAAGCTTCGGGGATAAATTTGATAGACGGCCGCCGTTTTCCACCAATCCGTTTTCATACCGACACTCCTTTCTTTACATCATATGAAGGAGCGGGACGAAGAAGCATTTTTTCCATAAAAAAAGCCTCATTGCAAAAGCAGGAGGCTCAGAAATCAGTTTTTTTAATTTCAACGAAGCGGATATGATGGTCTTCCGCTTCCAGCACCTTAAATTCACACCCTTCGGCATGAAACACATCACCATTTTTCAGCTCCATTTTTTGTGTTAAGAGCCAGCCGGCAATCGTGTCAATGTCTTCATTTTCGATGGCGATATCGAGGAGATCATTCACCTCTTCTATGAGCGCCTTGCCGTCCATCACATAGTGGTGTTCGCCTTTTTTGACGATGTGGGGCATTTCATCCTGGTCATATTCATCACGGATTTCCCCGACGATTTCCTCCAATATGTCTTCGACGGTCACAAGTCCCGCCGTGCCGCCGTATTCGTCAACGAGAATCGCCATATGAATCCGCTCCTTCTGCATCCGTATCAAAAGCTCCTGAACGGGGATGCTTTCAATGACTCTGATGACCGGACGCATAATTTCTTTTAATTCAATGGAGCGGCCGAGAAAATACGCTTTAAATAAATCCTTATTGTTAATAATGCCGAGAATGTGATCTTTGTCTTCCTTAATAACCGGATATCGCGTATACCGTTCGTTGATGATCAAATGTATGGCTTCATCAACTGACTGTTCAAGCGAGATGGCGGCGATTTCGGTGCGCGGCACCATGATTTCTCTGGCGACCCGGTTATCGAATTCAAATATCTTATTGACGTAACGGAATTCAGATTGATTGATTTGACCTTTTTTATAGCTCTCGGACAAAATCAGCCGCAATTCTTCTTCACTGACCACGACCTCATGTTCTTTCACCGAATGAAAACCGAACAGCTTGACCAAAAATCCGGCTGAGCCGTTTAACAGCTTAATAAACGGATACATCACTTTATAAAACAGAATGAGCGGTTTCGCCGTCCACAGACTGACGGCTTCGGCTTTTTGAATGGATATCGTTTTCGGCGCAAGCTCTCCGATGACGACATGCAGATACGTGACGGCGATAAACGCCGCAATAAACGTGACGACGTGCGTAATAGATGACGGCATTCCGATCAGGCTGAAAACAGGATGAAGAAGCCGCTGAATCGTCGGTTCACCGAGCCAGCCGAGTCCGAGCGCCGTAATCGTAATGCCAAGCTGGCACGCTGATAAATATTCATCGAGATTTGAAATTACCCTGTGCGCCGCGAGCGCCCGGCTGTCTCCGGTTTCAACCAGCTCCGCGATTTTTGAACCGCGGATTTTGACAATCGCAAATTCCGCAGCGACAAAGATGGCCGTTAATCCGATTAACAGCATAATGAGAACCAGTTTTAATATAAGCAAAAAAACCCCTACCGCAAACGGTAAGGGGCCACCTCCTTCGTGTTAATTCTCATCACGACCATTTAAGAAAATCATCACAAAACGAAGCAGCTCGAATAATGAAACGAGCGCCGCAGCCACATACGTCAGCGCGGCGGCGTTCAGCACTTTATTCACGCCGTGTTCTTCACTGTTGCGAATGAATCCTTCCGACACGATAATCCGCTTCGCCCTCGCGCTGGCATTAAACTCGACAGGCAGTGTGACAAGCTGGAAAAAAACAGCGGCCGAAAACAAAATAATGCCGAGTCCGATTAAGTTCAAGCTGCCCAGGAGCATCCCGCCCAAGAAAAGCAGAGGGGCAACCCCGGAGGCAAAATTGACGACCGGAAAAATTTTGTGCCTCAGCACAAGCGCGCCGTATGATTCCTGATGCTGCAAAGCATGTCCGACTTCATGGGAAGCGACGGAAATGGCGGAAATGGAGCGGCCGTAATATACCGGCTCAGATAAACGCACCACCCGCTCCGTCGGGTCGTAATGGTCTGTTAAAGTGCCTCTTACCGGTTCTACCGGCACATCATATAAACCGTTAATATCAAGAATCCGTCTTGCCGTTTCCGCCCCCGTCCGCTGACTGGAAGCTTCCACGTCTGAGTATTTCTGAAAATTGCTTTTCACTTTAAATTGTGCCCAAAACGACAATCCCAATGCAGCAATTGTTAAAAAGATAAACAGCATATTATCCTCTTCCTTTTTCTCTTATATCGTACGATCTGCTTATATATTATTTTAATGATTGTCCGCTTTCCTGTACAGAAATCCGCTTCTTTTTTCTGACAGGAATCAATCCTCCGAGCATGATGAGGATACACCCGGCCAATCCGATGTAAAACGGAAACGTGCCTGCGGTCTCTTTTGCAAAAACAAGCCATGAAAATCCGCCGGACATATGATTGTATCCATTCAAATCGAAAATAAGCAATACGGCCGCCGAAGCGAGCAGCTGCGCTCCGGCCAGCGCCGCCAGCAGTTTTTGAATGACTGTCATTTGACTCACCCTTTTTCGGTCCGCTTTCTTTATCATATGAAAAAATAAGGGTGAATATGTTTTCGGCGATTTTTGAAAGACATCAAACGAACTGGGACATACTGTATAAAAAAAGATACAGGTGTGATCGACATGAAAGTGACAAATGGCGAGAAAGAACAGCTGAGCAATGCGATAGACAGAATGAACGAAGGGCTTGACGCCTTCATCCAGCTCTATAATGAAGCGGAAAACGATGAACCTCTCATTCAGTTTGAAGATGAGACGGCCGATTTAATCAGACATGCGCGTGACTCATACGGCCAGGAACAGCTGGACGAAAAACTAAACACCATTATTAAGCAGATTTTATCCATCTCTCTGTCGAAAGAAGAGCCGGACGAATGAAATCAAACCGTTTATTTATTTCCTGGCTGAGATGGCCGTTATATGTTCGGATCGGGCTGATCATTATCGCCTTGATTTTATTGTTCGGCCAACTCATTTACATGCTCGAACCGAAGCAATTCACGTCTGTGTTTGAAGGGGTTTGGTGGGCGGTGATTACGGTGGCCACAGTCGGCTACGGCGATTACGTTCCCCAGACGCCGCTCGGGCAGATTGCCGGTATGGTGCTTGTATTAAGCGGAGCGAGTTTTGTGACCGCCTATTTCGCCACGCTTTCTTCAGCCGTGTTCAGCAAACAGCACCGCTATGTCGAAGGCAAGGTCGCCTTTAAAGGCAAGGGGCACGTCATTCTTATCGGATGGAATGAAAAATCGCATATGCTGCTGAAAGAACTGCAGCACATCGCGCCGTCAAAAACTGTCGTCCTGATTGATGATTCATTAAGGGAAGGGCCGCTTATTGAAAACGTCCATTTCATCCGCGGACATGCCGCTGATGACAGCACGCTCAATAAAGCGAATATTACGGAAGCCGATACCGTCATTCTGACAGCGGATCAGCAGAAAAATGAATCCGAAGCTGATATGCTGTCGGTATTAACGCTTCTCGCCATCAAAGGGCTGCACCCGTCCGTTTATTGTATCGTGGAAATTTTAACGGAACGGTATGTCAAAAACGCCGAGCGCGCAGGAGCCAATAAGATCCTGTGCACATCACGGCTGTCGAGCCGGGTGATGTTTGAGCATTACCGGGTCAAGCTGCAGCTTGCCAAACCGCAAACGCTGTCAGATCTGACGCTGGAGAAAAAGGTGCGCATCATTCCCGTCCCCGAGGAATTAAAGGGTTCATCTTATCATGACTGTGCGCTCTATTATCTTAAACGGAATACCACGATCATCGGCATACAAAAAGAAGAGGGGCCGATGCTGACCCCTCCCCTGTCATACCAGGTGCTCGATACTGATCTGTTTTTGGCTCTTTAATGCAGCAGGACGTCTTCCAGCTCTTTCACAAGCGAGATGCCGATATCTGTATATGAGCGGTCAATTGCCGCATCCCGCCGTTTCGGCTCGGAGAATTGGTTGAATAATGACTCAAAAACACCGCCGCCTGCGTGATCATCCGTTTCCTGCTGATAGACGTGCCTCAGCAAAAAGGGTGTGCCGATTGTAACGGCGGCCCCTCGTTCATCCAGGTGTCCCTTATTTGCTTCAACAGGGATACGGAGAAATACATAGCCGTCCTGATCGGAAATTTTGTAATCAAAGAACCCGCGGTCATACTCCCAGCCGCCTCCGATGGTATAACCGATCGATTTCAGCACCTGTTCCAATTCGCGGAGTAAAAAAGATTGCCCCTCAAGTGAAGATGGTATGCTGATCATGTGCATATGCTCCTTTTTGTCTTTAGCGTCCCCGCTCTGCGGTATCTTCATACGGCGTCAGGGAAGAATCGGGAGCGGCAGACAGACGCTGAAAAGAGGTAACGGCGCATTCAATCAGAACATACGTCACAATTGCGGAGAGAGCGGCTTCCGTTGAAATATAGAAAACGGCGGCATAGAGACAGCACTTCGTGATCAGCGTATGCATCCGGCCAATCTTCAGTTTCAGCCGGACCATGTCCGTAAACAAGCCGAGAGGGAAAGCGAAAAACAGGATGGTTTGTAAGAGGGATTCTGGAGACAGTTTTAGTGCCGAATAGACAATAGCGGCGGAACAGACGGAAATGACGGCATGCTTACATAAGAGCCGCATCAATTCATCATCACACCTTTCACGGTTTAAAAAAGGCTGACCCATCATGCTGAGGGCCAGCCCTTTTTTTTATTTTTCAAGACGTTTTTCAAGCTCTGCTTTTTTCTCTTCAAAGCCCGGTTTGCCGAGAAGCGCGAACATATTCACCTTATAGGCTTCAACACCCGGCTGATCAAACGGGTTGACTCCGAGCAGATAACCGCTCATGGCCACCGCTTTTTCAAAGAAATAGACGAGATATCCAAATGTATATGCATTAAGCTCCGGAATATTGACAATTAAGTTCGGCACTTTTCCGTCTGTATGGGCAAGCATCGTGCCTTCGAACGCTTTTTTATTGACGAAATCGACCGTTTTGCCGGCTAAGTAATTTAAGCCGTCGAGATCAGTTTCCGCTTCTTCAATTGTCAGCTCATGCTTCGGTTTTTCAACGTTTAATACAGTTTCAAACAGATCGCGTCTGCCTTCCTGCACGTATTGACCGAGAGAGTGAAGGTCTGTTGAGAAGTTAGCGGAAGAAGGATAGATGCCTTTTTCATCTTTTCCTTCACTTTCGCCGAAGAGCTGCTTCCACCATTCCGCAAAGTATTGCAGCGCAGGCTCATAGTTGATGAGCATTTCAACAGTTCTTCCTTTATTATACAGAACGTTGCGGACGACGGCGTATTGGTAAGCCGCGTTCTCTTCTAATTCCGAGCTGGAAAAGTCTTTGCTTGCATCAAGAGCGCCTTTCATCATTTCATCGATATCAGCCCCGCTTACCGCAATCGGCAGAAGACCTACCGCAGTCAGAACGGAGAAACGTCCGCCGACATCATCAGGAATAACGAATGATTCGAAGCCTTCTTCATTAGAAAGCGTTTTTAAAGCGCCGCGCTCTTTATCTGTCGTCGCGTAAATCCGCGCTTTCGCTTCTTCTTTTCCGTATTTTTCTTCAAGAAGTTTGCGGAAAATCCGGAAAGCGATTGCAGGTTCCGTCGTCGTGCCTGATTTAGAAATGACATTGATAGAGAAATCAGCGTCTTCCAAAAGATCCATAACATCTTTCATATAAGTTGAGCTGATATTGTTGCCGATAAAGATAACTTGAGGGTTTTTGCGCTTGTCTTTCGGCAGAACATTATAGAAAGAATGATTGAGCGCTTCGATCGCCGCGCGGGCGCCTAAGTATGAACCGCCGATACCCACGACGAGAAGCACGTCTGAATCTGATTTAATTTTTTCAGCGCTTTTTTTAATGCGCGCGAATTCTTCTTTATCGTAGTTTTCGGGGAGGTCCACCCATCCTAAAAAGTCGCTTCCGGCGCCTGTTTTTTCATGGATATTATGGTGTGCCGTTTTTACGAAATCACGTGCGTATGTAAGTTCATGTTCATTGAAAAAAGGTAACGCTCTTGAGTAATCAAAGCGTACATGCGTCATTTGCTTGTCCCTCCATCACGGTGAATTGTTTTCTCTTTCACTTTATATGAACTCACCCGCTAAATCAAGTCATGAAGAAGGGCGGATGAATACGGGATTTGCGCTAAAGATGCGTTCATTTTTTATACAATATCCCGGATTCGAGATGGTTATATTTGTATTAACTGTGAGAGGGATAACGAATCGAATGTTGGTGATCCAGGAACGTATCACCTTTACTTTGGAGCAGGATGACATCCATCGCTAATCCCGATGGGCCGGTTCTTTTTATATAGTACTCCTCTTGAGAGGCTGCCGCACAGGCATATTAAGGCATAAATGTCCATTTTTAAAAATAGTGTCTATATTTGGGGTATCGTAAGATGAAAGTTTATACCGGGAGGTGATTTTATGACTAAAACCATTGGTCTTATTTGCGGAAGTTTACGAAAAAACTCGTATAATCGAGCGATTGCTCAATCATTGATTGACTTCGATAATGCGGCTCAATTTCGCTGGGTTGAAATAGACAGTCTTCCTTTTTTTAACGAAGATTTAGAAATTTCCGGAGCACCAGACTCCGTAACATCCTTTAGAGCTGATATACAAGACGTTGACGGCGTCATCATTGTAAGTCCAGAGTACAATTCCGGAATTCCGGGGGTATTAAAAAATGCATTGGACTGGGCATCGAGACCGCGGACCTCTTCTGTTTTAAACAGAAAACCGGTTGGCTTAATCGGAGCAACCCCCGGAGGGTTCGGTACTGCCTTTGGTCAAACGCAATTGAGAGAAGTACTCGAAGCTATGCAAGTCAATGTTTTGCCATTTCAAAAAATGCTGATTTCGCAAGTCCATGAGAAAATTGATTCCGCTCAAAACATACTTACGGATGAACAAACAAAACGTTATCTTCAACGCTATTTACAACAGTTCATCCATTGGATTGATCATGCTCCGGTTCCCGTTCCAGATTAATTGAAGGATCATCACCCTCACGAAAAGTCACCTCAGAAATAGCTTTCTATCAAATACAGCATATGAATGATTCACCGTTTTCAATTCACAAACTTACTTGCCTTAATTCAAGGAGGATTATAAAATGTCTGATCTTTATTCCCGTCTTTCAAAAGATCATGCTACCGTGCTTTTAGTTGACCATCAAACAGGCCTTATTTCCGGTCTCGTGCGTGACTATGGCGTTGATGAATTTAAAAACAATGTATTGGCTCTCGGTGATACAGCTAAATTCTTTGATTTACCGGTTATTTTAACAACGAGTTTTGAAAATGGACCCAACGGACCGCTCATGCAAGAACTCGTTGATCTCTTTCCTGATGCGCCAAAAATAGCCCGTCCCGGACAAATTAATGCATGGGACAATGAAGACTTTGTTAAAGCCATTGAAGCAACTGGCAAAAAACAGCTGATTATCGCGGGGGTGGTAACAGACGTCTGCGTTGCTTTTCCTGCGCTTTCTGCCATTAAAGCAGGCTACGAAGTGTTTGTTGTGACAGATGCTTCGGGGACGTTTAATAAGCAAGTAGCAGATGCATCATTAACGCGTATGGCTCATGGCGGCGCGCAGCTTATGAACTGGTTCAGCGTAGCATGCGAGCTTCAGCGTGATTGGCGCAACGATGTTGAAGGTTTTGGCGCATTAATCTCCAGTCATCTTCCCGGTTATCAAAACTTAATGGGAAGCTATATGGGGGCTCAGCGGGACCTTAGTACACAAAATGCATAAAAGGAGCGCTGATTGAATCAGCGCCCCTTTTTTAAATTCGAAGTATAGCAAGGCTCTTCATCTTCATGATTTAGATTTTGTGTAAATAGATGATCGGCATCGCAAAGTTAATTGATCCTTTTCTGCTAAATGTACAGAAACAGGGAGTCAAATCCGCATCATGTGAGATTTCCATAGTTGTCTCATGGCAAGGGGTGTTTCACTTGCTCTTGATGCACTAATGAAAGTCTGGAAAGAGGGACTCCCAAAACGGTTACATCTGCAGCTTGAAAATCTATTTCATCTTCACCCCGGGCGGGAATGTATCTTACAGTGACGCCTTTAAGATGGCAAGTACGTCATCTTTGTTCAGTTTTTGGAAATTGCCGAATCCGCCGTATTCCATTTCTTTTGCGGCGATGTCTGCGATCAGCTCAAGCTTGTCTTCACCGATGTCATAATCCGCAAGGCGGGACGGTGCGCCGAGGCTTGTCCAGAACGCGGACAATTTATCGATCCCTTCAAGCGCAATTTCTTTATCCGTTTTGCCTTCAGTATCAATGTCAAACATGTTGAGCATGAGGTTTTTAAAACGGCCTACATTTGTATCAAGCGTGTATCTCATCCAGTTCGGGAACAGAATCGCAAGTCCTCCCGCGTGAGGGATGTCATAAACCGCTGATACGGCGTGCTCCATCGTATGGGAAGCCCAATCGCCGAAATAGCCCATTTGCAGCGTGCCGTTTAATGCGATCGTACCCGCGTATAAAATCGTTTCACGGTGCTTATAGTTCTCAAGGTCTTCCAAAAGTTTCGGCGCTGTTTCAATTACCGTCTGAAGGACCGCAAAACACATTCTGTCCTGAAGCGGCGTGTTTTCAACATTGTGGAAGTATTGTTCAAATACGTGGCTCATCATATCCACCATGCCGTATACGGTTTGGTTTTCCGGAACGCTGAAAGTATTCTCAGGATCTAAAATGGAGAAACGCGGATGAGTGACATTGCTGCCCCATACGAATTTTTCGTTTGTTTCCCAATTTGTGATAACGGAATCAGGGTTCATTTCAGAGCCTGTCGCCGCAAGCGTCAGCACCGTGCCGAACGGGAGCGCGTCCTGCGCCGTTACTTTTTTGCTGTAAATGTCCCATGCGTCACCGTCATATTTCGCACCGGCCGCAATCGCTTTTGTACAGTCAATGACACTTCCGCCGCCGACTGCGAGAAGGAAATCAATCTCATGCTGTCTGCACAGCTCAATTCCTTTATTTACCGTTTCCAGACGCGGGTTCGGTTCAACGCCCGCAAGCTCATGAACGGTTGCGCCTTCTTCTTTTAAGATGCCTGTTACTTGGTCATACAGGCCGTTTCGCTTAATGCTGCCGCCTCCGTATACAAGCAGCACGTTTTTCCCGTATTGCTTCAGCTCTTTTTTCAATTGGTCGATTTGACCTTTTCCGAAAATCAGTTTCGTCGGATTGTAGTACGTAAAGTTCTCCATTTATCATGACCTCCAAAAAAATCGTAAGGGAATTACTATAACACAGAAAAAAAGGAGCTGCCAATCCGGCCGCCCCCCTTATGTTATTACAATGATGCTTTCAGTATCGCAAGCACGTCTTCTTTCTGCAGTGACTTGAACTGTCCGAATGCTCCGTTTGCCATCGCTTTATCTGCAATCGTATCCAGCTTCTCATCAGAAATATCATAATCAGCGAGTCTGTTCGGAGCGCCGAGGCTCGTCCAGAAATCAGACAGCTTGCTGATTCCTTCAAGTGCGATCTCTTCATCTGATTTGCCTGTCTCGTCAATATCAAAGACACGGACGGCAAGCTGTTTAAAGCGGGCCGGATTTTCTTTGAGCACATGTCTCATCCAGTTCGGGAACAGAATCGCTAAACCTCCGGCGTGCGGTATATCGTAAACCGCTGATACCGCATGCTCGATGTTGTGTGTGGCCCAATCCCCTCTTGCGCCCATTGACAGCATTCCGTTTAATGCGATCGTGCCTGTATATAAAATCGTCTCACGAAGCTCGTAGTTCTCCAGATCATCGATCAGCTTCGGCGCTGTTTCAATCACCGTGCGCAGAAGCGATTCACACATCCGGTCCTGATACGGCGTGTTTGACGTGTGGTGGAAATATTGTTCAAACACATGGCTCATCATATCGACCATGCCGTAAATGGTGTGGTCTTTCGGAACGGTAAATGTGTTTACCGGATCGAGAATAGAGAATTTAGGGTAAACGAGCGGGCTCCCCCATCCGTATTTCTCTTGTGTCTCCCAGTTTGTGATGACTGATCCGGAGTTCATCTCTGAACCGGTTGCCGCAAGGGTCAGCACTGTTCCGAACGGCAGCGCTTCTTTCGGCTGGTGTTTTTTCGTGACGATATCCCACGCGTCGCCGTCATATTTAGCGCCCGCCGCGATGGCTTTCGTGCAGTCAATGACACTTCCGCCGCCGACGGCCAATAAGAAATCGATGCTGTTTTCTTTACAGAGCGCAACACCCTTGTTCACCGTTGAGACACGCGGATTCGGCTCTACGCCTGCCAATTCATGTACGGTAACTCCTGCTTTTTTCAGCAGTTCGGTTACTTGATCATAAAGACCGCTGCGCTTAATGCTGCCGCCCCCGTATACGAGCAGTACGTTCTTTCCGTACGGCTTGATTTCTTCAGGAAGTTTTTCGACCTCTCCCTTTCCGAAAATCAATTTGGTCGGATTCCAATATGTAAAGTTTTGCATGACATCTCCTCCTTTGGATTTATATTATGCAGAAAGTTGACGTTCAATGTAAAGCAATCCGCTTTTTTGACGGCACATCACACGGTTTACAGGCAGCGGCTTCGCGGGAAAGGCACTTGTACAGCTTGAGACAGTGTGTGATTTACACGGCGGAGAATGTAGTATGCATAGATTCTTTGCTTTGTCACAATCTATAACTGTTTCACGAATTCATAGAGGAGGTTGTTTACATGAGTGTTATTCAGCGTATCTGTCTCGTATTAACGATTATCGGCGCTATTAACTGGGGACTGATCGGATTTTTCCAATTTGATTTAGTAGCAGCCATCTTCGGCGGCCAAGGATCAGCTCTGTCGCGGATTATTTACGGTCTTGTCGGCATCGCCGGTCTGATCAATCTCGGCCTGCTGTTTAAGCCGAACGAAGAAACATCCCGCGAGGAAGCGGCAAATCCGGAAGTCAGATAAACAAACATAAAAAAAGCACCGAACATACATATCCGGTGCTTTTTTTGATGATTATTTTTTGATAAGGTCTTTGCGGTTGGACTGTTCAATCCACTCTTCAAGCTTATCTTTCAATGTGTTGAAACCTTGCGGAGCAGATGTTTCTTCAGAAGCTTGAGCCGCTTTCGGTTTTCTTGGTTTGCTTTCTTTTCTTTCAGGCGCCGCTTGAGTCGCACGGATAGAAAGGCTGATTTTGCCTTTTTCTTCGTCAACCGCAAGTACTTTTACTTGTACTTCGTCACCGATTGAAAGGTGCTCGTTAATGTCTTTTACGAAACCGTGAGTGACTTCAGAAATGTGAACAAGTCCTTGAGTTTCTTCATCTAATGCAACAAACGCACCATACGCTTGTAATCCTGTTACTTTACCAGTGTAAACACTGCCCACTTCAAATTTTGCTGCCATTCATAACAACTCCTAAGTTAAATTAAATACAGATTATACGCAATTTAAAATTATATCATACAAGTTTGTTTTTCGCAAAGAGAACTTTTTTACATGATCATGTTTAAGCACAGAAAAATGGGGGTATACTATGATTACGAAGGCTTTCTAGTATTCCCCCCTTTTATTTGGATGCGAACCGGGTTCGTGTCTTTTTTTATGCCCTTTTTTCAACAAACCGTTTGATTCTGACGAGCGCTTCCTGAATCTGCTCAATGGATGTCGCATAGGAACATCTGATGTAGCCTTCGCCGCTCGGGCCGAATACATTCCCCGGAACGACGGCTACTTTTTCTTCAATGAGCAGCTGTTCCGCGAATTCTTCTGAACTCATGCCGGTCGACTGAATGGAAGGAAAGGCGTAAAACGCTCCGCCGGGGTGGTGGCAGCCGAGTCCGATTTCGTTCAATGTCTCCACAATCAGGTTTCGGCGTCTCCGATAGCTTTTCTTCATTCTTTCGACGTCTTCCTGGCCGTTTTTCAGCCCTTCAAGCGCCGCGTATTGTGCCATGGAAGGCGCGCACATCATCGCGTGCTGATGAATTTTGAGCATCGCATCCCTGATTACGGGAGGCGCCGCCGTAAATCCGAGTCTCCATCCCGTCATGGCAAATGCTTTGGAGAAGCCGGAAATGAGAACCGTGCGTTCCTTCATGCCGCGGATGGCCCCCATGCTCGTGAATGGCTCATCATACGTCAGCTCGGCATAAATTTCATCGGCAAGCACGATCAAGTCGTGTTTTTCAGCGAAAGCAGCGATGGATTCAAGCTCTTCTTTCGAATAGACAGAACCTGTCGGATTTGACGGCGAGCATAGAAGCAGCGCTTTTGTCTTGTCCGTCAGGGCCGCTTCAAAATCGGCTGGGGATGCTTTGAAACCTTTTGCAGCGACAGTCTGAATCGGCACCGGCTTCGCCCCCGTCAGCGTCACGAGTGATTCATATGCGACAAAACATGGTTCGGGAATTAACATTTCCTCTCCAGGATTCATAATGGCGCGGACAGCGAGATCAAGCGCCTGGCTTGCCCCTACAGTAACGATCAGTTCACTGTCAGGCGAATAACTCAGGCCGAACCGCTGATCTAAGTAGCGGCTGATTTCTTCTCTCAGTTCATAAAGACCCGCATTTGCCGTATAAGCCGTATACCCCTGTTCTAAAGAAAGAATACTCGCTTCCCTCACGTTCCAGGCTGTCACAAAGTCAGGCTCTCCCACTCCCAGTGAAATGACGCCTTCCATCGTAGCGGCCAGATCAAAGAACTTGCGGATGCCTGACGGTTTAATCTGCTGCACGTAGTCAGATAAATAAGAAGTCTTCGTTTCCATTTACGGAGACACCACGATTCTTTTGTCATCGTCTCCGCTTTCAAAGACTTTGCCGTCATGCTTATATTTTTTCAGGATGAAGTGCGTTGTCGTGGAAACGACAGACTCAAGGGTGGACAATTTTTCAGACACGAAGCTTGCCACGTCTGACATCGTATTGCCGCGAATAACGACGGATAAGTCATACACCCCTGACATCAGGTACACTGATTCAACTTCCTGGAATCTGTATATCCGCTCAGCGACTTCATCAAAGCCGACATTTCGTTTCGGAGTGACTTTTACGTCAATCATCGCCGTGACGCCTTCCAAACCGTCGACTTTGCGCCAGTCGATCATCGCCGCATAATCAATGATGACTTTTTCCTTTTCAAGCTTTTCAATGATGCTTTTGACTTCTTCAGCGGGAATGTTTGCCATTTTCGCAATCGTTTCCGCATCAACGCGGCTGTTTTCGTCTAAAATTTCTAATATTTCTGTTTCTTTTTCGGTCAGCTTCATACGTTTCACACCTTTGCATTATCAAAAATCTTCATGACATTATATCACGATTTTCGACAAATGCTAAGAAAAACCCGAAAGAAACCAGAGCTAAAATCTGACAATCAAAAAAGCCTTTACATTACAACAAAGAAAGGACGGCGAAGGCTCTCATGGAAGCTGTTTCACCGATTAAACGGGCCGCGATAGACGGAGTTGAGCTGTATTACGAGCATTATGAAAATCCCGGCAGACAGACACTCGTCTGCGTACACGGTTTTTTATCTTCGGCATTCAGCTTCAGAAAACTGATCCCGCTGCTCAGAAACCATTATGATATTATCGCCGTTGACCTGCCTCCTTTCGGGCAATCGGAAAAGTCACGGACATTCGTATATACTTACGCAAACCTCGCCAAGCTTCTGATCGGACTTCTGGAAA
This sequence comes from Bacillus sp. ChL18, assembly GCF_026241425.1. Lineage (NCBI taxonomy): Bacteria > Bacillati > Bacillota > Bacilli > Caryophanales > Bacillaceae > Bacillus > Bacillus sp. ChL18. The sequence continues at coordinate 1,005,889 of NZ_JAPHWE010000002.1, read as the reverse complement.
AGCTCGGTATCAGCCGGGCCGCACTCATCGGCCATTCAATGGGCGGCCAGATTTCCTTATCCGCGTCTCTTCTCAGACCCGAGCTTTTTTCTAAAATCATCCTGCTGTGCAGCTCGGGGTATTTAAAGCGCTCGCACCCGTCGATTATATTCGGGACGCATCTCCCTTGTTTTGACCTGTATCTTAAGTATTGGCTTTCAAAAGACGGCGTGCTGAACAACCTGTTAAATGTCGTTCACGACCGGACGCTTATCGATCAGGAAATGATTGACGGTTACGAAAAACCATTTACAGACCGCCAGATTTTCAAAGCGATGACAAGGTTTATCAGACACAGGGAGGGCGATTTAGAGCCCGAGGATTTGAAGAAAGTGCAAAACCCCGCTCTTTTAATCTGGGGAGAAGAAGACCGTGTCGTTCCGGTCTCAGTCGGAAAACGGCTTCATGACGACCTGCCGGATTCCATTCTGTATTCACTCAAGGATACGGGGCACCTCGTACCCGAAGAGCGCCCGGAGTTTGTTTCGGAGCGGATTTTTGAATTTATTCAATAAGAAAACCGGCGGAACCGCCGGTTTTTAAGGGGTGCAGGAGCTGCTTTCTTTTATGGACAGAAGCTGCTCGGCGGCCTTTTGGCAGCCTTCGATCGGAAGCTTTTGCTCAAATGAAGCTTCAAAGATATCCTGAATGGCTGCTGCCAGCTTGTCGGCACGGTCTTCACTGTAGACGGCCTGAACGATGTCGACAGCTTCTGTCTCATAAAAATCTTCTCCATATTTAAACGGGTCCCACTTGGCAATGATTTTCATCATTGCCATGACCGCTTGGCTTTCTTCCATTTTCATCACCGCTTATAATAAAGTTTGCAATTCTATTTTATCATAGATACGCTGTGCAAAATAATGATACTACAGGAGTGACATACATGAACTTTGATCTTCGAGAAAACCGTCTTGGCACACAATCGGTGAAATGGGACAAGGCGGAAGCGTTATTCGGCGTATCGGATGCGCTTCCGATGTGAGTTGCCGATATGGATTTCCGCGCTCCCGAAGCGGTCACTGACGCCTTAAAAGCCCGCCTTGACCACGGCATATTCGGTTACACGTCTCCTGACGAAAACACAAGAGAAGCCGTCGCTTCATGGCTTGAGACGCGGCACGGCTACCGGCCCGATCCCGCAAGCATCGCGTTCAGTTCCGGTGTTGTCACGGCAATCAGCATGGCCGTACAAGCCTTTACCGAACCGGGCGATCCGGTGTTGATTCAATCACCGGTGTATACGCCTTTTTATCAGATGATCAAGGAAAACAAACGGCAGGTTTTACATAACCCATTACGGGAAGAAAACGGCGTCTACTGCATGGATTTTGAGGATCTTGAGAAAAAGCTGAGCGATTCTGAGGTCAAGCTGATGATTCTTTGTAATCCCCACAATCCGTCCGGCAGAGCGTGGAGCCGGGATGAGCTTATGAAGCTCGGATCGCTGTGCGCCGCCCATAACGTCACCGTCGTTTCTGACGAGATACATTCCGACTTGATGCTGTACGGAAAGCCGCATACGCCTTTCGCTTCTCTGTCTGAGGAGTTTGCGCGGATTTCCGTTACTTGTGTCGCGCCGAGCAAGACGTTTAATATTGCCGGCATTCAGGCATCCGCCATTATCATTCCCGATCGGTATAAGCGGGCGAAATTCTCCGCCGCATTGCATCAGAACGGGATTTCCAGCCTCAACACATTTGCGGTTGCAGCAATCGAAGCGGCCTATACAAAGGGAGGCCCTTGGCTTGACGCGCTGATTCCTTACATTGAAGGGAATATGAAATTGGCTGAGGACTTTTTAAGAAAAGAATTGCCGAAAGTCCGCATGATGAAGCCTGACGCTTCCTATTTGATCTGGATGGATTTCAGCGAATACGGATTTTCGGATGCCGAGCTCAAAGAAAGAATGCTCAAAAAAGGGAAAATCATATTAGAGCCGAGAACAAAATACGGACCGGGCGGCGAAGGATTTATGAGACTTAATGTCGGCTGTTCAGCCGCCGCCGTAAAAGAAGGGCTTGAGAGAATGAAAGCAGCGCTCGCTTAGCAGCGGAAAGAACGCCTTTATCAGATGAGATAAGGGCGTTCGCTTTAGAGAAATATATACTTTTTTTTCCGGTAAAGATGTTATAATAGATTCATATTTACATAGGAAAGGATTTCGCATAAATGGAGATTGTAAAGGATTACCTGCTTCACTTCTCTTTTATTTTATTCCCTATTTTTCTTTATCAAGTCTTCTGGCTCAGCAAGCCTGATTTGCTTGTGCCGAGAGCGAACCGCCTGCTGGTCGCCGTATTTGCAGCGTCATCTTCCTTATTATGTACGGCTTTTCCCATCGAGGAGCTTCATTCCGTCCGTTACGGTTTGCAGCTGATTCCCATTATCGTCTGCCTGCTTTATTCCGGTACCGCCGCAGGACTTGCCGCAGGGGCGGCATCCGTTTTTTTTCAGCTCATATGGTTTGAACCTTCCGCTCTTTTTTTCTTATCCTTAATTCCTTTTTTAATCATCATCCCTATCCAGCTCCAAACGAAATGGCCTTTTTTTTCAAAGCGGAAGAAACTGTTTTTCGCTCTTCTCATCGGCTGCACTGAAACCGCCTTATTAACCGCATCTGTCTTCATCTATTCCGCGACCAATATTTTCAATTTTCAAAATCCACCTTCCGTTTACTATGAGGCGGCAGTATCTGTTTTTTTTCAAGTCAGCGCCCTTTTGCTGTGCATTTATTTGATTGAGATCATTGATGAGAATGCATCCATGCGGGCAAGGCTGATTCACTCAGAAAAAATGGCCGTCGTCAGCGAACTTGCGGCAAGCGTCGCCCATGAAGTCCGCAATCCGCTTACGGTCGTCAGAGGTTTTGTGCAGCTGCTGTTCAGCGGCGAGCAGCTTCAGGACAAATCCCACTCCGGATATCAGAAACTTGTGCTGTCCGAACTCGACCGGGCTCAGACGATCATTACGAATTATCTCGATATGGCGAAGCAGGATGACTATGAAAAAGAAAAGTTTGATATTTCTCTGCTCGTAAAGGAAACAGGTTCCTTAATGGAGTCTTATGCCCATTTTAAATCGGTGACCGTGACTGTTCAAAGCGAGCCTGATTTATATGTGTGCGGCGATGTAAAAAAACTGAAACAGGCCTTCATTAATCTGATTAAAAACAGTATTGAAGCCGTGCCCTCTGAAAACGGCCGAATCGAGGTCTCCGTCCAAAAACAGGAAGAGATGATTCTCATTCAGATTACGGATAACGGAATCGGCATGTCCGATGAAGAACTGCAGAAACTCGGCAAACCGTATTATACGCTGAAAACGAACGGCACCGGGCTCGGGCTTACCGTGACATTCTCGATTATTCAGCATCATGAAGGCTCCGTCTATTTCACCAGCGGCGAGCACTCGGGCACAACGGCCTCAGTCAGGCTTCCGGCAGCTGTTCACTAGCCAACCGCGTTGATCTTTTATAGAATAACTAGAGAGAGGTGAACGCTATGAATACGTTTGAAATCGGCACAATCGTAAAAGGGTTTTATAAAACAGGAGCATACATAGGGGAAGTGACAGACGTCAGGCCCAATCACTATTTAGTGAAAATTAAAGCCGTTCTGACGCATCCCGCTCAAGGAGACCTCCATCATCCGAAGCAGGCGGATGTTCCGTTTTTTCATGAAAGAAGAGCGCTTGCATTCGGGGAACAGACAAACATACCGCATCAGATGGTCAAACCGTTTGATGGCGAGGTGCCTGATTATACGGCTTCCTTACAAGCGGCGTCTGCCCGGCTGAAAGATCAGCTTACAGCGGACGGCTCAGAATGGGCGGAACGTTCGCTCGACAACTTGGCCGCGTTAGAGCGTGACTATTTTAAAAGAACTTGACCCAGTCGGCATGATTGGGTTTTTTTATGTGGCCCGGCGAAACAGTTCAGTCAGATCGACGCGATCACCGATCGTCGGAGGTTTCGGTTTTTCAAGATATTGTTTATCCCGCTCGACAAGCTTGAATAATTTGTATGTCGTCCGCGCATCATCCAGCGCTTTATGATGGGTGCCCGTCCCTTTATCGCCATACTCTTCTGCCGCTTTCCAAAGGCCGGTCAATGTTCTGTCGCCGAAGAAGTTTTTGTATTCAAGGGACAGATCCCTAAGTTCTCCTTTGAACGGAAAAGGGATGTGGTTAAACATGCAATTTTGCTTTAACACTTTCATATCCATATTGCCCCAGGTGACGATCGTGCAGTTTTTATCAGGATCAAGCTCATTTAATTTGCGGATGAATTCATTAAACGTGATTCCGCCGTCCACGTCTTTTTGGGTGATGTTCAGAAAGGTTTTGCATCGTTTCGTCAGCTTCGGAAATTTTTTCGGTTTGATATAACTCGAAAACGTTTCAGTCACTTCATCATTCACCGTCTTGACAATTCCCGCTTCAATAATTTCGGGAAAGAAATTTTGCGGGCTGTATTTTCCGTCAGGCATTGTAAATTCAAAATCAATAATGAGCAGACTGCGCTGATCCACTTTTTTTACACCTGCCTTTCCTCCGATCAAAAATGATATTTTATGATAGTATATCAGTTTCCCCTCTGAAACTTTCTTCATTTTCTAAAAATAATGAATTTTCCTATATCCGCATCGAAAATACAAATACCGGATTCATTCCTATATACTTATGATTAGACACACGAAAAGTAAAGAAGGTGATGTTATTTCTGTCCGTAAGAAGAACTTCGTCGTCATTTGGATTACAAATTTCTTTATTTCCGCCAGCATGACCATGATTGTTCCGTTTCTTTCGTTATATATCGAAACGATCAGCCCCCATTCGGGCGGGTATGTGCAGAGATGGAGCGGGTATGTGTTCGGCGTCACGTTTTTAATGGCGTTTGTGATTTCCCCGTTTTGGGGCAGATTCGGCGATAAGCGCGGCTACAAAAAAATTCTCTTGATTACAGGAACCGGCATTGCCGTCAGCATTTTATTGATGGGGTTTGTGACATCCGTTTATCAGCTGTTTGTCCTGCGGCTGCTTATGGGTCTAGTAACAGGCTTTGTTCCGACATCGCTTGCCATGATTTCGGCGCAGACGCCGAAAGAGACTGCCGGGAAAACGCTCGGCACCCTGCAGATGGGTCAGGTGTCAGGCACTTTATTCGGACCGATGCTGGGCGGGCTGCTCGCTGACAGCTTCGGGTTTACGTACACATTTTTTATTACGTCTTTTGTCATTTTCGCTTCTGTGCTTCTCGTTTTATTTCAGGTGAATGAGCAGCCGCTCGGCGAGAAACAAAATAAGCGGAAAACCTACTCCAGAAAACAGGTGCTCTCTTATATTTTTCACCAGCCCGCGCTTTGGGCGATGATGGTGCTTACTATGATCGTGCAGACCGGCAATTTCAGTATTCAGCCGCTGCTCGCTTTATATGTCAATGAGCTGCACGGACCTGTTAATTTAGCTTTTTTCTCCGGAATGGCGTTTTCAGCGACCGGACTCGGAAGCTTATTGCTTGCCCGGAAATGGGGGGACTTCGGCGACCGCTTCGGCCACAGCCGGATCTTAATCGTGCTTTTGATTGCCTCAGCGGTGTTTTTCATTCCGCAGGCGCTCGCCTCCTCCCTCTCCATTCTGTTAGTCTTCAGATTTCTGTTCGGCATGGTCATGGGCGGCACGCTCCCCTGCATTACGGCCGCGATCCGCGTCAGGGCGCCGGGCAGCATCCAGGGAGAGGTGCTCGGCTATAACGTCAGCTTTCGTTTTCTCGGAAATGTGCTCGGCCCTCTGCTCGGAGGTGCGGTCTCAAGCGGTTTTTCCATTTCGGCTGTTTTCTACGTCACCGCCTTTCTCTTTTTAATAGGCGCGGGGCTTTTATGGATGGCGGGACATCTGCAAAAGGATACAGCGTCAAATGCGGGCTGACCGGCAGCGATCACGATTTCTTCTAAATTTAACCTTCTCGTATTCTTAAAAGAATGATACGATATGGCTAGAAATCAGGAGAAAAGAGAGTGACCATGGTACGTAAAATAATCGGATGGATTTTGCTGCTCGGCATTATCCCGTTGTGTGCATTTACAGTTATTGCTTCCGGCAAAGAGGTAAAACAAATCAAGCCTTTTGATCAGGTGCTCGATAAACATATTGATTTAAAAGCGATCAACCTGGTTCAAAACAGTTACATGTATGACAGGGACGGAAGCCTTGTTTCTGAGATTGTCAGCGATCATGAGAACCGCGTGATCGTGCCCTTTAATAAAATACCGAATGAGGTAAAACAACTGTTTTTAACCTCTGAAGACCGTCATTTTTATGAGCATAAAGGGTTTGACTTTATGGGGATGGTCAGGGCGGCCGCCTCCAATTTCAAAGATCATAAAATTGACCAGGGCGCCAGCACCATCACCCAGCAGCTGGCAAGGAATGTGTATTTAAGCCATGAACGCACCTTCAGCCGAAAACTGACGGAGCTGGCCTATTCCTATCAGCTTGAGAAAAAATACAGCAAAGATGAGATTTTAGAAGGCTACTTAAATACGATTTATTTTAATAACGGCGTATACGGTGTCGGTTCGGCGGCACAATTTTATTTCAGCAAGCCGCTGAAATCTCTCACTTTGGGAGAGATGGCCTTTATCTGCGCCATCCCTAATAACCCTACATTATATGATCCTCTCAAGCATTTTGATTATACGAAAAAACGACAAGTCAGATTGCTTAACGGATTAAAAAAAGCAGGCGTTATATCCGGGAAACAGCTGAAAAAAGCCGAAAAGGAAAAGATCAAGCTTGATATAAACGAAAAAACAAATAAATATCCTGACTATGTTTCCTATGTAAATGATGAATTCACACAGCTTGTTTCATCATCTGAAGGCTATGACAAACGTCTTGAAAAAGCTTCCGGAAAGGCGAAACAAAAAATACAGAGTGAGCTTTCAGACAGAGTCAGCACATTGTTAAAAGACGGCGTGAAGATTTATACGGCGCTGAATCCGTATATGCAAAACCAGGTCGTCGCCCAAGTGAATCAAAATCTGCCGTATGCAGGCGTCCAGGGCGGAGCGGCCGTGATTAATCATCAGACACATCAGATTATCGCGCTTTCAGGCGGGAAAGATTATCATAAATATGATTTCAACCGCGCCTATCAAGCATACAGACAGCCCGGTTCTTCCATTAAGCCGCTGCTTGATTACGGACCTTACATTGAAAAGACCGGCGCAACGCCACACAGCAAGATTGACGCAAGCAAATTCTGCAGTGCGGATTACTGCCCGCAGAACTACAATAACCGCACGTACGGTACGGTCACGCTGGAAACGGCGTTTAAATACTCGTACAACACACCGGCCATCAGAATCATGGACCGCGTCGGCGTCAATAAGGCGTTCAGCTACCTTGAACCGTTTCATTTCGCGAAGCTGGTCAGCGCGGATTACCGTCTGCCCGCGGCGCTTGGCGGTTTTACAAACGGCATGACGCCGCTTGAAATGACCAATGCGTACACCACGTTCGGCAACAACGGCGTTTATACGCCGAGTCACGCGATTACAAAAGTGACTGATTTAAAAGGAAAAACGATATTAAAATGGAAAGATGAGCCGACGCAGGTATTCAGCGTGCGGACCAACATGCAGATCAAAGAAATGATGAAAGCCGTCGTCAAAAGCGGTACAGGAAAAAAAGCGAACTTTAAAGCTCCGTACGTCGGCGGAAAATCAGGAACGTCAAATGACTATCACGATATGTGGTTTGTCGGTCTGACGGACGCTTATACGATGGGGGTATGGGTCGGCAAGGATACACCGTCAAGCGTCGAATATCTTCATGACGCAAGCCCTCAGCTTTCGATCTGGAAAAACACGCTGCAGGCAGCTTATTAAAGATAACGGAGGGGATCCGCTTTGAAACCAGCTCAGCTTCCGGACCGCGTACTTTTGTTTGACGGCGTCTGCAACTTATGCAGCGGCGCCGTTCAATTCATCATTAAACGCGATCCGGCCGGCAAAATCTCATTTGCTTCATTGCAATCAGATACCGCCCGGGAGCTTTTGGCATCAGAAGGACTTCCGACAGAACAATTTGACAGCATGATTTTTATCGAAAACGGGCGGATATACAAAAAATCCGCAGCCGTGTTAAAGGTTTCCCGTCATCTCCGCGGAGCCTGGCGGCTGTCAGCGGTTTTTTTCGCAGTGCCCCGCCCCCTCAGGGACAGAGCCTATTCTTTCATCGCCCGGCGCCGTTACAAATGGTTCGGAAAAAGGGAAGCATGCATGCTCCCCTCCCCTGAGATCAAAAATAGATTTCTGTCTTAACAAAAATGGCTAGCTTACACAGGTAAGCTAGCCATTATGCTATTATAAAGCTTGATAAAGATGTACAAAATACCGATAACAAAAGTAAACCAAAACAGAATTTCAAGCAATATAAAACCGATCAGCGAAACGATAGAGAGTGTCGAATAGATTCTGTACACCATGAAAATCAAATAAACGAGCGTAACAACGGCAAATAACGCCGCAATCCAAAAACCATTCTGCACGAGCGCAAAGGAAAGAATTCCTCCGCCTACATAAATTAAAGAGCCTAATCTGATTTTTTTCAGATTGTCCCCCTCAGGGTCATTTGTGAAAAACAAAAGAGACAGCTCTGTCACTGTGTTTGCAATCAGCTTCAAAGCCGAAAAAAGCATAAAATACACAAGGGCGAACGCTGCAAAAAGCGCCAGTCTGATCCCTTTCTCAGAGAAATAATCCAGCATCCCCTGATACATGCCGAGCGTCTGAAGTATTTTCATGACATAAAGCGAGGTAGAAATGGATAATGACGAACTAAAAAGCAGAATCGCAACGAGCGGAAAATAACCCGTCCAATAAGTATTTTTCATATAAAAAGTCCCTTTCTGTAATCTACCTCACTTATTATGGAGGACTTAAAACACATTGACAAGATAAAAAATACCATTTTTCCTCACTTTTACGAAATAAGGGCCTGATCTTCACAAACCGGCTTTTTCGGAGTAAAGTAGAACGCGGGAATGATAAACGTAAGGAAGGCTGTTATGAAAAAAACATTAAAATTGCAAACCCGATTAACGATATTCGTCTGTATTGTCGTCCTTATCGCACTTTGTATCACCTTTTTCACGATCAGCGTCCAAACAGCAGACCGCGTGAAAGAAGAAGAACGGACAACCGCGCTGCGCACCGCAAAGCTGGTCGCGGAAACACCGAGTGTCGCGCAGGCATTGCAAACAAGAAAAGGGCTGAAAGAGCTCCGGGATTATACATTAGACGTCCAGCATACGACAGGAACCGAATTTGTCGTGGTGATGGATATGAACAGCATCCGCCTCACCCACCCCGACGCAAATAAAATCGGGAAGAAATTCACCGGCGGAGATGAACAGCCGGCGATGCACGGCCATATCAAAACGAGCACATCAGCGGGAACGCTCGGAAAATCCATGAGAGCCTTCGTACCGATCTATGGAAAAGATAAAAAACAAGTGGGCGTCGTTTCGGTCGGAATTTCGCTTAACAAAATACAGGATGTCGTCAGCCACAGTTTGAGACCGCTTTATTTCATCATCTGCGTAAGTATTTTTGTCGGCGTCATCGGAGCCGTCATTGTCGCCCGCACCGTCAAAAACATTATGTACGGTCTTGAGCCTTATGAAATCGCCACCCTCCTGGAAGAGCGGAGCGCCATGCTCGAATCAACGAAGGAAGGCATTCTGGCGGTTGACGCGCGGGGAAAAATAAAACTCGCCAATGCAGAGGCGAAACGGCTTTTTATTAAAATGGGTATTCCGACTAATCCGGTCGATCAAGATGTGAACGATATTCTCCCGAAAAGCCGGCTGAAACAGGTGATTGAAACGAAAAAACCGCTTCAGGACAGGGATATCCGCATTAACGGACTTGAGCTGGTCTTTAATGAGGTTCCGATCCATCTGAAAGGACAAACCGTCGGAGCGATCGCCACGTTCAGGGACAAAACGGAGGTCAAACATTTAGCAGAACAGCTGTCCGGTGTTAAAATGTATGCAAACGCATTAAGAGCCCAGTCTCATGAATTCATGAATAAGCTTCATGTCATTTTAGGGCTTGTCCAGTTAAAAGAATACGATGATCTCGGCACTTATATTAAAGACATTGCCATTCAGCAGAAGACGGAAACAAGCGAGATTATAAGTGATGTCAAAAGTCCGGTTCTCGCAGGGTTTCTTCTAGGAAAACAAAGCTACATACGCGAACAGGGTGCTGATCTGGACATTCAGCTCGGCAGCCTGATCCCGAATGCGGCGGATCCGGCCGTCATCCATGAGCTCATTACGATTATCGGAAACCTGTTAAACAACGCGCTCGACGCAGTGGCGCAGATGCCGAAAAAAAATATTACGTGCTCGATGCGGTTTCAGGATCGCCAGCTTGATATAGAGATTACGGACACGGGAGCCGGAATGTCTGCGGCAGACCAAGCCCGTATTTTTGAACAAGGTTATTCCACGAAAGGGACAAACCGGGGGTTCGGCCTCTATTTCACCCAGCAGGCAACAGAAAATTTAAAAGGCCATATGATTGTGACAAGTGAAAAGAATGAAGGAACGACTTTCAGTCTTCGCATTCCGTATGAACCGAAGGAGGAAAATGATGATTAATGTACTCATAGTTGAAGACGACCCCATGGTGGGTGAATTAAATAAGCGCTATCTCAGCCAGATTGAAGGATTTCAGCTGAAAGGGATCGCATCATCCTTTCAAAGCGCGCTGCACGTGCTGAGCGAGCATCATATCGATCTCATCCTTCTTGACATTTACATGCCGGGAAAAAACGGGCTTGAGCTTTTAACGGAAATCCGCAAGCAGAATGAATCGGTTGATGTCATCGTCATTTCGGCCGCAAGCGAGCTGGACGTCATTAAAAAAACGCTTCGGTACGGCGCCGTCGATTATTTAATCAAACCATTTGAATTTGACCGCTTTCAAACCGCTCTTTCCGACTACAGACGCAAGCAGAAAGTTTATCAATCACACAGAAGCATGACACAGAAAGAATTGGATGCCGAGCTTTTTCAAAAGAAAGAAGCGGCGGAAAAGGTTCACCTTCCGAAGGGATTGACAAAGAGCACGCTTAAACTCATCTGGGCGAGCATTGAGTCTTTCGGCGACAGTTCTTTTACTACGGAAGATCTCGCCAAGCATACTGAGATCTCGCAAGTCTCCATCCGGAAGTACCTTAAATTTCTGGAAGACATTCAAGTGCTGAATGTAGAGATGGCGTACGGCACAATCGGAAGGCCCGTCTTTCAATACCATATCAACACAGGCAATGTCAGCAGCATCAAACAATATTTATAATGTCAAAAAGCGCCGTTCCGCTGTGAACGGTGCTTTTTTACTGTCATATCCCGTGACAAAAGGCTTGAGATTCCTTTTTTGTATGCTATATAAGGATAATGACCCGGCTGATCCTCCTCTGTTTTAACCAGATGAGGAAGCCGATTCATAAAATTGATATTTTTTAAAAAATAAGCAAATTTCTATTTATTTATGGCGGGTAAAATGATAAATTATGATTGGTTAGCAGATCTTTTCAGATAAGTCATAAGTCCCAAACCCGGAAGAGACAGCCGCTCAAGGCGGGAAAAAGAGAGACGTCTCATCACTATTATCAGAAAGTTTTTTCGATTCTGCATCCGGTACGGGGACTCAAGTCTGAATTGAACGGCACAGCCATATTTTACAGGGGGGTTATATCTTTGAAAAAACGCAAAATCGGAATGGCGATGGCGCTCATCGCGGCGGCCGGAACCATATTAAGCGCATGCGGTTCAAGTGACAAAGCAAACGGCTCCGGCAGCAAAAACTTTACCGTCGGCATGGTAACGGATATCGGCGGTGTCGATGACAAATCATTTAACCAGTCCGCCTGGGAAGGCATCCAGGCATTCGGAAAAGACAACGGGCTTACAAAAGGCAAAAGCGGTTTTGACTATCTTCAATCAAAATCAGATGCAGATTATACAACGAACTTAAATAAATTAGCGCGGGAACACTTTGACCTGATTTACGGCGTCGGGTATCTGATGCAGGATTCCATTAGCGAAATCGCCGATCAGCGCAAAGACACAAATTTTGCGATCATTGACGCCGTTGTCAAAAAAGACAACGTGGCGAGCCTTACATTTAAGGAACAGGAAGGTTCATTCCTCGTGGGAGCGGCCGCTGCGCTATCGAGCAAAACGGGAAAAGTCGGATTCGTGGGCGGAATGGAGTCTGAATTGATCAAAAAATTCGAAATCGGCTTCCGCGCGGGTGTACAAGCCGCAAATCCGAAAGCGACCGTCGAAGTGAAATATGCGGGCGGATTTGACAAAGCCGATGTCGGCAAGGCGACGGCTGAAAGTATGTACAAATCAGGCGTTGACGTTATTTATCACGCGGCCGGCGCAACGGGAACGGGCGTCTTCACAGAAGCGAAAAATCTGAAAAAAGAAGATCCGAAGCGGAACGTATGGGTTATCGGTGTTGATAAAGACCAGTACGCGGAAGGTCAAGTCAAAGGCACAAAAGACAATGTCACTCTCACATCAATGGTCAAAAAAGTGGATACAGCCGTAGAGGACTTAACGAAAAAAGCAAGTGACGGGAAATTCCCGGGCGGCAAAACATTAACATACGGTTTGGCGCAAGATGCAGTCGGCATCTCGGATCACAAGGAGAACCTTTCTGACGATGTCATCAAAGCAACAGACGATTGGAAGAAGAAAATCGCGGACGGACTCGAGATCCCTTCAACTGAAAAAGAATTGAAATCCTTCAAGGCTGAGTAAGAACCAGGGGATAAGGAGACTTCCGTGCTTATCCCCTCTCTTTTTTGAAAAGAGCGGTGAAGGAAAAGCTGCATCTCTTGCAGCTTTTCTTTTGCCAAGCTCTTTCTCATCAAAGTATCTCTGAAAAGGAGCGACAAAAATCGGTGGATTATATCATTGAAATGCTGAATATACGCAAGGAATTTCCCGGAATCGTCGCCAATGATGACGTCACGCTTCAAGTGAAAAAAGGCGAAATACACGCCCTTCTCGGTGAAAACGGCGCCGGAAAATCGACACTCATGAACGTTTTATTCGGTCTGTATCAGCCGGAAAAAGGCGAGATCCGGGTGCGGGGCGAACGCGTTCACATCAACAGCCCGAACAAAGCCAACGATCTCGGCATCGGGATGGTGCACCAGCATTTTATGCTTGTGGACACCTTTACCGTCTCAGAAAATATCATTCTCGGAAAAGAGCCGAAAACATTCGGCCGAATTGACAGACAGCGCGCCGACCGGGACGTGCGCGATATTTCCGACCGTTACGGCCTGCACATTGATCCTGAAGCCAAAGTTGCCGATATTTCCGTCGGTATGCAGCAGCGGGCGGAAATATTAAAGACCCTCTACCGGGGCGCCGACATTCTCATTTTTGACGAGCCGACCGCGGTGCTGACCCCGCACGAAATTCAAGAACTGATTCAGATTATGAAAAATCTTGTCAATGAAGGAAAATCAATCATCCTCATCACCCACAAATTAAAAGAGATTATGGAAGTCTGCGACCGTGTCACCATCATCCGGAAAGGAAAAGGCATTACAACACTCGATGTCGCACATACGGATCAAGATGAACTGGCAAGCCTTATGGTCGGACGCGAAGTGTCATTCAAGACGGATAAACAAGCGGCCGATCCGAAACAAGAAGTGCTTTCACTTTCTGATGTAACGGTTAAAGACGCGCGCGGCGTTGAGGCGGTCAAACAGCTCTCCCTCTCAGTCAGAGCCGGTGAAATCGTCGGCATTGCGGGCGTTGACGGAAACGGCCAGTCTGAATTAATTGAAGCCATTACAGGTCTCAGAAAAACGAATGCCGGCACGATCACGTTAAACGGCAAACAGCTGCAAAACATGCCGCCGCGGAAAGTCACTGAAGCCGGCATCGGGCATATTCCGCAGGACAGGCATAAACACGGGCTCGTCCTTGATTTTCCGATCGGAGAAAATATCGTGCTGCAAAGTTATTACCAAAAGCCCTACTCTTCTTTCGGCATATTAAATAAACACACGATTTATGACAAAGCGCGAAACCTGATTAAAGAATACGATGTCAGAACACCTGATGAATATACGCCTGCGCGCGCTCTCTCCGGAGGGAATCAGCAAAAGGCCATTATCGGCCGGGAAGTGGACAGAAATCCGGATCTTTTAATTGCGGCCCAGCCGACGCGGGGACTCGATGTCGGCGCGATTGAATTCATCCATAAAAAGATCATTGAGCAGCGTGACGCCGGTAAAGCGGTGCTTCTGTTATCTTTTGAACTTGATGAAATAATGAATCTCAGCGATCGCATCGCCGTCATCTTTGAAGGCAGCATCATCGCAAACGTCAATCCGCTTGAAACAAACGAGCAGGAGCTCGGGCTTTTAATGGCGGGAAGTAAGCAAATGGAGGCGGGGAAAACACATGATTAATCGACTTTCTCATCTGGCTGTGCCGCTGATTGCGATCATCCTTGGATTAGCTGCGGGTGCGGTCATCATGCTCGCCAGCGGCTACAATGTCGTAAGCGGGTATTCGGCTCTTTGGAGCGGCATTTTCGGTGAAGTGTATTACATCGGGGAATCGATCCGGCAGATTACGCCATATATTTTGTCCGGATTGGCCGTGGCATTCGCATTTCGGACCGGCCTGTTTAATATCGGGGTTGAAGGACAGCTCCTTGTCGGCTGGACCGCTGCGGTGTGGGTCGGCGCTTCCTTTGACGCCCCCGCTTACATCCACCTTCCGCTTTCGTTATTGGCGGCTGCGGCTGCGGGCGGCATTTGGGGCCTGATTCCCGGATTTTTAAAAGCCCGTTTTTTTGTCCACGAAGTGATTGTCACGATCATGATGAATTATATCGCTCTTCATTTAACCAATTATCTCATTTCCGATGTCATGACGGACCACCGGGACAAAACAGACAAAATTCATGAAAGCGCGTCGCTCCGCTCGCCGTTTTTAGAGCAGCTGACAGATTACTCCCGCCTTCACTGGGGCATTCTGATCGCTCTGTTTGCGGCAGTCCTCATGTGGTTTATTATTCATAAAACAAAAAGCGGATTTGAATTCCGGGCTGTCGGCTTTAACCAGCACGCCGCGCAATACGCCGGAATGAGCGTCAGAAAAAATATGATGTACGCCATGATGATTTCCGGCGCCTTCGCAGGGCTTGCCGGCGCGATGGAAGGACTCGGAACCTTTCAATACGCGGCGGTTAAGGGCGCCTTTACCGGCGTCGGCTTCGATGGCATTGCGGTTGCGCTTCTCGGCGGCAGCACGGCAATCGGCGTTGTTTTGGCGGCATGTCTTCTCGGCGGCCTTAAAGTCGGAGCATTAAATATGCCGATTGAATCCGGCGTGCCTTCTGAAGTCGTTGACATCGTCATTGCCATTATTATTTTGTTTGTGGCATCAAGCTACGCCATCCGTCTCATCCTTGATAAATTGAAGAAAAAGGGGGCGAAGTAAGTGGACTTCCTGCAGATTTTATCCATTATTGTCCCGGCAACACTCGTATATGCGGCTCCGCTTATTTTAACTGCTCTCGGCGGTGTGTTTTCTGAAAGATCTGGAGTTGTCAACATCGGTCTTGAAGGACTGATGATTATCGGCGCCTTTACAAGCGTCATGTTCAACTTATTTTTCGGACGCGAGCTTGGCGCCGCCGCTCCGTGGCTCGCCTTGGCTGCGGCTATGATTGCCGGCGGACTGTTCTCACTGATCCACGCGGCCGCCGCGGTTTCTTTCCGCGCCGATCAGACGGTAACCGGTGTGGCGATCAATATGCTCGCGTTAGGAGCGACACTGTTTATCGTCAAGCTGATCTACGGAAAGGCCCAGACTGATAAAATCCCGGAGCCCTTTTACAAAACGAACATTCCCGGGTTAAGCGATATTCCGGTTTTAGGAAAGATTTTCTTTTCCGACGTATATTATACGTCGATTTTAGCCATCGTACTGGCCTTTGTTTCCTGGTTTATTTTATTCAAAACGCCGTTCGGCCTCCGCATCCGTTCTGTCGGGGAACATCCGATGGCGGCCGATACGATGGGAATCAACGTGTTCGGCATGCGCTATATCGGCGTCATGATCAGCGGACTGTTCGGCGGGCTCGGCGGCGGTGTGTATGCTTCCACGATCGCGCTTGATTTCACGCACTCCACCATTTCCGGGCAAGGCTTTATCGCTCTCGCCGCGCTGGTTTTCGGCAAATGGCATCCGATCGGCGCGCTCGGGGCGGCGCTGTTCTTCGGGTTTGCGCAGAGTTTGAGCATTATCGGCTCGCTTTTGCCTCTGTTCAAAGATATTCCGAATGTATACATGCTGATGGCTCCTTACATTCTGACCATTCTCGCGCTTGCCGGCTTCATCGGCCGCGCGGATGCGCCTAAGGCCAACGGCATCCCTTACATTAAAGGAAAACGCTGATTGCCACAAAAAAAGAGTTCCGCACCCCGGTGCCGGAACTCTTTTCATCTATATACGATTCTGATATACTCACGCGGCTGAAACGGTGTTTGCATTGATTCAGCCGCACTCAGTTTATCTTCCGCGTATTCCGCACCGAGAAAAAAACGCTCCCATTTATCCGCCTCCGTCTGCTGCCTCCCTTTGCAGAAATCTTCCGCTATGAATGTTCCTGCGATAATAGAACAAAATATTCCAATACAGGCCGCCGCCTTTCTCTTCATCTGATCAGCTCCTTTTTTAAAAGCTTGATCTGAAAGATAAATGTATATACAAAGATCAGGATATTTGATAAATTTATTTTAGGTTCAAAAGACCACAAAATAACAGAAAGGAATACATTATGCCGTAGCAGGGTAAAAAAAAGTGCGATATAATTTGTACTGGGTCCTATGACCGTGAATTGATTGATTCACTCTTACATAAAGCAGTTGCTTGATGAAAAAACAAGCAAAGGAGGTCTTCTGTTGCAGCTGTTACATTTCGCGATTTTGGCGCCTTTTTTATTTGCATTTATCGTTCCCTTTCTTTATAAACGGGTAAAACAAGTCCATACAGGCTGGTTTGTGCTGATAGTGCCCGTTGTGCTGTTTGTTTACTTTATCAGCAAGCTCCCTGTCACAATGGCCGGAGAAACCGTCCGGTATGCGGCCGAATGGATTCCGTCACTCGGTATTAACTATACCGTTTATATTGACGGACTCGGGCTGTTATTCGCTTTATTGATTACGGGCATCGGCTCTTTGGTGACGCTTTACAGTATTTTTTACTTATCGAAGGACAAAGAAAAGCTCGGCCCCTTTTATGTGTACCTGCTGATGTTTATGGGCGCGATGCTCGGCGTTGTGCTCGTCGATAACGTTATCGTTCTTTATATGTTCTGGGAGCTGACAAGCCTGTCATCCTTCTTATTAATCGGGTATTGGCATAAGCGGAAGAAATCACGCTACGGTGCGGAAAAGTCACTGCTGATTACCGTCGGCGGCGGGCTGTGCATGCTCGGCGGCTTTATCCTGCTGTATCTGATGACGGATTCTTTCAGTATCAGGGAAATGGTCAACCAGGTGCATATTATCGCAGGCCATCCGTTCTTTATTCCGGCGATGGTTCTCCTGTTATTGGGAGCCTTTACGAAATCAGCGCAATTTCCGTTTTATATCTGGCTGCCTGATGCCATGGAGGCGCCGACTCCTGTCAGCGCCTATCTGCACTCGGCTACAATGGTGAAAGCGGGCATTTATGTGATTGCCAGATTCAGTCCGGTTTTTGCATTTTCACCCGTCTGGTTTTGGACGGTTGCCTCAGTCGGTCTGATCACGATGGTATGGGCTTCCTTCAATGCGATTAAACAAACCGATTTAAAAGCGATTCTGGCATTTTCCACAGTCAGTCAGCTCGGTATGATTGTATCGATGCTCGGCGCAGGAGCCGCCGCGCTTCATTACCAGCATTCAGAATATTTTACGGCGGCTGTCACCGCGGCTGTGTTTCACTTAATTAACCATGCTACTTTTAAAGGAAGTTTATTTATGGCGGTCGGCATTATCGACCATGAAACGGGAACACGGGACATCCGCAGGCTCGGCGGCCTGATGGCGCTTATGCCGGTAACGTTCACCGTTTCACTGATCGGAACGTTTTCCATGGCCGGCCTCCCTCCGTTTAACGGCTTTTTAAGTAAAGAAATGTTCTTTACAAGTATGCTGCGGATTGCTCATGCAGATATTTTCAGCCTGGATACGTGGGGCGTGCTGTTCCCCGTTCTCGCATGGATCGGGAGCGTCTTCACTTTCATCTACAGCATGAAGCTGTTTTTCAGAACGTTCAGCGGCGCGCGCAAACCTGATCAGCTTGAAAAGACGCCGCATGAAGCACCGCTCGGCATGCTGATTTCGCCGGTCATCCTTGCCGCTTGCGCCGTCAGTCTGTTTTTTGCACCGAACGTTTTGTCTTACAGCCTGATTGAACCGGCGATGAACTCCATTTATCCGGCTCTGTTAACCGGCGGAGATACATTTCATGTTCATATTTCCCAGTGGCACGGGGTGACGGCTGAGCTAATGATGACCCTCGGCATCATCATTGTCGGCACGATCGGTTACGTAACGCTGTCTAAATGGGAGCGGCTGTACGGTCTGTTTCCGAAAAAACTGACGCTGAACCGGCTCTACGATGCGGTGAGGGGCAGTATGGAAAAAAGGTCTTACCAGCTGACGTCATCTTACATGACCGGATTTTTGCGGGATTATCTGCTGTATATTTTTGCGGCGTTTATCATTCTTATCGGAACGGCGTTCGTCATGAAAGGCGGCTTTTCCATGACATCGAAAGGAATGGCTGAAATCGGCCTGTATGAAATCGTGCTGTCCCTCGTTATGGTGAGCGCAACGATTGCGACTGTGTTCGCCAAATCGCGGCTGACGGCCATTATCTCACTCGGTGTTGTCGGGTACACACTCGCGCTGTTTTTCGTGATTTTCAGAGCGCCCGATCTGGCGCTCACGCAGCTCGTCATTGAGACGATATCCGTCGCCTTGTTTCTTCTTTGTTTTTACCATCTGCCGAAAATGCGGCGGAAAAAGAAGACAAGAACATTCCGGATGACGAATTTTATCATTTCTCTCGGTGTCGGCGTCATCGTGACAATGCTCGGAATCGCGTCTTCCAGCGAAAAAACAAAAGACAGCATCTCCTCCTTTTTCACCGCTTACAGCCATAAGCTCGGGGGAGGAAACAATATCGTCAACGTCATCCTCGTTGATTTCAGGGGATTTGATACGATGTTTGAAATCACGGTGCTGTCGATTGCCGCACTCGGGATTTACGGCATGATCAGAACGAAAGTAAAAGAGGAGGGAGAAGAGCGTTGAGACAGCAAAAAACAAACGACATCATCCTTCAGACGGCAACGAAGCTTGTATCTTTTATCATTCTGCTTTTCTCTTTCTATTTATTTTTATCGGGGCATAACGCTCCCGGCGGAGGATTTGTCGGCGGGCTGATTACGTCTTCGGCCATCGTGCTGTTGCTTTTGGCCTTTGATTTAAAAACCGTCAAATCGATTTTGCCCGTCAATTTTATTTATGTGGCGGGCGCGGGTCTGCTTATCGCGATTGCAACGGGTGCAGGTTCGTTCTTATTCGGAGCACCCTTTCTCACCCATACATTCGGCCATTTTCATCTCCCTGTGCTTGGGAATACGGAGCTTGCGACGGCCACTTTGTTTGATTTGGGTGTATATCTCGTTGTTGTCGGCGTGACGATGACCATTATTCAAACGATTGGAGAGGAAGAATAATGGAAATCTTAATGTCTGTCATTGCCGGTATTTTGTTTATGGCGGCAACCTACCTGCTGCTTTCTAAAAGCCTGCTGCGCGTGATTATCGGCACCGCGCTTTTAAGCCACGGCGTCCATTTGCTGCTTCTGACCATGGGCGGACTGAAAAAAGGCGCTCCTCCCATACTGGGCGGAAAAAGCACGTCGTTTGTCGATCCGCTGCCGCAGGCACTCATACTGACGGCGATTGTTATTTCGTTCGGCGTCACGTCCTTCCTGCTTGTGATGGCGTTTCGCGCCTATCAGGAACTGAAAACGGACGAAATGGATCGAATGAGGGGAAATGATCAACATGAATAACTTTGTGATATTGCCTATCCTGGTGCCGCTGCTTGCCGCAGTGCTGCTGATTTTTATGAACAGGCGCGTGATGCTGATGCGGATATTCAGCACTGCCGCTTCCTGTGTCTCCATCGTCATCAGCGCCGCTCTCGTTCAGACGGTTTTCACACACGGGATTCAGACGCTGACACTCGGCGGATGGAAAGCGCCGTACGGCATTGTGCTCGCCGCGGATCAGCTTGCCGCACTGCTTGTTTTGACAACCGCCATAATCGGGCTGCTCGTCACCCTGTACTCCTTCCGCTCCATCGGAGAAAAAAGGGAGCGCGCTTTCTATTATTCAGGAGTGCAGTTTCTTCTGGCCGGCGTAAGCGGAGCGTTTTTGACGGGTGACCTGTTCAACATGTACGTCTTTTTTGAGCTTCTGCTTATCGCGTCCTACATGCTGATCGTGCTTGGCGGAACGAAAATTCAATTAAGAGAATCATTGAAGTATATCGTGTTTAACATTGTGTCATCCGCGTTTTTTGTCATCGGTGTCGGTTACTTATACGCGGTGACGGGCACGCTGAATATGGCTGATCTAAGCGTAAAAATAAGCGAATCGGGCCAGACCGGGCTGATCACCGTCATCGGCGTCCTGTTTCTCGTCGTATTCGGTTTAAAGGGCGGGATATTCCCGCTGTATTTCTGGATGCCGGGCTCTTATTACGCCCCGCCGGCTGCGATTTCGGCTTTATTCGGGTCTCTTTTGACGAAAGTCGGCCTGTATGCCATTTTAAGAGTATTCACCCTGATTTTTATTCACGATACGGGCTTTACCCACCAATTGATGATGTGGCTTGCGATGCTGACGGTGCTATTCGGCGTAATCGGATCTATCGCCTTTTCGGATGTCATGAAAATCGTCATCTACAATATTATTACAGCCGTCGGCGTGATTTTGTTCGGCATTGCCATGAACACGCCTGCCTCCATTCAAGGAGCGGTTTATTACTTGATTCACGATATGCTGATTAAAGGAGCGCTGTTTATGCTTGCCGGCACGCTTATCGCATTGACAGGCACTGCCAGCCTGCATAAAATGGGCGGACTGATCACCCGTTATCCCGTTTTGGGATGGATGTTCTTTATCTCAGCCATATCTTTGGCCGGCATCCCGCCGTTCAGCGGATTTGTGGGCAAGCTGAAGATCGCGGAAGGCGGGTTCGATAAGGGGGAAACATTGTTTTCCGTATTGATTCTCTTATCAAGCCTGCTTGTGCTCTATTCGGTGCTGAAGGTTTTCACGACGGCTTTTTGGGGGGAAGAAAAAGAAATTCCGGGCGCAGGCGGACGGTCCGCAAAAGGACTTCTTTATCCGGCAGCCGCTTTTCTCCTTTTGTCGCTTCTGTTCGGGCTCGGAACCGAATGGGTTTCACCGTATGTCAATCAGACGGCTGAGAATCTGCTGAATCCGGAAAAATACATTGAAGCTGTTTTGAAGGAGTAGATGGCATGGCTTTTCAACTATTATTAAATGTTCTTCTCGCTGTTTGCTGGATGTTTCTCACAAACAGCCTCAGCGCGGCGGGTTTTATGACCGGATTTATCGCGGGCTTGGCGGCGCTGTTTTTTTTCCGGCGCTTCTTCTCGCGGCCGTTTTACATTTGGAAAATATGGTCAGTCATCAAACTGGCGCTGATCTTTATAAAGGAATTATATTTGGCCAATGTCAGCGTGCTGAAAACCGTTATATCGCCGAAACTGAACATCCGCCCGGGCATTTTCGCGTTTAAGACGGAATTGACGGAGGATTGGGAGATCACGCTGCTCTCGCTGTTAATCACTTTAACACCGGGTACGCTCGTGATGGATATCTCCGATGACCGGTCGATTCTCTATATACACGCCATGGACATTGAAGATGCGGAGAAAGCGATCCATGACATCCGCGTCTCTTTTGAGAAAGCCATTCAGGAGGTGAGCCGCTGATGTTTACGTTTATTCTGCAATTATCACTCGGCATTATGGCGGTTTCGACTCTTCTGTACGTCATTCGCGTCATAAAAGGGCCTACGATACCGGACCGGGTCGTCGCGCTTGATGGGATCGGCATTAATCTGATTGCCATGACCGCGCTTGTATCCATTCTCTTAAACACATCGGCCTTTTTGGACATCATTCTGCTGCTCGGCATTTTATCGTTTATCGGCACGATTGCCTTCGCTAAGTTTTTAGAGAAAGGAGAGATTATCGAAAATGATCGAAATCGTTAAATGGGCCGTCGCCGTTTGTATTCTGATGGGGGCGCTGATCTGCCTGGTCGCGTCTATCGGCACACTCAGGCTTCCTGATGTGTATACGCGCGCCCACGCCTCTTCAAAAGGCTCGACACTCGGCGTTAATTTGATATTGCTCGGGGTGTTAGGCTACTTGTGGATGCTGACCGGAGAAATTTCTGTAAAAATACTGCTCGGCATCATTTTTATCCTGCTGACGGCGCCGGTCGGAGCGCACCTCATATGCAGGGCCGCGTACAATTCGGGAGCGGCGCTTGATAAAAGAAGCGTTCAGGATGATTACAAAGGGATCAGAAACTTTGTGATCAAACGAAAAGAAGATTCATATTTGTAAAAACAAACAGCCGGACGATTCAGGGTTCCGGCTGTTTGTTTATTTTGTTATAACAGCCAGCGTGCAGCGGGAAACACAGATCAGCCTTTCCCTTTCATCGAAAATGTTAATCTCGTACACAATGGTTGCCCTGCCTGTGTGAACGGGTTTCGCAATCGCTGTGACCGTCCCGCCCTCTTTCACGGATTTTAAATGATTGGCATTAATCTCAAGCCCGACACACGCCTGTTTCGACCGGTCGATAAAATGCTGGGCCCCCACACTTGCAACAGTCTCCGCCAGCGCTGCTGACGCGCCCCCATGCAGATATCCGAAAGGCTGCACCGTCCTCTTATCCACCGGCATCACCGCCACGCATCTCTCCGGCGTGTTTTCAGTGATTTCAATACCGAGTGCGCCGAGCAATGTATTGTTCAGATCCATAGGTCATTCTCCCTTCAAGATTTATAGTACGTTATCTGACTTGGCGATCAGCACCGCTTCAGTGCGGGAGCCGACATTCAGCTTGTTAAAAATGGATGTCAGGCTGTATTCAATCGACCGCTTGCTTAAGTGAAGCGCATCTGCGATTTCCTGATTGGTCAAACCTTTTTCGACCTCTTGGAGAATATGGCGCTCTCTCGGGGTTAACCGATCCTGCTCACTTTGAGGGGAAGAAGACGTTTTTGTTTTTTGCTGGGTCATCAGCTGTTTGAAATAGGAGAAATCAACTAAAATCTGTCCGTTGAGCACGTGATATATGTATTGCATGATTTTCTCTTTAGATTCGGTTTTGCTGATGGCGCCATGCAGGCCCGCGCGGATGGATTCTTCAAAATAATCTTCAACCTCATAGCCTGTGTAGACAATGATTTTACAGAGAGGATTCTCTTTTAAGATTTTCTTGGAAAGCTCTATGCCGCTGATGTCATCACCCAGATTTAAATCCATTAATATGAGATCGTAAGCTGAAAAATCATGCCGGAGAACGAATTGTTCACTGGCATCAGGACTGAGGCAATCGACAGAAAGATTCGTGTCCGTTTCCAGAATCGTCTTGGTGCCCTCCATGACAGCCGGATGATCATCAATCACTAGTATCTTTTTCATGGTTTCCTCCCTTTTACTCACTCATTTCCATTTTATTAAAAAGACTTGGCTTCTGCCAAGTCGATTTGGTGATAAATTGGTTACAATTCCATTTCAATATCTACTTTAAAACCGTTTCCTTCACTTGTGTCGATTTTCATCCGTCCGTCAAGCGCCCGGACGCGCTCCTTAATACCCGAAAGACCCATGCTCATCGACTGCCCGCCGCCTTCTTCCTGATTGCATCCGACACCGTCATCTTCATAATGCAGAATCACTTTATTTTGAATGCTGATCAGCATAATCAGCACCTCATTCGCCTATGAATGCTTCATGGCGTTCGAAAGAAATTCCTGAATGATGCGGTACAAATTCAGCTGCGTATCCAAATCCAGAGCCGCCGTAAACCGGCCCGTATTCAGACGGATATGAAACGGCGCACGCTCCTGCTGCTGCGCGGCAAGCTTGGATACCGCCTTGACCAGACCCAAATCATACAGCAGCTGAGGACGCAGCTCATGGCACGTCTCCCGGGTCATCAAAATGACATCCGACATCTGCTCATTCATCTGATGAAGCTTGTCCTGCACCTCTAACTGGCAAGGCTCCTCTTTCTTAAAATCGGCCAGAAACAGCTCACACTGGCGCTTCAAAGAAATTAAATCCTGCAGCACCGAATCATGCAGATCACGGGCCAAATCCGAACGCTGCTTTTCCTCGATCGTAAACATCAGCTTTTTGAGCCAGACTGGGTTTGAGCCTTGTTGTTTCAGGTCTTGTAAATGATTCATGAGTTCTTCGATCTGCAATATGTTTTCCATCGAAACACTTGTATAAAAAGACAATGTCTTTAACCAAGATATCTCATCTCTTGTCAGTCTTGGAGTATTAATGCTCGATAAACAAAGCAGAACGTATGAGTTTGCCCCTCTTTCTCCAATCTTCATCAGAAAACCTTGATTTACTTCAATAATCTTTCCAATCTCTGATGTGACTTTAACAAATTCTTTTTTATACGGCTGCCAGTTCGGTTCACTGTTCTGTTTATCAAAATACAGAATGTCTCCGTCAGAATTGATTTCAAATATATAAGCTTTACTAACAGGCAAGACGTCCAAAATAGTCTTTTTCAAATTCATAAATACTTGATTTAAAGCTGATACGCTTTTAAGAAGCTGTGTATATTTATAAATGCTGTCTTGATAATTATATTTTTCTGAAAAACGTTTCAGGCGGAATTTGTAGTCTAATACCTCTTTAGTGTAAAAGACTGCTAAAAAAATCAAAAACACATATAAAGTGATTTGAATGGTGTTAAAGTGATTCCCTTTACTTTCATATAAGATAGACAGCCATACAACCCCTATTGTAGGAACAATAGACAAAAAACTATAGTATCTAATTCTTCCTAACAAAAAGTCTATATCATAAATCTTGTTGACAACAAATTGATAAACCAATGCCAACGGAATAATGAGCAGAAACGGAGCCGTTACTATAGCTGAGTAAATATACTGTCCTAAAATAATTTCAGAAAGAAGATAAAGAACAGTAAATGGCAAAAAAGCTATTGTGTTAGATATTAGTAACACTTTTAATAGATAAGCATGATCTCTCTTTCTATAAATAATGCCATAATAAATAATGTACATATACACTATTATTATCTCGATAAAAAATGTTAATAAATTCATATTTCTAACAAAGTATAAATCATATCGATATCTAAAAAATTCTGCAACAATATTAAGGACAGGTAAACAATAAAGAATATATACAATACTCTTTGCAGAAAATTTTATTTTTAATTCTTTAAAATACTGATGCAAAAAATGCAGGTATAATACAGGCACATTTAAAAAAGTGAAAAGATTAACGTATCTATTTATCTCGTATCCTCTTGTTACACCGCCTGCACTTAAATAAGCCATCGATATAAAAATTAAGAAGCAGATTAAAATATAAGCAGAAACTGTATTTTTTATACGATTGACTTTGTATATATAGAAAATACATAATAAGCTTAGTGCAAATAATATACAAGGGACAATATAAATAAAGAAACTGACTGAACTGTTTAAAGACAAATCCTCTGAACCATGCAATTGAATTTCATGATTACCTCTCTCAACCTTTAAGTTATTAGCCTTTGCTAAATACCCATTTTTAACATTTTGAGAAGAAGGCATGTGTCCATTTATCTCTAGAATTTTGTCCCCTTCTTTTAAATTCAAGTATCTCCCATAAGAGGATTTTGTAATTTTAACAACTTCAAGCTCATGTTTTGATGTTTCAACAACATAGGTTCCGACTAAAATTCCATTCTGGGTAAAGTATATAATATGGGCAATATAGAAAAAACTAAATATCAACAGTGCGATTGAAAGGTGCTTATAAAAATAGCTCAATGGATCACAACTCTCTTAAAAATTATTGATCCCAAAATGTAAATTCAGGTTTTTTCTTATAAGTGCTGTTACTGAATATCTCTATAATTGCAGGAATAAGTGAATGCGGAATTCCGATCAAGCAAACTTCCCCCTCTTCCAATTGATGGATAACTCTTGGATTTTCTATAAGATAATTCACAATGTCTTGTTTCTTCATATTACTCCCCCATAATTCTCACCATAGATTAATTCTTATGTTCAACTTTTCTATTTCGTTATTAATTTCATTTTCATATATTTTAATTAACATTAAAACATATTGTCTGATTCCTGCTTCACAAAGCAATTCTTCAAAATAATCTCTGTCCGATATGAGAGAGTAATAGCTGTTTTTAGAATTCATCATATTTAAAACTTTTTTTGAGGCACTATTAAACTGACGATTTAAAAACAAGTTTATCAAAGTTCTTTTCTTCTTCTTTATATCACTGCGGCTTTTATCAAATAAACCATAATAGTCATTTTCGATTTGTTTAATCATGCCAATTTTATAAGAGTAATTCTCAATTGCTTCGTTAAATTCACCACTTGCAAGCATCGCCCCTAAAACAGCAGACATTGCAGTTAACGATCCTGATTTCTGTTTTATCATACGTAGACATTCTTCTTCAGTCTCCGGAAAATTTCTTAAATCATTATGCTGACCTTGCATTGCATTTAAGGCATATTTTATTGCATGCTGTGAAAATTCGATGTTTGATTCAAGCTCACAAATGGTTTGCAGGCTTATTGAATACAGAGAAGTCGCCGCATTCAGAGATATAGCATGGTCAGTTTGCATCCATGCCTTATTAGAGTTGTCTTCATCTTCAATATCGTCAAAAATATCAAAAGCTAAAATTAAAAGTTCAATTCCAGCTGCCAGTAGTGTGATTTCCGAGGAATGTGTACCCTTAAAAGCAACATAATGCTGGAAAGCAAGGATACCGAATGAAAAATGCTTCTTTTCATTAATGAAGGTCAAAAGAGTCTCTTCTAAATGAAGATTATCGACTTTCTCCCCAACAATTTCCTTCATCTTCTCTTTAATCGTTTCGGAATCTAAACACATTTGCTCAATAATTGTCTTCACCCTCCCATTCTATTTTACTAAATGCAGGTGATGAAAGACAGCAGGTTTTTCGTTTTTTAACAATCGTATAATACTTTATCCATGAAATGGATAAAAAATGCACAAAAAAAAGACTTGTTTCCAAGTCTTTTTAAGAAATTTTCATTGCATATGAGAATTTATCGAGCTGATCAATGCTTTTGTTAATGTTTCGTAATGAGTCGGTTGTTTCTCTGATATCATTTTCAAGTCGGAATAATAATTGCTTTACTTCTTCTAATTTGTTTTCCACCGTTTCCACACTCCTTTTTTTGAAAGATCAATGAATTGTGTATGGTGAACGAGTCCTAGGTATTTGATCTGTTACTAATAGTGTAAACGTTTTTGCGGGATTTTTCACCGAAAAGTATGTGTAAAAGTATCTGCGTGACACCGCAAACCGGGGTAATCCCATAGTCCCGAATGGAGCATTTAGCGAACAGGACTATATAACTACCAGAAAGGCAGACGTTTAGGATGAAGCAGACCAATCTGGCGGTTCTGCTGTTTTTTTAACGGTTTTCCGACAAACCGGCAAGGACTATAGTCCCTGCCGTCGCAATTTCAAAACAGAATGGGCGAACAGCGTCGCATAACCACCGACAAACACCGAAAAGACCGCAACCCCCGCATTGTGGTCTTTTTGCATGTCATAACTCGTTATCACGCCGCCTATACTCATGTATAACGAATGTTTTCTCAGGAAGGAGGCCGCCGTATGCATTATGTGTATCCATGCTTCCCTGTTTTCGCCGCGCCATACCGAAATCCTGCGCCCAGTCCCGCGGTTCACGCAGATATTTTGACAGCGTCCGCAAAAGAAGCTGCGGGCATGCTGGAGGATGCGCACCTGCTCCTTGCGCGGCTGTCGGCGTCAAAAGAGCTTGCGCGCCGCATCCTCACCGCAGCGCAATCATCTGACACCGCAGCGGTCAAGCGGCTCATTAAGCAGACCGGCATCAAAAATGACTTTGACGTGACGTATAATCCCGACGGCATCCGTGTCAGTCTGGTCAGAGAGCGAAGCCGGTTTATCATCGCCCTCAGGTGGTCGGCTTAAAGCGGCTCAATCCACGATCAGCTGCCGGCACCATTCGATCGCCTGTAAGTAACAGTCATACGCTTCTTCTTTGTTCAGTTCTTTTCCCCACTCGTCACAGTCCCAGTTGTTGCATTCAATGGCTTTGACAAGCGCGAGCATCTTATAATAATCGTTTTCATAACCGAGCAGCGCCTGTCCGACTTCATCGATTAAAGGCAGTTCTTTGATGATATCCTCCAGCTCCCTGTGGAGAAGCGTATCGATGAGCGAAAACATGCCGATCAGCATGTAAGAAGAGGGCTGGGGTCTTCCGGTTCTTTTCGCCAGCAGTTCGCACAGTTTGGCCCTGATTAAGGAAATCTTAATGATTTCTTTTTGGCTTGAGTGGCTTTTCGCCGTTAAATCTCTGAATGAAAGAATGTAAATCAAGCGCTTAATCTCATTCAGCCCGAGCATCATGATGGCCTGCTGGATGCTGTCTATCTTTTTTTTCAGCCTTGTTTGCGATCCGTTTAAAAAACGCAGAATCTGATACGATAAGCTGACGTCCCGCTCTATGTATTCCGTCACGCGCTGTATATTGGGCTGGTCATTGTTTAATTCGCTTAAAAGCTGGTAGTAAGAATGAAAATGAAACGTCAGATCATTTCCGCTGATGACACGCGGTTCACTGAAAAAATATCCTTGAAACAGGTGAAAGCCGTCTATGGCCGCCTGTTTATAATCTTTTCTCGTCTCCACTTTCTCCGCTAAATAAATCAGACTTTTACAGCTGTACGTCTGAATGATTTTTTTGCGCTCCAGACGCGAGGATTGCAAAAAGTCGATTTTTAAAATATCAATATATTTCATCAGCTGTTCCACTAATTCTTCATTTTCCGGATTGATGGCGTAAAAATCATCAAGTGCTAATGTATATCCTAATTTCTTCAGCTGTCTGCATCTTGAGATGAGTGCCGGAGTGATCGGTATGTCCTCAAGAATTTCGATAATAAGCTGGTCAGGATCAAAGGAGGTAGGGAGATCTGAAAACATCAGGCTTTCTGTAAAATTCACAAAGCAGCGTTTCCCCTCAGTCAGCTTTTCGATTCCGATGTTGATAAAGCTGTTAATAATGAGATCCGTCGTAGCTTTATCTCCGTCAGCGGCCGAATAACGGTTCTCTTCGCTCTCCCGGTAAAGAAGTTCATAAGCAACAACCTGTTCGTTTCTGTTGAAGATAGGCTGTCTCGCAACAAACACCTTCATTCATTTACCCCCTTAGATGCGGCCTTCGAACATAAGTATATCAAATAATTTGACGAAATTTGTCTAAATGTGAAAAATATTATCACAACAAAAAGGCCTTTCCAGAGAAAGGAAAGGCCGCTTTGTCTTCTATTCAAGTTCCCGTTTCAGCTCGCTTTTGATTTCATGAATCCGCTGCATCTTGTTGCTCCAGCAGTCTTCGCTTAAATCGACCGGATATTCTTCCGGCTTGCTGATCCGTTTGTATTCCTCCCACAGTAGTTTGAGGTTATCCTGCACGTATTGCTGGATGTCGGTAATTTCGGGATTATCATAGCATAAAACGCCGTTTTCAAAGATCGGCTCATGCAAGTCTTTCGCATAGAAATCAGTGACGAATTTGCTGACGAACGTGTGGACGGGATGGAACATTTTTAAGCGTTTCTGATCATTTACCCGCTCGTCATAAAGCGCGATATAATCACCTTCCGAGTGGTGATTCAGCTTGTTGATAATCCGGTATACTCTCTTTCTTCCCGGCGTTGTCACTTTTTCAGGGTTTGACGAAATTTTAATGGTGTCGGTCAGTTTGCCGTCCTCTTCAATGGCGACAAGCTTGTAAACCGCGCCGAGGGCCGGCTGATCGTATGCGGTAATCAGCTTCGTGCCGATGCCCCACGTATCGATTTTCGCTCCTTGGGATTTCAGATTTAATATCGTGTGCTCGTCAAGATCGCTTGAAGCAATGACCTTTGCGTCTGTGAAACCCGCTTCATCAAGCATTTCACGCGCTTTTTTTGACAGGTACGCCAAGTCCCCGCTGTCCAGGCGGATGCCGATGAAGTTGATCCGGTCGCCGAATTCCTTTGCGACTTTAATCGCATTCGGCATGCCCGAACGGATCGTATCGTACGTATCTACGAGAAATACGCAGTCTTTGTGGGTCTCCGCATATTTCTTAAATGCCGTATATTCATCGCGGTACGCTTGTACGAGCGCATGAGCGTGCGTGCCGGATACCGGTATATTAAAACGCTTTCCGGCTCTTACATTACTCGTTGCGCTGAAGCCGCCGATCAGAGCCGCTCTCGCTCCCCACATAGCCGCATCCATTTCATGGGCGCGCCGCGTTCCGAATTCGAGGGCGTCTTCGTCACCGACAACGCCTTTAATGCGGGCCGCTTTCGTGGCGATTAATGTTTGGTAATTCACAATGTTAAGCAGAGCCGTCTCAATCAGCTGGGCTTCGATCAGGGGCGCTTCGACCCGCATAATCGGTTCGTTGTTAAAAACGAGCTCGCCTTCTTTCATGCTGTAAAGAGATCCGGTAAAAGAAAGATCCCGTAAATAATCAATGAAATCATCAGCATAGTGCAATTCCGTTTTTAAATAATTCAGATCGCTGTCGGTAAATTTGAAGTTCTCCAAGTATTCGATTGCTTTTTCTAAGCCCGCAAATACCGCATAGCCGTTTTCAAAGGGAAGCTTTCTGAAAAAAAGCTCAAAAATCGCTTTTTTCTCATGAATGCCGTCTCTCCAGTACGTTTCGGCCATATTAATTTGATAAAGATCTGTATGTAAAGACAAACTGTCGTCTTTAAAACCATGCTCCACCAAAATTATTTTCCCCTTCCTTACTCTGCCACTTGCGCTCCGATGCTGTTCTTAAAATGGGACAGGGCCCATTCATGCCCTTCCGGATTAAAGCTGGCCACAGCGTTTTGATGAATGACGATCTGAAAGCCCTTGTTGTAGGCGTCAACCGCCGTGTGAAGAACGCAGATGTCGGTGCACAGGCCCGCAAGATGCAGCTCAGTGATCTGCCGTTCCCTCAGTTTCAGCTCTAAATCCGTTCCCGCAAAAGCAGAATATCTCGTTTTTTCCATATAATTTACGTTTTTTGCGTGTTTATGTTTCTCATAAAGAGGCGATAGCCTTCCGTACAGCTCTTTGCCCTCCGTGCCGTTGATATTATGCGGAGGAAACAGGCGTGTCTCGGGATGAAAATCATCGTCTGCATCATGCGAATCTACCGCAAAGACAACGTAATCACCGTTTTCTATAAATGCTTGCGTCAAACTGACAATCGTATCTTCAATCTGTCTCGCGGGTTCTCCGCAGGTTAATGCCCCGTTCTCTGCTGCAAAATCATTCGTATAATCAATGCATATAAATGCTTTTTTCATAGCCGGCCTCCCCGCCATTCATATGAAAACCATTATATCCTATCTCCACTTGTAAGTGAATTGGCATTGTAAAATGACAAACGGTGTTTTGCCCTTTTAAGATTTCAGGAGTGAGCGCTGAAAAATGTCATCCTGTACGTAAATGCCGTCAAGGTTCACGGCATAATCGGCGGCAAAAACCAGGCCGAGCGGCGTTTCGAATTGAAGGTCCGATATGACGGAGCTTCGGACACCGGCAAGTGCGGCAAGCTTCATATATGGTGAATAAGCATGATACGGGAGCCTTCCGTTTATATAGAGCACCGCGTCTTTTCGGCTTTTCAGCGCCTGTTTCACTTCTTCATAAGGCTGCTTTTGCAGCACCTGCCCCTTCGTCAGGGCAATGATGACTCTTTCACGCAGCGAGCCTAAAAATAAATGGCGTTCATCCGGTTTCGTCTGCAGAGGGCCGTACATCCCCTGCTGTAAATAAAGGTCAACCGTTTTGTCGCTCATCGGCCTGTCCCTCCTCAGCTTGTTTTACAATTATCGCCCCGGACGGGACGCGGTAAACCGCTTCGTTACATTTCAGCCACCCAATGGGAGATCTTTCCGGCGAGCTCTCCGGCGGGCTCTTCTTCAATCAGCTTGCTGAATGATTGTAAAAGCCGCTGCGCCAGCGCCTTTTTCTCTTCCTCATAGGAAATGATCGTGCTCCACTCAAGTTCCGGAACGGCTACAAGGGTATGCTGTTCTTTTTTATTTTCATGCAGATATACATCACCGATCATTCCGGACTGCACGGTAATATTCGCTTTTCTGATTTTCATAAAAATTCCCCTTTTATAAAGACTGATTCTATTATACTACAAAAAAGCGACAGCCTCCTAAAAGGAGGCTGTCACGCGTTAAACCAATCAGGTTCGTCAAACACATCGATGTCTTCAAAGCGCGTTTTGCTGAATTTATTAGTAACTTTGATAAAATCTCCGGAATGAAACGCCCCTGCCCCCGCGCCTGAGTGGTCAACGGCTTTGGGAGAAATGGCAAACACGTCACCGAAGCTCGCCGCAGCGTCTCCGGCTAAACTCATAATATAAATCGGTCCCACAATTGCAGGCATACCCACACCTCCGCTTTTCTTTACAGCATTTTATGCGCTGCATCGGGAGTTGTGCCCGTTTTTATTTCGGCTTGCGGCTGTCTTCGAGCTTTGACCGCTGACGAAGTTTGATAAGCCGGACGATATTTAAGACAAAAGCTTTTAAAACCGCGTAAACCGGCACGGCCAGAATCATTGCGAGAATGCCGCCGAAACTGCCCGCTCCGATAAGCAGAAGAATAATGGTGAGCGGGTGGGTATTCAGCCGTTTCCCGATGACAAGCGGAGAAAGCAGGTTCCCGTCAAGCTGCTGGACGACAACGACAACAATAACGGCAAACAGCGCCTTAGCCGGCGAATCCATAAACGCGATAATCACCGCGGGCGCCGCCCCGAGAAACGGCCCCAGGTACGGAATGATATTGGTGACGGCGATCACCATCCCGAGAATTAACGCATACTGCAGGCCGATGATCCAATATCCGATAAAGCATGCCGTTCCGACAAAGAGACAAATCAGCAGCTGGCCTTGGAAATAGGCGGCCAATGTGACATATAAGTCGTTAAATATTTTCCTGCCTTCCGCCCGGTAGGAAGAAGGCAGGATTTTGACCGCCAAGAGCGGAAACCGCCGGCCGTCCTTCAGCATATAAAACAAAATGAACGGAACGGTGATCACGACAAGCGTGATATTCGTAACGACGCCGAACACGGCCGACAGGCTTGCCGTAATATTTTGCGGAAGGCTTTGTAAAAATCCCGTCAGAGACTGCTGGATTTTTTCTATCGACACATAATCCTGCGTCATCATCCACGTAAACCATTTGGAATGGGATAATTGCGCCGTCAAGACTTGAATCTGATGAATGTAATCAGGGAAATTGTTAATCAGCCCCGTGACCTGGGAAGCCACAATCGGTCCGATGGCGGTGAACATAAAGGCAATCAGGCCGATGAAAACGAGATAAATGAGCAGGATCGCCAATGTCCGGGGGATTTTTTTCTCAAGCAGGCGCACGATCGGATTAAAAATGAAAAACAAAATGCCCGAGATCAAAATCGGGAAAAACAGAGTGGTGATAAAACCGAAAAACGGCTGAAAAATAAACGAGACTTTCGTTGATACGTAAATAATGAGCAAAACGAGCAAAATTTGCAGCGTCCAAAAATGGACCTTTGATTTCAACAAGCGGTTTCCTCCTATTGTTATGTGAACTTGTACTGTGATTGTACCAAAAAAAGCCGCCGTGCATCTATGTATCTCAAAAAGAAGACGCACCGGGGTTCTATAGGGCCGCCTCCGGTTTGCGCCTTATTCGGGCTGCTACACGCGTTCGGTATAATCAGGCATGACGGAAACCACATGGCGGTTTCTGATATAAAATACACGGTCATGCGTTTCTTCAATGGCGATGTGATCCGGAGTGGCATCAATCAGCCGTCCTCTGATAATGCGTCTGACGGTTTGAATAATAAACCTTGAGCCGATAAGCTTATGGATGGTCTGATAAACGTAAGGGTCCACTAACGAGACGATTTGCGGGCTTCCTTGATGGGCCATTTTCGCTGATCCCCTTTACTATGTTTTCCTTCAGCATATGCAGCGGACAAAGGCTTTGACACAGTACGTCTATCGGAGCGGAAAAGGTGTTAGTGAGCATGCGGAGTTATGTAAGCGGAAAAGGCCGCATGAGTGGCCTAGACTGAGCTTCTTATGGGATATTGGGCTTGGTCAATTAACTGATCAAGCTTTTGGATTTGTTTGAGCGCGGCTGTGTGATCCATTTGGCGGTAATGGTGATGTCCGCCGGGTTCTTCATCGAGTTCATCCGCTTGTTTCACGATTTGCTGGAGCGTATTCTTGTCCAGTTCGCCTTCAGGCAGATAGGAATCGGTGTGAAGCAGAATCGCCAGCGCAATGTCCTTCGCCGCCTTCGGTTCTTCACCGAGCCGGATGAGCAGCTTATGCGCCCGTTCCGCGCCTTTAATGGCATGGATATCGTTTCTTCTGTACTTTTCATAATCCCATTTGCCGTCTGTGTACCATTCATAATGGCCGACGTCATGCAGTAAAGCCGCTTTCGCCGCCAGATCCGGGCTGACACCTGCTTTTACGGCAAGACGGTATGCATGAAACGCGCAGGCGATCGCATGGGCGACACCGGAACGCTGTAAATACTTTTGTGCGATTGGATGGGTGAAGACATCCATTAACGTTACATTTCTCATGGAAACCCCTCCTTATTTATATTTTTAGAATCCTAACATAAATCGAGAAGAAACTCAATTCATCTGATACATTTCTTATACCCCTTATACGTTGTTTCATTCATCATATGCCGCCGGACTCCGAAGTGATTGTACAAACAAAAAAGAGCAGCGTAAACGCTGCTCTACAAAAATTCTTTGATATCGTATATCCGTCCGTTTTCCGGCTCGCCCGCGATCAGTGAGTGAATGACGCCGGCGATGTATTCAGGACTTCTGAGGTTTTTCGTTTCTTTCAGATTGCGGAACCGTTCGATGTCATGGAAATCTTCTTTTGACGAAGAACGGATGACAGCCTGCATGTCTGTATCCATCACTCCCGGCGAGAATGAGATCATGCGGACCGGCAGCTCTTCATCTTCCTGTTCAAACCCGAATGTTCTCGTAAACATATCAAGCCCCGCTTTTGAGCTGCAATACGCGCTCCAGCCTTTATAAGGATTTTTCGCCGCACCCGATGTGATGTTGACAATTGTTTTGCTGCCGCTGAACGCTTCGAAACGCTTTGTGAACATTTGGCTGAGCAAAACGGGCGCCGTCAGATTAAGGGTGTAATGGCGGTTCAATTCTTCGGCGGAAGCCTCTTTCGCCCGCTTGATCGGTTCCACCATTCCGGCATTGTTGATCAGTGTGACGGCGGAGTACCCCTTCTCCTCTGCTTGATCAAGAATCGTCTTCATCTGCCGCCCGGTATCTGCCAGGTCGGTTAGATCAACACTGTATTCTGTCAGTCCCTCGCGCTTTTCCCCGCTTATCGTTCTTGAAAGCGCGGCGACTTCGGCTCCTTCTTGAAGCGCCTGTTCCGTAAGCGCCCGGCCCAAGCCTTTTGACGCGCCTGTTATAAGAAAAAACTGCATGAAACTCCTCCTTTTTTTCTTATTTTACGGGCTGTCTTCCCGCAAACACAAGCGATCCGTTTACCGCTTTGCCTTTTCCTGCGCCGTGACTTTCGGGATCAGATAGATCATCGCCGCAATCCCGAGGAGGATCAAGACGGCATAAATGACAGGCAGCAGATAAGAAGTCTTTTTCTCTTCCGTTTCCATATCTGCCGAGGTACGCCTCACCGCCGGCTCGGCAAATGTGATACCCAGTTTTTTCGATTGCGCTTTGATCGTATTCGGCTCCGTGTCTGACGATGTAAACAAATTTGATATCAGTTTGTCATCCGGTTTTTTGGCCGGCTGATCAAACGTGATATCCTTCTGTTCTTTCGGAAGCGCCGTTTTTTCCTCAGAGTAGGCATCGTCGTGCAGGTAATCCGTACGAATTTCAATGTCTTTCTTTTCATATTCATTCGGCTTGACATCAGTATTTTCCTCATTCGCGGCTGCGGCTTGGGGAAGGAAAAGGAAAAAGGAGAGAGCAAACAGCAGCAATCCTTTTTCCATGAATGTGTTACGCCTCATAAGACTGATCACTTTCCTCCGTTTTTTCCGCAAACAGCCGAATGACGAGCGGAAGCGCCGCCGCAATCAGCGTAATGATCGCAAGAACCGTTACCCCCATCGCAAACAGATGGCCCGTTCCGTATTGAATATCGATATAGACTTTCGAAACCGGACTGTCAAAGGTGAAGTTCGGCATAATCAGATCGATCAAAGGCGCCACATAAAAGAGAATGAGCGCTGATGATGCGATCCATCCGGTAATCGAGCTGAAGACAAAGGCTGCCCGGATAAAAGCTGAACTCGCCGCAAGCAAGAGAATCGTAAAGACTGACCATTTAATCGTCTGATCGTCCGGAAGCGAGTAGATATTCAGACCGAACAGACTGATCATCAATCCGACCATAATGTTTAAAATCCCAAAGAGCGCGCCTTTGACAAGAAGCGGCGCCTGCTGATAATACGAGCTGAAATAGCCGATCAGAAGACTGCTGATCAGGACGATCACCAAAATGACGACCGGCGGAACATTCTGAACCCGGTCTTCCGGCACCTCTCCGCTGATTTTAAGCGGGTTGGCAAGATAATCATAAACGTAGCCGTTTTCCTGTCCGTCAACGAGCGCGTTCCCTAAAATGCCGTACACGTCATTTCTGATCAATTTCGTGGAATCGACGTTTTTGCCCCAGTTGCTGTTTAAGGTGTCCGCTTTTTGCTGGACGTCATTTACGCTTTGCTGCATATTGTCGGTATAGCTGATGATGCCGGACTGGCGTTCTGACAGATGGCCCATCGTGTCAGACATTTGCAGGACTTCGCGGCCGACGGTATCCTGAGCGCCGAGCGCCATCGTTCCGGTTAATCCGTCTCCGCTGAACGCGGCCGCTTCCTGCACAGCGCCTTCAGCCAGCTGATCGGATGCTTTCGCCGCGCTGTCTGAAATGCTGGCGAGCTCATCGAGCACTCCGGCTTGTTCATCTCTGATATACGAGCTGTAGTTATCCGAGAATTCGGTCATGCCTTTAATGAAATTGCTGATGTCTTCATCTGTCTGCATCTTGTTGTTTTTCAGGTTTTCCCAGCTTGCCGTTTCCACCGGTTTGATGGCGAGAACGGTTTGAACTTCGCCTTGCTGGGCTTTCAGCACCCTGTTTTTCACATCAGGCAGCGAGCCCGCGTCAAGAGAGTGATAGAGTGTCGCCTCATACAGGGATAAATCATTATAGTAACTCATTAAATCGGATATTTCTTTTGTATTGATATCAGCGGCAAATATCTGTTCAAGAGCAGATTTGCGGCCGCTATCCAATGACGGGTAGTTCAAAATGTTCTGTTCTGTTCTTACAATCATTCTGTAAATGGTATTGAAGTCTTGTTTTCTCTTTTCTACTGTTTTTCCAAGATCTTCCTGTAATTTCTCCGCCCGTTTTTCAACTTTGGCAATCTGCTTTTTAAGGCCTTGGATTTCTTCATCAAGAGCATCGAGACGTTTTTTCAGTTCTTCATTATGAGTCTGCTGTTTCTCTTCCAGCTCTTTTTCAATTTGCTGAATGCGCTCTGCGGCTTGGTTCAGCCTTTCTTTCGCCTCAGATATGTCCGTGCCGCCGTCTCCTTCAGAATCGTTTGGATCGTCCGCCGGCTCATCAGCAGGCGGAGTGACGTTTTTAGCGGCAGTGGCGGTCTGGACGGTTTTTGGCTCCTGATCACCTGTGTTATCGGAAGCAGGCTGCTGATCTTTTGTGCCGTCTTCCGTTTTTCCGCCTTCTCCGGGATTCGTTCCGTTATTCGGATCGGTATCGCCGGAGTTTTCACCGTCATCGCCTTGGTCCGGTTTTTCAGGGGCCGGATTTTCTTTTTCCGGTTCTTTTAATCCGTCAGAAATGTGATTGATTTCAGCGGAGATGCGCTTTAATTCGTCACGCTGATCATCAAGGTCAATTTTCAGATCGCCGGGTTTTTCTTCTTTCGGTTTTTCTTCTTCTTTCGGTTCATCCGATCCGTCATCCCCCGGGTCCTTTTCCGGAACGGTTAATGCTGGCCGATCCCTTTTCATAAGGGTTTGGATGCTGTTCAGTGTTTCAAATCTTGCTTGAGCTTTATATTGAGTCAAAAAATTGTTCAGTAAATTGGATTGAATATCTGCCATCCCGTGTTCCTGCTCAGGAACCTGCGCTTCTCTCACCTGTTGGGCGGCCAAAAGAGCCGATCCCGTCTGGTCAAGCTGTGTCTGCGCCTGGTTTATGCCTGAAGACAGCCCGCTCATCATCGTGCTGAACTGGTTGGCGGCCTGCTGTGCTTTAATGGCATTCAGTCCGGTTGTGATTTGCTTTTGATTTTGTTCCTGCGCGGCCATCAGCAGTTTTTTCTGATTTTCTTGATATTGTTTATAGCGCTCGACCGTATCGGCAAAGTCTTTGAGCGTGGTTTTGGCTTCATCTGCCGAAGTCAATTTTTCTTTTGCCGCGCCTTGCGCTTCATTCATTGATTTTTTCAGTTCGTCAATCAGGTCTTTTTGCCGCTTGATTTCACCTGCCAAGTCATTGGAGCTCGGCTTGTAAAAGTTGTACATGACGTTTTGAAACTCTGATTCTTTATTGACGATCTTGTCAAAATCGCCTCGGACATTGTTCACTTTTTGTGAGACGAAATTCCAATATAATGCCGACATTTTTTTGTTCATTGATTTTTGGGCGTCTTCTAGCTCACGCTGCACCTTTTCTTTGTTGACGGCGTTCAGGTTGCTTTGAATATTGAATGTCAGCGTGGCTTTTTGCGGACGCTCCTTGTCATAGCTTAAGATATCTTTTGAAAAATCGGATGGAATGTAAACGACGGCGTCATACTTCTTAGCCGCCAGGCCGTTTTCAGCCGCGCTCCTGTTGACAACCGTCCATGAATAATCCGGACGGCCGCCGAGAGCGGCCGCTACTTCTTTGCCGAAATGGACGGATTCCTCTTCCTCATTTTCATCTGTTTGTAAGCCCATGTCTTCATTCACGACTGCGATTTGGCGGGTGGCGTTGTTTTTTTGTTTTCCCGGGTCATCGCCGATAAACCGGAAAAACAGCACCGGCAGCAGCAGAATGATGACGACCGCGGCTATTAATTTGATCAGGCTTTTTCGTTGTTCAGTCATCTGACGGCCTCCCTTTCCGCTGAACATAAAGGTATTTGGATTTTTTGCTCCTTCCCGTTTTCAACCAAATAGCCGAAGCCCGGCTGAATGTCCGGTTCCTGCCTTTGGTAAGGCAGCGGAATGACATTTTGCTCGGATTTTTTCACAAGCAGCATCGCGTGGCGGATCTGTTTCATTTCCGTCGTTAAGGAATCATAGCCTTTTGAGAATTCGCTGTGATTGCCCGCTGGGATAAAACTGAAGCCCACATGCGCGTACGATTTCATAAACATCGCCAGTTTGTCCTGAATGGCGGTGTCGATCGTCTGCTGGAATCTTGTAATACCGTCGGCCATTAACACGACCGGAGAGAAACTGAGTTTGTGCACATCGCCATTTTTGACGGCCTGCGCATACTGAGCTTCGCGCTCCGTGAAAATGGCTTCTGCCGTTTCGATCCACTGCCGGACGTCTTCTTTTGTGTCCAGATAGCTGACCTTTGTTTCCTGCGCATACTGCGACAGTCCGCGGTCAATCGAGTCAAACAGCCCGACCTGTTCTGTACCTTCACGCAGCAGGTGATTCAGCATCACTTTCAGGATATTTGTTTTTCCACGCTGTGTCTGGCCCAAAATAAGACAATGCTTATTTTTGCCCAGATCAAAGTACACAGGGCTGACCTTTTCCTCATGAAGCCCGACAGGAATGCGGAACGGTTCTTGATCCAGGCCGAGACGGAGTGAAAATTCGCCGGCCGTCAGCCTATCCGGAAGCATCGGAATCGGGTCTGGGCCGGCTGTTCCGGCGTGGCGCTCAGCTAAAGCTTTGACATCATCTTTCAGCGCCTGGAACATCTCGAGGTCATTTTCCGCTTCAGCCGGAAGAAACATTTGCGCGAAATACAGTTCTTCTTTTTGGATCATGACGCGGCCCGGGATCGGTTCGAGACTGAACGGCGGACGCCCGTAAATGGAGTATCCTTCTGACTGATCCATTAAATAATGGACGACTTTCGTTTTTATGTTGTTTAACAGCGACTGGCGGACGGCGTTTACCCTCGTTGCGGTCAGCAGGAAGTAAATGCCTAAGCTTTGCCCGTCGCGTGAAATCTGGATAAACTCCGTTTCTAATTCATGCATTTCATCTTTGACGATGTCGAAATTGTCAATTGTGATAAATATAAACGGCAGCTCTTCTTCACTGAGCGAATTGTACATTTTGATATGGCTGACTTCTTTTTCTCTGAACAGCCGTTTCCGCCGCTCGATTTCTTCCTTGATGCGGATCATGAATTTTTCGATCTTTCTCATTTGATCCATTAAGAAATAGTCTGCGGTGTGCGGAAGCTTTGCCAATGGCAAAAGTGTGCCGTTTCCGAAGTCAAAGATGTACATATGAAGCTCTTCCGGCGTGTATCCTTCCGCGAAGTTCATCAGG
This sequence comes from Bacillus sp. ChL18, assembly GCF_026241425.1. Taxonomy (NCBI): domain Bacteria; kingdom Bacillati; phylum Bacillota; class Bacilli; order Caryophanales; family Bacillaceae; genus Bacillus; species Bacillus sp. ChL18. Next base: position 964,697 of record NZ_JAPHWE010000002.1, on the reverse strand, counting down.
AAGGTGATGGCAGCCACTGACTTGCCGTAGCCGGATGAGCCGAAAATGCCGATGTTGCCGTCATCCATCATCGTATAAGCGAGAGGCGCCTGTCTTTGCTGATCAGGCTCATCCACGCAGGCGATGAAGAAGCGGTCTTTTTCCTGCGCAGGGTAAAGCGTGCGCGGGATACGTTCGGCAAGCGGCGGAAGCCACGGGCTCGGCAGCTTTTCAATGCCCATTTCATTTTGAATCCGCTCGATTTCTTCGACTACGGCTTCTATTTCTGCCGGGGCGTCTTTTTTCGCCGCATCATCCGCGTCCACCTCAGACAGCGGAATTAAGCCGGTGTCGGTAACGATGGCAATGTCATCCTCGGTGCCGTATACATCTTCCATGTAAGGGGCGCCGCTCCAGGCAGACTGGAACTGCTCATACACTTCGTTATTTCCGACTTGCAAGTAGCCGCGTCCGGTGACCGTAATATTCGCCGCATCACTGTTTTTCAGGATTTCTTTACTGTCACTTGCATCCTGCACTTTCAGCGCGACCTTAAAGCGTGAGTTGCTCCATATTTGGTCGTCAATGATGCCGCCCGGCTTTTGCGTGGCGAGAATTAAATGCACACCAAGGCTCCGTCCGATGCGGGCCGCGCTGACAAGCTCCCTGATAAAGTCAGGCTCTTCGCTTTTCAGCTCGGCGAATTCATCTGAAATCAAAAACAGGTGCGGCATCGGAATATCCGTTTCTCCCTGTTTATACAGCTTTGTATAGTCATTGATGTGATTGACGCGATATTGATCAAACAGACGCTGCCGTTTTTTCAGCTCGCTTTTAATGGACGCAAGCGCCCTGATACTGAAGTTTCTGCTTCCTTCAATATTCGTGATGGTCCCGAGAAGGTGCGGCATTTTGCGGAACGGCTGCGCCATTCCTCCGCCCTTATAGTCAATCAGCAAAAACGCCGCTTCATGCGGGTGAAAGTGAACGGCCAATGACAGGATGTACGTTTGCAGAAATTCACTTTTCCCGGAGCCGGTCGTTCCCGCCAGCAATCCGTGCGGCCCGTGCGCTTTTTCATGCAGGTTTAAATAGACGATGTCGTCTTTTCCTTTATAGCCGATCGGAACAGCCAGCGATTTTGCAGACTCACTTGTCTCCCACTTCTGCCTGATGCCGATTTCTTTTACTTCCTTCGCATGAAACAGCTCCAGAAATGAGACCGTTTCAGGAATGGAATTCGTCATTCCGACCTGATGGTGCAATGTCCGAAGCGTCCGGGAAAACCGCTCGTTGTTTGTCCATTCATGCCTGTCCAGCTTAAACGGGATCTGCACCGCTTTTTTCTGCTGAATGAGAATGTCTCCCTCATCTTCATTAATGTAGCGGACGAGGGTGTGAATGTTTTCCGCCAGGCTTTCCTTCGTTTCCGCGGCGATGATTGCCGAGATGCCGAGATGCTCATGCCGGCCTTCGATGTATTCTAAAATGACGTGCTCTGCGATCAGCTGCTGATTTGTGATGACAAAGACAAAATGCGGCTGGAAGATCTTCTTTTCTTTATCTTCTTCCAAATCCCGCTCCCGCAGCAGCTCGTAAATGGACGATAACAATTGATCGCGGGTCTGTTCATTGTAAATAAATCCTTTCGCGTACATATGAGGCAGCTGAAATTGCGGCAGCCACTTCATCCATTCCCATTCCTTATATTCGTCCTCATGAAAGATAAAGACAAATCGCAGGTCATGGTAGCTGTTGAAGAACGCGAGCTGGCCGATCAGCTGGTGAATTTCATTTTTGACGATCTGAGGTTTCCCGACAAGCCCCATCGGCCCTTCTTGTAAATCAACGGTTACGGGGGCATGGCGGATATCTTTATACACACGCTGCATGTGCTGCGACTGCTCCATCAAATCATCCACATCACGGTTCGCAAGGTCTCCGCCGCTCATTGAAATCTCGTAGCTTGCCGGGACCGTGCCCGTTCCGAGCCGAAGCATCAGAAAATCCCTGCTTTCCAGCGATTTCTCCCAAATGCGGCCGCTGATTTCAGAGGTGAAATATTTCATTTTTTCAAACGGGGGAAAATGATGCGTCAGCACTTGCAGCTGTTTTTCCGACAGCGCCTGAAGTTCTTTCCGTTTGTTTTCCAAATACTGCTTGTACACACGCTCCCGCTTCTCCTCCCGTTTTTTCCGCTGGTTTTTTTCACGGAAATACTGCACGGTGGAGGTAATGAGAGTCATCATAAACATCGCCAAAGAGACTAGGATGAATATGCCCCTCGGCTGTATAATGGCGACAACCCCCATTACAATCAGCATGACCAAAGGAGGCAGAATGACGAGCCACAGCCCCCGGTTATTCTGTTCGCTTTCCTGCGAGGGAAAGCTGAATGAAACGCGGTCTTCTGGAAGATCGTAGACCATGCGCGGCGTTCTTCGATATAGCGGGTATTTCTTTTTCGTTTCGGTGCTTGGTTTTACCGTTTTGGTTAAAACGGTTTGAAGCTTTTCGTGATGAACGGCTTCTAAAAGGTCGTCCTCCATCAGCCTCACACGCAGAAAATTCCACAGCAGCTCATCTCCCGTGCGGAGCCTTTCGGGAGCTTCTGCAAGCTTTCCGTTCACATAAACGTCCTGGCCATCAGGGACAACAGACCAGCATCCTCCCGACTTTCGCAGATAAAAAGCCCCTGTTTGAGCGGAGGACGGCTCTTTGTATATATCCGCTTCCTCTGTTTCTGATGAGAAAACGATCTCATCCTTCCCGCCGATAAAATAAACGGAGGATTCTTCTTTGTCAGGGGTGAGCAGAAGCCGCATCGTCTCTTCTTCAATCCGGCAGGGCATTTCATTTCCTATTGTCAATTCGCCGGCACAGTTATTTCCCAGGAAAACATCATAACGATCTGTTTCTTTTCGATAAAGGGTTGCGGCGTTTTGCCGTAACGGAAGTGTGCCGACCGTGATAGTATCTTTCATATCCGGACCGATCGTAATCGGCTGAGACGGCGGGAGTTCAGACAGCTGAACCTTTTGTACGTGCTCTCGGTAAAAGACCCATAACAGACTCATATGGCGAACCTCCTGACAGCCTGATCGTTACCTGCGGCCATTTGATGTGTGCTGTTATTTTTTTTCATCTTTTTTCTCATCTTTCTTGTCGTTCTCTTTGTTATCTTTCGCTTTGTCTTGTTTGCTCTCATCCTGTCCGGCGGAAGCTTCGGCGGTGTCACCGTTTTCCTCCGCATCTTTATGCTGCTCCTCCGCCTCTTTTTTCGCCTTCGCAAGCTCGCTTTCCACGGCGTCCAGTTCTTTCTGCTTTTCGTCGTCTTTCATACTGTCATCCGCTAATAATTGCTGTTTATATTTTGTAAGTCCGAGCCAGATGTACGGGTTGTACTCAAGATTGCGGCCGATTTTGATGGCTTCTTCATTTTCCCCTCTGCCGATATCAATCCAATAAAGGAAGTGCTTCGGGTCTGATTGCAGCGTGACCAGATTCCCGATGTTTTTCCGCTGCTCTTCCCTCAGATTTTCAACTGCCACATAAGAGGAAGCAAGCTCGTACTGCACAGATTCCGGGAGGCTTTCCGCATCGTATTTGGCGAGTGTGTCAATGACTTTGCTGTACTGCTGATTTAAAAAATAGCGGTTGCTTTCCGTAATTGCCTCTTGCTTTGGCTGGGCGAAAAACAGAACGTATAAGGAGTAAAGAAGTGTCGGCACAAGGAAGACGGCAAGCGCCAGACCGGCGTATCTTTGGATTTTCCATTTCTTTTTCGGCAGTTTTATGTATGTCTTGTCCCTTTCTTCGAGGGAATCAATTGCGGTTTGAATGGTTTCTTCCAGTTCTTCAATCGTCTCCGCCTCTAGCACGCTTTTCACCTCAGGAGAGAAGTGAAGCGTCTCCTTGTACTTCAAATATTCATCGAAGGTGTACGCCCCGTCAGCTGCAAGCGCCGCACAGGCTTTAAGCTCTTTTAACACCCTTTCTCTATCTTCCTCATAAGGCGGAAGGCTCTCCTTTACGCCGTAATGAAGAAAGTAAGGCGTCAGCGCTTTATCAAACACGATATTTTCAGGGGCGGCAATCAGATTGAGACGTTTCAGCTTATGCTGTTTCACGGTTTGGACGAGACGGTAGGCAAATTGCCACCTGCTTTTTTTATCTTTTCCTTTTATATAGCGGAAAGCCTGATAAGAAGAAGGAGGTTTGATTGTGATGGTTACTTCGTCTTCTGAAACTGAGACCTCTTTTTGAAAAAAAGGATCAGCATCTTTAATCACGTTTGCTTCCAGCCCGTCAAGAAGCTTGATTTTTTCCCGCTGGAAGGTGAACGTGAAGCCTGATTCGGTTTCTTCCCGGACGGCGTCTAATTCTGCTTCTAAATAAGATCTGTTATGATCTGTCATTCCACCATGTCCTTTCATAAAATTTCAAGGCGGTCTCCGTTCGTAATGCCGCAGTCAGATAGCTTTTGTTCTCCGGAAAAAACCGCTTCTTTATTGACCACTCTGATCCAATAGCCTTCACGCGGCGGAACGGATACATGCTGAGCCTGCCGGGCAATATCAATGACTTTTTTCACAGAATGGTAATCTGACAATCTGAGATCGAAGACGCTGCCGTTATAATGTGTTAAATCTATTGTAATATCGATATACATATTCATATCACCCTTACATAGAAAGAGCGCCGTCTTCTTGATTGAATCAGGCGCTCCGTTTCTTCATTCATCTTATTATCCGCGAATTTGGTTAGCGATATCTTGGTCAGTAGACTCAAGCGTATTTGCCGTTTGATCGAGCTGATGATTCACATCTTGAAGCAATTCAGACATTTTAATAAATGAAGGTTTCAGCTGCTCATATTGATCTGCAAATGCTTCACTTGAAGCACCTTCCCACATGCTTTTCAAATCAGAAATCATGCGGTTCAGGCGGTCAACCTGATTCATGACTTCCTGACTTTCAACGCCATATTGCTTAGCCATCGCTCTTAGCTCTTCGGGTGTGACACGAATTAATCCAGACATATTCCTTATACCCTCCTGTGTCATCAGCCTAAATATGGGCTAATTCACTTATTTTTTGAACGTCATTATTATAAAAACAACCATTCGGCACAGTCAAACAAATCTGTTTTAATTTTACAAAATGAGTCTTATGATATATTGGATTTTTCGGTACTTTTACACATTTTGTAAATGTAGTAGTATGATTTTCTTATTATTTTCGTTTTCATCGAATGATCTTATTGTCCTATCCCATTTCCCTGCAAAGATGCCTTTCAGTCTGAAAAGCAAGATGGTAAGATCAAGATATGAAGCTATGAAAAAGTAGGGATACAGATGACCAATCCAAAGGATCCATTTAAGTACAGTTTCGACAGGCTTGAAGATGTTGCCGACCATATCAGTGAGGTTCTTCAATGCCCCATTACAATAGAAGACGTTAATCATAAACTGCTTGCATACAGCACGCACAGCGATTGTACAGATCCGGCCCGGACGTCGACGATTATCGGGCGAAGGGTGCCGGAAAAAGTCATCAACAAACTGTGGAAAGACGGAACCATTCCGGCTCTATTAAAAACGGACCAGCCGATCAAAGTGAAAGAAATTGACGAGGTGGGGCTAAGCAACCGCGTGGCGATTTCCATCTGGAAAAACAGTCAGGTTCTCGGGTTTATTTGGGCGCTTGAGATCAAAAAAAAGCTCAATGACGAGGACCTGAAGACACTTCAGCTGGCAGCCAAAGCGGTGCGGAACAAACTTTTGCACCTGCAGATCCGCAAAACGAAAATCGAAGAGCGGGGCCAGGAGTTTTTTTGGAAAATGCTGACCGGCCATATTTATCAGGAAGCCGAAATGGCCGAAGGGTTTCATAAGCTCGGGATGGCGCTGCCGTCCGTGTTCAGCGTCATGATCATCCGTTTACATGATGAGCTGACTGAAAAGACGGAACAGCAGCTGCAATATTTGCAGGAAACGACACAGCAGATTCATGTCATGCTGGCGACTGTCGATTCAAATGAATTAATCTTATTAGCCGCGCCGAAAACCGATCAGCCTTTTAAAGATTTAAAGCACTTCGCCCTTCATATTCAAAAACAGCTGAAGGAACGATATAAAATTGAGGATGCGTCGATTGCGGTCGGCGGTATTTACGAATCGATTTCTTACGTTTACCGCTCCTATCAGGAAGCGCTTTCCGTATTAAAAGCGAAAGAGCGGTTTGTGAGAGAAACCAAACACCTTTTCAGCTTCTCGGAACTCGGCATTTATCAGTACCTGGATGTGTTGGATGAAAAACGCAAGCACAGCGGCTATATGAACTATTCCCTCTCAAAGCTTGAGCAGTATGACAGGGAGCACCAAGCCGATATGGTAAAAACGCTCGAACATTTTATTGATGCCGACAGCAACGTCAACACCGCCGCTAAAGCGCTTAACATCCATGTCAATACATTGAATTACAGGCTGAAAAGAATCAGCCAGATCGCAGAAATCGACTTAAAAAATGTGAATGAAAAGTTTACGATTTACCTTGATATCAAACTTCGCAGCATGGGTTCGTGAAATTTCACAAATCCGTGTTTTTTTATTTTCTGTTTCAAACAAAGAATTTTCGCAAAAATCACGCTACACTTGAAGCATCACACAAACATTGGGGGAAACAGACATGATTATCGGGGTTCCAAAGGAAATCAAAAACAATGAAAATCGAGTGGCATTAACACCTGGAGGCGTTTCACAGCTTATCGGAAACGGCCATCGGGTTCTTGTGGAATCCGGAGCGGGACTCGGAAGCGGCTTTACAAATGAAGATTATGTATCAGCAGGGGCGGAAATTCTGGAGGACAGAAAGCAAGTATGGGATGCGGAAATGGTCATGAAGGTAAAAGAACCGCTGGCTGAAGAGTATGCGTATTTCCGTCAAGGTCTGGTCTTATTCACTTACCTTCATTTAGCTGCAGAGCCGGAATTAGCTAAAGCGCTTACAGAAAAAGGCGTGACAGCTATTGCGTATGAAACGGTAACGGACGGACGTTCCCTTCCGCTGCTTACGCCGATGTCCGAAGTGGCCGGCAGAATGGCCGCGCAGATCGGGGCTCAGTTTCTTGAAAAACCAAAGGGCGGAAAAGGAATTTTATTAGCCGGCGTACCGGGTGTATCCCGCGGAAAAGTCACGATCATCGGAGGGGGCGGCGTCGGAACAAATGCCGCGAAAATGGCTGTCGGACTCGGTGCCGATGTGACAATGATCGATTTGAACGCAGACCGCCTGCGTCAGCTTGATGATATTTTCGGGCATCAGATTAAAACATTGATGTCAAACCCTGTAAATATTGCAGATTCCGTCGCGGAAGCGGATCTTCTGATCTGCGCCGTGCTCATCCCGGGAGCCAAAGCGCCGACTCTCGTTACGGAAGAAATGGTTAAACAAATGAAACCGGGTTCCGTCATTGTTGATGTTGCCATCGATCAGGGCGGCATTGTGGAAACCGTTGATCATATTACAACCCACGATAATCCGACTTATGAAAAACACGGCGTCGTTCACTACGCTGTCGCCAATATGCCGGGCGCCGTACCGCGTACGTCTACGCTCGCATTAACGAATGTAACCGTTCCTTACGCGCTTCAAATCGCCAATAAAGGCGCGGCACAATCCATTGCAGACAGCCCTGCGCTCAAAGCGGGCTTAAATACGGCTAACGGACATGTCACGTATGAAGCGGTAGCCAAAGACTTAGGCTATGACTACGTGCCTGCTGAAAAAGCAATGCAAGGTTCGGCTGCAAAAGCTTAATAGATATGAAGAGGACAGCCTGATCAGCGGGCTGTCCTTTTTTCTTTCTCATAAAAGGAAAAACGGCCCCCTGTCTCGAATATCAATTCATATCCCGAAAGAAAAAGGAGGATTCATATGGCTGTTCAGCACTATGGTGTATTAAAAGGCACTGTGTCAGATATGAAAAGGGAAACAGATGATGATTCTCCGCATTTTCAAGTCGAGGTGCTAGGCGAGCCTGATACGCGCTATCGCTGTGCGATCAATGTCATGTCAAGTTCAAAAGAATCAGAGGTTCTGTATGCGGCACGCGATCATTTTGACGCAAGCGCGATCACCCTGCTGCCCAACATTCCGTATGGATATACCCCAATTGATGAAACCAGCCGTGAGCTGGCGCTGGATTATGTCCGCGGCGGATTGTTTGATCCCCGGAACATGGTGCCCCTCCCGCATGAAGTCACCGGTCCGGATAATGACTTAAATGACTTTATTGAGACGTACATGCAAAAAGCCAAATCAGAAAAAGCCACCGTCTATATTTACGGCTCTAAATTCGGACCGGAGCCGGGCGCTGATAAGATTTTCGGGTTCAAGCCGACAAACGGCATGCATAATATTCATATGAATCAGGGAAACCCAATTGATACACGCTGGAAGAAGGATAACGGAACGTGGCACGACGGCGGTATTTTAATCCAGTTTGCAGACCAGTGGGCCGCGGTCTTTTTGGCTTTTCTGTCTCAGTCATGGTGCACGAATGAAGAAGGCCACCCTTATACATTTTGTGATCATACACAGCTTAACGGCTGATGTCCGCATAAAAAGCCTGCCGAAATAACGGCAGGCTTTTCTTATTACATTTTAGCGGTTTCGTCCTGTTTCAGGCTTTCCGGCCTCATATCACGCCAGTTTTTTTCAATATATTCGAGACAAACGGGGCGGGTTTCATTCGTGACGCGGGTTTCCCAGCCGTCCGGCACATCCAGATAGGCCGGCCACAGTGAGTACTGGCCTTCAGCATTGACGAGCACATGGTATGAGCCGTCTTCCCGTTCAAATGGATTTGTCATATCATTCTTTCCTTTCTCTACCGGACTGTACGCCGTCCGTTTAATTTCTCTGCCAGAATCGCGCCAATGTCGGCAAGCGGGCCCGGCTGGCACATATCTTTATGGCGGCAGTCTAAGTCATACCGCTCGATTTCCCCCGTAATATACGGTTTCCAAGTATCCGGCTCAATCGGGTCAAACCACTCCGGAATAATCGTTGATCTGAAGAACAGTACATCTCCGTGGAACGGCTTCGGCTTGTATGTTCCTAACAGCCCGACAGAATTAATGTACGTGTCTTTCAGATTCATCATCACTGACTCGTCCAGGCTGGCTAATGCGCTTCCCTCACGGCGGAGAATGGTCAGCGCGGTGTCAAAATCAAGCGGCTGATCCCCGAGGCTGTCCGGGTCGTACCCTCCCAGGGCAAGCAGCGCAATGACGGCTTCCTCGTCATCAGGCGCATTTTTTATCGGCAGAAAATGATTCGGATACGCGTCAAGCATCACCAATAGCGAAACCTCTTCACCCCGGCTCTGTAATTGTGTCGCCATGGCCTGAATGACATTCCCTCCAAGAGACCAGCCGAGCAGACGGTACGGCCCTTTCGGCTGCACGGTGCGGATTTTTTCAATATAATCCGCCGCCATGTCATCTAAGCTTTGCGGAAGCGGTTCTTTTTTTCCGATGCCTCTCGCCTGTAAGCCGTATATCGGATAATCAGCCTCTAAAGAAGACATCAGCCCGGCATAACACCAGCTGAGACCGCCGGCCGGATGGACACAGAACAACGGTGTTTCTTCTCCTGCCGTTCTGAGCGGAAGAAGAACATCAAGCGCGCTTGCGCCCGTTCCTGACTCAAGTCTTTCAGCAAGACTTGCCACCGTAGGAGCTTCAAATAGTGTTCCGATACTGAGCTCGGCTCCCATCGCTTCCCGAATACGGCTCATTAAATGAACCGCAAGCAAAGAATGGCCGCCTAAATCAAAAAATCTGTCATCAATACCGACACGCGGCAGATGAAGCACCTCTGCGAACAGCTCACACAGCATTTCTTCCTGCGGCGTTGTCGGTCCCCGGCCGGTGACCTCCGTTTGGAAGTCAGGCGCAGGGAGCGCTTTTCGGTCAAGCTTTCCATTCGGTGTCAGCGGCAGTTCATTCATTTGGACAAAAGCTGACGGAATCATGTAATCCGGCAGGCTTTCTTCGGCAAACCGGCGCACGTCCCCAGTGTCCAAAGTGCTGCCGGCAGATCGGACAAGGTAGGCGGCCAGCCGTTTATCTCCCGGCCGGTCTTCACGGACGACTGCGGCGGCATCCTCGACATCCGGATGTTTGACGAGAACCGCTTCGATTTCTCCCAATTCAATCCGGAAGCCGCGGATTTTAATCTGGTGGTCCGCCCTGCCCATATAATCAAGAGAACCGTCCGTCCGCAGACGGGCTAAATCCCCCGTCCGGTACATTCTCGTTCCCGGCGGGCCGTACGGATCAGCCACAAAGCGTTCGGCGGTCAGACTTCGCCGCCCTAAGTAGCCTCGCGCCACGCCCCCTCCGGCAACATACATTTCACCCGTTATGCCCGGAGGCACGGGCTCCAGCCGGTCATCAAGCACATATACGTTCAGATCAGGAATGCCGCAGCCGATGAGGCTGTTTGCTCTCAGCTCGGCAATGTTTTTGTCTAATTCAAGGTAACTGACGTGCACCGTCGTTTCCGTAATGCCGTACATATTCACGAGCACCGGCTGATTGTCCGCGTGGCGGCTGTACCAATCCTCAAGCCGGCTCAGCTCAAGCGCCTCGCCGCCGAAGATGATATATCTGAGTGCGAGCTGACGCCCCAGCTCTTTGTGTTCTTTTTCCGCATGCATCAGCTGGTAAAACGCTGACGGCGTTTGGTTAAGCACGGTCACCCGCTCTTTCACGAGAAGATGTAAAAACGCTTCCGGCGATCTGCTGATGTCATGCGGCACGACGACGAGACGCCCGCCGTGAAGCAGCGGCCCCCACATTTCCCAGACAGAGAAATCGAAAGCGTAGGAGTGAAACATCGTCCATACATCATCAGAATGAAAGTGATACCAATGCCGCGTCGACTCAAACAGCCGGATAACATTGCTGTGCGGAATGATGACACCTTTCGGCACACCTGTTGATCCCGACGTGTAAATGACATAGGCCGGGTGAAGCGGTGACAGCGGACGAATACGGTCGGCATTCTCAGGGTTCGTGACGGCATATTGCCGAAGTGTTTCCTTGTTCTGCGGATCATCCAAGATGAAGGCCGGCATGCCGCTTTCGATAGAGAGCTTACTTGCGCCTTCACGGTTGGTGAGCATAAATACAGGCTTGGCATCATGTAACATAAAAGCAATGCGGTCCGCGGGATAATCAGGATCAAGCGGCAGATACGCTGCCCCCGTCTTCAGGACGGCTAACAGCCCGACAATCATATCTAAAGAACGCGGCAGCGCCAGTGCGACAAACTGCTCCGGGCCGACGCCGCGGGCAATCATCATGTGCGCGAGCTGATTGGCTCTTTCATTCAGCTCTTTATAACTGAGTCCGCTCTCTTCAAATACTGCCGCCGTTTTATCCGATTTTGCGGCGGCCTGTATTTCAAACAATTCAGGCAGTGTCTGCCGAGGCTGAATATGCTGTTTTGCCCGATTAACCGGCAAAAGCTTCCGGCGCTCTTCATCAGAAAGAATGGTTAAGCTTCCGATCGGTTTTTCCGGATGTGATGTAGCATCTTCGAGCAGAAGAAGCAGGCGTCCGGCAAGTGCTTCGGCCGTTTCTTTTCTGAATAAGTCCGTACTGAACTCCAGCAGGCCTTCAATACCGGCAGGCGTGCCGTCGTCATGGCGCTGTTCAGCCAATTCCAGCGTCAAATCAAATTTGGACGATCCGACACTGCTGATTTGCAGGCTTGTTTCCATATCAGGAAGACTGAGTACAGGGTCAGGCGTATTTTGGAATGCGAGCATCGCTTGGAACAGCGGATGTCTTGATCGGGAACGAATCGGATTCAATTCTTCCACGAGACGTTCAAACGGCACATCCTGATGTTCATATGCTGCGAGATTCATTTCTCTGACCCTTTCAAGGAGCTCACAAAAGCTCGGATCGCCAGAGGTATCGGTTCTCAGTACGAGTGTATTAATGAACATACCCACAAGGTCTCCTAATGCGTCATCACTGCGTCCTGCTATCGGACTGCCGATCGGAATATCGGTCCCTGCACCGAGCCGGGTCAGTAACGCGGAAAGCCCTGATTGAAGCACCATAAACAGGCTTACGCGCTGCTTTCTGGCAAGTGAGAGAAGACGGGCATGAAGCTCTTGGCCGATGTTGACCGGAATGACGCCGCCCCTGTAGCTTGATTCAGCGGGACGCGGAAAATCAGACGGCAGCTCCAGCTGATCCGGTACATTTTCAAGCGTTTTCTTCCAGAAATCCAGCTGGCGCGCAATTAGGCTCTCAGAATCAGACGCGCTGCCTAAAAGCTGCTGCTGCCAAAGCGCATAATCCGCATATTGAACCGCCAGCGGCGCCCATTCTGCTTTTTCACCTGTTTGCCGGGCGATATAGGCTATGGATAAGTCACGCATGAGCGGATTCAAGGACCAGCCGTCACCTGCGATGTGATGCAGGAGAATCATCAGCGTATACTCGCCGTCACCAAGATCAAACAGCTCAGCCCGGACGGCCGGCTCTTTAGCGAGATCAAACCGATATCGTGCCGCAGCGGCAAGCATGTCTTGGAGCTCGTTTTTGTCTGCACGTGTCACTGTAAACACAGGGCGGGCTTCTTCAGCAGATAAAATGAGCTGATGAGATGATCCCTTATTTTCCGGAAAAACGGTGCGCAGGCTTTCATGACGGCTGACAACATCGTAAAAGGCGTGTTTCAGCGCTGATTGGTCAAGCTTGCCTGACATGCGGACAATCACCGGAATGTTGTAAGTCGGGCTTGGCCCTTCAAGACAGTAGAGAAACCAAAGACGCAGCTGCGCAAATGACAGCGGGATGTGCTTCGGCCGGTCAAACGGCTTGAGCTTAGGCCGCGCACTCTTTGCGGTGTCAAGCTGTGCGGCGAGCCCGGCAACGGTCGGCGTATCAAACAGACGGCCGATGCCAAGCTCTGCGCCCATCGTCTCCCGGACCCGGCTCATCAGGCGTCCGGCTAAGAGCGAATGTCCGCCCAATTCAAAGAATCCGTCATCAATTCCGACCCGCGCGAGACCGAGAACCTCGGCAAACAGATCGCATAATATTTCCTCCTGCGGCGTCCGCGGCCCTCTGTCAGACAGGACAGCGGAAAAATCAGGTGCAGGCAGAGCGCTGCGATCGAGCTTCTTATTCGGTGTCAGCGGCAATTCTTTCAGCTGTACAAACGCGCCCGGCACCATATAATCCGGCAGGCTTTCGGCCATATATGCACGAAGTCCGCCGATATCAAGGGGCTGATCCGCGACAGCGTAAGCCGCCAGCCGCTTATCTCCCGGCTGGTCTTCACGGACAATGACGGCGGCCTGCGAAATACCCGGGTATTTCGACAGCACTGACTCAATTTCTCCTAATTCTATCCGGAACCCGCGGATTTTAATTTGGTGATCGGCTCTGCTGATATAATCAAGCGAGCCGTCCTCACGCCAGCGCACGAGATCTCCCGTCCGGTACATCCTCGCGCCCGCGGGCCCGTACGGATCGGCAATGAATCTTTCAGCTGTTAAATCAGGACGGTTATAATAACCTCTGGCAAGCCCCTCCCCCGCGATATAAAGCTCGCCCGCGATTCCCGGCGGGACGGGCTGCAATGCGGCGTCCAGCACGTATACCCGCGTGTTCCAAATCGGATTTCCGATCGGAGGCGCCCCTGTATGGCCTTTTGCAAGCGGCTGTGCGGCCGACCAGATTGTTGTTTCAGTCGGCCCGTACAGATTCGTCACGGTACAGCCTGATTCAAGCAGAGCATGCATAAGCGCCTTCGGAAGCGCCTCACCTCCGACAAGCACCTGCAGCGCCCGGAGAGAATCCGGTTCATTGGTGACTAATGAATGCCACAATGTCGGCGTTGCCTGCATGATTGAAATACCGTATGAGTGAATCATGTGCGCAAGCGCCCGCGGTTCCTGAATCGTCTCTTTACGTGCGATAACGCACCCCGCCCCGCTGATGAGCGGAAGGAAGAGCTCAAGTCCGGAAATATCAAACGCCGCAGTCGTAACGGCAAGCAGGCGGTCTTGTTCCCCGAGCGGGAACATTTCCCGCATGGATAAGAGGAAATTGCTTACGCTTTTTAATGTGACGACTACGCCTTTCGGTTTGCCCGTTGAACCCGATGTATAGATGATATAAGCGGGGTGCAAAGGCGAACATTCCGCCTGAGCGGGACAGTCAGCATTTTGAGCGGCAACGGTTTTTACCGTATCCGGGTCATCGAGAATGATCCTTTTTGCATCACTGTCTTCCGGCATGCGGCCGGATAATTCCATCGTTGTAATCAGGCATGCAGGCTGTGCATCTTTGAGCATGTATGTGATCCGCTCAGAAGGAAAATCAGGATCCAGCGGCAGGTATGCGGCTCCCGTTTTCAAAACGGCCAGCATGCTCACGGCCAACTCCTGTGACCGCGGAAGCAGCAAAGCGGCAAATTGTTCCGGTCCGAGCCCCTTTTTCTTTAGCATGCCGGCAAGCTGGTTCGCGCGCTTGTTCAATTCGGCATAGCTGAGCTCTTCGTTTTCGGTGATGATTGCCGGCCGGTCCGGTGTTTTTACGGCCTGTTCGTAAAACAGCTCCGGCAGACTTTTCTGCTTCTCGGCCTTGCGCGTGTCATTCCAGCTTTCCAGTACGCAGAGACGTTCACTTTCAAGCAGAAGGTTGAGTGTGCCGATTTTTTGTGTCTGGTCTTTCACAGCGGATTCCAACAGAAGCAGGAAGCGTTTTTGATGGTTTTCAATATCTTCGGCGCTGTACACTTCCGGATTCGCATCAAAGTCCACACGCATTCCGCTTCCGTCCGCTCTGTCGTAAACGTTAATTGACAAATCATCAACGGGTCCTGCTGACAAATTATGGACGGTGCCCGGCGCTCCGGCGAAATCAAGCGCGTAGTCAAACGGCATCACATTGACTTGCGGGCCGAACAGCCTGCGATTTTCTCCGAGCAATTTAAGGTCGCGGCGCATGTCTTCATGGCGGTATTTCTGATGGCGCCGGATGTTTCGGATTTCTTTTGCCACTTGGCTGACGGCCTCATGAAAATTCATATCCGGGCGGAGAGAAAGCCGTAAAGGCAGAAGATTCATGACCATACTCGGAATATTCAGTGAAATAGAGCCGATCCGTCCCATCATCGGTAAACCGAGCACGATATCCCCTGTGTTTGTCATCCGGTGGACATATACCGCTGCTGCGGCCGTAACGGCTTCATGCCAGTTCGGAATCGCTTTTACATGCTGTAAAGCCGTTTCAGAAAGATAAGCCGTGCTTCTCCGAAAACTTGTTGACGTTCGCGGCGCTCTTTCTGCCAAACTGACGACATCAGGTTCATCCGCAAATTTCTCCATCCAAAATTCCCGATCTTTCAGGAATTGATCAGACGCGCGGTATTCTTGTTCTTCTTTTACCAGCTCCTCCAAAGAGCCGAAGGAGCGCCCGTTATCCGGACGTCCTTCCCGTATTGCGGTGTACATTTGCGCCGTACGCCGTGCCAGCAGTGAAAAACCGTAGCCGTCTATCGCAATGTGGTGAATGCGCTGATACCAGAAAAAGCGTTCCGGTCCCGCCTGAAATAAAATGTCGCGGAACAAAGGCCCGGCCGCCATATCAACGGGCTCAGCCAAATCTGTCTGCATGAGTCTGAGTGCGGCCTGCTTCGGATCAGTTTCTGAACTCACATCTATGACATCGATCGCAGCCTCAAATGGAGGATTGATGATCTGCTTCGGCCCGTCTGCTCCCTCTTCGAAGCAGGCGTGTAATGACGCGGCTTCCGTCAGCACGCGTTCGAGAGCGGTTTTAAATATGTTCACATCGATCGCGCCGTTTATCTCAACGTACTCGCCTGTATTGTAAATCGGATTATCAGAATCAAGCTGCTGCGCAAACCAGATACCGGCCTGTGCGCCTGTCAGAGGCAGCTGTTGTGTATCATGCATTCTATTCCCTCCCTTTATAAATAATCTGCGTTCGGCAAGACTTTTTGAGATCGGGAAGAAAGAAGTCTCCACCACTCTTCAAGCGTCGGGTTCTCCGCCAGTTCCACAAACGTCACTTCAGCTCCGTCACGGCGCCATTGTTCGACAAGGCTCATGATTCTGACGGAGTCAAGGCCTCTGTCCAGCAGGTCTTCATGATCCGGAATATCAGACGGTGATTCTTGAAGAATCGCCGCAATTTGTTCCCGCACCCGGTCTTTTGTCAATATGGCGGAAGCCTTCTTTTCACCTTCAGAAACCGGCGCGCCGCCCAGCAGCTCCAGCACTTCGTTTGTCAAAACTGTGTAAGCGCAGCGCTGAGACGCATATTCGATGGCCATCTTATGTTTTTCTGAAGAAAAATCAGCAACGGCATCTCCGATAAAGAAGCTTTGGATATCATCCATAAATGCTTCACAGGCTGTGACGAGGCAGCCGATGTGTGCATAAATTCCCGTAATCATGAGCTGGTCTCTGCCGCTTTCACGCATGATCTCAAGGAGATTCGTCCGTTTAAACGCGCTGTATCTCCACTTTGTGAGGACAATGTCCTGATCATCCGGGGCAAGCTCCGGAATGACCTTTTCTTCATAAGGCCCGCTTTTTAGCCCCGGCCCCCAAAAATCCGTCAGCAGCGCACGGTCCGCCGGGTCTTGGCTGCCTGGCTGCGCGGTATACACCACCGGAATGCCGAGTGCTTTGCATTGCTCTTTTATTTTTTTGATATTCTGAGACACCTCTGTGATCGGAGCGACACCTTTCGCAAAAGCATCGACGAAATAATTCTGCATGTCATGGATCAGAAGCACCGCGCGTTTCGGATTCAGCGTCCACGATACTTTATTTTCAGGCATATCTGACGCTGTCGGCAGCGCATATGCGGGAATAGACGGTATAGCCAATGTAAACACTTCCTTTTTTTAAGATTGTTTGATTTCAGCCGGCTTTACTTTTTGGGCGATCGTTTCGCGAAGATCCTTTTTACTGACCTTGCCGACGCCGGTTTTCGGAAAAGAAGCGATAAATTCAATCCGGTCGGGGATTTTATATGCCGCCAGTCCGCGCTCACGCAAAAATGCTTTCAGCTCTCCCGGTTTCGGCGCTTCTCCTTTCGGGATGACGAACACACAGGATCGCTCCCCGAGAAAATCATCCGGCATTGAAACCATGGCGGCATCATGAACGGCAGGATGCGCAAGAAGGTGATTTTCCACCTCCTCAGCGGCTATTTTTTCACCGCCCCGATTGATTTGATCTTTCGCACGTCCTTCGACGATGATATAGCCGTCCGCCGTCAGTTTGACGATATCGCCGGTCTGATAAAATCCGTCGGCTGTGAATGATCTTTCATTATGTTCTGGCGCTTTATAATATCCGCGAATCGTGTAAGGGCCGCGTGTAAACAAATGTCCCGCTTCGCCGGGGGCGACATCCCGCCCGTCATCGTCTAAGACCCTTACCTCATCAAATGGTGACATCGGTCTGCCTTGCGTATTGACAATGATCTCTTCCGGATCATCCAGTCTCGTATAATTCACCAATCCTTCCGCCATTCCGAAAACCTGCTGAAGGGTGCATCCGAAAGCGCTCTTTACGCGGCGGGCCGCCTCAGCGCTGAATTTGGCGCCTCCCACCTGCAGCACTTGAAGACTTGATAAATCATCACTTCGCGAACCGGATGCGTCCATCCACACCATCGCAAGCGGCGGGACGAGCGCTGTAATCGTGACACGTTCTTTTTCAATTAACGGGAAGCAGTCATCCGGACTCGGTGTCGGTGACAGAACAACCCGGCCCCCGGCATATAATGTTCCCAGCACACCTGGCGAGCTGAGCGGATAATTATGCGCTGTCGGCAGAGCGGCCAAATAAACGCTGTGATGATCCAAGCCGCATATTTCTGCGCTGAGGCGCAAACTGTATATGTAATCGTCGTGTGTTCGCGGAATCAGCTTGGACAGCCCCGTACTGCCTCCTGAAAGCTGTAAAAAGGCGACTTCCGCCGGGCTTACATCTTCCAGCTGAACAGGCTCACTATGCAGGCTGCTCAGTTCCTGAAACTCTTCAGCTTCGCCGGCTACAATGACATGCGCCAAATCCGGAAGTTTGTCTTTCACCTGTCTGGCAAGCGCCCTGTAATCAAAACCTGAATGCATATCAGGAATGATGTATGCTTTCGCCTCTGCAAACTCGCAGAAATACGTAATCTCACTGCTTCTATGAGAAGGCAGCGCGAAAACGGGCAGTGCTCCGAGGCGGAACAGCGCGAAAATCACTTCAAAAAACTCAGCGATATTCGGCAGCTGAACGACAACGCGGTCTTCCTTTTGAATTCCGAGCTTATGCAGTCCCGCCGCTAAACGATCGGCCCTTTCATCTAATTCTTTGTAGGTCCAATGTACATCTTTACACGTCACGGCAGTTTGATTTCCGTATAAAGCCGCGCGCTCTTTCAGCATTCCTCCGAACGTCTCACCCTTCCAGCAGCCGTCTTTTCGGTATTTGTCAGCCCATTCTTCCGGCCATGGCGTAAATCCAGTCAGCACGATCCGTTCCCTCCTTTTTTACAACTCATCTTGGTAAAGCCCCATCGCCCGGAGCATGGTGCGGAATTTCGCCGATGTCTCGTCCAATTCATCCTGCGGCTTTGATCCGGCGACAATCCCTGCACCCGCAAAGAGCCGGAGAGACCTTGTTTCCGCTTCGGCACAGCGGAGTGCGATAATCCATTCTCCGTCACCTTCAGCATCACACCAGCCCGCCATTCCCGTGTAGAAATTGCGGTCAAACGGCTCAATATCCTGAATCGCTTCTCTCGCCGCATCCGTCGGCGTTCCGCATACCGCGGGCGTCGGATGCAGGGCGATGGCCAGCTCAAGCGATGTCGTTGACGGATCATGCAGCTCTCCCTTTACCTCGGTGGACAGGTGCCACATCGCCTCAGTTTTAATGAGTGACGGTTTTTCCGGCACATCAAGCACACGGCAGAACGGTTTAAGGGCGGCGGCCACGGCGGCCACAACTACGGCATGTTCATGCAGATCTTTTGCTGATTGCAGCAGTTCTTCCGCTCTTCTCTGATCCTCGGCGGGATCTGTGCTGCGTGGTCTGGAACCTGCCAGCGGATTGGACAGAATCGATGTTCCGTTTTTGGACAGCAGCAGTTCAGGACTTGCGCCGAAAAGCGTTTTTCTTGTTTCTGACGTTCCCGTCACATCCGCAGCGAATGTATAGCCGCGCGGGTTGTGCTGCGCCAAATGCTTGACGGCCTGAGGAATGTCGATATCCGTTTCAGCGGTCAGATGAAGCGTCCTTGACAGCACGATTTTGCTGAGCGGACCGTCCGTAATGTTGAATACGCCTTGTTCCACACCGCTCATAAAGCCCTCAGGCTCCGGAACGGGACGGATGTCATATGTATTGGATTGCGGCTTTTCTGCGGAAGATTCCGCAAACGAAAGCGGGCCTGCCGTATGGACATTCTTCGGTACAAAAAGCCGGGAAGCTTTTCTGCCGTCAAAAGGAATGGCGCCGGCCGCAATCGGATGTTTGATGCCGGCTTTCTTTGCCTCAAGAAGCGTCTGTCTCACGCGTTCAGGCAGTGAATCCAGCTGATTTTCCGTGTCTGTATCGGGCACTTCCGCAAACATTCCTTCCGCAAGCATCGTACTTTTCGGGGAAGCTAAAAAGAACGCCCCGGGCTTGTAAGCGTCCAGCACCTCTTTTGCAGACACTTCCGTCAATACATGTTGATTTGTCATGTTTGTCCCTCCTTCTCGTTAAATCAAACGCCTAAAGTAGCGCCGCCATCAACGCATAAATCATGCATCGTAATATGGTTTGCCTGTTCAGAAGCCAGAAACAAAACGGCATTTGCAATATCAGAAGGCTTCGCCAGCTTTTGAAGCGGAATTCCCGTTTTATATGTATCAAGCGAACCTCTGATGACGTCCCGGGCTCCGTTCTCGTCCTGCCACAGCGCCCGCTGCATGTCGGTTTCCGTTGAACCCGGAGATACGATGTTGCAGCGGATATGATGGGCCGCAAGCTCCAGTCCGAGGCATTTCGTAAACATGGCGGCAGCCGCTTTTGACGCCGCATAAGCCGCCATGGAAGCACGCGGAACGCCGGCTGCATTCGAACCGACCGTAACGATGGCGCCCTTTTTCCGCTCAATCATGTACCGGCTTACAGCCCGCGACACATGAAATACGCCGGTCGAATTAACTGAAAATGTTTGATCCCAATCTTCATCACTGAGGGATTGCACCGGACCCGGCCGCAGCACGCCCGCAACGTTCGCCAATATTTCAATAGGCCCCATGTCGCGTTCAACGGCGGCGATGATATCATTGACAGCCGCACT
The DNA here is from genome assembly GCF_026241425.1 of Bacillus sp. ChL18. Taxonomy (NCBI): domain Bacteria; kingdom Bacillati; phylum Bacillota; class Bacilli; order Caryophanales; family Bacillaceae; genus Bacillus; species Bacillus sp. ChL18. Next base: position 944,293 of record NZ_JAPHWE010000002.1, on the reverse strand, counting down.
GTCAGATACATCTGCGGCAAACCCCTGCGCCTGCACGCCTTTTTGCCGGAGTCTGTCAGTAAGCCTGAGAAGCAGGTCTTCATTTGTATCTATAGCTGCCACATTTACGCCTTGTTCAGCAAGGGCAAGCGCTGTTGCTTCTCCGATGCCTTGAGCGGCGCCGGTGACAACGGCCGTTTTCCCTTTCATTCCCAATGCGTCCATATTATCATTCCCTTTCTATATTGATAATGATTATCATTATCAATTATGATTCAAGACAATCATATCCAAATCAAAACACGCAGTCAATTAGAAAATTAGAATCAGCCGTATTTAGTTCGAAGGGCCTGTTTTTTCTCATGCGGGAGAATACGGGGTATGCGGCCCTCCCGGATTCAGGCAGAAACGCAGGGCCCTGCTGATTAAAACGGGCAGGACAGAAATATGGCCCTCTCCTTCAAACTCGCTGTATTCAGTACGGACTCCATCATCTTCAAAACCGGATAATAAAGAGTACAGCGCCTCTGCGTGCTGCGGGATTCTGCTTTTATGTGTTTTTTCAATTTCTCCCGCAGCCAGCAATACGCTGACTTGAAGATTTTCCGCAGAGAGCCGGTCCGACAAACGTTCCGCTTTTTCCTGAATAAAACGCTTGTTCCAGTGAATTGACGGACTCCCGGCAACATAGGTCTGAAACATGTCCGGCCTCGTCAAAAGCACTTGCAGCACAAAAAGACCGCCCAGCGAATGGCCGAAAATCGTCTGCCTGCCTCTGTCGATCGGATAATCCCGCTCCATCGCGGGCTTTACTTCTTCTTCTATAAAACTCAGAAACGCTTCCGCCCCTCCCTGTTCGGGCCATGCCGCGCCGCGCGGATGCACCGGCAGTTCTGATTCAGAAAGCGGCATCGTAAAATCACTGTGACGTTCGGCGGAAAACGGCTGATCTGTCGGGTAGCCGATTCCGACAATCACCGCCGGAACAACGCCTGTTTTTTCAGGCCGTCGGCTTTGCACCCGCAAAGCTTCGGCCATTGTGCCGAATACGGAATTCGCATCGAGCAGGTATATGACGGGGAAGCCGGATGCAGGCGGTTCTTCATGAGGAAAAGAGACAAAGATACGATACGTACGGCCTCCTTTTGAGCGCATTTCTCTTACTTCTGTGCCCGGAACCGCGTATCGGCCGGCCGGCGCGAAACCCCGCTTTATTTGTTTTCCGTCCATTATGTGTTCATCCCCTTTGCGGCAATTGCTTTATCTATCCTCATTGATAATGATTTTCAATATCAAAAGACACCTCAAATAATAGGTTTTTTACCAAACAAAGTCAATGGATTTTTGATATAAAAAAAGCACCTTATTTCAATAAGGTACCTAAGAACTATATAGTGATAGGGGCTTAATCCCATGTAAAGCGCTCATTCTTCCATGGATCTCCCCTCATATGGTAGCCGTTTTTCTCCCAAAAGCCGGGGTGGTTTTCCTTTGTGAACTGAATGCCGCGCAGCCATTTAGCGCTTTTCCAAAAATAAAGGTGGGGGAAAACGCCTCTGAGCGGATAGCCGTGCTCTGGCGTTAACGGCTCGCCGTTATGCGCATATGCCAGCAGGGATGTTTCCCGCGTAAAATCAGAAAGCGGCAGGTTGGCCGTCCAGCCCTCTTCAGCGTGCAGAATGACGAATCCCGCTTCTTTGTGCACGCCCGCTTTCTCAGCGATGTCTTTAGCGCGTATTCCCTGCCAGATATTATCAAGACGGGACCAGCCCGTGACGCAATGAATATCATTTTTCACTTCGGCTTCAGGAAAGGCTTTGATATCTTCAAAGCTTAACAGCATAGGACGGTCAACAAGCCCGTACACTTGCAGATTCCATTTTGACATATCTTCATAATAAGGAACATTTCCGGCGTGAAGCACGGGAAACTTCGTTGTGACATTTTGGTTTGGCGGAATCCGTTCCGACTGTTTTGTTTGTTTCGTTTTCCCGAAAAACATATGGCTCCCTCCATTTAGTAAACCTACATTAAATCTGTGTTGACAATCAATCACCCTTCGATTACGCTAATCAGGTACAAGTGTAAGGGGGAAAAACAAATGAAACAACGCAACCTTCGCACGGGCGATATGGCGCTTATCGGCATGTTTGCCGCACTGATGGCCATCGGCGCCAACATTACATCAATGGCTCCTTTTTTGCAAGTTGCGGGAATTCCGTTATCGCTGCAGCCTTTCTTTTGTCTGTTAGCCGCGATGCTTCTCGGCGCCAGACGGGCAGCCATCGCAATGACGGTATACGCATTGGCCGGACTCGCGGGGGCGCCTGTTTTCGCTCAATTCTCAGCAGGCTTTGCGCCGTTTATCGGAAAGAGCGGCGGATTTATTCTCGCTTACATCCCGGCGGCATTTGCAGCCGGATGGCTGCTGGAAAAAACAAAAAAACCCGGCCGCCTGCATTATGCATGGGCCTCTTTGATCGGTACCGCCGTCATTTATATCATTGGCACGACCTATACGTATATTGCGCTGAAATTATGGCTTCATGCTCCGATCAGCTACGGAATGGCCTGGTTTTACATGATATGGTTTTTCATAAAAGATATCATTTTAGCATTGTTATTGGCATCAATCGCGCCTGCCGTTTACAGGTCTATTCATAAAGCGACGGGGTTCAGCAGAAATCCGGCGTAAGATGTTCTCAGCATACAAAAAGGCTCCCCTTTCCGGGAGCCTTTTTTTACAGAACAAGCGCGGCAATCCAGCCGAATATCACAAGCGGAATGTTATAGAAAATAAATGTCGGTACGCATGTATCCCAAATGTGGTGGTGCTGTCCGTCGGCGCTGAGGCCTGACGTCGGTCCGAGCGTACTGTCACTTGCAGGAGAACCCGCATCACCGACCGCCGCAGCCGCTCCGATTATCGCGACCGTCGCCATCGGGCTGAATCCGAGCTGAGCGCACAGCGGGACGAATATGGTTGTAATGACGGGTACGGTTGCAAATGATGACCCGATTCCCATCGTGATTAATAAACCGACGATCAGCATCAGGAGCGCGCCTACTGATTGGCTGTGGCCGATCCATCCTGTTGACGCTTTGACTAAGGAAGCCACATCGCCCGTTTTATTCAATACATTTGAAAAACCGGCCGCAACAAGCATGACAAATCCGATAAAAGCCATCAGAATCATACCGTCCGTGATCAGCTTATCCGCTTCATTGCGCTTCATGACTCCGCTGATAAACAGCGTAAACAAGCCGGCAAGCGCGCCCATGATCATACCTTCCACTCCGAGCACTTGTGACAGATAGAGCTGAACGGCAAGCGACACGGCAATGGAGACCAGGGCGATGGCAATGCTTTTTTTCGTATAAGGAGAAGACGATAGTCCGGCAATCTCCTTCGTCTCATATTTCTTCGGTTTCCGGAAGACGATGACGGCTAAAATTAAACCGACCGCCATCCCGGCCGTCGGGATGATTAAAGCATACGGGATATCACTGAGCGGCACCTTTAAACCGGCTGACGCCATATTATCTCTCAGCATCCCCTGGAAAATCTGTCCGAATCCGACAGGCAGAACGATATACGGCGCAGTCAGTCCGAATGTCATCACACACGCGATCAGCCTGCGGTCTATTTCAAGTTCGTTAAATATTTTTAAAAGCGGCGGAATCAATACAGGAATAAACGCAATGTGAACGGGCACCACGTTTTGCGAGAAACAGGATATGATTAAAATAATCAGTACGATTAACACTTTTGACAGTGCTTTTTTCCGCGAATCTTCCTTTTTTCCGATTAGTTTGACAGACGCTTCCACCATTGCATCGGGAAGCCCCGTTTTTGTCAGCGCCGCGGCAAATGCTCCGAGCAGCGCGTAGCTGACCGCGACGGTGGCATTTCCGCCGAGACCGTCCGTAAAAGCCTTCACCGTCTCTCCGAGGCCTAAGCCGCCGGTCAGCCCGCCGGCAAGCGCGCCGATCATTAAAGCTATAATAATATTGACACGCAGCAGGCTTAAGACGAGCATAAGCAATACTGCGACAACAACAGCATTCATTGATGAGTCCCTCCAAAAATCCTTTAGTTTGCTAATGTAGTAGATAATTAAAGTTAACATATATTCTGCGCTTTAGTCAACTAAAGATTTTGGAAATCAAAAAACCCGCTGCATCAAGGCAGCGGGATGCTGTTATCTTTCGGGCGTAAACCGCTCAGTCAAAACAGCCAATGTCCTTGCCATGACGCCTGTTGCGCCGGCAGGGCCGAAGCATGTCGCTTTATTCGCCGTTGCGGTTCCCGCAATATCGAGATGAACCCACGGCGTGTTTTCCGCGAATTCACCAATGAATGCCCCCGCCATAATCGCGTGGCCTTCTCTTCCCGGAGAATTGTTCAAATCAGCCATCTGACTGTTTCTCACCCGTTTTTTATCCTTTTCTGTAATCGGAAGCTGCCAGATCGGCTCGCCGGATTCTTTCGCCGATTCCGCCACCTGTTCATAAAACGCGGCGTGATTGGTCATGGCGCCCGTCATTTCGTTTCCTAAGGCGACAATGACACCGCCCGTTAACGTTGCGACGTCTACGAGGACAGAGGCTCCGTGCTGCTTAGCGTATGTGATGCCGTCGGCAAGCACGAGACGCCCTTCCGCATCGGTGTTCAGAATCTCAATGGTTTTTCCGCTGAGCGAAACGATGACATCATCCGGCTTCATAGCATCGGACGAAATCATGTTGTCCGTAGACGGTATGACGGCGAGCACGTTTTGTTCAGGCCGCAGTTCGCCGATAATTTCCATCGCGCCCAATACCGAAGCGGCTCCTCCCATATCGCTTTTCATGCCGACGATGCCGGTTTTCGGCTTAATTGAATATCCGCCCGTATCAAAGGTAATTCCTTTACCGACCAGGCCGATGACGTCTTCCCACTGATCTTTGCCCTGATACTTCAGAACGATCATTTTCGGCGGTTCGGATGAGCCCTTGTTAACAGCAAGCAGCCCGCCCATGCCGAGCTCTTCCATTTCATCTTTTTCTAAAACTTCACACTCGAAATCGTATTTTGCCGCAAGCTCAGCGGCATATGACGCCAAATCGGTGGCCGTCAGCATATTACCCGGCATATTTACAAGCGTGCGGGCTGAATTCGTCCCTTGGCCGTATGCCGCGCCGACGTTCAGGCCGGCCTGAACTTCCCTCAGGTCTTCTTCGGTCACGGCGCAGACTGATTTCAGTTCCTGATCCGGCTCATTTGATTTATGTTTATAATCCTGCACTTCGTAAACCGCAAGCAGACAGCTTTCTGAAAGCGCATGAGCGGCATCGGCGGCAGGCACTTCACCGGAGACGAATGTATCGAGCAAAACGGATACTTCCTGTTTTTTATCTTGATGAATCTGCTGAAATACTCGTGCAAAGCATTCTTTCGTATCTTCAAACGAATAATCCGCTTCTCTTCCCAGGCCGATAAAATAAATACGTTTCATACCGGTCGCAGCCGGAGGGTATACTTTTGATACACGATTGCGTTTGGCGGACACATCACCATCCTTTAACAGCTGGGTCAGATGACCGTCCAATTTATCATCCAATTCCTTCGTAAATCCGTTCAGCGTGCTTTTTTGAAAAAGACCGATGACCAGTGTTTCGGGATGCCGCAGTTGATCAGATGCATAAAACATGAGTACACACTCCTTATGTGGGTATTTGTTATGTAAAGTGGTATAATGAAAAAACATTTTTCATTGATTTTATTTTACCAAACTAAGGGCGTTTTCTGCAGTTTTTCGATACGATCGGAATCAGCAGATACAGAAAGGATGTCGCATATGGATGTACTTATGAATTTTCCTTTACTGGCGAGTTTTGCCGCCATTATTTTTGCCCAAGTTGTAAAAGTGCCTATTCAATTTATCGTATCCAAAAAACTTGACTGGTCTCTTGTGACGAGCACCGGCGGCATGCCGAGCTCCCATTCCGCCGCCGTCACTGCGCTGTCAACCGGAGTCGCTTTGCAACAGGGGCTGGACTCGCCCCTGTTTGCAGTTGCGGCGATTTTCGCCGTCATTACGATGTTCGACGCTACAGGTGTCAGGCGGCATGCGGGTGAACAGGCGACGGTCATTAATAAACTGGTCATCGACTTTAATCGGTTTGTCAGCGAAGCGAAGGACTTTCAGAAAGCGGAAGAGAAGGAAAAACAGAAGAAACTGAAAGAACTGCTCGGCCATCAGCCGATTGAAGTGTTCTTCGGCGGCGTCACCGGTATTGTGCTGACATTGATTTTAGATTATCTCTTTATGTAAAAAACGCTTCAGCGGATGCTGAAGCGTTTTTATTCTTTTACCGTTTTGTATTGATTTCTGAACACTTGCATCGACTTTGTTTCGTTCAGCTTTACAAGTTCGTCCTCGGTCACTGTGCCGTTCCCTTTTTTAATCATGTAGACCTCAAGTGTTTTTTTGCCCCAATTGTTATAGACGTCCTTGACGGTGTCAAAGTAGAGGTCAAGGCGGCTGCCTTTAATTTTTGAGCCGGTATCGGCGACAACCCCGTAACCGTAATTCGGTATAAACAGAATCGTCCCGATCGGGAAAACAGACGGATCGGCCGCAACAGTTGAATATAAATCGCGTTTGACCTTCACGCCTGAATATGTAATTCCGTACTGCGGATGACCCGGAGATTTTCCGGTAGATTCCGCTCCGGCGGTATAACCGGTGGCCGTCACCTTATGTGACGGATAGCGTTCCCAGTCAAAAGCTTCTTCCAGCGGTTTTATCCTGCCTGATGCCTTCTTTTCCGGCTGATTCTGTAAGGATTGAAACGGAGTGCCGATGTTTTTCAAAACGGCGCCGCGATGCTCGGTCATCCAGTTTGTCAGATCCTTTGCTTCAACACCGGTTATGGAAAAGTATGTCGCATGGCATGCACCCAAAAAGAGCACGATCATGAATACGCGTCTGATTATCGTCAATCTGAAATCACTCTCCTCCGAGTCATTGTTCCCAACTCGGTGAGGTGCTATACAAAAAGCGCCGCGACACAAAAAAAGCTTTCTCAAATAAGAAAGCGGCTTAAAACATTTGATATCCTCTTTTTCTGAGCGCCTTTATGGCAATGCCTGACGTGATGGCTCCCGCCAGTCCGCCCGCCAAAATCACGACATCCGCAACCGCTAATGACATGATACGCTGAAACAGGCTTTGAAAGGATTCCCCCGGCGCCTGCACGTAACTGATCATCTTTTGATTGCTGATAATGAAAAGGCATACAATCGGATAGACAACAGCCATAATCCACGACATTCTAAGCAGCATGTTCAACAGAAAGCCTATGCCGAAAAACAGTACAAAAAATAGTACGATTGAGATCAGGACAACCGGCAAACTAATCACAAACATCCACCCCCTACAGCACTTTCAGTGTACCTCGGGGGCGGTAAAAAAGTCAACGTCTGGAAAAATCATCGTCTCTCTTTGCCGCTTCCCTGGCAGGAGGGACATGTTTCGGAGCCGCCAAGAAGCAATTGAAAATACCCTTTACCTGAGCAGAACGGACACGCCGCCGTGCTTTTTGCTGTCGTTTTCATGCGGATCACCCTTTTTCTCAATTTTCTGATAATATATCATATTTACTTGTCAAGCACCAAGTCAGAATATGTAACAAAACAACTCATGTAAGCGGAAACATTCTTTTTTTTCTTTTACATGCTTTTGATAGCGCTCTTTTTTAAAAGAAGAGAAAACCCGCGGCCGCGGGTTTTCAGAAGAATTTAAACTTCCCTTTTTTCAGCGTCAGGCCCAGCCCGCCGATCATAAAGAGCGAGCGGTTGTCAATGACCTTTTTCATAAAGGACGCCGGCATGCCTTTGAGCTTCCTGCCGTATACGACTCCGACAGCGTTATGCTCACCGAGGGAGGCGACGGTTCCTTTAATGTCAGGCTTGAACTCTTCAAGCTGGCCTCCTTTAATCAAACCGCCCAGATTTTTGGCGACCGTTTCTCCTTGCTGCATCGCGATCTGAGCAGTCGGCGGGTACGGCCGTTCCGTCTCTTCATTGATAAAGAGCGAGCTGTCGCCGAGTATAAAAACGTCATCATGTCCCGGCGCCCGAAGATCAGGGTTGACCTTGACACGGCCGCGCATATTTTCAAAACCCGCTTCCTCCACGATCGGATGTCCGCGCACGCCCGCCGCCCAGACAACGGTCTGCGATTTGATTTCTTCCGGCTCTTCATCTTTCTTGCCGACTGTGACACCGTCTGCGCGGCATTCTTGAACCGCGGTGCCGATTTTAAATTCAACGCCTTTGCTCTCAAGGTATTGAACGGCGTAATCGACAAGCTCCGGATCAAATCCCGGCAAAACCGTCGGGGCGGCCTCGACACAGACGATCCGGACGAGACTTTCATCTATATCATAATATCTGCATAACTCCGGCTTGCGGTTCGCAAGTTCACCGAGAAATTCAATTCCCGTAAAGCCCGCTCCGCCGACAACGATGGTTAAGCGGTCAGGGCGTTTTTCAGCCTCCGTATTGTATGTCGCAAATTGGAGCTCAATATGGTCTTTCAGCTGGCGCGACGTATTAATATTCGCGATCGGAAAAGCGAATTCTTTTAAGCCTTTAATCCCGAATGTTTCAGGGACGGCGCCAAGCCCGATGACGAGATAATCATAAGGGATGTCCCCTTGTGAAAGCGTCACCTTTTTATTTTGCACATCTATCGCTTTTACGGTATCCTGCACAAATTTGACCCGTGATTCATTGATTACATCTTTTATTTGATATCTGCAGCGGTCATGATGCAGCGTTCCTGCGCTCGCTTCATGCATCCATGTCGTTTCATAATGATAATTGTGTTTATTGACCAAAGTAATGTCAGCGTCATTTGCCCCGATATGCTTCGGAAGCCTTGTTACTGTCATTAATCCACCATAACCTGCACCTAAAACCACGATTTTGGGTTTATTCAATGCCATCACATCCACCTTCTTTTTTTTGCTGTTAGACGCATAATCAAATCAACATTTGTATTAGCTTCAGCTTATTGGCGGGATTTTATGAAATGAAATATAAATTTTTTTAGAAAACCGCACATGTCTGCATATCACCATACTATCCGGAAGAATCGGAAAACATTCAGGAAAAAACAGATTGGAATTTGTCCCCATCTTAGCGGCGGCCGCAATTTTTTTCAAGAATGAAGCGGCCGGGCGGTTTTCGGCACTCGTCATCCTTTCAAATTCTATGTTATAATTAATAACAATTTTCAATTAGGAGGCAATTTGGTATGCAAGAGGATTCAAAGGTTTATGATATTACGGTCATCGGCGGCGGCCCGGTCGGCCTGTTTACCGCTTTTTACGGGGGAATGAGACAGGCGAGCGTCAAAATCATCGAGAGCCTGCCTCAGCTTGGCGGCCAGCTCAGCGCGCTGTACCCTGAAAAATATATTTATGATGTAGCCGGATTCCCGAAAATCCGCGCCCAGGAACTTGTGAACAACTTAAAAGAGCAAATGGCAAAGTTTGATCAGACCATCTGCTTAGAGCAGGCCGTTGAATCTGTTGAAAAACAGGCGGACGGTGTGTTTAAGCTTGTCACGAATTCAGAAACGCATTATTCAAAAACGGTTATTATCACCGCGGGAAACGGCGCATTTAAGCCGAGAAAGCTTGAGCTGGAATCAGCGGAACAATATGAGGGCAAAAACCTGCACTACTTCATTGACGACCTCAATCAATTCGCAGGCAGACGCGTTGCCGTTCTGGGCGGCGGCGATTCCGCGGTGGACTGGGCGCTCATGCTTGAGCCGATCGCCAAAGAAGTCAGCATCATCCACCGCCGTGATAAATTCCGCGCGCATGAGCACAGTGTCGAAAACCTGCATAATTCTAAAGTCAACGTGCTGACACCGTTTGTTCCCGCTGAACTTGTCGGTGAAGACCGGATCGAACAGCTCGTTCTCGAAGAAGTGAAAGGCGACCGTAAAGAAATCATCGAAATTGATGACCTGATCGTAAACTACGGCTTTGTTTCTTCTCTCGGCCCGATTAAAAACTGGGGCCTTGAAATCGAGAAAAATTCCATCGTCGTCAAAAGCACGATGGAAACGAATATTGAAGGCTTCTTTGCCGCCGGAGATATCTGCACATATGAAGGCAAAGTCAAGCTGATCGCCAGCGGTTTCGGCGAAGCTCCGACAGCCGTGAACAACGCGAAGGCTTACATGGACCCGAAAGCACGCGTCCAGCCTCTGCATTCTACAAGCATGTTTGAAAAATAATATAAAAAAGAGTCTGTGTCCTGCCGGCACAGACTCTTTTTTATTTAAATATCCAAATATAATTCATGACGGTTCCGACAACGAGCGCAATGACAAGCGCCGACACGGCCCAAATCGTGCCTAAAATAATCCGGTCCTGTATTTTCTGGGCTTTCGGGCTGTGCCCGGGCTGTTTTTGTTCCACACCGGCCCCTCCCTTCTTCTGCAAATCTATCTATCGTAACAAATGTCTTACAACACCCAATACTACTATGATAACCAAACTGCAAATGGATGACAAGCTGACCGCATATGAGGCAGCATGAAATCATTTGACATTCCTGACAAAACAAAGTACATTATAAAAAGACGAACGTTTTAATTTGATTTAATTCTATCATTCGCTTTTAGGGGTGTTATATATGGAAAATGTATTTGATTACGAAGATATTCAGCTGATTCCTGCAAAATGCATTGTGGACAGCCGATCTGAATGTGATACATCAGTTACATTGGGCGGACACACGTTTAAACTTCCGGTCGTGCCGGCCAACATGCAGACGATTATAGATGAAAACATCGCGGCTTGGCTCGCGGAAAACGGGTATTTTTATATCATGCACCGCTTCGAGCCGGAAAAACGCCTGGCTTTTGTCCGGGATATGAAAGCGCGCGGACTGATTTCTTCCATCAGTGTCGGAGTGAAGGAAAATGATTATGAATTCATCCGGGAGCTGAAAGCACGGGAGCTTGTGCCGGATTATATTACCATTGATATTGCGCACGGCCATTCCAATGCCGTGATCAGCATGATTCAATTTATTAAAGAACATGTCCCGGAAAGCTTTGTCATCGCAGGGAATGTCGGTACGCCTGAAGCCGTAAGGGAGCTGGAACGCGCGGGCGCTGACGCGACAAAAGTGGGGATCGGCCCCGGGAAAGTCTGCATCACCAAAATTAAAACCGGCTTCGGAACCGGCGGATGGCAATTAGCCGCGCTTCGCTGGTGCGCAAAAGCGGCGAGCAAACCGATCATTGCTGACGGCGGCATCCGCACGCACGGCGATATCGCGAAATCCATCCGATTCGGCGCGTCTATGGTCATGATCGGGTCATTATTCGCCGGCCACGAAGAATCACCGGGCCAAACGATCGAAATCGACGGCAAGCTGTACAAAGAATATTTCGGCTCCGCTTCCGAATTTCAAAAAGGCGAAAAGAAAAACGTCGAAGGCAAAAAAATGCATGTCGAACATAAAGGGTCTTTACAGGACACGCTGATTGAAATGGAGCAGGATCTGCAATCTTCCATCTCTTACGCCGGCGGCAATACACTCGAAGCCATCCGCAATGTCGACTACGTGATCGTAAAAAACTCTATTTTCAACGGCGACAGATTTTAACACACAGCAGAGCCGCTCGAAGATAAAAAAATGACATTCAATATGAATGTCATTTTTTTTATTAAATACCGAAATAAAGAGCCGCACTGGCCAACAGATTAATCACAAAAATAAACAAAAAGATGTAACGAATGAATTTATTTTGCACCGGTGCAAATATAAAGAGATATAGTCCTGCCACCCCAAAAGTAAGAACAGGAAACAGCCACTCAAAGGATAAAGAAATGATATAACCGATAATCATAACAATCGGCACACCGATTAATGATAATTTACTTCTCATATGATTTCTGCCCCTTTTACTTAAAAATTGGTGTGATGTAAGCTTCAATAATGGCAGCGGCGATCAGCAGACAAATAATTATGAGCACCAATATTCCAATATGCCTGAACATTGAAGCCATTATCTTTTTTTTCTTAGAAAAACACAGCCTGATGACCAATTCAACGCCCTTAAAACCAATGGCGCCACTTAATAATAACGCGGGAACTTCAAATATACCATGAGGAATTAGCAGTAAAAAAATCTGATAAAAAGGAACCCCGCTATGCAGATTTTCTATGATAGAGCCGCTTAAAATAAACCCGTTGGTGAATAAATAAAAGATTGAGGTCAACCCAAAGGTAAAAAAACCCGCGGCTAAAAACAGACAAGCGATTGCATTGTTTTTCAGCAGTTCAACCGCGCCTGACGAGCCGTTGTAAGACGCGGTTGAAGCAAAGTGATCGAAAAAAAACGCAGCGATCACACCGCCTGAAAAAAACAGCAATGACGCGGTTAACGGAATGGCGGACGTTCTGATTGCCGGCAACATGCGGTTCATCATGTATAGATACTCTCAGCCAATTCTTCAATCTCTTCTAATGAATGCTCGGATGACTGATACTCCGCCGCAAAAACGCCTTCATGTATAATACCGATCGTATCGCACAGCGAATGCGCCAGCTCCAGCAGGTGAGTCGATAACAGGACCGTATTTCCCTGCTTGACGTACTCCTTTAATAACGTCCGTATCGTTTTACCGCTGATTAAATCAATGCCCGTCAGCGGCTCGTCAAGAATTAATATCTTTGGCTGATGAATGAGCGCGGCCGCAATTGATAATTTTTGTTTCATTCCATGTGAATATGTTTTAATCAGCTGATTTCCGTCTTGAGCAAGCTTCAGCGTCTCTAACATATTCTTTATATAATCATTTGTCCGCTGAGACGGCACTTGAAACATCTCCGCTGTAAAACGCAAGTATTCGACTCCCGTTAAGTAATCATATAAAAAAGCATGGTCGGGCACAAAACCGATATCAGCCGATATTTGCCCCCCCTCTTCTGAATCCAGTTCCTTGCCGTCAATCATGACGCGGCCTGAAGTCGGTTTAAGCAGGCCCGAAATGATTTTCAAAGTCGTTGTTTTCCCGACTCCATTAGTCCCCAGCAAGGCATAGATTGAGCCTTTTTTCACCTCAAACGAAATATCTTTCAACACCTGTTTTTCACTATAGTTTTTTTGTATATTCACTAATTTAATCATTGTTCGCAAACCTTTCCGCCATATTGATTCTGCGAAGAAACAGAAACATGACTCCATAGTTTAATAGTGTGAACAGGACAAAAATACCTGATGCCGAATGAATAAGCATCGTTTCAAGTTCCGGCTTTTTATAGATAAAATACGACGTGATCGCAGCGATTTGAAGCGACACAATGAAAATGAAAGAACTGTATAAGTTGTTATACGTCTTTGCTTTCCCCGCTTCTCCAATTTCGTACAGATGCTCCCAGTTTTTCTTAGGATACAGGGCGGTGCTTGAAATCTGGACAAGACTGTATAAAAAACCCGAACATAAAAACACAATAAACAAGTAGATCGTCAGCGCCGCGGAAGACGGAAAAAACACCGTAATCAAAATGGTGATGATGAACGAATAGATAAGAGCGGCGAGATTATAAATACATACTTTCGGAAATACCAGCTGCCACGCATGTTTGATATTCCGGTGAAACAAATGCTGGTTTTTTATTTCGCCGTCAACTGACAATACTGTTTTGAGCGCATCTCCGACGAGCTGATACGAAAAGTTCGCAATGATAACCGCCGCAGACACGATGGCGGCTGCCGAATACCCGATAAAGTGATGCGATAGAAGCGGAATACAAAAACCTAAAAACAGCATGAACAAATACAGCATACTGCCGAAGTTCCTGATAAAAAACCCGTCAATTCTCGATAAGAACAGCAGATCCTTTTGAAAAACGGCATGAAATATTTTGTTATTTCTATATAATTTCAGCTTTGGCGCAAAATCTGCGTTTGTCAAAAACATATAAGGAATAAGGTCCATTTTCTTCAGGGTGGCCGACCACAGTTTAAACATCCCCGCCGTTAAAAGGACGGCGGCCGCAAACACCGCAGCGAAAACGAGCACGGAATGTGAGCGGAATGCTAACCATACATACGGCGTATTCATGAGGATGTTCCGGAAAGCCGGTGACTCCGTAAAGCTTGAAATATCCTTTGCGGTATACTCCCCAAACACGAGAAGATAAACGGCATACCCGACTGCAAGCGGAACCAGCAGGCTGACGCTGAATAAAACGCCTTTCATGATTTTCAAGTAAAACAATTTGCTCCACATATTTGTAAGAAGATAAACAACATAAGAAAACAGCATAGATAAAAATAAATTGAGAAGAAAATAAACGAAGCCCAAGAAAAATACGATGATCGCCGCAGACCCGGTCATGCCTGCGCTTGATAAAAACAAAAAGACCGGAAAAACAAAAAGATACCATACGAAAATGGTTTTTTTGATCGCCTGGCCGGCAAAAACAGAAAACAGCTGTAAAAAACGAACCTTTTTTAATTGATGAATGACCTTACGCGTATCCAGCAGAAAGGCATTGTGATGTTCTTTAAAGAAGCCGGCAGCCCAAAAAAGCTGCTCAAGTGAAACGGCGATTAAAACAAATTGCCCCCATGCGCTGAGGGGCAGCTGAATCAGTTTTGTCCCGAATACAACACCGCATCCCAGGAAAACGAGATATAAACATAACAGAGAAATAATAATGGCAGACAGCACTTTGCTGTTGAGTTGAGGAATGCCCCAATCTTCCTTTCTTTTTCGAAACGATGACAGGGTATTATATTTGATAAGAGCCGCAATTTGTTTGACTATCATACTTTCAATCCTTACATATGTATTTGGGAGAGAGGCTCTTTTTGCAGCTTGTACAAAAAGAGCAATTATTTATTGATCGATTTTACCAAGCAGCTGCGTATTTTTTGCCGTATTTCTTAATCATTGTTTTTGCTGTTGCAACGATTGCATAAGAAATTGCGCCTGCGCCTGTAACGATACCGATAAGAGAAATGATAGAAGCAATTGTTGATGCCGCATCAATAATATCAATTGCTTTTTTAGCTGCTGCTGTAGAGATGCCTAGAGTTGAAGCTAATTCAGCATTGGCTGAGAATGCATGAGCCGCCGCCACGTTTAATTCAGTTCCCGTTAATAATAGTGCATAAACCAATGTTGCTGCAGCAAGAGCCGCGCCAAACAAAATGAAAGACTTTTTATTAGATTTTACTAAGTTCATCATAACATCTCCCTACTCTGTTTTTTAATTTATAATAAAATTCAGCTTAATTGACTCTCTCCCGAGCTAAATTTTATCCGCCATAAAATAGTTTAAGAAAATAGTAAAGAGTTTTAGTAAAACAAAACATCCAGTCAAAATGATTCTCTTGCCTTTACTGAGATCGGTCAGTTTTCCTGCGGCAGCATAAAGAGCCGCGATTGATATGAGCAGAAATGGGTCCAGCAGCTGCAGACTCAAGCTGGTGCCGCCGGCAGAATATATAAGCGAGGAATCAGCCGTTAAGTAATTAACAACTGAAAGAATCAACATTTTAAATGCCGAGATTAAAGAAGTCAGTGTATATAGAAGCAAATATATTTTTTTCGGTTTTTTTGTACCGAGAATAAAAGCGGCAACGAATAACAGAAATCCGCCTATCAGAATTTCCACAAAAGTTGTGAAGATCATAAACCCTTGCAGAAACATGACAATCGTACGAACACTTTTCTCCCCGATATCGTAGGTACTTTCTCCGACGGAAGAATAATACGACTGCAGAACTTTATCTGAAATACTGAATTGGAAGAGTAATGAACAGATCAAAATGATGAAAAAAGAACTTAAAAATATTTTTTTATTGCTCAATTGACCTATCATATTATCATCCTTTTCTTACAAAATAAATTAACTATTCTATACTTTTACAATTTAGTTTAATCCTATCAAAAAATCAATATCCTTTCGAAAAATATGACTTTAGAACGTGTTGACAAAGAGCACATCTTTCATAATTTTTGATTCTATGTACCCTTTATTTTTTTTCGAATTTGCAAATAGTATGATTTGAACCGTTGATTTGAAGTTTTAGGAAGAACCTGTCGAAAGAGACGCAGGATATAAAAAAGGAGGATATCGTCATGTATCCTCCGGATGTATGATCGCCAGCACCTGATGATCTTCCCATTTTCCATTTATTTTTACATTTTTTCTCGCAATGCCTTCTTTAAGAAAGCCAGCTTTTTCGAGCACCCGGATTGACGCCTTATTGTGCGGCATGACTCCGGCTTCTATCCGATGCAGTTTCAGCTCATTGAATGCATAATCGACTGCCAGCTTGACAGCCTTCGTCGCATAGCCTTTTCCGTTATGTTCACCATCTAAAAAGTAACCGATAAAAGCGCTTTGGAGAGAATCCCGAACCACCTGAAAAAGGCTGATCGTGCCAATCAGGGTCTGATCCTGAAGAAAAATGCCGAAGCTGTATTCTGTGTCATTTTCCCCATTATTCAGTGATTGTTCAATTCGTTTTTTCCGGCCTTCCAGCGTATAAAAATCCTCTTGTCTCGACATGGCAAACCGTTCAAAAAACATGCGGTTTTCCGTCTGCAAAACCAGTTCCTGCTCTGCATCATTCAGGCTGAGCGGCCTGATATCAATGCTGTTTCCTTCCTGCACATGCATCGCCGTCCTTTTGTTTTGATCAGAAACGTTTTTTAATTGTCTCTCACCCATGTTATACGGTACGCTTTATCGCATCAAGAAAATTCCAAGACTTCACATTCACCTTTCCTTTCGTGACCTATGTCTGATGTGAGTAACCGAAACGGAATCACAAGATTCTTTTGTTGACTTAAACCGTGCTTTAAGCCGTATCATCATATTGTGACAAGGAAAGAATAGTTTTGGCGGGTTTCCCGATGATCTAAAAATCAATTTTACAGAATCACTGCTGTCTTATTTCATGCCTATTTGCGGGATGAATATATTGATTGGATCAAAGCTGAAATGTTGACAAAGAAATGTAAAAACAATCGGAAAAGAGGAGTTAATATGAAACTGACGGGAAATACAATACTGATTACAGGCGGAAATGCCGGAATAGGATTGGCTTTCGCAGAACGGTTTTTAAAAGCGGGAAATAAAGTCATCGTGACCGGACGGCGCGAGCACGCTCTTCAAAAAGCAAAGGAAACATTCCCGGATCTTATTACATATGTCAGTGATTTGAGCATTCCATCTGAACGTATATCACTGTTTGATTGGGTGAAAGAAAATTATCCGGAAGTGAATGTGTTAGTAAACAACGCGGGGATTCAACAACGTTTTCATGTGCTGAAAGCGGATGCGAAGGATAATTGGGACTATTTCAATAAAGAAATCACAACGAACATTGAAGCTCCCTTCCACCTGTCTATGCTGTTCGCTCCGTTTTTTGCCGGAAAAGAAGATGCGGCTGTCATTAACGTCTCTTCGGGATTGGCTTTTACACCGCTTGCCATTGCACCGATCTATTCAGCAACGAAAGCGGCGCTTCATTCATTTACAATGAGTTTGAGACATCAGCTTTCTGATTCATCTGTAGAAGTGATTGAAGTTGCGCCTCCGGCGGTGAATACAGATTTAGGCGGAGCAGGGCTGCATACTCAAGGAGAACCGCTGGATGAATTCGCTGATGGGATTTTTAAAGGACTGAAAGAGGGCAAACAAGAAATCGGGTATGGTTCTTCAGTCGAACGGCTGCGCATGCCACGGGATAAAGCCGATGAACATACGGCAAATATGTACAATGCGATGAAACATACAATTGAATAACATCTTTGAAAAAGCAAAACCCGCTTCTGTTGAGCGGGTTTTGGCTTTATTAAACAAAATGTACCGAAGTGACATTGCCCGAATCGTCTCAAGAGCTTGAAAAAACCCGTTTCTCTCCGGCGTTTTTGGCCATGCGGAAAGATGAACCACAGCCGCATGAAGCGATGGCGTTTACTTCAGTTACCGATAGATGATCTACCTGCACTCGGGCTGCTTTTTATTTCGCGGTTTGTTCCTGAATACCTTTTTTTATTAATCGTAGATCACTCGCTGACTCATACACTCTACTATTTGCTTCATCTATGATTCGGATAATAATTGCGAGCCCGTAAAGGATGGCGCCGGATACTACACCGGCCAAGACGCTAAAGAATACGGAAGACTGCATACTGTTTGCTAGTGCTTTGTCCGTTTTATATTGCGCTTGTGCGACAGAATTATCGTATAGCTCCTCGCTTACCTTTTTACTCGTTTTTGCATCTTCTGCTACGTCCCCATCATATATTACGAAACCCACAATAATCCCCGCTATTACACAAATAACGCTCAAATACATGAGCACTTTAACAGTAATCTTCTCCAAATTCCACGTCTCCCCTATTTGTAGTAAAATTATACCAAAAAACCATCCTTTTCCGCAATACCTGTTCGTTATGTAACACGGACACCTACGTATTCATGCGCAAGTGCCCGTAAAAGGTTCTGAATTTTTTCTTTTTATAAAACAAAAAGACGCACCATATAGATACGCCTCCTTTTATATTTAACTAGATTTTCACAGATTTTATTAATTCTTTAGCATACCAGTTTACGCCTTTGTGGGCAAGTGCGGAGTTTTCAAAATCTAAACTGTTGACACTTTTATTTGCAATTAACTTGGCAATATCATCATTTATCCTGCCTTTTGACAAAATAACAAGTTGCTCAGTCAGCTCATCTTTTAAGTTGTTCAAAGTTACTGTACTCACTATAATCCAGCTCCTCTCCATCAAAAACGCAGTATACTCTAGATACACTAAGTTTATCACAGAGTTCCTGTTTATGTATAGTTAGTTGTTTGTTTGAAGTTGATTTTTTTAGTCCCTCTATAACCTGTTCTTTACCCAGATAACCTTTTTTATAGTCTAGAATCAAAGTCGTTGGTGCCGAGTCAGACATTACCCCAAAGATCACATCATAAGAATGATGATTCTCACCATTAATATTGTTTAATCTATTATGAAATACAAATTCCGCAAAGGAATCGTCATAAGAATTATAAATACCAAAATTCAATGCCGTATTTTCATACCACTCTAATGGACAGAACTCGAATTCAATTACAATCGGTATGTTATCTTCTTTAGTGTCAGCGGTTTCTAGAAATTCGGATAAATCAGGGGCTTCTTGTTTTAACTTTATTAAATCACTAATGTATTTTTCAGCTTGTTCTCTTTTATTAGTGAGATAAAAACCATAACCAAAGTCTAATTCATGACCAATATTATGCTTCACTTGAATTCGCTTGTCACATATTTGTCTCCACGCCGATAAAGTCGTTCCATGAAACCACTTTTTCTTATTTAAATGTTTTCTGAATTTACCCATTGACGTTCCCCTAATTATAGTCATATTAAGGATAAATTATACATGCAACAATTAAGCTTGTCTATATATTTATAAGTGGCAAAAGTACGACATGCAAAAAATAAACAAAAAATGGTGGGATATAGGTGCTATACAGCGTCCAATCTGATGAAAGCATCGTTATTTATTTTTTCAACTATGTATGTTAAATGATTTTCTTTATGAAAACCAACTACCAAACCCTTCCGGCCATAGCTTGAATCTGCCTCGGATTTTTCAGGTGTTGGATCCTTCTTCGTTATTCGCATTTACAGTATTCTTATATTTCTTCTTTGTATCATCCACACCCTGTTAATTGGTGATAACTCGCAATATCGGAGACCTGTGTGTTTTTTTATTAACTTCACGCAGATCTTCAGACCTTTTTTAATCAAAATAATTTCTATTGCTTCGCTGAGTAGCAACTTTTCCCTTGAAAACGCCTGCAGCTCTCCTCCGTTTTGTTTTATTCCTATAATAAAAACGCCTTTCTGAACAATGGTGCAAGCGCCATCGAAAAGAAAGACGTCATATTTTTTCATCCTAGAATAGCGGGTTGACTCTTAGCACTCTTCCGGCGTACCGGCGTTTTTGGCCGTGCGGAAAGAAGATCCGCAGCCGCAGGAAGCGATGGCGTTCGGGTTGTCAATGGTGAAACCGCCGCCCATCATGGACTGTTTGAAGTCAATGATCGTGCCGGTCATAATATCGAGGCTTTCGCTGTCGACCAAGACGGTGATTCCGTGCTGTTCAAACATGCTGTCTTTTTCGCCTTTTTCATGCTCAAATCCCATCCCGTAAGACAGGCCGCTGCAGCCGCCGCCTTTTACGCCCACACGGAGGAACGCGTTTTCTTCTCCATGCTCTTTCATCATATCTTTTATATGCAAAGCCGCTGCTTCAGTGATGGTTACTGGAACACTCATAGGTAGACCTCCTTTTTTAAAAACAATGCTGATATCTATTATAAACCTTGAGGAGAGTATTTCTCAAACGAGCTGTTTACAAATAAAAGACGCCGCTGCATACGGTTTCGGCGGGTCCCGTCATCAGCACGTGCCCGTTGTCCTGCCAATTAATCACAAGGTCGCCTCCCGCTAAATGAACGGTGATATCCCGGTTTCGTTCGGAAACACCGTTCAATACGGATGCGACAGCCGCCGCACAGGCGCCTGTTCCGCAAGCCTGTGTAATGCCGGAGCCGCGTTCCCATACGCGGAAATGAAGTTCATCGGCGCTGACGGTTTCCACAAATTCGACATTGACGCCTTCCGGAAATCTCGGGTCTTTTTCAATGACGGGACCGAGCGTTGTAAGAGGCGCTTGATTGATATCCGCAACCGGAAAAACAATATGGGGGTTTCCCATTGATACGGCTGTTCCGGAAAGCTCCGTTTCTCCAAAAACAAAGGTTTCATCGATCGTCCGTTCATCTTCATTGCCGAGCATCGGCAGCTCTTTTTTGGTGAGGCGCGGTTCGCCCATATCAACGGCGACTTCACGCACAATCCCGTTGTCCTCTGTAATGTCTGCTTTCACAAGACCTGAAAGCGTCTCAATGAAAAAGGACGTTTCTTCTGTCAGCTTATGTTCGTATGCGTACTTTGCCACACAGCGAAGGCCGTTGCCGCAATTTTTCCCTTCTGAGCCGTCATTATTAAAAATCCGCATTTTGACGGGCGCTTTTTCTGACGGACAGATGAGGATCATTCCGTCAGAGCCGATGCCCGTGTGAATGCTGGACACTTTAACGGCAATCTCAGCCAGCCGTTCTTCCGGCAGCTGTTCTTCAAATTGATTTACATATATATAACTGTTTCCAAGACCGTGCATCTTGGTAAAACGGAATGAATTCATATCGGCCTCCAACTTTTTTTCTTTTACTTAGTATAAAAGCTCTTCTGCTCGGACACAATACAAATATCCCCCGTTTTTCATACATAAAAGCTCCCTGCATATGCAGGGAGCTTTTATCGTTTACTACATAAACATGCCGGCAATCGCCGCGCTGAGAAGGTTTGCGAGTGTTCCCGCAATAACCGCTCTTAATCCGAGGCGCGCAATGTCCGAACGGCGGCTTGGGGCCAATCCGCCCAGTGTGCCGAGCATAATCGCAATCGAAGAGAAGTTGGCAAATCCGCACAGCGCAAAGCTGATAATCGTAGACGTTTTTTTAGAAAAGTCCGCAATATGCGGACCGAAGTTTGAATAAGCGACAAACTCATTCAGCACAAGTTTCTGTCCGATATAGCTTCCCGCTCCGAGCGCTTCATGCCAAGGAACGCCGATTACAAATGCGATCGGTGAAAACACGTAACCGAGAATGGATTCTAATGTAATATGTTTGAAACCGAACCAGCCGCCGATTCCGCCGAGAATTCCGTTCACTACGGCGATGAGCGCGACAAACGCAAGCAGCATGGCGCCGACATTTAGAGCAATCTGCAGGCCAGTGGACGCGCCTTTTGCCGCTGCATCAATCACGTTAGCGGCGCCTTCGCCTTCTTCGTCCATATTAAAATCGCCTTTTATCGTCTGCGTTTTTTCCGTTTCAGGTATTAAAATTTTTCCGAACACGAGACCGGCGGGAGCCGCCATAAAGCTGGC
This sequence comes from Bacillus sp. ChL18, assembly GCF_026241425.1. Taxonomy (NCBI): domain Bacteria; kingdom Bacillati; phylum Bacillota; class Bacilli; order Caryophanales; family Bacillaceae; genus Bacillus; species Bacillus sp. ChL18. The sequence continues at coordinate 922,248 of NZ_JAPHWE010000002.1, read as the reverse complement.
CGCCAGCAAGTATTCGATCGGAATGCCTAACAGGGCGTAACCGAAAAGCGTCGAACCCGCTACAGCCGAAAGGCCGCTCGTCATAATCGTAAACAGCTCGGAACGGGTCAATCCCGCAATCAGCGGTTTAATGGCAAGCGGTGATTCAGACTGTCCGACAAAAATATTCGCAGCCGCCGCAAGCGATTCCGTTCTGCTTGTCCCAAGAAGTTTTGACAGTCCGCCTCCGATGACGCGAAAGATGAGCTGCATGATTTTTAAGTGATACAAAACGGCAATCAGCGCTGAGAAAAAGATAATGACCGGCAGAACGCTCAGCGCAAAAGCCGGGCTGCTGCCCACTTTTAACAGCGGGCCAAAAATAAAGCTGATGCCTTCGTTCGCATAATCAATGAGAAGCTGCACACGGCTTGAGAACCATAAAAATACGGCCCGGCCGGCGTCCCACTTTAATACGATGAATCCGAAGGCCATTTGTAAACATAAACCGACAATGACGGTTCGCAGGTTAATTTTGCTTTTCTTCTCTGATAACAAAAAAGCAATGGCTAATATAGCAACTGCCCCGAGCAGCCCCCAAACGATATTCAATGAATCCACCTCTAAAATTTTATTTAAAAAAAGTCTTTATTAAGATAACAATATTTATTTTTGCTGTCTACAAATTTTTTATTTTGCCAAAACCCGGGCGCAATAAAAAAGAGACCCCGTTCGGAGCCTCTGATTAAAACATCGGATTTTCTTCTATGAATGTATATATGTTGTCAACCAATTCAGCAGGCGTGCCCCCCGTGACCACTTCGCCGTTGACCAGGGCGAACAGGGACTCCATGCATTTCCCGCAATAGCTTAAACAGCCGTATTCAAGCACGTCCAAGTTCGGATCCTTCTCTAAGATCTCAAGTGCTTCCTGGGAACCGCGCGCTAAATTGCTGACACAGAATTCAATCATCGGATTCATGCGGTTTCACCTCACATATGTACCTTATCCTAACGGAATTTCCTCTATTCGTCAAAGATCCGGTTTCACGTTCAATGTTATCGTAACATATTAATTCAGGTTAAAGGTTTTACTATTACGTGTTTTCTGGTCAATTTGTAGGTTATTTTAAAACTATTATTGTGGTTTTAGATCAAATTCGATATAATTCTAGATGTTATTTTACATAGTTCGTTATTTTGTAACAACATTGACTACCATATTTTTCGGGCAAAAGGGGAATCATTATGAAAAAATTGGTCTTGATCGGCGGGGGTTACGGAAACATGCGGGTGCTGCACCGCTTACTGCCGAACCAGCTTCCGTCAGATATATCCATCACGCTGATTGACAGAAACCCGTATCACTGCTTAAAAACAGAATATTATGCGCTCGCCGCCGGCACGATTTCTGATCATCATATCAGGGTGTCTTTTCCTGAGCATCCGAATCTGGATGTTCAATACGGTGAGGTGGCTTCCGTCGACACGAAAAACAAACAGGTTCTGTTTCATGACCGCGAACCGATTTCTTACGATGACGCGGTGATCGGACTGGGCTGCGAGGATAAGTATCATAACGTGCCCGGCGCGCCGGAACATACTTACAGCATTCAGACCATTGATCAGTCACGCGAAGCCTATCAAAAGCTGAACAACCTCGGCGCCAATGCATCTGTCGCTATCGTCGGAGCGGGATTAAGCGGCGTGGAGCTTGCCAGTGAATTAAGAGAGAGCCGTGACGATCTGAAGATTATGTTATTTGACCGTGGCGACCTGATTTTATCAAGCTTTCCGAAAAGACTCAGCAAGTATGTACAGAAATGGTTTGAAGAACACGGCGTCACCATTATCAATAATGCGAATATTACAAAAGTGGAAGACGGCATCGTTTATAATCATGATGAAGGAATACCGGCCGATGCCATCGTGTGGACGGCGGGAATTCAGCCGAATAAAGCCGTCAGAGAACTGGACGCTGAAAAAGACCCGCAAGGCCGCATCGTTTTAACACCGCACCACAATCTTCCGGGCGATGAGCATGTTTACGTCGTCGGTGATTGCGCGAGCCTGCCGCATGCGCCGAGCGCCCAGCTGGCTGAAGCACAAGCGGAACAAATTGTGCAGATCCTCCTGAAACGCTGGAACAATGAAGAGCTGCCGGAAACAATGCCGCAATTTAAGCTGAAAGGCGTTCTCGGTTCACTCGGAAAAAAAGCGGGCTTCGGTCTTGTCAACGACCGTCCGCTCATCGGGCGTGTGCCCCGTTTATTAAAATCAGGCCTTTTATGGATGTACAAGCATCATAACGGCTGATAAGAAAAAAGCCGCTGATTGCGATCAGCGGCCATTTTTAAGAGCCCGCAACATAGCCGCGCTTTTCCATTTCTTCATATATATCTTTTAAATGCGGATTCCCTTCCCCCACAATGACATCCTCCACCAGCACGAGCGGATAGAAGAATTCATCGTTTCTGATGCGCTCCGCAAGCTCTTCTGTCTCCTTTTGCTGAGGCGGTGCATCAATATCAATATACCGTATGTTAAAAGGCTGCTCCGGGTATTTCCGTTTCAGCGCCGCCTCCAGCCATTCAAACGTATCTTTGGCGCTCGGCATATTCACGCAGCTTGCGCAAAGCGTTTCAGCGCCGTAAACACTGAGCGTAACCGGCTTTGTCATGTATATCATCCCCTTTACACCAGTATACAAAGGACGGGGCAGCTTTTGTATAAAAAACGGTTTTTATGTTCAAGTTTAAATATGCTATAATGGAGAAAGCAGCTTTGCAAACCAAACATTAGATTTTTACCGTTACTGTGAATATAATGGTTTTATGTATATGAAAGGAGCGAATCTCATGACTGAGGTTGAAATGAAAGAGCAAGTACAGGAAGTATTGGATAAATTACGTCCGTTTCTGCTTCGTGACGGCGGTGACTGTGAGCTTGTTGACGTAGACGAAGGCATTGTAAAGCTTCGCCTCCTTGGCGCATGCGGCAGCTGCCCAAGTTCAACGATTACGCTGAAAGCCGGAATCGAACGCGCCCTTCTTGAAGAAGTACCGGGTGTCGTTGAAGTAGAACAAGTATTTTAATCATAAAACCAGGCTGCATGGCAGCCTGGTTTTTTATTTTTTACAAATAGTCATCAAACCATGAACAAATATAACGGATGCGTTTCATCCGCTGTTCCGGATGGCCGCTTCTCGACAGCTCATGCGTGGCTTTCGGAAACCGGATGAACGACGTCGTTTTGTTCAGTTTCTTCAACGCGGTAAAGAGCTGCTCGGCCTGCTCTATCGGACAGCGGTCATCTCGCTCACCGTGCAGAATCAAAAGCGGCGTCGAAACGCGGGACGCATATTTTACAGGAGAACGATCCCAAAGCTTATCCGCTTCCTCAAACAAATCATGCCCGAGCTGCCAGTCGGTAAAAAAGAAACCGATATCGCTGACACCGTGGAAGCTGAACCAATTTGAAATGGAGCGCTGCGTGACGGCTGCTTTAAAACGGTCTGTCTGCCCGACAATCCAATTCGTCATAAACCCTCCGTAGCTTCCGCCTGTCACACCGAGACGGCCGCTGTCAATAAACGGATACGCCTGAATGGCTTCATCCACCGCCTGCATGACATCACGGTAATCTCCGCCTCCGTAATCACCCCTGACACGATTGACAAAATCCTGCCCGTAGCCGTGGCTTCCTCTTGGGTTGACATACAAGACAGCATATCCTTGTGCGGCCAGCACTTGGAATTCGTGAAAATACGTATGGCCGTACATCATGTGAGGCCCGCCGTGTATATATAGAATGAGGGGATAAGTTTGATCCTCTTCAAAAACGGCGGGCTTTAAAAACCAGCCGTTTACCGTCAGCCCGTCCTTTGTTTCATACTGCAGCTTTTCCGGCACGGATATGATACGCTCCTCAATAAACCGATCATTGTCGAATGTCAATTGCTTCTCTTCCCCATCTTCAAGTGAAATGCTGTAAAGCTCGGAAGGCTGTGCGGGTTTGGCAATGACAGCGATACAGCTTTTCTGATCAGGATGAAAAGCAAAACCGTTCACATACTCTTCTTCTAATCGGATCGGATATACGAGGCCGTCAATCGAGATATAATAAATACCCGTGCTTCCCTGCTCGCTCCCGAGAACGTAAAAACCCTGCCCGTCGTTTGTCCATACCGGCCGGGGCGTCACTCCTCCTATGATTGAATCCGCAATCAGCGCATCGCTCAAATGAACATCCAGCATGTCGGTCAGGCAGGACAGCCGCTCAGTTTTCACGTCGTACAGCCATGCTTTTTCTAAAGTCGCATTGCGAAATTCATTTTCATGGCCCAGCATCGCGATATAAGAACCGTCCGGTGAAAACACGCAGGAACCGAAAGAACCGCGGTGCGGCGTAATCTGCTTCAGGCTTCCGTCCGCCAGATTCATCAGATAGACATCGCTCGGCTTTCCGGCGTCACCCGGCTCGCATAAATTGGCGGTAAACGCAAGCTGCCTGCCATCCGGCGAAAAGGCCGCGCCATAATGATCCGCTTCATGATCCGTCAGCTGCTGAATCTCCCCCGTTTCAAGATGAATCAGCACAAGCTGGGCCCAGCTTCCGTTCAGCAGGCCTTTCCCGTCACGTTTATATGTTAATGACTGAATGTCAATCGGCTCATACTCGTCATGCTTCTTTTTTTCTTTCTCATCGGCGCGCTCCGCTGATGTCAGACTGACGGACACAAGCACGGATCTGCCGTCAGGCGCCCATATCGGATCTGATACGCCCCAAGGAATATCGGCCGCCTGCTCCGCCTCTCCGCCGGCAGCGTCGATGATGTACAGCTGAGGGATGCCGTTCTCCCTGTCAGAAACAAAGGCGAGTCGCCGTCCGTCAGGCGACCACCGCGGACTTGTATTTCTGTTGTCCCCGAAAGTCCACGGGTTTGAGATGCCGGATTCTGTGTCATATACCATAATGGCTGAGGAATAGGAATCCCGCTTATGATGGACTGTTGTCCGGACGTAAGCGGCTCTTCTGCCGTCAGGAGCATATTGCGGGTCTGTCACGGATACGAGAGTCGCAATGTCCTCCTCGGTTATGAGTCCTTTCAAATCGTTTCTCCTCCTTTTCTTTTTTATTTCGCTTCCCTAAATAAAAATCCTTCTCCAGAAAAAGAAAGCGTCCTTCTCTGATGGGAAGAACGCTTTTTTATCATTATACACTTTTCACCTGCTCTAAAGGATTCCGTTCAATTACGCTTCCTTCTGACGGGACGGTAAGCGCCGCAATCTCACAGTGGGGGAAATGCTCAAAAAGCTGTTTTCTCAGCTCTTCTCCCTTTCCTTTTTCAATCAGAACAAGAATCGTCGGTCCCGCTCCGCTCAGCGCCGTTCCGTAAGCGCCTTTCATTTCGGCCGCGTGTTCCACCTTTGAAAGCTCAGGAACAAGCATGGCGCGGTACGGCTGATGGAGCATGTCTTTTCTCATCATTTTCCCGGCGAGCGCCCAGTCATTTGACATGATCGCAGCAACGAGAAGGTTGCTGACGGCGCTTGCTTTAACGGCGTGCCGGTACGGCAGCTCTTTCGGGAGCACGTCTCTTGCGTCCCTGGTCAGAACTTCGTAAAACGGAATCACTGCCACAACGTCGATATCCGCTTCGGCCACACGCACGATATGGGTTTCATCTTCTTCGTGAAGGCCGATCACAAGCCCTCCTGCAAGGGAAGCAGCGGCATTATCAGGGTGCCCCTCTTCAAGACTGGCTAAGTGCAGCTTGTCGCTTTCCGACAGCTGCAGGCCGCATAACTCATCCGCAAGCTCAATGGCGGCGACGATAGCGGCCGCGCTGCTTCCGAGGCCCCGTGCAAGGGGGATGTCACTCCACACTTTGACATGGGCGGGCGGCAGCTCTTTCTGATAGCGGTCAGCCGTCCGTTTGGCGACTTGGTAGATGAGGTTGTCCGTTCCTTGAGGGATGCCCGCGACAGTTTCGGTTTCCGCCGAGAACTGCCATTCATCGTTTCGGAAAACCGAAAGCTTCAAATATCTGCTGAGCGCCATCCCGACGGAATCAAACCCGGGCCCTAAGTTGGCGGTGCTTCCCGGAACCGTAATGGAAAACAGCATCTCCGCCTCATTCATACACGCGCCGCTCCATTTAAGTATTCCAGAATACTGTCCTCATCTGTCGGCAGCGTGATCGGTTTTATGTCAGATACGTCTACAGCCGTGTTCGGATCTTTCAGGCCGTTTCCGGTCAAAACTGCGACAACCTTGCTGCCTTTTGGAATTTCACCGGATTTCACCTGTTTCAAAACGCCGGCGATGGATGCACACGAGCCCGGTTCGGCAAACACGCCTTCTTCACGGGCAATCAGCTGATAAGCGTGAAGAATTTCTTCATCTGTGACTTCATCAATTTTTCCGGCTGATTCCTCCGCAGCGAGCACCGCTTTGTCCCAGCTGGCGGGATTCCCGATTCGGATTGCCGTCGCAACGGTTTCTGGATTTTTAATAACTTCGCCGCGGACGATAGCCGCAGAACCTTCCGCCTCAAAACCGCGCATTTTCGGAAGTCCGGTGCCGTTTTTCTCATGATATTCTTTGAACCCTTTCCAGTAGGCCGTGATATTCCCGGCGTTTCCTACCGGGATCGCCAGAATGTCCGGCGCTCCGCCAAGCTGTTCGCATACTTCAAAGGCCGCTGTTTTTTGCCCTTCAATCCGGTAAGGGTTTACTGAATTCACTAATGCAATCGGTGATTTTTCGCAAATTGACCGGACGATGGCCAGCGCGTCGTCAAAGTTTCCGTCAATCGCAATGATTTCCGCACCGTACATGACGGCCTGCGCAAGTTTTCCGAAGGCGATTTTTCCGTCCGGGATGATGACGATGCATTTCATGCCGGCTCTCGCCGCGTATGCCGCAGCCGCCGCGGATGTGTTGCCTGTAGAGGCGCACATGATGGTATCATTGCCTTCTTCTTTCGCTTTGGCGACCGCCATGACCATACCGCGGTCTTTAAAAGATCCCGTCGGATTAACGCCCTCTGTTTTCACATGCAGTTCAATTCCGAGCTTTTCGGAAAGTTTCGGCAGGTGAATCAGCGGCGTGTTGCCTTCATGCAATGTCAGGGCCGGCGTCCGATCCGTCACCGGCAGAAATTCTTTATATTGATGGATGAGTCCTTTCCACATTAGCTCCAACCGTTCCCTTCTACGCGATATGTGCTTTTTACTTCTTGTACGACTTCGAGGTCATTTAAGTTTTGCAGAATGTCACTGAAATCTTCTTCCGATGTATGATGCGTGACGATGACGATTTCCGCGAGGTCGTCATGGCCTTTGATCGGCAGCTGCAGAATTTTTTCAAAGCTGACGCCGCGCTCTGAGAAGGCCGATGTGATTTTTGAAAAAGAGCCGACCTGGTCTTTGACGTGAATTCTTAAAAACTGCTGGGCATAGATATCAGACGGCTGCTTCAGATTTCTTTCAAACTGCGGGGCGACAAAGCTGTTTCCGTTTACGCCGAGACGCATGTTTTTCATGACCGCGACCAGATCGGAAACGACCGATGTCGCAGTCGGCATGCTTCCGGCTCCGGGGCCGTAAAACATCGTTTCGCCGACGGCTTCTCCGTACACGTAAACGGCATTAAACTCGTTATGCACCGCAGAGAGCGGATGATGATCCGGAAGCAGTGTCGGCTGAACGCTGACTTCGATTTTATTGTCATCACGCTGGGCGATGCCGATCAGCTTCATCGTATAGCCGAGCCGTTTGCTGAAGCTGATATCTTCATCCGTAATCCGGGAAATTCCTTTTACTTTGACATCGTCCAGATCAACGTCCATAGAGAAGCCGAGACGGGCTAAAATCGCCATCTTGCGCGCGGCATCGAGCCCTTCTACATCGGCGGTCGGGTCCGCTTCCGCGAATCCGAGATCCTGCGCTTCCTTCAGCACTTCTTCATACGGGCTTTTTTCTTTAATCATTTTCGTTAAGATGAAGTTCGTCGTTCCGTTGACGATTCCCATCATTTTTGTGATCCGGTCAGAGGAAAGGCCTTCTTCGAGCGTGCGTAAAATCGGGATTCCGCCGGCGACACTCGCTTCATAATACAAGTCACAGCCATTTTCCTTTGCGGCGGCTAAAAGCTCTGACCCGTATACGGCGATCAGATCTTTATTTGCGGTCACAACATGTTTTTTCGCTTTCAAGGCGTCAAGAAGATATTGCTTCGTCTGTTCGACACCGCCGATGACTTCAATAATCACGTCGACCTCAGGGTCATCGATTACATCATAGACTTCTGTCGTCAGCACTTCTTTCGGCAGGTCTGCGTCTCGTTTTTTATCAATATCTTTAACCAGCACTTTTTTGATCGTCACCGGACAGCCGACCTGGTGCATAAGCTTATCCTGATGATCTTGTATAATTTTGACGACTCCGCTTCCCACGGTTCCCAGTCCTAACAGTCCAATACGAATCGCTTCCAAAGAGAAACTCCACCTTTCTTCCTTTCGTCCACTAGAAAAGGACAATTGTTAACCCTTCACAGACATTTAAGTTACAAATATTATATAAGCCCGCATTTGTTTTGACAAGCGGCTGAATATTGTTTCTACAGCTATGAAAACGCTTAACACACTGATATGACAAGATTCCCTATTTTCTAAATATTTTTACGTCATATTTTCTTACGAACTGATTCCTTTCCCGAGCCACGCCACAGGCGGGACAAAAACCTGCGCCGACCTGACATTCATCATGTTGTGACATGTCTGTAAAAACTGTTCATAGCGGGTGCAGTCGGCAAGAATGTAGTCAAGCTGCTCTTCGTAAAACTGTTTTTCAGAATCATGAGAAATGTAATAGCTCTCCACCGTCTCGAAGAAGTGGAGCGGAAACAGCAGGCGGCTGTAAAACAGGCGCTTGGAAAAGGAGGATAACGGCGTAACTTGCTCATATTCCTGCAGAAACAAAAACCCATCTTTGAGCAGGTCGTCACGATGATACAAATATGTGCTGCGCATATATTCCGCAATATCACGGGCGGCATGGTCGAATACCCAATCGCCCGGAATGCGGATCAATGATTCCTCCGACCATGTATCCCGTTCCATCCGCTGATGGCAGATTGTCCCCGAGTCTTCTGCGCCGGGGTTGTCATCCAGCTCCGTATCCACTAAATATTGAATGGCGTTTTCCGCTAAGCCTGAATAATAAGGAAATGCTTCGATCATTTTCTTTTCGAACGGTTCAAGCGGAGACATATGAATTTTCTGCATCCAGAATGATTCCAGCTGATCCACCCGTTTTCCCCATAAGTCCTTCCATTGGCCGATCCTGCCCGCTTCTTTCACTTCGTACGGAAAACCCCGCCCTTTTCTGTGAAATTCGGCAAGCTCCCCTCCGACAGAAAACGACCGGTTTGAGACGGGAATCGGCGCTTTTAAGAGCGCATACGTTTTGCCTTCGTCCTCAAAGGTCAGTTCTCCTTCCTTCGTAAAGATAAACACTGAAACGTATGGGTCACTTTGTTCTTGTAAATACTGACTCATGTAGTAAAGCTCCGTCAGCTCTGATTGCGAAAACCCGGAAACGGGAATTATAAGAAAGAAGGAATTAGGCGTCTGGAAGCATTGGTATTTCTGATAAACGGAAAGCTGTCTGACGTGGATGCCGTACTTTTCTTTAATGATGCTTTTCATCATAATCACCTGCCTGAAAAATTAGAGCTATTCACATCGTAGTCATACGCCGGCGGAATTATGAATACATATTGTAATCCTTTGAATCAAGTGGAGAAACATCGTACACATCGGAAGGATGTTGTATAAACTAGTAAAAAAAGATTGGGTGAAGCAAATGTCAGAAAAGGAACAACTGAATCAGGTGGAAGCTGTCGCCAGAGCGCGTTTAAAAGAACGGGGGGTTGAGACGGACGATATTGCCGAGCTGGTGTATTTCCTTCAAAAAAAATATCATCCTGATTTGACGATGGAGGTATGCAGGCTCAATGTGGACCGTGTCATCGCAAAACGCGAGGTGCAAAACGCCATTTTAACGGGAATAGAATTAGATGTACTCGCCGAACAAAAAAAGCTGTCTGAACCGCTTCAGACCATTCTGGCGATTGATGAAAGCCTGTATGGGGTTGACGAGGTGCTCGCCTTCTCTATCGTGAATATATACGGCTCGATCGGCTTTACGAATTACGGCTACATTGACAAAGAAAAACCCGGCATTCTCGGGCGGTTAAATGATAAATCTACGGGCGAATGCCATACGTTTCTTGATGATATCGTCGGCGCAATCGCAGCAGCGGCTTCAAGCCGGCTTGCTCACAGCGCCAGAAATACAGAATAAGGACGGCCGTCATGGCCGTCCCTTTTTTTATAGATGTTCAATCCATTCGGTTAAAGAGTCAATCGCATATGTCGGCTTTTGGTCGTAATCTGCCATATGCTCACGCTTTGTCACTCCGGTATGAACCAGCAGCGTATCCATGCCCGCATTGATGCCGGCCATAATATCCGTTGCATAGTTATCACCGACCATGAGTGTTTCGGAAATATCCGTTCCGAGCACACGCATCGCCTGTTCCATAATAATGGATTCAGGCTTGCCGATAAAGACAGGCTCAACGCCCGTTGACACCGTCAAAACGGATGTAAGCGAACCGTTCCCTGGTAAAAGCCCTCTTTCAGTCGGAATGGCGACGTCGCCGTTTGTTGAAATGAACCGGGCGCCGTTTCTGATCGCAAGGCATCCCGTTGCCAACTTTTCATATGTAATGCCGCGGTCGATTCCCACAACGACAAAGTCCGCGTTTTCTTCTCCGAAGCTCAGCCCGTTTTCTTCAATGGCCTGACGGATGCCTTCTTCGCCGATCACATACACCGACGCGTGTTTTTTCTGCTGGGCGATATGCTGCGCAGTCGCCATGCTCGTCGTGAAGACCTGCTCTTCAGATGCCGGAATGTCAAAGCTCATCAGCTTGTCCGCCACCTGCTTCGGCGTCCGGGAAGAATTGTTCGTCACGAATAAATACGGAATGCCGCGCGCTTTAAGCGTTCTCACGAATTCACACGCTTCTTCGATTTTTTCCGTCCCGTTGTACATTGTGCCGTCCAAATCTATCAAATATCCTTTATAATCCTTCATACTCAACACTCCTGTGGATTTTCTCACTCGTTGTTATTTAAATGCGGAAACAGGCCCTAATTCTGTTTCCAGGTAGGTTCTTACACGGGCCGGAAAGGCTTTCAGCACATCTCTGTTTGACGTGATCAGCGTAAACAGCTCCTGATGATCGGCGTGCTGATATTCCTGGACAAGCTGCTTTCTGGAAGAGATCAGCTGCTTCAGCTTATTCCCTTCATCCTCAGCTACCACCTTTTCATCCGTCAGAATATCCATGATGTCGTCATAACTCCCCGGATCGCGCATGATAAAGCCGTCAATCATATCATTTCCGACATCGAGAATGCATTCGATCATAAGATGGCTGATCCGCTCAAGCGCCCTTTTGTCGATTTCGCTCTGCCATGCAGGCGTGCTGTCAAACAACGCCAGCTGGGTCTCAAAAAAACGGAGTGTTTGTTCGATATTATTTCTGTCAACAAAATACACGTGACAGCATCCCCTTCTGCATCAATTATTTTCTGATTCGTTTTAAAACAAAATACGCGCAGCCGAAATTGCAGTATTCGTAAATGTATTCGTCCAATGTGCTGATTTTCGTTTCAAAGGTTGCTTTTTGATTCTGGTCATCAAAGAAGCCTTTGAGCCGCAGCTGACTGTATCCCCAGTCTCCCACAATGTAATCATATTTATTTAATATGTCCGAATAGCGGGCTTTGAACGCTTCTTCATTAAAGCCGTTTTTAAAATCGTGTACGAGTTCAAACTCGGCATTTTGAATAAGAATCATGTCTTCACCTCTTTTATCACTCTTTACTATCATAATTCATTGACTTCTGTCCATCAATTGCAAAATGAGACGGTTCGGACGGACGGAGAATTTTTCCTCTTTATATCCAGTGTAGCGGTTCAGACGATCCTTATTCAAGAATGACTTTTTCCCTGCAAAAACGGCTCCATCGCAAAAAACCCAAAACCTGCGGCGTTTTGGGTTTTTTCGGCTTATCTTATGCTTGGGCCTGGCGTTTTTTAGACGCTTCGTTCACTTGTTCATCCGCATGGTAGGAAGAACGGACAAGCGGGCCTGCTTCACAGTGGCTGAAGCCTTTTTGCATCGCGATTTCTTTCAGTTCGGCAAATTCGTCCGGATGATAATATTTTTGGACTTTTAAATGTTTTTTCGACGGCTGCAGGTATTGGCCGATCGCCATGATGTCGACATTGTTCGCAAGCAGGTCGTCCATCACTTCAATAATTTCTTCCTTCGTTTCGCCGAGACCGATCATAATGCTTGATTTCGTCGGGATGTCAGGCTGCATTTCTTTCGCACGGCGCAAGAATTCCAAAGAACGGTCATATGTTGCGCGGGCCCGGACTCTCGGTGTCAGGCGGCGGACGGTTTCAATGTTGTGGTTCAGAATATCAGGGCGGGTATCCATTAATGTTTTCAGGTTGTCGTAATTTCCGCCCATATCGGATGGCAGCACTTCAATTGTCGTGAACGGGCTTTTTCTGCGAATCGCCCGGACCGTTTCCGCAAAGACGCCTGCTCCGCCGTCTTTCTGATCATCACGCGCTACGGCCGTGATGACGGCGTGTTTTAAATTCATCAGCGCGACGGAATCAGCTACGCGTTCCGGTTCCTGCAGATCCAGCTCAGTCGGCAGTCCCGTTTTTACAGCGCAGAAGCGGCATGCTCTCGTACAGACGGAACCGAGAATCATGAACGTCGCCGTACGTCTGACAGCCCAGCATTCATGGATGTTCGGGCATTTTGCTTCTTCACATACGGTGTGCAGATTATTTTCACGCATTAATTTTTTCAGGCCCGTATAGTTTTCATTCGTGTTCAGCTTTATTTTGAGCCATTCCGGCTTTCTCAGATGCTCGTCTTTCTTTGCCATTTCCCCATCATCTCCATTATCCCTTTATTCATGTTCGTGTGCGAAAAATTTCTATTTCACGATGGATATAAAACTTGCGGATTTCTATTCAATAGTCACTTTAACATAGGAAAAATTTCTCGACAAGGGAAGAGAATTACTTACATTTTCTCGGATTGTTGCCGCAAACTATTTGTATTCAATCCTGAAAGGAGATCATGTTGTGAAAGTTCTGTTATCTGCTCTTCTCCTTTTATCAGTTTTCTGTCCGGCTGCAAGCGGGAAAGAACAATCGGCTCCTGTTTATGGCGAACGGATGCAGTTGTACCGCAAAGCCGAAGCAGTCACGCAGATTCCTTGGTATGTGCTTGCGGCGGTTGACCAATATGAAGAAAATGTCCGCTCGAACCGAAAGGATCTGCCGGAAAAAGCGGGAATCATCAGCATTTATATTCCGGATCATTTGTGGAGCGGCCCTGAAAATCCAAATCCTAAGGACGATGCGCCTCTCAGCATTAAAGTATTTGACGGGATCGGCCTGGACGGCGACGGCGACGGAAAAGCCGAGGTAAGCAATGATGAGGACATTCTTTATACATTTGCACAGTATTTAGCGGGATTCGGAACGGATCTTGATCATATCCGCATCGGCCTCTGGAATTATTACCGCCGCGATCAGACGGTCGGCATTATCACCGAATTCATAACACTGTTTAAAACGTTCGGCCGCCTTGATCTCGGAGAGCACGCTTTTCCGCTTCCCGTGAAGACGGATTACAGCTACCGCAGCACATGGGGCGCCGCACGGGGTTTCGGCGGGCGCCGGATCCACGAAGGAACGGATCTGTTCGCTCATTACGGGCTCCCCGTCAGATCGACCTGCTACGGTATTGTTGAAATGAAGGGCTGGAACCGTTTCGGCGGCTGGAGAATCGGCATCAGGGATATCAATAACACGTATCACTACTTCGCTCACCTGAACGGCTTTGCAAAAGGTGTGCATAAAGGCCGGATCGTCAAACCCGGAGAGGTGATCGGCTCTGTCGGCAGTTCCGGATACGGACCGCCGGGCACCGCGGGAAAATTTCCGCCGCATCTTCACTACGGGATGTATAAAGATAACGGCAGATCGGAATGGTCTTTTGATCCGTATCCCCATTTAAGGGCATGGGAACGAAAAGAAATCCGCAGGAAAAAGTAAACACACAGCCGCCAGGAAAGATTGCGGCTGTGTGTTTTTATTTATCTTTCTTCTGTTTTTCATTCGGCAGCTGGACGGAAGGCGTCACACCTGACCCGCCGCTTCCGTTATAAAACTGCGGCACCTCTCCTTGAATCGCTTTAATGGAGACCGGAATATTATTTGTCACGACTGAAGTCTTACTGGCAAACGGAATAATGACCTTCACTTTAATCTCCACAAAAATACTGATATCGATCAGGGCATTGTTAATGCCGTACGGCTTTATTTTTGTTTTCACATCAGTTAACGCATCTCCGATCAGGTTAAAGCGCACGGGGATTTTCGGCCCAAGATTTCCGAGAATGCTGTTTCCCGTGACCTGCCCTAAGGGAATATCGATCATAATTTCATCGGCCGTTTTCGCGCCTTTTTCTGTTTCATGCTGCTTATTGTTCGACTCCACTTCCTTCAGATGAGCCTGGAGCTGCTTTGTCACTTTCGCCTTCATACTGTTGACCATTTGTGTATTAAAATCCATCGTTGTGACTTTTCCGTTTTCATCCGTTTTCATATCGACCATATCTTTCACATTGTCGCTGTGAGACATGTATTCTTCTATGGATTCCGTAATGACCTCTGTCGCCACCCGTTTGGTTTCCATTTCTCCTATGTTCATCAGCACCGGTTTGATTGAGGAATTGATCATCCAAAGGCTGATGACCGTCGATATGATGAAAAAAGCAAACGACAGAAGAAGCACATATCGAAAAGGCAAAGGCCCTCTCTTGCGAAGAGCGCTCCGGTATCTAGGCAAGAAAAATCCCCCCTTACATATCACAATGTATGCTTGTAAGAGGGGACATAGTATTTTATTTTCACTCTTAAAAAGTCCCGCTTACCTTCACTCGGGTGAAATGGAACGGCGGACAGCTATATGACATTACCGCTGCCGCGCGAGCTTCCAGGCGAGCAGATCTCTTAAAAACTCCGGCATAAAGTATTGTTTTTCTTTTGAATCGCGGATGTAAGGGAACAGCTTTCCGAGTGTAAACATATCGAGAACGGCAACCGAGTATATCCGCTCCGGATCAATCTCTTCTCCGTTCACTTTCACATTGAGGAGATGCGTCACACCGTCTTCAAGAATGCCGGCCTCTGCCTCCGCTCCGGCATATACCATCCTGCCCATCACTTCCCCGCGGAAGCCGAGACCTTTTATCCGCAGCTGCTCCATTTGTTCCGAGGCGGCCTGACTGATTGTTTCCTGGAGTTCCCTGCCTGAAAGACGAACGGCCACCGGATTGATCGGATGAGGGCAGATGCGGTGCAGGTCAAGCTTTGTGACAGGCCCCTTCTGTAAAGGCCCCAAAATGACGCCTGAATTCACCATGCTGACTTCACAGCCGCACCAGCTTTTCAGCGCTTCGGCTAATAGAAGCGGGAGCGGCGATTCCTCAAACCACTTCACGCCGGCATCTTCATTCAGATTGGCGACTTGTACGGAGAGCAGGTTTTCCGCTTCCCGTTCTTTCTCTTTCAGAAAAGCCGCCGTATCTTCAGATTCCCCGTGCCAATCAGCCATTTTCTGTACAGATGCCTGTTTGCTGACAATGGTTCGTGATTCACTTTCTATTGTCAGCTCGACACAGCCGACATAGTTCCCGTATTTCTCCGCACATGCAAGCAATACGCCGTTTATGTCCTGTCCGTCCTCAAGAAGGTGGTGCGTATGTGATTCAAGAATGACATCGATGTCCAGAAATTTTTCCGCTGCTGCCCGGTCATCGATCAGGCCTAAATGAGAAAGCAGAATGATGATGTCCGCTTTGCCCTTGATATCGTCAAGTGATTCTTGAATGCTTTTTTCCGCATCCGTCACCGTCCAGCCGAGTTTTTGATAGACGGGATAATACGGCACCGTGACGCCCAGTATCCCGGCGGTCATCCCGTTTTTCAGCGTTTTAATCACGTAGGGCTCGGCCCATTCCGGCCGCTGTCCGTCCGCGTCAAACAGGTTGGACACAATGACGGGAAACGCGGCATGAGTATATAAACCCGCCAGCTCATCGTGAGGCAGCGTAATTCCTTCATTATTCCCGACGGCAGCCGCATCGATCTCAAGCCGGTTTAACAAGTCGACATTCGCTTTGCCGAAGGTCGCTTCCGTTATCATTTGGAATCGGTCCATATGATCGCCGATGTCAAATACGAGTGTTTCCTCCCCGTTTTTTTCATGCTCACTTCTCTTCTGCTCAATATAATGTACGATTTTCGGCCAATTTTCGAAATGGCTGTGCAAATCATTCGTATGATATAAACGGAGCTTCTCTAACATACCATCTCTCCTACCTTTTAGCTGAATATCCCTTGATAAATCAATTCACAGCCGATCAAAATCAAGACGACCCGCATGAAAAGCACGATCGTTTTCGTCTGCACCCGCTTATTGACCCACGCGCCCATTTTGCCGCCGAACCACGCGCCCGGAACGAGGCACAGCGCATACAGCCAATTGACATGGCCCTCTGCGATATGTGACACGGAACCCGTCACGGAGGATAAGAAAATAATGAGCATTGACGTCGCCACAGCCACTTTCGGCGGGAACAAAAATAACAGCATCATGGCCGGAACCATAAGAGAGCCGCCGCCAATGCCGAAAAGACCGCCCAATAAACCGACGAAAAAGGCAATCACGATACCGGTGAAAATACGGTACGAATATGTATAAAGCTCACCTGATTCATCCTCATATGTCCGGATCATGCCTTTATGCGCTTTATTGACCGGTTTTGCTTTCGCCTTCAGCATTAATGTAATGGAAATCAAAATCATAAAAAGTCCGAACCAGACGGAAAACGTATGCGCATTAAAAAGTTTAGACAAATACGCGCCGATGATGCTGCCCGGGCCGGAACCGATAAAAAAGATCAGTCCGCTTTTGTAGTCAACGGTTTTATATTTCATATAGGCCAGAGTTGATGACAGGCCCGTAAAAATAATCACCAAAAGGGACGTGCCGATGGCAGTCTGCGGTGTTACGTCATGGAAAAACGGAGTCATCGTGCTTAAATAGAGCATCGCCGGCACGATGATAATTCCTCCCCCAAGCCCGATCAGGCTGCCGACCGTTCCTGCGATAAATCCCAATATGATCAATATAAGATAAGACATGTGTCTTGAAACCTCTTTTCTAGCTGAATAGGTCGAGCTGCTTCGGAGCAAGCCCGGTATATGAGATATCTAACATTTCAAGCATCTCAAGCCCGTTATCGGCGGCGTCTCCGCCTGAGTTATTGTTGAAGAGCACATACAGATTTCGCGACTGCTTTTTCAGCTCCTGAAGATTGTTTTTCCAATCTTTGAGCTCCTGTTTGTTATAGCGGTATAAATATCTGACCTCACGCCAGTTTTGTCCGCCGTCTGGTTTGATCCAGCCCTGCTTGTTCCGTCCGTGAAAACGGACAAGCGTTTTTTCTTCATCCGTTGCTTTCAGGACGGTCGGAATGCTGCCCTCGCCGATTTGCGGCTCGTCACATATGCTGTGAATCCAGCCTTCCTCCTTCATAAAGGAAAGCGTCTGTTCATAAAATGGCGGGGAAAACCAAGACCGGTTGCGGAATTCAAGCGCGCACGGAATATCGCCCATCTGCTGCCTGCACCATCTTAAATATGCGACGTTTTCTTTCTTGCAGTCAAACCACGGCGGGAATTGGAACAGCACCATGGCAAGCTTTCCATGCTCTATATACGGCGATAATGACAGCTTAAACGCCTCAAACATTTCTTCCTTCGATTCAAAGGGAATATCGCCGCGCTGATGGCCCGTCATTCCTTGATATGCCTTAATGACAAATTGAAAAGATTCCGGCGTCTCTTTGACCCATCTTTCATTATTACGGGCGGGCTGTATCGCGTAAAAGCTCGCGTCCAGCTCGACGATGGGAAAATGGGAGGAATACACCTGCAGTTTTTGCGGGCCCGCTGTTTTCGGCGGATAGATGCTGTCATGATCCCCCCACCCCGTCAGTCCGATATAAATCACAATCCTTCACCTCTCACTCTAGTTTATCACAGGTGTTTTTCTCTTTCTGTTTCCATGTTTTTTCTGAATGCACTTTTCAGGAACCGGTACTGATGTTCATTGGTGTCCGAAAATGCCTCATCTCTGGAAGAAAGAATGTGCTGATAGACGATCGGCTCTGAAAACTGACCGCTCGTGAAATCATATATCTCCCCGTCTATTCGGTTATAAAAATGCCAGCTTGTGCCGGTTTTTGTTTTGAGAATGTCACCGCCGTAAACATCTTGGATGACTAAAGCCGTTACGCCGCACTGGCCTTTGGCCGGGCAATCTTCCGTCCATTTTGTACTGGTCTTGCGCGACCAGGATGCCGTTAATATGTTCAAGATTTGATTATACAATGTGTTTTACTCCTTTTTATAAAAAGATACCACGAGACCCGCTTTCCAAACGACAAAAAAAGCCGATTCTCATCAGAGAATCGGCTCTTTTATTTCAGAAGGCTTCAGGAATGTTCCGAAAGCCCCGCTCTGCTTACCCACGCCATCCTGATACACACAGCGCCCCTTGCTGTAGGTCGCAGCAATTCGGTATGGAAAGGTGCGGCCTTCATACAGGCTTTGCTTATGTTTGGAAAACATCGTTTCTTTTGTGACGGTAAAAGGTTCCGGCCGGACAATGGCAAAATCAGCGTCAAATCCTTCTTCAAGCCGTCCTTTATTCGTTAAACCGAAGCGCTCGGCCGGTGCTTCGGCCGTCCATCGGGCCACATGTTCAAACGGAATCCCATGATCGATCGCTAATTGAATCATGCCGAGAAGCGTAAATTGGCCTCCGCTGATCCCGCCCCACGACAGAAACATATTATCCTCGCGTTTCAAAGACGGATGACAGGGAGAATGATCCGAAGACACCATATCAATCAGGCCCTCAGCCAAAACTCCGATCAATTCCTCTTTATCAGCCTCTGAGCGGAGCGGCGGAGCGCATTTGGCGGCCGCCCCTTTTTTGAGGAAGTCTTCAAAGCTGAATAATAAGTAGTGCGGACACGTTTCAACGGTGACATCCAACCCGTCTTTTTTCGCCTGCTGAATGGAGAGCACGGCCCGTTTCGTGCTGATATGTACAAAATGAAGCGCGCATCCCGTCGCTCTCGCATATTCAATCGCCCGCTGCACAGCCTCGCATTCGGCTTCTTCCGGACGGGAGGAAGCGTAAGCGTGGGCATCAATTTTCCCTTGGAGCGCGTACTCAGCTTCAAGGAATCGGGTGAGGGCGTCGCTTTCTGCGTGCAGAGCCAAAATCTTGCCGCACGCCGCGATTTCCTTCATTCCCTTTAAAAGAGTCCGTTCATCGGCTGATTGAAATTCATCCGTTCCCGATTTAGACAGAAACGCTTTAAACCCGATTGCCCCCGCTTCTGCCATCGGCCGGATATGTTCGGTATATCCGGGCATCAAACCGCCCCAAAGCGCAAAATCAACCGCTGACTTCCGTTCGGCGATTTCCGCCTTTGCCAGCAGGTTTTCAGCAGTTACCGTCGAAGGGATGCAGTTAAGCGGCATATCAAAATAAGACGTACAGCCGCCGGCAGCCAGCATGTTTGAGCCGGTTTCAATGCCTTCCCATTCTTCGCGGCCGGGTTCATTGAAATGCACGTGACAATCGACCGCGCCCGGAAACACATACATGCCGTCAGCCTGCACCACTTGTTCCGCGTTTTCGTCAATGCCGGGCCCGATCAAGGCGATTTTCCCGTCCTTGACGGCGATATCGGCCTGCTCTGTTCCGCCTTTTCGCACAGCTTTCGCACCCTTTACAATTACGTCATAGGCCATTTTATCTTCCTCCCTGTAAGGATGACGATTTTCTGTCAGTTTTTATCACAACATGCGTCTATGATTGCCAGTTTACTGCTACTATGATCGTAATACATCAGCAAAACCGCTATAATTTTTGATGATTTTTATTCATATTAACCAATGGTTGTCTTTAGAACCTGAAAGGAGATTGACTGATGAACATTTATGATGTGATGAAGATTCCCGCTTATAAGCGGGCGGCATTAATCGCAGGCAAGTCCGGCGGCTGGAGGGAGGTGCAGCACGTCAACATGATGGATGCGCCGGACATCGCTGATTTTTTACATAAAAACGAATTGCTCGTCACCACGGCTTACCACTTGAAGGACCGCCCGCAGCTGTTGAAAGATTTGATCCGCCTCATGGCAAAACGGGGCTGCGCGGGACTGGGGATCAAAACGAAACGTTATCTTAATGTCATTCCGAAAGATGCCGCGGAGCTTGCCGACCGGTATGAATTGCCGATTATTGAGCTGCCGGAAGACATCAGGCTCGGAGATATCGTCAACGCCACACTGAGCCATATTCTTGATATGCGTTCAAACGAGCTGCAGCAGGCCATTTACGCCCATAAAAAATTCACAAACCACATCATGAGCGGCAAGGGGCTTCAATCCCTGCTTAAGAAGCTCTCAGACATTCTCCGGCTTCCCGTGCTGCTTCTGGATCAGCATACAAAACTCTTATCATCGTCCCACCGCATACCCATTGACACGTCTTTATTGAAAAACATCTGTTATTCCCTTTCCGGGCCTTATTTCACCTGCTTTTCCATGCTGTCCGACAGAAAAGCGTATTCTGTCCTGCCGATTCTGAATGTTGAAAAAAACTGCGGTTATCTGGTGATTCCGGAGCTGGTGCAGACCGCTGATAAAGGCATGATTTTGACAATTGAACAGGCGGCCAACGTCATTTCCTTTGAACTGCTGAAAGAAAATGCCGTCAAACAATTCGGCAGACGGGCGCGCAATGAATTTTTCAGCAATTTTATCGACCGCTCGTTTACCGGCCATGAAGAAATCAAAAGCCGCGCCAAAGAATTCCGGCTCCGCTGGGATCAGAAATACATGTGCATTTGCGGAAAACTTGACAGAAATGAGAAAACGATCAGCTTTACCGAAAATCAGCTCGTTTCCGATCATGTATTTGATCTGCTTGAAGGGGAGCTGTCATCCTTTCCGTTTCCCCCTCATCTCTTTATTAAAGGAAATGTCGGTATTCTTTTAATTGAGGCGACAGACAGCTGGAATGAAATGCACGCGTCTGTCATCAGCTTTTTGGAGCAGTTTCAAAAGCAGGTCCGGACGCAGTTTAAACGGACTGTCTCCTTCGGCATCTCAAACATATGCCAAAAGCTGATCGACGTCCCTGACGCTTTTACTGAAGCTTCAGACGCCATTTCATCCGGGCATTTGTCCAGAAGCGCGGAGTTTATTCAAATCTATCATGCCAAAGACGTGCCGGAGCTGCTCCGCCTGCTTCCCGCGGAAGATGTGAAGAAGTTTTACGAAGCCACCCTCCAAAGCCTGGCCGACCGGCAAAAGGAGGACCAGAGCCTGCTTCATACGCTGTCTGTTTATCTGGAGACCCACTGCCAGATTTCAGAAACGGCTAAGCGCCTGTACGTCCATCGAAATACGGTGATCTATCGTTTAGAAAAATGCGAGGAACTGCTCGGCAAAAGCTTAAAAGATCCGGAGACGACGATGCGCCTGCGGCTCGCGCTGAGAATGCAGCGGCTGATCGGTTAAGGAATCGTTAGAGACAGGGATGCGAGTGTTCTCCCGCATCCTATTTAAGTGGGATTCATTCAGCTAAATCCTCAAAAAATGCTGCCATCAAAATCTGCTTCCATTGATATCATCAGGCTTTTTCGATATCCGGGATGTAACCGATAATCTCACCCTTTTAAATCGCATCCTAAACTGCCTCGGGAGCCTTTGTCACAAGCACCCATGACCCTTTTTTGATGGTTTCGCCATTTATTTGAAAATCAGCGGGGAGCGACACAAGACTCAACCACTTCACCAACGCCGCCCTGAAAGTCATGCTGCTTATCAATTTCACGGGCATCTTTCAGGAAGCCGTGAGCGGCCTTCTCAATTCCTGCAGCTGTCATGAAACTCCGTGTGCATCCACTGTGCCCGGTTCATAAACAATACCATAAACAAGTTTTTGCTCGCCCGCTTCTTTCGCAAGGATCTTCACTTCCTTTTGAAAGTCAGGCTGCTTTTCTGATTTCATAAAAAAGAACTGGTTTTGATTAGCAGCCTTGTCTACATAAGAAACATGTGTGATTTTTGCGTTTATCAATTCTCGAGACATTCTATTATTTACCTCCTTTCAAAAGAATCGTTATTCAGAGGTAAGCTGAGAAACCTTATAAGTTTCAGCAATTAATTTTAACTTTCTAACACTCTTTCTTACATTATATTCAAACTTTTCAGCAATGTATTCTTGAGGAAAAGTACGCTTGTCAAAATGATAAACTAGATCCATTAATTTAATTAAACCCTCTGCAAACGATTCTGATACAATGTTTTGTTTTTGGAGATAATGAAGCATATCATTCATACCAATTCCATTAGTTTTTTCATCTTTAGATACAAGACTATATAAATAACTTACTCCACTATATAAACTCAACATTGATTTTTTCATAATAAGTTCTTTATCCTTCAAATCCAGTGTTTCATATGAATTTTCATTAAAGGTAACCCCTTCTGATTTAGAGGTATCTTTAATTTGTTCAGCTTCATCTATTTGAACACTAATCTGATCTAATTCTTTATCTATCATAAACTCGAATTCCCAATCTTTATATTTAATTTTAGCTAAAGTTTTAATCAAGTTTGAAACAGGGTTTTTCAATTTAATAACAATAATAGTAATCGAAACAGGCCATATGACAGATTTAATTATTGAAGAAATAAACTCCATCCAATTCATAAAAACTCCCCATTCTAAATGTAATGAGGGTATTATACTACTTTATCCCATATTTGCTAAGACTTCTCTTCAACTCTCTTGTTTTTCATCAGCTGACAAGCTTTTGTCGGCCTCTTGGCATGTTGTTCACCCCACTTTCAGAATATAAAAAGAGACACATTATTGTGTCTCACGCCTTGATCTTGACAGATTTATCTAATTTTTGGTCTAATCAGAAAAGGAGGTGATAAAATTAATGAGTAATACTAACAAAGGTTCTGATTATTCACGGAAAAATAATTCAGTAGACTCTACACCATCCCGAGTACATAGACCTCGACCTACAAGTGAGATTCCAGTTCCGAAAGTTGAAAAAAGAGACCGGTTTTCTGTAGATGTTCCATCCTCAAGAATACGGAAAGGCAAATAATTCAATCCTCAATAGGGTTATCTGATTCATTATCAATAATTTGTGCTTTTTTAATTTCAGATTTTTTAAAAACGCCTATTTTTATACCTGCCTTAACATCTATATAACTCTTTTCAATTTTTAAATTGTACCTTTTTACGAGTTCGGTAAAATAAGTTATATCTCGTAAAACAAAGTTTCGTTCAGGCTCTAGCGGCCTGGACACTTTTTCTATATCTCCAATTATTTTTTTATCCTCATTGTCAATCTTAGAAAGTTCAACTACATTCTGCCCCTGTGACACAAAAATTTCTTCCCAAACTGTTTGGTATTTGGAAAGCCCGTTTAAGCCTCTTTTCCTACGAACCTTATTAACAGCTCCTATAACCAATTTTAAATATAGTTTAGTATAAATTCTTGCTACACAGTAACTAAAGATAAGGCTGAATACAAAAAATACTGCTATAAATGAAAAGCTGGTCAAGTGACTATTCAGGGTTGTTAGATCACCTATATAATCACCTTTAAAGTGTTCAGTTATTCCGTTAGTCTTAGTCGAATAATAGTTTAATAAGCTATTCAATATAAGAACTAATATATTGTATGTGATCAGACTCAATCCTGAGACAGGAATCCATAACAACACACTTATACCTAACATTTCAAAAGGATTGTGCTTTTGATTTGGAGTCAACCCAAACAGCTGTAACCAATAGTAACAAATTAAACCAGGAATCGTGAATATAATTGTTGATATAAATTGGTCCATATTCCCCTCCTTATATCAAAAATATAACATTTATCTGGATTTTTCCAATACTTAATCTGTTCTTTTATTTCTTTAGTTAGGCCGAGAATTTCATTATCTATCACATGCGATAGCACCCAGCTACAATTAACCCGCTCAGCGGCGGAGAGCTTTGTGTATCGCAGATACATACAGGTTTCGCTGCTTCCTGGTATCTTGAATTCTTCGTCAACATCAACAGTCGAACACATCAAGACCAAATACCGCTTCTGACAGGCCGTGCAAGGGGATTTTATAAAATTTCTGAAAAAGGAGGGGGCGGTGCCCTCCGTGAACCGTAATAAAGCTTCGTGTGTTGACTAATGGCTGTCTGGATAATGGTCTCACTGTCATCTTGGAAAGATCACTTACTTCTATAAGTCTTTCTTTTTAACAGAAACCGCAGATATAGCAGCAGAAATAACTATCCGCTCCGCTTCTTATGCACTCTCTGTAACATGGAGAATTATAAAAAGGAGGGCGCGCGGAAACATAGGGGGAGCTCCCTGAATGGGTCACTTGATGGGGCCATGGATAAGAATTAAATTCTTGCCGCTGATACAAATGGAATGACGGGTAATAATACAACATTTTCAACTCCTTTTCCGTACACCATATTGTACTTACCGACACCCTTTTTAGATGATTGTCTCTTGCATAATTGTGTGTTGGCCTAATTGCGGGTTTTAGCCTGCAAAATTCGTGCAGGAGAGCCATCACAACATCTTCCGTGAGAGGTTTTATAAGCTAACCTCTCCTTGTTGTCACCAATCAACCCCTATACCCGGTTGAACGGTTCGTATTATCCCAATGACCCGTTTAGGCAGACTGTTCTCACTCTGCATGCGAAACAGCAAATACCAACACCGCTGCTTTTTCCCTTTCTTCATTTACGCCGATCTATGTTGTTCCCGCCTGACTGCCTTCTTTTTTGATCAACTTCCGGCAGATCAAATTCGTCAGACTCCTCAAGAGATAAAGCTGGTTTTACTATATCTACACCTGTTCCGGTTTCCATTCGCGCTATGCTTGAGCATACGGAACAACTGATTTCCCTATAATTCACAATGGCGTTCGATATGATTTTCCCTCTATGCGCATCTCTGCAATTTCAGAGATGCAGACAGCCGAAGAATAAACGACAATAGCAAAAAGCCTCCGGATACACGGAGGCTTTGATTCCTTATCCTTGCTGCGTGAACGGCCGGGTTTGTGTCTTTTTGCCCCAGCCAAGCGCGGCCAGAAAACTGATGGCGAGAATGGCTGCTCCCAGCATATACGGAAATTCCATATTTACGTCAAAGAGAAAACCGGCGGCAGACGGTCCGGCGATATTCGCTAAGCTGATGAATGAGGTGTTCATCCCTCCGGCAAACCCCTGCTGGTCACCGGCGAGCTTCGACAGCATCGTGTTAACGGCCGGCCGGAGCAGCGATGTCAGCGTCAGGAAAAAGATTGCCGCGGCAAAAACGGCCCAATATGAACCCGCAAACCGGCACCACACAAGTCCTGCAGCAGCCCCGATCAACGTCACGTTAATCACGCGTTTTTCCCCGAACTTGCGGACGAGATAACTGACGCCGACCGCCTGCACAAACACGCCGATGAGACCCGCAGCCGTAATAATAAAGGCAATATCAGACGCTTTAAATCCGTGTTTATGGTCAACGTAAAGGCCGAAAACAGATTCAAAGTTCATAATTCCGAAGTTCAGCACAAAAACCAGAATCAGCATAAACGCGAACGGCGACTTGAGCGCGCGTGACATTTGCTTAAACAGATGCTCACGTTTTTCCGTTTTTGCCCGGGCTTCCAGCTGCTTTTCACGTCCCAGCGTTTCGGGCAGAAAGAAAAATGAAAGCACACTTGAAAAGCAGGCAAGACTTGCAGACACGATGAACGGCACAGACATGCCATAATGAACCAAATAGCCTCCGACACCGGGCCCGATGACGACACCGAGCGTCATCGCCGCGCTGAACAGCCCCATTCCTTTCCCGCGTTCTTCTTCGGTCGTAATATCCGCTATGTAAGCGAACATTGACGGCATTAAAAACGCCGCGCCCATTCCGCCCAAAAGCCGGGATGCGAACAGTTGCCACAGGCTTCCGGCAAAGGCGAAGATCAATTGTGACACGGCAAAGGCGGCAATGCCGAAAATAATCAGTTTCCGCCGTCCGTATTTGTCGGTTATTTCCCCGGCAATAGGCGCAAATAAAAGCTGTGTAAGCCCCGCCGCCGCAACAAGCAGACCCATCGTGCTGCCCGTCGCGCCGAATTCGGTAATATAGGTGGGCATAATCGGAATAATCAATCCGATTCCAAGCATCGCAATAAACATATTCAGCATTAAAATTGACAATCGGCCTATGTACGCCATGATTTCTTACCTTCTCCCCAGACAAACAGATGATCATTCCATATTTGTCATTTTTTATACCATTCAGTATAACGGGCAAAAGGGAAAAAAGTCCAGATGATTTCAATCTCGTTTTCAAGTCTCATGACAGCACACCGGTTTCAGCCGGCAGATCATATATGTTAAGGGCCGCCTGCAGCGCTTCCCCGGCTTTAACGGCAACTCCGTGTCTGATCAGAACCGCTTCAAGTCCGGCCAGCACAAACAGCACATTTTCCTTTCTGCAGCTGTAGCCCATCGTTCCGATTCTCCAAATTTTCCCCTGCAGCGGACCGAACGAGCTGGCGATTTCAATTCCGAATTGAGACAAAAGCATCCTTCTGATCGATTCGCCGTCTGCTTCCGGCGGAATCTGCACACATGTGACGACAGGCAGCTTCGCCTCCGGATCGCCGAATAAATCAAGACCCATCGCTGCAAGTCCCGCCGTAAGCGCTTTTTCATGACGCCGATGCCTGCGGAACCGTTCTTCAAGTCCTTCTTCCAGGACAAGGCGCACACCCTCCCGCAGCGCATAAAGCATTGTTGTCGCTTCTGTGTGGTGATTCAGCCTTCTTTCACTCCAATAATCTTCGAGCTGGCTCAGATCAAAATAGTTGCTCGTAATGGGCCGATGACCGGACAGCATTTTACCGTCAGCCGCCGTCGCAATGCCCCGTTCTACCTTTTTACGCGCGGCAATGACAGCGGCCGTCCTGTCATTATAAGTAATCGGCGCCATTCCGGAAGGGACCGACAGACATTTTTGCGTTCCCCCGATGACTGCGTCAATCTTCCATTCATCCGTCTTTACGGCGCAGCCTCCGATCGTGGCCACGGCATCCACGATAAAGAGTGCGTCTTGGGCGCGGCACGCTTCCCCGATTTCTTTCAGCGGGTGAATCCGCCCCGTTGATGTTTCTCCGTGCACCATAGCGACGATTTTCGGGGAAATCTTTTTCATCTCGCTGATAACCTCTTCAGGCCGGAAGACCGTTCCCCATTCACACTCGATCGTATGAACGTGCGCTCCGTATCGCTCGGCGATTTCAGTCAGCAGGTATCCGAAGCGTCCGTATATCGGAACGAGCACGCTGTCGCCCGGTTCTATCACACTTGCGAGAACAGCCTCAATCCCCGCTCTTGATGTGCCGTCAATTGGATAGGCCCAGCGGTTTTCCGTTTGAAACAATTCACGGAGCATTTGCATCGTTTCGTTCATGATGCCGGTAAATGCCGGGTCAAACTGGCCGATGATCGGAGCGCCCATCGCCCTCAGCACTCTCGGTTCAGCTTCTGTCGGTCCCGGTGTCATAATCGTTCTTTGCGGAATGCACAATTCTTTTCTGGTCGGCACGCCGATTCCCCCTTTACGTTAATAGGCAAGTTTATGTAATACATTCGCCAGCGTAAGGACGCCGGTTTCAAGCTGATGTGCGGGTGTGAACTCAAGCGGCGAGTGGCTGATCCCGCCACGGCTCGGCACGAACAGCATGCAGGCCGGAAAGGTTCTGCCGAGCATCTGGGCGTCATGTCCCGCTCCGCTTACAATTTCCTCCGGGTCCGCCCCCTGCTCTTTTGCAGCCTCCGCTGCGGTTCGTGTCAGTGTCTGATTCATTTGAACCGGCTCTATCCTCATATATTCATCAATAACGGGTCTGACTCCTTTGCTGCGGCTGATGTTTTCAACAATCGATACCAGTTTCTGATGGAAGGCTGCCAGCACGTCTTCCTGCCGGTGGCGAATATCAACGGAAAACTGGATACGGCCCGGAATGACATTCGCCATATTCGGTTCAACCGTCATTTTCCCGCACGTCAGACGGAGCTCTTCCGGCTGTCTTTCCGCTGAAAGCATCAGTTCGTGGATGATGCTGCTTCCCGCCGCGAGCGGGTCTTTCCGCCATTTCATTGAAGTGGTGCCGGCATGGTTGCATTCACCGTCAAGCGTAACGGTATAGCGTCTCTGTCCGGCAATCTCGCTGACAATCCCGATATCCTTTCCTGATCGTTCAAGCGTTTGCCCCTGTTCAATATGAATTTCCAGAAAGGCACTAATATCAGTGCGCAGCGGCGCTGGATAACGGCCTGCACCGAAGCCGTTCTGCCGCATGGCTTCTCTCAGAGAAATGCCGGACGCGTCTTTCGGCGTTTCCGCATCTGAAAGCGAGAAAGCACCGGTGATATTGCCTGAGCCCCAATAGGTGATGGGAAAACGGCTCCCTTCCTCTTCACAGAGCGACACAGACTCCAGCGTTTTTTTCGGACGCCCGCACATCTCATGCAAGTGCCGGATCGCCAGCATGCCCGCCAGCACGCCGAACGCACCGTCATATTTGCCGCCGTCAATAACGGTGTCAATATGCGACCCGGTGAGAATCACCTCATCAGGCGATTCTGTGCCGCTCAGACGGCCGAATACGTTACCGACATCGTCAAATGCCGTTTTCAGCCCGAACGCCTCCATTTTCTTTTTGACGGCAAGCTGGGCGTCCATCCATTCTTTCGTATATAAAAGCCTCGTCACTCCGCCGGAAGCGGAAGCGCCGAATTGAGACAGCCATTGTATGTCATCGGAAATCCCGACATTCGCCGCCGAAAGCTGCTGATGTTCCATACACGCCCTCCTTTTAAACTGAAAAACTGACAAGATGATCTTCATTATAGAAGGAGCGCATAACGAGTTCATTATCATATCTTCCAAAAAATCAATGATTTTCCGGATACTTTGACCAATAAGCCGAAGGAACTATTTTTCAAAAAAGATAGAATATTAGATTTATTTTTTGGATAATAGAGGTAAAGGAGGGCAAGTCATGACAAAAAAACTTTGGTTTCTGCCGATTGTCTGCCTGTTTTTCATTTTTGGATGGGCCGCGCCGGCTGACACGAATCTGTACAGCCGGATGGCGGTTTCAACTGCCGGCGGCACAACTCTTTTTCCGCAAACTGCCTCAGCTGTCATCACTCCGTCTTCGGATACGGACACATATTACAAAGAAGCTTCCGGAAAAAGCGGAACAGCCTTAAAGAGCGCCCTGCACCGCATCATCAGCGGACATACAAAGCTGTCTTACAGCCAAGTATGGAATGCATTGAAGGAAACTGACGAAGATCCGGCAAATCCGAACAATGTCATCTTGCTCTACACCCAGGAATCACGGGCCAAAAGTAAAAACGGCGGCAGCGTCGGGGACTGGAACCGCGAACACGTGTGGGCAAAGTCACACGGAAACTTCGGAACAGCTGCCGGCCCCGGGACGGACATTCATCATCTGCGCCCTGCAGACGTCCAGGTGAACAGTGCCAGAGGAAATATGGATTTTGATAACGGCGGCTCAGAATACCCGAAAGCGCCGGGCAATTATTACGACGGTGATTCCTGGGAGCCGCGCGATGAAGTTAAAGGAGACGTCGCCCGCATGCTGTTTTACATGGCGGTGCGTTATGAAGGAGACGACGGGTATCCCGACCTTGAGCTGAATGATAAAACCGGAAACGGCTCAGCTCCTTACATGGGAAAACTGTCCGTTTTGCTCAAATGGAATCAACAAGACCCCGTCGACAGTAAGGAAAAACGGCGGAACGAAATCATTTACGAAGACTATCAGCATAACCGCAATCCGTTTATCGACCATCCGGAATGGGCGGACGAAATCTGGTAATCGTATCATAAGAAGTGATAAGGGAGCCCTGATCATCAGGCTCCCTTTTTCAATATACGGCGTTTTCAGTGTCGGCATCAAAAAAGACGGCCCGGTTCATATTGACCGCAAGCAGAATGGCATCGCCGGGTTTCACCTGTGAAGCGCCGTCAAGACGGATCGTCATGCGGTCATCTCCGCTCACCGCATGAACGTACATCTCCGCGCCTAAGTTCTCACATACTTCCGCCACAGCGCGGCACGCCGCTTCAGGCGGGTGCTCTGATTGTCCGGCAAGCGTCAAATGCTCCGGACGCAGCCCCGCAATCATCTCCTTACCGCTGTATCCTTTCTGCACAAGAACGGCCGCTTTTTCTTTCGGAATGGGCAGACGAACGGACGAACCGGCAAAATACCATTGCCCGTGACTTTCTTCAATGACGCCTTTTATAAAATTCATACTCGGAGAACCGATAAAACCCGCCACAAACATATTCGCCGGATAATGATAAATCTCATGGGGGCTTGCGGCCTGCTGAATATCTCCTTCATTCATCACGACAATCCGGTCGCCCATTGTCATCGCTTCCGTCTGATCATGCGTCACATAAACGATAGTCGCTTTCAAACGCTGATGGAGCTTGCTGATTTCCGCGCGCATCGTCACTCGCAATTTCGCATCTAAGTTGGAAAGCGGCTCGTCCATCAGAAACACTTTCGGCTCCCGTACGATCGACCGGCCGAGCGCAACCCGCTGCCGCTGTCCGCCTGAAAGAGCCTTCGGTTTCCGCTTGAGCAGATGCCCGATTTCCAAAATATCAGCGGCCGTCCGGACTCGCTCTGCAATTTCTTTTTTCGGCAGCTTTCTGAGCTTCAAACCGAACGCCATATTGTCAAACACTGTCATGTGGGGATACAGCGCGTAATTCTGAAAAACCATCGCGATATCACGATCCTTCGGGGGCAGATCGTTTACCGCGTCTCCATCGATATAAAGCTTCCCCTCAGAAATGCTCTCCAGTCCGGCAATCATTCTGAGTGTCGTAGATTTGCCGCAGCCGGAGGGACCGACTAGCACCAGCAGCTCCTCATCTTTTACATCTAAGTGAAAATCCTTCACTGCCGCCGATTGGGCGCCGTATGTTTTTTTGATATGGTCAAATGTTAATGATGCCATTCGAAACCTCCTCCAATACTGGAAACCGCCACATCTTTCTGTTATGTTAAAAATGTTCGGGGTTTCTGACAGATTCATAAATGAAAAGCAAATTTGTATTATAACGTCATAATACATATAATAGTACTACTACTTGACAAAGGAGGTCCGTCCCATTGTTAAATAACGGGAGCTCGAAACCTTTATATATTCAGCTGAAACAAATTATCGCGGACGATATCAAGAAGGGCGTTTATTCGCCGTCCGTAAAACTGCCGACTGAAAATGAGCTGTGCGAAACGTACAACGTCAGCCGCATAACGGTCAGGAAGGCCATCCTTGATCTTGTGGAAGAAGGCTGGCTCGTCCGGCAGCAGGGAAAGGGAACGTTCGTTAAAAGCCCTAAACTGAAGCGGGAGCTCATCGCGGTCAACGGCTACTCTGAATTTATGGAATCAACGGGGAAAAAACCGAAACACCAGATCCTTTCCCATGAAATCATTGAAGCGCCTAAATCCATCGCCCAAAAACTTCGCGTCGCTTCCGAAAATCCCGTTCTTGAATTAAAACGCATTTTATTTCACGACGACCAGCCGCTCTCATTCGAAATCGCCCACTATCCGCTCAGTTTATTTCCCGACATCGGCAAGCATATTAAAGGCGGCGTGTCGATGCATGACATTTTGAAACAGCACTATCAGGTGGTGCCCACCCATAATACGAAGCTGTTAAATGTCGTATACGCCAAGCAGGAAGAAAGCCGCTATCTGGCTTGTGATATCGGGGATGCGCTTTTTGAAATTGACAAAACCGCTTTTATGTCAAAAGACCAGCCGATATACAGCTCGCTGTTTGTAATGCATACAGACCGCGTCACGTTTACCATTAACAGCCCCTATGCGTAACAAGTATAAAAAACGAGACAATGCTTATCGTATTCTCGTTTTTTCACTGCTTTTCCCGCCGCCCGGCCTGTAGGGATGCCCGTAACCGAACGCTCCGAACCCTCCGCATGTTTTGGCAGCCGTCCCGGCGGCCGCAGTAAGCGCTCGCCGAATATCCTGATGCTCGAAGAAATCGGTAAGAAACCCGGCGATAAAAGAATCACCCGCGCCCAATGTATCTATTATATCAGCTCTTACCACCGGCTGATGATAGACGCGTTCCCCATCCGATAACACCGCGCCATATTCTCCCCTTGTCAGACAGACGATTTTCGCTCCGAAACCGCGGGCTTTTTCGGCAAGCCGCACACATTCACTTTCACTCAAATCACTCCCGGAAAAAAACGCATACGTCACGTATGGGCAGACCGCTTCTAAATAGGCTTCGTCACGTTTTACAGAGAAGTCAAAGGAAATCGGCACATGGCCGCTCAGCATCGGAAGGTCACGTTCTATCCTGCTGTATACGCTCGTATGCAGCAGATCATGTCCGGCGATAAATGAGATGTCATTCTCCTGAAAAGCGAGCGTCAGACGCGATTGCACACCGCCTTTATTTGATCCGGCAAATATCCTGTCCCCTCTTTCATCAAGCGTGACGACCGCCATCCCGTTTTCTCCGTATGCCCGGCGGATCAGATCGGCATTCACCTTTTCCAGTTTCAGCACATTCAATACGTGATCCGCCGCTTCATCACTGCCGAGAATCCCGATATAAGAAGTTTCGTGGCCTAAGCGCCGGGCAAGCACGGCTACGTTTAACGCATTTCCGCCCGGGTAAAACGTCTCCTGATCCTGATAATAATCTACTACATTATCTCCGGCCGCTATCAGTTTCATCTTTTCATCCTCCTTATCCTTTCACGCTTCCCGCAGCAATGCCGCGGATAAAATATCTCTGCATCAATAGAAACAGCGCGATGATCGGGGCAGCAGAAATCGTCAGCCCGGCCAGCAGCACGCCCCAATCCGTCTGCAGCGCATCTCTGAACTGCATCAGCCCGGCCGGAATCGTCCGTAAATTTTCATCATCGATAAAAATAATCGCAAACATAAACTCATTCCATGTATGGTAAGCCGTCAAAATGCCTGATGTCACCAGAATCGGCACGCTCATAGGTAAGAATATTCTGAAAAATATTCCGAAACTTGTACATCCATCCAGATAGGCAGCTTCCTCAAGCTCTTTGGAAATCGACAAAAAATAGGAACGGATCAGAATCACGGTAAATGGAATACGGTAAGCGGCGTACGGAAGAATCAATGCCCAATACGTATTGTACAGTCCCAATGACTGGATAATGGAGTACAGCGGCACAAGACTGACCTGCGGCGTCAGCATCAAGCCGCCAAGACAAATGATCAGCACAAACCCTTTTCCTTTAAATTGAAAACGGGCCAGCCCGTATGCCGCCCAGGCGCTTACAAATACGGTGATGAGACAAGTCAGCACGGTCACAATGACGCTGTTCATAAAATAAGCGGAAATCCCTTGGTTCCATGCGGATACGAAGTTTTCGGGATGCCAGACAGAGGGCAGCGACCAGCTGTGCTCAAAAATCTCATCCGAGCTTTTAAAGGCGCTGACCGCCATCCATAACAGCGGATAAGCAACGGTAATGAGGTAGATAAAGAGAAACAGCCACACAGACGTTTCCCCGACATACCATTTTCTCGGTTTTCCGCCTGTTCTGACGGTCTGACGGGCATGACGCAAGTCCGTCTTTTCAGGAAGCATCGGCTACTCCTCCTTTCCGGTCTTAAAGAATTTCATCTGAATAAGCGACAGAGCAAGCGTCAGCAAAAGCACCACCGTCGCGATCGCAGAAGCGTAGCCCATCATATCCTTTGTAAAAGCGCTCTTATACAAAAATGTGCTCAGCACTTCTGAAGCATTGCCCGGCCCTCCGCCGGTCAGAATATACGGTTCATTAAATACGGTAAATGCGCCGGTCAGCGTCATCACCACGGCAACAAACGACATTTCTTTCGTCTGCGGCACCGTAATGTGAAAAAACTGCTGGATTTTTCCGGCTCCGTCCAGCTGCGCCGATTCATATAATTCAGCGGGAATGCTCTGAATCGAGACAATGTACAGCATGGCAATGTAACCGACAGACTGCCATTGAGACACAAAAATGACAGACAGCATAGCGGTGTTTTCATCGCCCAGCCACGCGCGGGTCAGTTCATCAAGTCCGACGGCTTCCAGCAGCTGATTCAAAAGCCCGATTTCCGGGTTATAAATAAAATCAAACAACAGCGCAATGACGGTCATGGAAATGACGACCGGAAGAAAAAATACCGTACGGAAAAACGGCGACCATTTTCTTACCAGTCTGTCTTCCAGCACGGCCGCCAGAATTAAGCCGCCGCCAACCTGGCAAATCAGCGATATGACCGCATACAGCACATTGTTGCGGAGTGCTGTAAAAAACACGGGATCGTGGAACAGGTCAATATAATTTTTCAAACCGATAAACGTCTTTTCGGGTTGAAATGAGCTCCATTCAAACAGACTGAAAAACACATTCTCAATAATCGGAATGTAAACGAACAGCAGAAAAATCAGCGCGGGCGCGAGAAACAGATACGGAATGAAACGGTTTCGGCTGACCAAGGAAATCCTCATCTCCTTTCTCCAAAGAAATCTGTTCTATTCAGATGACGCTTTGACCTGACGCGCCGCTTTCTGCACGGAATTCATCACCTCGCGCGGTGTCATTGTGCCGCCGAGCATCTGCTGAACGCCTGCCGCATACACATCGGCGATTTCAACGTCAACATCCATATCAAACCACGGCACCATTGTTTCTGCGCGGACGATATCCTGCACGGCTTCGCGCTGGATCGGGACGGAATTGTTTTCTGTCGCCGTTCCTTGAACCGCGCTGTATTTACCGACGTCTTTTATCAGCTTCTCTCCCATTTTTTTCGAGGTTAAAAACTGAAGAAATTCCATGGCTTCTTTCGGGTGCTTCGTTTTTGAGGAAATCATAAATCCTTCCGGAGATCCGGTCAGTGCACGGGGAGATCCCTTTTCGCCGCTGATTTTCGGGAAAGGAAACAAGCCCAGATTGACCGGTTCGACGAGCTTAATTTCTGCCGTTTCCGCATAAATCATCGCCGCTTTGCCGCTCGTAAACTGCTGGCGCACGTATTCGTGATCGACAGAGTTCACGTGCTTTGTAAAGTACGGCAGAAGTTCCTGAAACTTTTCAAGCGCTTTGACATAGCCTTCGTCCGTAAACTCCCCGGTTTCCGGGCTGTAATCCTTCGCCCGCGTTTTTTCATCCACCATACGCTGGTTCAGCGTCCCGATATAATGAGAAATGGTCCAAGGCGCTTTTGTGCCGAAACTGATCGGAATATATCCGTTCTCTTTCAATTTCTCAGAGACTGTGATCAGTTCATCCCATGTCGCCGGGGGCTTCAAATGTAATGTATTAAAAATGTCCTTATTATAAAAGAATGATTTAGCGTCCATTTGCCACGGAACACCGTACTGTTTTCCGTCATGCGTAAAGGGTTTGATTTGTGACTGCACAAGCTGTGAGGACCAATCTTTATCCTGCTGATAGTAAGACGACAGATCGAGGGCTTTATTTCCTTTGATGAATTTATAAGCAAACCGGTCGCTCCATGAAAAGAAAATATCAGGGGGGCTCGTTGTTCCGAGCATGACTTTCACCTTGTCTTTATAAGAATCGTTTAAGACCGCTTCCGTTTGGATATGAATATCCGGATGAGCGGATTCAAATTCTTTGACCGCTTCTTCAAAATAGCTTTTTTCCGGCTCCTTCGGCCACCTGTGAAAAAACTTCAGGGTCACTTTTCCGTCAGAGGAACTGCTTTGGCTTGAACAGGCGGCGGCTGACAGACATACAGCTAACAGAACGAACAGGCAGATGAGCTTTTTCAGATGCTTTTCCTCCTTTGTCACCGGACTATAACGTTATATATCATTATAGTCCGGTGAAATATAATGCGCGTTCTTAATATTCGACTTTCCACATGTAACGCCGCTGGCTTAACGGATGGTTCCTTGCTTCCGCCAGTGCATCCGCATAGCTTCTGAGCACCCGGTTTAATACGAGAGGAGCCAGGTAGCCTTTTACAGAATCGTCAATTCCGGAAAAATCATATGCTGCAGCATCAAGCACAGTCAGTTTTTTGCCGTATCTTTTTGAGAAGGAAAGCGCCCGCTCTTCAAGGGGTCTTGTTTCGTCTAAGCCGAGCAGGATAATAAATGGAACGGATTCATCAATGATTTCGAACGGTCCGTGAAAATATTCTCCGGCATGAATGGCGTGGGAATGAATCCATTGCATTTCCATGAGAATGCAGATGCTGTAGGAGTAAGCGACGCCGTAGTTCGCACCGCTTGCCATCGTGTAAATGATATCTTCTTTTTCGTGGGCTTTCGCGAATGCCTTTGCGTGATCCGCTTCTTGTTTAAGCGCTTTGTCATATACGGTCTGGAGCTTATTGAGTCCGTCGATCGCCTGTTCAAACGCGGAATGGTTTTCCAGCACGTGTAAAGCGCCGAACACGATTTGATACAGAACCCCGTAATTCGTATTTATCGCCTGTGCGTTCTCACCCCAGTCATAAACCGCGACATATTCGGCTTCTTTCGCTAACGGCGAATCAGGCTCATAGGTCATCGCAATCGTAAGCGCGCCTTTTTTTCTGGCGAAACCGGCGGCTTTCACCGTTTCCGGCGTATTGCCTGAATGAGAACATAAAATCACGAGAGAGTTCTCTCCGAGCTGAACGGGATTGCGCTGAATAAATTCATTTGAACTGTAGAGATCAGAGCTGATGGCTTTCGCCTCTCTGTCAAACACGTACTTGCTCGGATACATAATGGCTGAAGAACCCCCGCAAGCGACGAAAAAGACGTGGTCAATCGTTTTTCCTTTCAGATCATCCAAGAAAGCCTGAACCTTGTGATTCACTTGTGCGGCAGTTTGACTCAAATCCTTCACTCCTCAGTGTTTTATTATATAACGTTATATAACATTATATAACGTTATATTAATCGCAACAAAGGTGCGTTGTCAATCATATTTTCTGAAATTTCTAAAATATAAAATAAACCCGCCTTATTTCCCGCCCTCTCTTGACCTGACCCTTAGAGACACGTTTAGAATGAAAAGCAGGGAGTGATTCAGAATGAATATAAAAGAAGCCGCCAGACAGACGGGTCTCACGAAAAAAGCCATCAAATGAATACTGAAAAATGAACTTTTTTACACTAAAATACTATTATATGTAAAAAAAGGGAGTGTTCATATGTTTTTGATGAATGATAAAGTGCTGTGGGGAGCTGTGGTTCTCGCCTTTATTCTTTCGATTGTGTTTTATCCGTTTCTTCCTGCTGATATGGCCATTCACTATGACGTGTCGAACCGTCCGAATACATCCATCAATAAAACAGCCGGCGTCCTGATTTTTCCCGTGCTCATGATGATCTGCATGTTATTCAGAAAAAAGGTCGTCCAGCTATTCCTCGTCGTTTACTGTCTGCTGATCGTGCATATTGCCGTGATGTGGCTGGCACTGTAAACATAAAGAAAACCGGAGCCCTTAAGCTCCGGTTTTTCTTATTTATAAAATACTTTCTCAATGTTGTATTTCGACTGAAGGGTATTGATCGCGTACGTTTCGTAAATCTCCCTTTCCATCGGATCATTTACGACACATACTTCAATTTTATACACTTCGTCCCTGTGATGTTTAACAGGTGACACATTGTCTTCAAAATGCTTTTTGATTCTTTGTCTTAATTTACGGGCTTTCCCGACAAACAGCAGCTCATCATGAATGTTATAAAACATAAATATGCCGCCTTTGTCTCTCGGAATTTGGTGAAAATCAATGAAACCGTAAATCGCTTTAATCGCCGGTTCATTCTCCGACGGTGACTGCTGCCGTTCCGTAATGGTTACATCAGGAGCAGGAAGGTTTATTTTTATCAAATGGGTCACGTCCTCTTATTCATTAAAGCTCCATCCTATCATAAGAATGCGCCAAAAGCTATTTTTTATTCAAGCGCCCCGGCTG
Organism: Bacillus sp. ChL18; assembly: GCF_026241425.1. Classification (NCBI taxonomy): domain Bacteria; kingdom Bacillati; phylum Bacillota; class Bacilli; order Caryophanales; family Bacillaceae; genus Bacillus; species Bacillus sp. ChL18. Next base: position 883,831 of record NZ_JAPHWE010000002.1, on the reverse strand, counting down.
GATCATAAAGGCTCAAATCAATTTCTGTCTGCTGCCCGAGCGCGAGTTTCGCCAGTTCAGCCCCCAGATACGGCCCGCTCGTCAGTCCTGAGGCGCCCAGCCCGTTGGCAACGAGGAGTCCGCTGATATTCGGCACTTTGCCGATGACGGGAAGAAAACCGGGAGTAAACGGCCTGAACCCGACTCTTGTCTCTATCATAGTACTGTCTGAAAGCCCCGGCGCCACAGTTAATGCTTTGTCAAAAATCTCGCGGAGACCGCCGGCCGTCACCCGCAAATCCATGCCGGTATCGTTTTCATGAGTCGCGCCCGCTATGATTCTGCCGCTGTCAAAGGCGAGAATATATTGATCGTTTGGGGGCATGACGACGGGCCAGCCGCCCGTCTCCTCTCCCTGAAGCTCTAAATGAACGATCTGCGCCTTTTGGTATGATACTGAAAAACGGATGCCGAGCGGCTCAAGCAGCTCTCTCGCCCAAGCGCCGGCCGTTACGAGAACCTGGTCGGCAGTAAGCGTGCGTTCTGCGGTTTTCACACCGATGACGGCACCGTCCTCTGTCAATATTGACGCTTCTTCATTGTAAACAGCCGCTCCGTGCTTAACGGCCGCATTTAACAGCGCCTTACGAAGCGCCCTCCCGTTCACCCGGGCCGCGCCGCTGACATGAACTGCCCCGTATTCCTCCGACAGCGCGGGGAACAGCGCCTTCGTTTCTTCCGGAGTCAGTCTTGTAATGTCACCGATTTCAGGGGCATCCTCTCTTCTTTTATAAGCTCTTTCCTCCATTTGGCTGAGCTTTTTTTCATCCGTATGGAGGCTGACGGCTCCGACCTTTTGATAACCGGTTTCTGTTTCTCCGTCAGCTTCAAGCTGCTGTATCAATCGTTCATAATAACGGGCGCCGCCTTTTGCGATCGCATACCATGCCTGATTGCGCCGCTGCGACAGCCACGGGCAAACGATCCCCGCCGCGGCGTCAGTCGCCTGCCCCGGGTGTTTCCGGTCAATGACCGTTACATCCGCCCCGGCCTTTGCGAGATGATAAGCCGCGGACGCACCGAGAATGCCGGCCCCGATAATCATATAAGACTTCATGTGTAACACCTTTTCTATCTGTTTTGTCTTATTTATTTTAACAAATGGAGCGCCCGGTTCCTACCGGAGTCCTGACGGCAATGATGAGTTTCGAAAACGGAAACGTATAATAAAAGGAATACGTTCTTGTCTGAAAGCCGTTTTCCTCAAGAATTGCTCTGTATTGTGATGTATTTTTTATATCTGACACGGCCAATGTGCCGCCAGGCTTCAGCACCCTCACCATTTCCGCAATCGCCCGTTCCCTCTCTTTTCTGCCGGAAATGTTGTGTACGACAAAATGCGAAATGACAAGGTCAAACGTTTTATCAGGAAACGGCATGTCTTGCGCGAGTCCGTCATACAAATCAATTTCCGGCGCTCCTTCTGCCCGTCTGTTCTTTTCAAATGCGTCTCTCCCGTTTCCGCCCAGATCCCAGCCTGACCATTTGTCAATCGCTGAGACGTCAGCGCCTTTTTGAGCCGCGGCGATGGCTAGCAGCCCCCGTCCCGTCCCAATATCAAGCACCTTCATGTCCGGCTTTAAACCGGAAAGCGCAAGAATGCGATGGCGGTGTAAAAGTTTAATGGCCGTTGAATACAAGAGCATCCAAAGACCGAGCAATAAAAACAAGGTGCCCGTCAGCCAGCCCCAGTAAGGAGGAATCATACCGCATAACGTGGCAGCGGCATAAAGGAGCGCAAGAAAGATAAATCCAAACGCTCCATAAGGCGCATCAATGCCGTATCGTGTTGTCATAACACCCACCCCTTTCAATATTTATCCAAATGGCATACCATATTATTCTAGCAAAAGCCGAAAGGAGATACGACCATATGAAACGCGGCATTACTTTTGACATCCCAAATGAATTCGGACGGTTTGTGGCAGATATATTACAACCGTTCCCCATCTCTTCCTATGCGTGGTTTATCGGTGATGGAGAGGCGTATACTGAATTCAAAGAAGACACCGATACAGACCTATTTCCGCAAAATCAGCGCATCATTCAGGGTCAAGAACTCCGTCAGCGTCTGGAAGGAGACCCTTATTATATGATTTTTGCTGAATTGAAAGCTTTCTCGGGCGGGATGGTAACGGAAATCAATACGTATGAGGAATATTTGGAGAGTTCCTGTGAGCTTGGGCTTCTCATTGCAGATTGCTCGTATGTAACGTTATATTGCAAAGATCCGGATATGCTCGAAGCCCTTTATCAGCAGGCTGTACAATGCGGGTTTCACCGCGTTGACTATGTTACAGATGAGAATGACGCGAGAACGGGATTGTCTGTCTGATGAAGGTGCGTTCTTTTTATGAAGCGTCGGATAGGGCTTAGGATTCAAAATATTGACAAATTCGTGTGTTTTCAACAAAAAAACAACCCCCTCATGTATACTGAGTGCGTAACTTACATATGAAAGGGGTATGGCAATGAAAATCAGCTTGAAGAAAAAAGCAGGTTTTTGGAAGAAGACGGCGGTTTCGTCACTTATTTTCACCATGTTTTTTACCCTGATGATGAGCGGTACGGTTTTTGCGGCCGGGCTGAATACAGATCAAAAGCGCCGGGCGGAACAGCTGACCAGCATCTTTGAAAACGGAAAGACGGAAATCCAATACGGATATGTTGAAGCGTTGGATGACGGAAGAGGTTACACTTGCGGGCGGGCCGGCTTTACGACGGCTACCGGAGATGCGCTGGAAGTAGTCGAAGTATACACGAAAGCGGTGCCGAATAACAAATTGAAACAGTATTTACCTGAATTGCGGCGTCTTGCGAAGGACGAAAGCGATGACATCAGCAATCTGAAAGGATTCGCTTCTGCCTGGCGCTCACTTGGCAATGATAAAGCCTTCCGCGCTGCCCAAGATAAGGTAAATGACAGCTTGTATTATCAGCCGGCGATGAAACGTTCAGAAAATGCCGGACTGAAAACGGCCTTGGCAAAAGCAGTGATGTACGATACGGTGATTCAGCATGGCGACGGCGATGATCCAGACTCCTTTTATGCCCTGATTAAACGCACGAACAAAAAAATGGGCGGGTCACCGAAAGATGGAATTGACGAGAAGAAATGGCTCAATAAATTCTTGGATGTGCGCTATGACGATCTGATGAATCCGTCAGATGAGGATACTCAGGATGAATGGAGAGAATCGGTTGCCCGTGTCGACGTTTTCCGCGATATTGTCAAAGAGAAGAACTACAATTTAAACGGGCCGATTCATGTCCGGTCAAGCGAATACGGTAATTTCACTATTCAATAAACAAAAAAACCCCGCTATATGGCGGGGTTTTACTATTAACCGATGGAGCCTTCCATTTCGAACTTAATCAAACGGTTCATTTCAACTGCGTATTCCATCGGAAGTTCTTTTGTGAATGGCTCGATGAAGCCCATAACGATCATTTCTGTTGCTTCTTCTTCAGAAATACCGCGGCTCATCAGGTAGAAAAGCTGTTCTTCAGAAACTTTTGATACTTTTGCTTCGTGCTCCAATGAAATGTTGTCGTTCAGGATTTCATTGTAAGGGATTGTATCAGAAGTTGATTTGTTATCCATAATGAGCGTATCACACTCGATGTTTGAACGGGCGCCGTCCGCTTTTCGTCCGAAGTGGACGATACCGCGGTATGTTACTTTTCCGCCTTGTTTAGAAATCGATTTTGATACGATTGTGGATGACGTATTCGGTGCAAGGTGAATCATTTTCGCACCTGCGTCCTGATGCTGCCCTTTGCCCGCAAGAGCGATAGAGAGCGTCATGCCGCGCGCGCCTTCACCTTTCAGAATGACAGCCGGATATTTCATCGTCAATTTAGAACCGATGTTTCCGTCAACCCATTCCATCGTCGCGTTTTCTTCACAAACCGTACGTTTCGTTACTAGGTTGTAAACGTTGTTCGCCCAGTTTTGAATTGTTGTATAACGGCAGTAGCCGCCTTTTTTGACGATGATTTCAACAACTGCGCTGTGAAGCGAGTTTGTTGTGTACACAGGAGCCGTACAGCCCTCTACGTAATGAACGCTTGCTTCTTCGTCAACGATGATCAGCGTACGTTCGAACTGACCCATGTTTTCGGAGTTGATGCGGAAGTAAGCTTGAAGCGGTGTTTCAACCTTCACGCCTTTAGGCACGTAGATGAAAGATCCGCCGGACCAAACAGCTGAGTTCAGCGCCGCAAACTTGTTATCAGTCGGCGGAATGACTTTCGCCCAGTGCTCGCGGAAAATGTCTTCATTTTCTTTCAGCGCGCTGTCTGTGTCTTTGAAGACGATGCCTTGCTCTTCAAGATCTTCTTTCATATTGTGGTAAACAACTTCGGATTCGTACTGTGCAGAAACACCGGCAAGGTATTTTTGCTCAGCTTCAGGAATACCGAGTTTGTCGAATGTCTGTTTAATTTCCTCAGGCACTTCATCCCAAGAACGCTCTGAACGCTCAGACGGCTTTACGTAATACGTAATTTCGTCAAAGTTTAAAGAGTTTAAATCCCCGCCCCACTGCGGCATTGGCATGTTGTAGAAATGCTCAAGAGATTTCAGGCGGAAATCAAGCATCCATTGAGGCTCTTCTTTCATGCGTGAAATTTCTTCTACGATTTCTTTTGTCAATCCGCGCTCTGAACGGAAAATGGAAACGTCCTTATCGTGAAAACCGTACTTGTATTCACCAATTTCAGGCATTTTTTTAGCCATCCATTTTCACTCCAATCTTTTAATTGCCGCCTTTTTCGCCAGCGACTCCTTTTTCAAGTGCTTTCCATGAAAGGGTGGCACATTTAATCCGGGCCGGGAATTTCGAAACGCCTTGAAGAGCTTCAATATCCCCGAGATCTATCGAGTCGTCATACTCTTTCCCTTGCATCATGTCTGAGAAAATCTTAGACATGGAAAGGGCGGTATCAATATCTTTTCCTTTAATCGCCTGCGTCATCATGGAAGCTGAAGCCATGGAGATAGAACAGCCTTCCCCTTCAAACTTCGCTTCCTGAACGGTATCGCCGTCAAGCTTCATTGTCAGTCTGATCCGGTCGCCGCAAGTCGGGTTGTTCATATCGACGACGATGCTGTCATCCAAAACCCCTTTGTTGCGCGGATTTTTGTAATGATCCATGATCACTTGTCTGTATAATGTATCTAAATTTGCATTAAAAGACATTTGTAAAGTACTCCTTTGTCTTTTGGAGGGCTTCCGCGAGCTTATCGATCTCTTCCTCTGTATTATACAGATAAAAACTCGCTCTCGCAGTAGCAGATACATCCAGCCATTTCATGAGCGGCTGGGCGCAGTGATGGCCGGCTCTGACCGCAATGCCCTCAGCATCGAGGACAGTCGCGACATCATGAGGGTGAACCTCATCAAGATTAAATGTCACAAGTCCCGCCCGCTCTTTCGGACCGTATACCGTCACGCCGTCTAGCTGCTCGAAACGGTCAAGCGCATAGGCTGCAAGCTGATGCTCATGCCGGGAAATCTCGTCGAGTCCGATCTCTTCAAGAAAATCAATCGCGGCTCCCAATCCGATCGCGCCTGCGATAATCGGCGTGCCTGCTTCAAATTTCCACGGAAGCTCTTTCCAAGTTGATTCATAAAGCCCTACAAAGTCGATCATCTCGCCGCCAAATTCGGCCGGCTCCATATTCTCAAGCAGTTCTTTCTTGCCGTACAGCACGCCGATTCCCGTCGGGCCGCACATTTTATGGGAAGAAAGCGCGAAGAAGTCGCAATCCAAGTCCTGAACGTCGATTTTCATGTGCGGTGTGCTTTGCGCTCCGTCCACCACGATGACCGCGCCATTGTCATGAGCGATTTTGGCGATCTCTTTAATCGGGTTGATCGTGCCGAGTACGTTTGACACATGAGCGACTGCCACGATCTTCGTATGGCTTGTGACAGTCTGCCGGACGTCGTCTAACGAAAGCGTGCCGTCTTCCTGCATCGGGATATATTTTAAAGTCGCACCGGTTGCTTTTACTGCCTGCTGCCACGGAATGATATTCGCATGATGCTCCATTTGGGTGATGACCACTTCATCACCGGGTTTTAAGCTGGCGCGGGCATAGCTCAGCGCCACCATATTCAGTGAAGTTGTCGTGCCTTTTGTGAAAATGACCTCAGCCATTGACTTCGCATTGATAAACTTACGGACTTTTTCACGCGCACCTTCATAGCCGTCTGTCGCTCTCGTGCCAAGAGTATGAACGCCTCTGTGGACATTGGAATTGTATTTGCTGTAATACTGATCCACTGCTTCAATGACAGCACGCGGCTTCTGGGAAGTCGCCGCGCTGTCAAGGTACACGAGGTCATGTCCGTTCACTTGCTGATGAAGGATCGGGAACTGTTCACGAATATCGGTGATATTCATTATTTTACTTTCCTTTCGATGACGGAGACGAGCTGTTTCTTAACTCCTTCAATCGGAAGCTCTTTTACCACCGGAGCAAGGAATCCGTAAATGACTAAGCGCTCCGCTTCTTCTTTCGGAATTCCGCGGCTCATTAAGTAGTAAAGCTGGATCGGGTCCACACGGCCGACAGATGCCGCATGTCCTGCAGTTACATCGTCTTCATCAATTAAAAGAATCGGGTTTGCATCTCCGCGTGCTTTTTCACTCAGCATCAGAACGCGGGATTCCTGTTCAGCGTTTGCTTTCGACGCGCCGTGCTCGATTTTGCCGATTCCGTTAAAAATGGAAGATGCGGCATCTTTCATGACTCCGTGCTTCAGGATATAGCCTTCAGAAGCCTTACCGAAGTGGATGATCTGCGTCGTAAAGTTTTCCGTCTGTTCTCCTCTTCCGACAACTACGGTTTTCGTATCGCCGTATGTGCCGTCTCCGTAGAGGTTTGTCGTATTTTCAGAAATCGTGTCGCCGTCGTTCATCAGTCCGAGCGCCCACTCGATTCTGCTGTCGCGTCCGCGCGCGGCTCCGCGGCGGTTGACGTATGTTGTGACGCCTGCTGACAGGTTGTCAACGGCTCCGTACGTCACGCTGGCATTATCACCTGTGACCACTTCACTGATAATGTTGAATACAGCTTCTTTCGGATTCACCGTGCTGATGTAGTTCTCAACGTAAGTGACGGAGCTGTGGTCTTCAGCGACGATCAGCACGTGGTTGAACAATGCCGTGTCATTGCTTTCATGAACATAAACAGCCTGAACAGGCGTCTCTACCTGAACGTTTTTAGGAACATAAAGGAATGCCCCGCCGTTCATTAATGCTGCATGAAGCGCAGTCAGTTTATGTTCGTCGACCTTAACGCCGTCTTTCATGAAGTACTTCTCAACGAGGTCGCTGTGCTCACGGGCAGCCGTTAAGATGTCCGTAAAGATGACGCCTTTGTCTTTCAGTTCTTTAGAAAGAGAAAGGAAAGCGGGCGTTTGGTCACGCTGCACATATAACGTTTTGTCTTCGTTTTCGATATCGATCAGCGCTTTTGCTTCATCAGCTAAATCTTCTAAAGAAGCAAGCGGCGCATTTTCTACTGTATGCTTGTTGAACTTTGTAAAGTTCCAATTTGTGATTTTTGTTTTATCAGGCTTAGGCAGCGGCAGATCTTCAGCTTTTTCAAGAGCCTGTAAGCGCAGGTTTTTCAGCCAGGCAGGTTCTTGATGCTTTTCGGAAAAGCCTTTGACATATTCCTGATCTACGGATAGTTTCGTTTCCAATGTCATGATTATCCCCCTAACGCTTACGCTTCTTGGCCTACAGTTTCGTCTTCAATGCCCAGTTCTTGTTTAATCCAGTCATAACCTTCCGCTTCAAGGCGCTGTGCAAGCTCCGCGCCGCCGGATTTCACTACGCGTCCCTGCATCATAACGTGAACGACATCAGGCGTGATGTAGTTCAGAAGGCGCTGGTAGTGAGTGATCATTAAGCAGCCGAAGTTTTCGCTGCGCATTCTGTTGATTCCTTTAGAAACGACTTTAAGCGCATCGATATCAAGACCTGAATCGATCTCGTCAAGAATGGCGATTTTCGGCTCGATCATCATAAGCTGAAGGATTTCGTTGCGTTTTTTCTCCCCGCCTGAGAAACCTTCGTTCAGGTAACGCTGCGCCATTTCAGGGTCCATTTCAAGGAACTCCATGTTTTCGTCCATTTTGCGGATGAATTTCATAAGAGAAATTTCATCGCCTTCTTCACGGCGTGCGTTAATCGCAGAGCGAAGGAAATCGGCATTTGTCACACCGCTGATTTCGCTTGGGTACTGCATCGCAAGGAAAAGACCCGCCTGAGCGCGCTCGTCCACTTCCATTTCCAGTACATCCTTGCCGTCAAGCGTGATGCTGCCTTTTGTAACTTCGTATTTCGGGTGTCCCATAATCGCTGCTGAAAGCGTGGATTTACCGGTACCGTTCGGCCCCATGACAGCGTGGAATTCGCCGCCTTTTATTTCAAGGTTTACACCTTTTAAGATCTCTTTTCCTTCGATTTCAACGTGAAGATCCTTGATCGTTAATGTTGAAGCAGCCATATCTATACCTCCAAAATATATAATCATTATTCTCAATTTATTCTCATTCTAATTTTATAACAAATGAAAAGTAAATACAACTTTTTATATTACGGGAACATTCCTAAAGTTTATCAAAGATCAAGGCGTAATTAAAGCTGTTTGAAACAGAAAAAGGGCGGAAATCCACCCTTTTTTACTGACCGATTTTATCATTAAGCTGCGCTGCGAGGAACTTGCTTTTTTGATATTCAAGCTCCCTCTGCCGTTCGACTTCCATCCTTTTTGAAAGACGCCGTCCGTATTCCTCGTAGCCGATGCCGTGTGCCTTCTGCATCGCTTTTTCCATTTCAGGCGTATAGTCAAGGTCCAGTCTCTCATGGCTGGTGCAGATAATGAATCAATCCCTTCATCTATTTGTTTCTATTGTAACAATGATCCGCTGCTCCGGCCAAAGAGAGTGTGCCCCTGAATCCTTTCGAATGTGCCGGAAACCGGCGCTCGCTTTATCTGAAAAACGGTATTCACACGATTGCTCTTTCTAATGCGTCGTATGTCCGAATTCCTGAATGCACTGCTGCACGAGGGTCACTCCCTGACTGAGAGCCGCGCCGCCCCCGAATGCCGCCGCGACGCCGATGACCTCAAGGATGTTTTCTTCTGTCGCCCCTTGGTCAAGGCAGCCCTTCGTATGATAAATCATGCAAAATTCATCTTGAGCGCTGATGCTGATGCCCAGAGCGATTAATTGTTTCTCTTTTTCAGTTAATGAATCCGCTGAGAAACACTGTTCAGTAAATTCATTAAACTTCCGCCCCATCATCGGCATTTTTTGCTCGAATATACCTAAACCTTCTTTATATTGTTTCAGTGCGTCGTGCACGCTTTTTCCGTTATCCTGGTATTGAGCCACTGCCATTCCCTCCAATCGTTAACCTTCCTTTTTATTATGGACAGTTCTCCGATTAATACCCGAAAAAAACCCCGGATGATTCATCCGGGGTTTTCGTTTTATTCAGATACGGGAAGCACAGCTCCGTCGTATTTTTTCTCAATAAAGTCTTTGATTTTCTTAGAGTGAAGCACTTCCATAAGCGCTTTGATTTTCTCTGATTTTTCGTCACCTTTGCGTACGGCGATGATGTTTGCGTACGGGTTGTTTTTCGTTGATTCCACTTGAATCGCATCTTTTAACGGATTCAGTTTGTTTTGAATCGCATAGTTGACGTTAATGAAGACTGCATCGCCTTCTTCTTCATTATATGCTTTCGCCGTTAATTCAGGGGCGATCTTTTTGAATGTCAGGTTTTTCGGGTTTTTCGTAATGTTTTTCGTAGTGGCTTCAATCGTTTTTACCTTCGGATCAAGTGTGATCAGTCCGGCTTTTTCAAGCATCGCCAGCATACGGCCTTGTTCAGCGACATTGTTAGTCATGATGATAGTCGCGCCTTTAGGCAGGTCTTTCAGTGATTTGTATTTTTTCGTGTAAATTCCGAATGGCTCAAGGTGAACGGCTCCGGCATTCACGAGTTTGTAATCTTTATTTTCTTTCATTTCCTGTTCAAGGTAAGGAACGTGCTGGAAGAAGTTCGCATCCACTTCATTATCAGCTAACGCTTTGTTGTACATTTTGTAATCGTTCAGCACTTTTACTTTTAATGTGTAGCCTTTTTCCTTCAAGAGCGGTTCCGCTTCTTTTAAGATTTCAGCATGCGGTGTTTTTGTGGCGGCGACGACGATTTCCTTTTTATTTGAGCCGTTTGATCCGCAGGCGGCCAAAACTCCTGCGAACACAAGCAGCAGCGCACTTAATACAATCTTTTTCAATGTAAATCCTCCCTTATCTTTTGTCTATTATATTTGTAATCACATCACCGATAATCTGAATGATAAAGACGATGATGAGTATAAATACTGTCGCTACAAACGTTACATCCGTATTATTGGACTGGTAGCCTTCTACATATGCAAGGTTTCCGAGTCCGCCTGAACCGATGGCGCCGGCAATGGCGGTAGATCCTATCAGGGCGATGGCCGTAACGGTGATGCCTGAAATTAACGCAGGCATTGATTCAGGAATCAGCACTTTGAAGATAATCGTCGATGTCTTTGCTCCCATTGATCTGGCAGCTTCGATGACTCCTTTATCGACTTCCCGGAGCGCAATTTCCGCAAGACGGGCGTAAAACGGCGCGGAGCCGATAATCAGCGCCGGCAATGCGGCGTTCGGCCCTAAAATCGATCCGACCAAAATCTTAGTAAAGCCGAGAAGCAGAATAATTAAAATAAGAAACGGAATAGACCTGAAAATATTAACGACCGCCGCGATCACGGTGTTAATGATTTTATTTTCCCATAAGCTTCCCTTGCCCGTTAAAAAGAGCAGAAGACCGAGAATCGCTCCGATGATAAATGAAAAAACTAATGCGATGACCGTCATATAAAGGGTCTCGTATGTGGCCGTCCACAGCTCGGTTATATCAACGTTCGGGAACCATTTTTCAAACATTTGTGATCACCTCTGCTTCTACCTGTTTGTCTTTGATGAACCGGATCACGTTTTCTACTTCTTTTTCCTGACCGTCAATATGAATGAATAAAGAACCGTAGGCTCCGTCCTTCGTCTGTGAAATTTTCCCCTGCAGAATATTGACGTCCACATCAAAGTTTCGGATCATTTCCGTAATGAGGGGCTGCTCGGCGGCCTGCCCGACAAATGAAAGCTGAATCGTTTTTCCTGTCGCTGTTTCCTGCAGAAAATGCTGGATGGTTTCTTTCGTCTCCTCCGGTTCTGTCACCTGCTGAACGAAACGCTTGGTCATCGGTTCGCGCGGGTTTCTGAAAACTTGGAGTACTTCGCCTTCTTCAACGACTTTCCCGTTTTCCATGACGGCGACTCTGTTGCAGATTTTTCGGATGACGTGCATTTCATGGGTAATGAGCACGATCGTCAGACCGAGTCTGTCATTTATATCGGATAAAAGATCCAAAATTGAATCGGTCGTCTGCGGATCAAGCGCTGATGTCGCTTCATCGCACAGAAGGACTTTCGGATTATTGGCGAGCGCCCGGGCGATGCCGACACGCTGCTTTTGACCGCCGCTCAGCTGCGACGGATAAGACTTTTCTTTCCCCTCTAATCCGACCAGTTTAATCAATTCATCAGCGCGGCGGATCCGTTCGCTTTTTTTCACGCCGGCGATTTCCAGCGGGAACATAATGTTCTCCCGGACGGTGCGCGACCACAGAAGGTTAAAATGCTGGAAGATCATGCTGATTTCCTGGCGCGCTTTTCTCAGTCCGCGGCTGCTTACTTTATTTAATTCCGTCCCCGCGACTTCCACGGTTCCCGACGTCGGCTTTTCAAGGCCGTTCAGGAGACGGATTAAGGAACTTTTACCAGCTCCGCTATATCCTATAATTCCAAATATTTCGCCCTTTTTGATATCAAGAGTGACATCTTGGACAGCATTGACATCCCCATGCTTCGCTTTGTAAATTTTTGAAACATTTTGAAGATGGATCAAAGCAATCACCCGCCTTACACTATTCTAAGAAATCTTCCGGGTTTCTCCGCAAAAGAAAAGCCTTTCTGCATAAATGAGCAGAAAGGCTGATTGAAAAAGGCCTTTCTCTCATCTTTCAAAGCAGACCGCTTCGAGTGAATTGGCACCATTTCAACATTGTTGATGGTTGCCGGGCTTCATAGGGCACTTCCCTCCACCTCTCTTGATAAGAGAAAACATATCGTATTTTCGTCCGGAAATTCTTACTGTAGAATAGCACGGCGAATGATAAAAAGTCAATAAAATAAATATTGGAAGCTATTGTCACATAGTAGATTGGCAGTTACGGCCGTTTACTGATCGCCTGAAAAAATCCGTTTGTCAGCCAGAGGATGGCCTCCAGCTTCAGCAGAGCTCTGAATGATCCTTTCACTTTGAGTTTTCCGCTTTGGATAAGCTTTTGCAAAGAGACATCACCATGCAGGAGATGGATGATTTCCGTCTGGTTTCCGTAAAAGGTCAAATTAGATTTTTCCTTTGAAACCGACGTTTTTCTCATTTCTCCCTGTCCGTTAATTGAGACCGTTAAGGCTTCTGTTTCTCCTTGGAATGTAATCAGCAGCGTTGAGGCGTTTAATAGCGGTTTCAAAAACAGATGCTGTCCGTCATTCTCTGAAACTTCTATTTTCTCCACTCGTATAACCTCCCGTTTTAATGGCCATACATACACTTTCTCTTTTTAACGGACAGAACCCTTTATAAACCGCACGACATTTTCCTGTAAATATTGTCACATCGGGAACGTTTGCGATGTTTTTTGTTTAATCAGCTCATATAAATAGGAAACGGAGCGGAAGGCGTATCCTTTCTCAACAAGCTCTCCGCCTTTAAACAGCAAAAAGCACGGAACGCTTTCAATCTGATAGGCTTTGGCGAATGCAGGGGAATAATTCACGTTGTTTTTATAGAAGGCGGCGCCGGGCAGCATTTCTTCGACGACAGTAAGCATTTTGGACGCCAGCTGGCATGTGCCGCAAAACGGGGTGTACAAATACAGGAGATAAACGTCATCCTGAATCGATTCGAGTTCATTTTCTTGGAGTTCTTTCATGATTACCACCTCAGGTCGTTCTTTTTCAAAAATACAGTGTCAGCATCAAAGCCGGCTCTGATCAGCACAGATGCGAGATGATGGCCCGGGCACGACTCGACTTGCCTGTATGTTCTGTCTATATAAATATGGCGCGCTTCGGGAAGCTCCCGTTTCAGCTGTTTTCTTAATTTTTCTCCGGAGTCATCTGCGTCTGTTAAAATATAGACGTCTCTGTCAAACAGGCGGTCCGCCAGATCTTCCAGTTCGGTTTGGCCGATCGTCCCGTTTGTACAGACGATTTCCGCGGGTTCGATGAGCACTTCGCTGACTTTGATTTTATCAGATTTTCCTTCTACGATAATGACCTTTTCATCTCCGTTGTACATAAGCGCGTCACCTGCCGATTGTTTTAGCGTCAGATTGAAAAAGAAGGCAGTGAAATTCACCGCCAACTGTTAACACCAGCCATTCTCATAATCGCAATCGACATATTTCGGATCGCTGCCGTTTATGACATCGGCTGTTTTATAAAATTTTTGATTTTCAAATGAAAAGCCCTGTTTGAGCTCGTACTGGTCCATGCCTGTCATCTCGCCGATGGCTTCATTTTCGTGAAACAAGGAAAACCGGCCGTTTTGAAAGCGGCCCGTAACGTTCTCCGTCACATCGACCTTTTGTTTATCAAAAGCCATTTTAGACACCTCCCGTTACAGATAGAATGTCCAAATGGCCCGTTTGCTATCCGATCAGTCTTCCTGTGTCATTTCGTCATATTGCTCGGAAGTCATGAGGTTTTCGATTTCTTCAGCATCAGCCGGTTCCACGACGATCATCCACGCTTTTTCATACGGAGACTCGTTTACGAATTCAGGACTGTCATCAAGGTCTTCGTTCACTTCCGTCACCGTTCCGTTAATCGGTGCGTACAGTTCGGAAACGGTTTTGACGGATTCCACGCTGCCGAATGGCTCGTCCGCTTTAATTTCGGCGCCGACTTCCGGAAGCTCGACAAAGACGATGTCGCCAAGTTCGGCTTGCGCGAAATGTGTAATCCCGATGCGGGCTTTTCCGTCCTCAACTTTGACCCATTCGTGCTCTTTGGAATAACGCATATCTTTCGGTGTGCTCATCTAAATCCCTCCATTTTTTTCTTATAATAAGAAGATACCATAATTCTTTGAACCTGGCATTACATCCAATATTTTTCGAATTGGTCTTCTTTAAAGCCGACAGTGACTTTTTCGCCGTCTGTCGTAATCGGGCGTTTCAGGAGCATACCGTCTGATGCCAGGAGTTCGAGCTGTTCATCCTCTGACATGTGGTACAGTTTTTCCTTTAAGTTCAGCTCGCGGTATTTCATTCCGCTCGTGTTGAAAAACTTTTTGAGCTCAAGACCGCTCTTCTCATAGAGGTCTTTAATTTCTTCTTTCGACGGAGTTTCCTCCGCGATATGTATTTCGTTTATTTCCTTACCGCGGTCTTCCAGCCATTTTTTCACATTACGGCACGTTCCGCATTTAGGGTACCAGTAAAAATTTAACGACATCTTCTTCACCCCTTGTAAATGATCGTCGTTATTTTAACACAATCACTTGTAAAAACCTATAACGTTGCTTCGTGAAAAAGCGCCCCTGATGAAGGAGCGCTTTCAGCATGTGATCAGACCGTATATTTTTCTTCACGGAAGACGGCGGCTGCCGCTTCACGTTTTTTCTGAATGAGGTTTTTCGGCGTCAGGCGCGTCAGTTTGCGCAGCACGGAAAGCATCATGCGGAGGGAATCTCCTTCCTCCATGGCGATCAGTGATTCTTTGGCGTGCGCTTCAATGTTCTGAAGGGCTTCCTGGGCAAAGATTTCCGTATATAACAGCTTCTGCGCGGCTTTTTCGGCACCGTCCGCCGCAATTGCTTTTTCCGTTCTGAGGACGGCAGATTCCAAAGCGTACAGCGCGCTGACAATATCGGCAATGTTCACCATGATTTCCTGCTCGCCTTCGATCTCTTTGCCGTATTTCTGCGCCGCGAGACCCGCTGTCAAGAGGGCGATCTTTTTCGCCTGTCTGACAATGTATTTTTCCTGTTCAAGAGGTTCTGAGCCCGGCTCTTCAGGCATCAGCATCATGAGTTCTTCTTGGAGCGCTTTTGCTTTTTCAAAGAGCGGCAGCTGACCTTTTACGGCTTTTTTCAGGAACGTGCTCGTTACGATCAGGCGGTTGATTTCATTTGTGCCTTCAAAAATTCTGTTGATTCTTGAGTCGCGATAGGCACGCTCCACTTCATATTCCTGCATAAATCCGTAACCGCCGTGAATTTGAACGCCTTCATCGGCAATATAATCAAGCGTTTCAGAACCGCACATTTTGTTGAGCGAGCATTCAATCGCGTACTCGGCGATTGACTTCGCGACTTCGCGTCCGTCTTTTTGCTCCTCTTCCGTCAGTCTGCTCATATTATCTTCGAATAAGCCCACTGTTCTGTATACAGAGCTCTCCATCGCGTAAAGCCGAGCTGACATCGTCGCAAGCTTTTCCTGAGTGAGCGTGAAGCTTGAGATCGGCGTTTTAAATTGCCGGCGCTGGTTCGCATAAGCGGCAGACAGCTCAATCACCCGTTTTGAAGCGCCGATTGTGCCGACGGCAAGCTTGTAGCGCCCGATATTCAGGATATTAAAAGCGATGACATGGCCTTTTCCGATTTCGCCGAGAAGGTTTTCTTTCGGGACTTCCGCCTGATCTAAAATCAGCGTTCTTGTCGATGAACCCTTAATCCCCATTTTTTTCTCTTCCGGTCCCGTTGATACGCCCGGATAGTTCTTTTCTACGATAAATGCGGAAAATTTATCTCCGTCCACTTTAGCGTAGACGACAAAGACATCTGCAAAGGCGGAGTTTGTAATCCATTGCTTTTCTCCGTTAAGAATATAGTGTGTGCCCGCTTCATTCAAAACAGCCGTGGTCTTCGCGCCGAGGGCATCTGAACCTGAACCGGGCTCAGTTAAGGCGTATGCCGCGATTCTTTGTCCTGAAGCCAAGTCCGGCAAATAGGTTTTTTTCTGTTCTTCCGTTCCGAAGAACACGATCGGCAATGAGCCGATACCGACGTGAGCGCCGTAAGACAGCGAAAAGCTGCCGGCACGTGAAAACTTTTCCGTAATGAAGGCTGAACTGATTTTATCCAGGCCGATTCCGCCGTACTCTTCAGGCACGTCTGCTCCGAGGAGGCCGAGATCTCCGGCTTTTTTCAGCAGTCTGACCGAATGCTCGAACTGATGGTTTTCAATTTCATCGATATAAGGAAGCACATCGTTTACGACATAGTCTTCTGTCGTTTTGCCGATCATTTTATGTTCGTCTGTAAAGTCCTCCGGGGTGAATATTTGATCATATCCCGTCTCTTCAATCAGAAAGCTGCCGCCTTTTTTGACGTTGACCGTTTCCTGTTTCATGCTTCGTTTCCCCCTTGTTTTAAATGAGCTCAAATACGCCGGCAGCGCCCATGCCGCCTCCGATGCACATCGTCACCACGCCGAATTGCTCGTTTCTCCGTTTCATTTCATGAATGAGTGACAGGGTCAGCTTCGTTCCCGTGCATCCGAGCGGATGTCCGAGCGCGATGGCGCCTCCGTTGACGTTCACCTTTTCTTCATCTATCCCAAGCGATCTGATGACTTGAATGGCCTGTGAAGCAAAGGCCTCATTCAATTCAAAAAGCCCGATATCCTGTAATTCGAGTCCGGCAAGCTTGAGCGCCCGCGGAATAGCTTCAATCGGACCTATCCCCATTACCTCAGGCGGAACGCCGCCTACGGCAAAGGAACGGAATTTGACAAGCGGCGCCAATCCGAGCGACGATGCTTTTTCGCGATCCATCAGCATGACAGCCGCCGCGCCGTCACTTGTTTGTGAAGAGTTCCCGGCCGTCACGGTTCCCGTTTTAGAAAAAGCCGGACGGAGCTTCGCCAAGACGTCAGCCGATGTGCCGGGACGAACGCCTTCATCTTGAGAAAAGGTAAATTGTTTTTTCCGCGGCTTATGGTCATCACCGACTTCTGTCAGCGATACTTCAACCGGCACGATTTCGTCATTGAATTTGCCTTCTTTAAGGGCTTTAGCGGCATTCTGATGGCTGCGGACGGCAAATGCATCCTGGGCTTCTCTGGATACGCCGTACGTTTCGGCGACCTGCTCCGCTGTGTGCCCCATGCTCATGTAATACTCAGGCGCATGCTCAGCCAAAGCGATATTCGGGCGGGTCACATGCCCCATCATCGGAACTTGCGACATGGATTCCGCACCGCCCGCAATGACGGTGTCACCCGCGCCGATCATGATTTTTTCAGCACCGTAAGCGATGGATTGGAGACCGGAAGAGCAGTAGCGGTTCACCGTAATGGCCGGCACCGTATGAGGAAGCCCCGCCAGCGCACCGATATTCCGCGCCATATTTAATCCTTGTTCGGCTTCAGGTGTTGCACAGCCGATAATTAAGTCATCGATATTTCCTTCATAGCCGCCTGCCCGTTTCAGCGTTTCTTTTACACAAAGCGCGCCTAAATCATCAGGACGAACGGCTGCAAGCGATCCTTTTTTCGCTTTTCCGACCGGGGTTCTCGCACCGGCCACAATGACTGCTTCTCTCATAAACACCCTCCTAGTTCCGTAAAGGTTTGCCTTTGACGAGCATATGCTGCATTCTCGCTTGAGATTTCGCCTCGCCAGCGAGGCTTAAAAAGGCTTCTCTTTCAACCTCGAGTAAATATTCTTCTGAAACCTCCGTGCCGAACGGGACTCTTCCGCCGGCAATGACATGGGCCAGCTTCTTTGCAATCTTCATATCGTGATCAGATAAATAACCCGACCGTCTCATTTGGTCTGCTCCGAGCAGTAACGCCGCACAGCCGGTTTCTCCGGTGACTTTCACTTTTTTGCGGGCAGGCGGGCGGTATCCGCTGTCATATAAGGAAGCAGCCAGCTGTTTCGCATCGTGCAGCAAGTGATCCTGATTCATGCTGATACGGTCTGCCGCGGACAAAATCTTCATATCACGGGCTTCGTGTGCCGAACCGGACACTTTGGCAAGCGCGATTGTTTCGAAGGTTTTGATGGCCGCGTCCATCAGTTCACTTCCGCCGTCCAAATAATTCATGTACAGCTCTTTGTTTCCTCCGCCGCCCGGAATAAGGCCGACGCCGGTTTCAACGAGACCCATATACGATTCGCTCGCCGCCTGAACGCGTGCCGCCGGGAGACAGACTTCCGTTCCGCCGCCGAGTGTCATCCCGAATGGCGCCGCGACAACGGGTTTAGCGCTGTATTTGATGTTCAGCATCGTCTGCTGAAAACGGCGGATGACAAAATCGACTTCCATGAAGTTATCATCCTGAGCTTCCATCAAAATCATCGCAAGGTTTGCTCCCGCGCAGAAATGTCTGCCTTGGTTTCCGATGACAAGTCCTTTAAAATTCCGCTCCGTTTCCTCAAGCGCATTGTCAATCATCTGAATAATGTCTAAGCCGATCGCGTTGCTTTTCGTATGAAATTCCAGCAGCGCGACATCATCGCCGAGATCAATCAGACTTGCGCCGCTGTTTTTACTGATCACGCCTTTTGTTTCTTTTAACGCTTGCAGGCTGATCCGTTTCGGATTTTCTTTCACGGCCCTGTATTGGCCGTCTGAATAGTAAAATGGTGTTCCGTTTTCCTTCATATAAAATGTTTCATGGCCCTGATCAAGCATTTCTTTCACCCAGCCGGGGAGTGCTGCGCCTTCTTCTTCGAGCCGCTCCGCTGATTTTCTGACGCCGATGGCATCCCACATCTCAAACGGGCCGAGCTCCCATCCGAAGCCCCATTTCATGGCGTCATCAATTGCTTTGATATCATCAGCGATCTCACCTAAAAGCCGGGCTGAGTATAAAAGTGTTTGCGATGTGATATTCCAAAGCAGGCGTCCGGCGCGGTCATCGGAATATACAAGCGCTTTCATTTTGCCTTTGGCACCCTTTGCCTGTTTGGCGGCTTCTAACGCGGGCGTCTTCATTTTCGAACGCTCACCGTATGTCATGGTCAGCGGATCGAGTTCATATATTGTTTTACCTTCTTTTTTGTAAAAACCTTGGCCTGATTTGCTGCCCAGCCAATTGTTTTTCAGCATGTCATTCATAAATTCAGGAAGCTTAAACATGTCTTTTTCAGCGCCGTCGGCTTTATCATACACATTTTTTGCCACATGGGCGAAAGTATCAAGCCCCACAACGTCAAGGGTTCTGAAGGTCGCGCTTTTCGGTCTGCCGATCAAAGGCCCGGTCACCGTGTCCACCTCGCCGATGCGGCAGCCGGAAGAAAGCATTTCTCTTACCGTGACCAGCAGGCCGTACGTACCGATGCGGTTGGCGATAAAATTAGGCGTGTCTTTTGCGATGACGACACCTTTCCCGAGCGTGTTTTCTGCAAATGAAGTCATAAACTCCAGTACGTCAGGATCTGTTTCCTGAATCGGAATGATTTCCAGAAGCTTTAAGTAGCGGGCCGGATTAAAGAAATGGGTTCCTAAGAAATGAGCTTTAAAATCGGCAGATCGGCCTTCCGCCATTTTTGTGACGGAGATACCGGACGTATTGCTCGACACGATGCTTCCCGGTTTCCGGTATTCATCAACGAGTGAGAAAATCTGTTTTTTTACGTCAAGATTTTCGACGACGACTTCAATAATCCAATCAGCATCCTTCAATTGAGCTGCGTCATCTTCCAAATTCCCCGCCGTTATATAGTCGAGATTGGCAGCCGAAGTCAGCGGCGCCGGTTTTTGCTTCAGCAGCTTTTGCATGGCCGATCGGCTCAGTCTGCTGCGGACCTCCGGGCTTTCTAATGTAAGCCCTTTTTTCATCTCATCCTTTGTCAGCTCGTTTGGCACAATATCAAGCAGCAGGACGGGAATTCCGATGTTAGCCAAGTGCGCGGCAATTCCGGACCCCATAACGCCTGATCCGAGAACGGCTGCTTTCTTTATAAACTTGTGCATGAGTCATCCCCCTTGAACTTTGAATGAATAGTCATTCATTTTTTCGGCAAAAAAAATGAAACCCTTTTCTTCTTTCATCTTAAAAGATTTTCAGGATGACTTCAATAGCAAATATGGAATTTTTTTAAATTTTTCGGCTTCCGCATGTTCCATGGTGCGGGCGGGAAACTTAAACCCGGAGGTGAAGGGAATGGTGCGAGGGAGAAAAGATCCGTCTTCTGCCGCAGTGAGCGCGGCCAGCATGAAAGGAAATGCGGGACCGAAGCAAAAATACGGCGGCGGCAAACGGACGAGCCAAAATCAGCAATATAAAAAAGACAACATGGAATAACATGCTGCGGCTGCTTTTTGGAGCAGCCGTTATTTTTTGAAGATCCCTTTCAGCACAAATGCCGCGTTTGCCGGGCGCTCGGCAATTCTTCTCATCAGGTACCCGTACCAATCGGTTCCATACGGGACATACACCCTCATCCTGTATCCTTCTTCAGCAAGCTCCTTCTGGCGCTCCGTTCTGATGCCGTACAGCATTTGGAATTCAAACTGCTCCCGGGGAATCTGATGTTCGCTGATGAGTGTTTTCGTATAAGAAATAATGTCATCATCATGTGTCGCCACCGCCGTTTCATGGCCGCTCAAAAGCTGCAGCTTAATCAGCTGCTGAAAATGAAGATCGGTTGCTTTTTTATCAGGGAATGCAACGGCCGCCGATTCTTTATAAGCGCCTTTTACAAGCCTGAGCCGCGGCTTGTATGGCATCAGACCGCTGATGTCTTCAGCTGCGCGGTACAAATAAGCCTGAATGACGGTGCCGAGCATCGGAAAATCCGGCTTGCACCGCTTATACAGCTCAAGCGTACGGCCGCATCTTGAATAGTCCTCCATATCAA
Source organism: Bacillus sp. ChL18 (assembly GCF_026241425.1). Taxonomy (NCBI): domain Bacteria; kingdom Bacillati; phylum Bacillota; class Bacilli; order Caryophanales; family Bacillaceae; genus Bacillus; species Bacillus sp. ChL18. The sequence goes on along the minus strand of NZ_JAPHWE010000002.1, from coordinate 862,778 downwards.
TCGTTACAGGCACGCCGCGTTCTTTTGCCTCCGTCAATATGTCTCTGACATGCTGTTCCGCGAGTTTCTCGGAAATATCCAGACCGATGGATGTTAATTTCAGCGACAGCTCACAATCCAGTTGATTCTCGGCAATCGCCCTGATTGCTTTTTTACATTCTTCCGCCGTCCTTTTCGCATCCTTCTCTGACCCCGCATATTCACCTAGATAATCAATCGAAGCCGACAGCCCTTTTTGGTTCAGCCGCTTTACCGTTTTCACAGCTTCCGTGAGTGTTTCCCCTGCAACGAACCTTCCCGCGCCGAAGCGGATTCCGTAAGCCTGGGCGAATTTTGTAAGCATTTTATTTTTCGACAAAAATAAACATATGCTCCGCAGCAAAGATGAACTCCCTCCTTTTCTTTTATTCGTGTATGAATTTCCGATCGCAGAGAAAGCTAAAAAGGACAGAATTGAAGGAGGCGTTTATATGAACAACCAAGAGCAGAACGGAAACTTGCCGCCTGCCGTCATCTCAACGAAAGACCATTTGTATCTTGAGGACATGCTGAACTGGAATCTGCTTGCCATGAAAAAAGCGCATTTTATGGCGGAACACTGCCAGAATCAGACGTTAAAACAAGAGCTTGATCAAATCGGCCGGATGCATCAGAAACATTATCAGCACATATTGGGCCGCTTGAACCCCGATCAAGGCGGACAGACAACAACAGGCTATATGCAATAGGAGGACAATACATGGAACAGCAAAATCAAAAAATCACGAATCCGCAAACGCCCGTGCCCAATACGGCGCAAATGAATGACAGAGACTTGGTGAATGAGCTGCTGACGACGGAAAAATACATCACGGCTTCATATTGCACAGCCCTGCACGAGTTCAGCCACGAGTCTCTTTATCAAGATATTCAGGCGATTTTCGATGAGTCACAAAAAGCGCAAAGAAGATTATACGATGTGATGTTTCAAAATGGCTGGTATTCCATTGAAGCAGCCGATACCCAAAAGCTTCAGCAATCGTATCAGAAGTTCCGGCAGACTATTCAGCAGCAGTCTCCCTACCAGCAGTAAAACGAAGAAGGATTTGATGTTTTCGCCAAGCATCAATCCTTTTTTTATTTTTGCACAAAAAGATTGACTTATCATTAATCCTTATTTATATTTAACTAATGTTAATTATTTTCTCAAGGAACAAGATGAGGAGGAGTTATGAAAAACGCGGATCAATATGTGTCTGACATCCAGAAATCTCTTCAGACGCTGCTGCAAAACATACAGCCTGAAATGGTGGAAAGCATGGCAAAACACGAGGTGACGCCTGCCCAATTATTTGTTTTAGCCAGCCTGAAAAAATACGGGAGCTGCAAAGTTTCCGAAATTGCGGAACGCATGGAGGTAAAACCGAGCGCAGTGACGCTGATGGCCGACCGCCTCGAACAAAAAGGACTTATCGTCCGCAAACATAACCAGCAGGACAGACGCGTCATCGACATCAGCCTCACCAAAAAAGGCGAAACAAAATTCGAAGAAGTTGTGGAAGGACGGAAAGCGATACTGGCGCGAAACCTGTCCGTTCTGACTGACGATGAACTGATTCAGTCCGTGAACATCATCCGTAAAGTAGCTGAAGCAGCCGAGAAATACGCGGCTGATCAAAAAGAAAACGAATAGAAAAGAGGAGCTGCCGAAACATGAGCATTGAAAAGAAAGATCCAAAACGCACATTATTAATAACCGGCTTAATCATCGCCATGTTTTTCTCAGCCCTTGACGGCACCATCGTAGGAACGGCGATTCCTAAAATCGTGGGTGACCTCGGGGGATTAAGCATGATGACGTGGCTGACCACAGCATATCTTTTAACTTCGACGACGATCGTTCCGATTGCGGGGAAACTTGCAGATTTATTGGGGCGCCGCGTCGTCTATGTGTCAGGTTTATTGATTTTTATGGGAGCTTCCGCACTGTGCGGAATGGCCAGCAACATGACGGAACTGATTATTTTCCGCGGACTTCAGGGAATCGGCGGCGGTGTCATGATGCCGATGGCTATGATCGTCATCGGGGATTTGTTCACAGGGAAACAGCGTGCCAAGTTCCAAGGGCTTTTCGGGGCGATTTACGGGCTTGCTTCCGTGATCGGCCCGCAAATCGGAGGATGGATTGTTGACTCATTAAATTGGAAATGGGTTTTCTATATCAACCTGCCTGTCGGAATTTTAGCCGTGATCTTTATCGCAAGAGGACTTCAAGGCAGAAAACAGACCGGGCCGATTAACTTTGACATCGCCGGCATTTTCACAATGATCGTCGGAATCGTCAGCCTCCTCCTCGCGCTCAGCTTCGGAGGAAAGGATTACGCATGGGGCTCTTGGCAGATTCTCGGTCTCTTTGCGCTTGCACTTGCCGGGATTGTCGGATTCATTTTCGCTGAAATCAAAGCAAAAGAACCGATTCTGCCGATGTACCTGTTTAAAAACAGAACGTTTACCGTACTGAATCTGATCGGCTTTTTCATGAGTATCGGCATGTTCGGCGCCGTCACGTTTGTTCCTTTCTTTATGCAGGGAATTATCGGAGTCAGCGCCACCGCGTCCGGCACGATTATGACGCCGATGATGGTATCTATGATTATCACAAGTATTATCGGAGGCCAGCTGGTTTATAAGATCGGTATTAAACCGCAAATTATGATCGGCATGCTGATCATGGCCGTCGGCTTCTTCTTATTAACGACTTTGCAGCTGGATACAAGCAAGCTCGCGGCTACATGCTATATGGCCGTGATCGGTCTGGGAATGGGGCTCGTCATGCCGCTTCTCACGCTCGCTCTGCAAGAAACGTTTTCAAAAGAAGAGCTGGGTGTTGTGACCTCTTCAAGCCAATTTTTCCGGATGATCGGGGGAACGTTCGGCATTACGGTGCTCGGCGCTGTCATGAATGCCAGATCAGGAAGCCTTTTAACCGACAGACTGGTGCCTTACTTAGACTCACTGCCGAAACAGGCAAGTGCCTTTGCTGCCCAGTTTAAAGGTATGATTGACAAGAATCCTGAAGGGCTGCTTCAATCCTTGTTCAGCCAGGAATCGATTAAGCAGATTCCGGCCGCATTTTCTTCCCATATCGTGCCGGTTTTGAAAACGTCACTGATGGATTCGCTTCACAGCGTGTTTTTCACAGGCCTGGCCTTTATCGCTGCCGGATTGATCCTCACGCTGTTTGTTAAATCAATTAAACTGACAAACAAAAAGACAGGCAAACAAGAAGAAAAGGCGAAAGCCGTTTAACAAAGAAAAATCCCGCGGATGCCGCGGGATTTTTTTATATCATCTGGGCCTCCCCGTTTCCGAATGACCAGTCTTCCGCCGCATTGCCTGAGAGGACGATAAACACATCTTCTTTTCTGACGCCCAGCTTTTCGTGCAGCCGGTCAGCCAAATGCTGATAGAATGCTTGTTTCTGATGAGTTGTTCTGGAGTTTTTCAAAGTAAAGCGGATAAACATCAGTTCATCGCTCCGCTCGACTTGAAGATATGACGGATCATAGAAAAACTCCCCTTTTTCGTGCTGATGCACCACTTGAAAATAGTCATCATGCGGAACATCAATCATCTCCGTCATGGCGGTGTGAATAACGGTGCTCATTTTTTTGAGCCAAAGTCCGCTTTTTCCTTTCTGTAAATGGATCTGTACAAACGGCACATTTCTCTCTCCTTTCGTCACATCGTCTGGCCGCAATCGGCTGTTATGATTTGTCCCGTCAGTGATTCCTGCTCCAGCACAGAGCAAATCAGTTCTCCGATATCTTCCGGAGCGGCGATCCGTTCCAGCGGAAGGCTTCCGGCAAGCCGGTACATCGTCTCTTCCCGCCCCGTCCACCATCTTGTTGCAACGGCTCCGGGCGCGACACAGCATACACGGATGTCCGGCGCCAGCGCATGGGCCAATGATTTTGTCAGGCCATGCACCGCCGCTTTGGAAACGGCATACGGAAGGGAAGAACCCGCTCCCGTCAGGCCGGCGATGCTCCCGACATTCACAATAGCACCTGACTTTTGCTTTTTCATATGAGGCGCTGCCGCTCTGGCGCAATGAAACATCCCGTTTACATTGACAGCAAATAATTCATCCCATACTTCTTTCGTTGCAGATTCCAAATCATGAAGCGGGATATGTCTGGTAATGCTCGCATTATTTACGAGTAAATCGAGGCTTCCGAATCGGCTGGCCGCTTCGTTCACCATGTCTCTCGCCTGTTTGTCTATAGAAACGTCCGCTTGAATGGTCATCGCGTGTCCGCCTGCTTTTATTATGAATTCCGCCGTTTGTTCCGCTTCCGTTTTTGAATGTGAATAGTTAATGACGACTGCCGCTCCCCGTTTTGCTAAGGCAAGGCACGCCGCTCTTCCGATTCCTGTACCGCCGCCTGTGACCAGTGCCGTTTTATGTTGTAAATTCATGGCTTCTTCTCCTTTTACGTTCGATGTTCATCAGCTGATATGTTTATTGTAATGGATATCTGCATTTTCGTATAATGATTGTTAAAGATGTTTTATATCACAAAAAATGATAGCAAAGAGGGAGAGATGACAATGGAAAGCGGAGATTTGCGGATTTTTCAGATGGTGGCCCGTGAAGGTTCCATTACAAAGGCGGCTGCGCGTCTCGGCTATGTGCAGTCAAACGTGACGGCCAGAATCCGCCAGCTGGAAGAAGATTTGAAAACCGAGCTGTTTTTCCGCCATAACCGCGGGATGACGCTGTCTTCAAGCGGTACGGTGCTCCTCCATTATGCAGATCAGGTCGTCGGTCTGATAGAAGAAGCCAAAATGGCGCTCGCTTCAACAGACAAGCCGAGCGGACCGCTTATGATCGGCTCCACCCAGACAACAGCCGCCGTCAGGCTGCCGAAACTTTTAGCCTCTTATTATGAGCGGTATCCTGATGTGGAGCTGTCCCTTACGACAGGGCATACACAATATGTAACTGATAAAGTTCTTCGCTATGAATTGGACGGCGCATTTATCGGCTGTCACTTTCATCATCCGGATTTGCACTCCATCCCGGCCTTTGAAGAAGAAGCCGTTGTCGTGACTCCCGCTGCCGTCACCGCTATAGAAGAAGCGGTAAAAAAGCCGCTTCTTGTGTACAGTACGGGATGCACGTATCGTGACACATTAGAGCGGTGGCTTCATTCCATTGGAACGGCGCATCCGGCCATTATGGAATTCGGCACCCTTGAAGCGATTATCGGGGGAGTGACGGCGGGGCTCGGCATTACGCTGCTCCCGCGAAGCGTAATTACGCAGCACGCCGCACTGGGTGCTGTTCGGTTATGGACCATTCCCGAATCTTTCAGCCTGATGAAAACGGAATTCGTCACGCGGAAGGATTCATATATGAGCAGTGCATTACAGGCCTTTATTAATTCCTTTTCAGCAAAAAAAGCTTCCGGCACCTCTCTTTGATGCCGGAAGCTTTTTATTGTTTTTTTCTGTGCTCTTCATTGAGCTGTTTAATGTGCTGTACCGCTGCTTTGATGCCCTCTTTGGCTTCCGGGCAGGATTCGTTCCAATGCTTTACGTTCAGCAAATATCTAATTATGATCGAAAAGAACAATTGAAAAAAATTCATGAGATCCGTATAGCAAAACGGCTCTAATAGCAGGCTTTTAAACCAACTAAAAACATTAATTTTTAACAGCGTGTCAAAGGAAGCCGGCATTAAACTAACAATCGCAAGTACCCACCCCGCAACAAGTGAAACGGGAAATGAATGTAAGCAACAAGGAGCCTCCTCATTACATCCCTAAAAAGAAAACATCAAAAGCTGAAGAAGGGGTGTCCTTTTTCTTATGCCGCTAACGGTGCAGTTGAGTAAAGGGTAAAAATTCAAAAAAGTAATGATGAAATCCTTTAATAAACTTTAAACATTTCATAGTTATCTTTATAGTACGACATAATAAAGTCACGAAAATTTCTTACCGAAGAAGATAACAGCTTATGTCTCATCCAAGATAAGCCGACTGGATATGAAGCAGAGTGATCAGTCACTTTTATAAAATTCAGCCCTAATGTTCTGCAAACTGAAATGGGAAGCAACGCCACACCTTGATCCAGCTTTAAAATCTCGACCAGTAAATGAGAATCTGCCTCAAACGCAATATTTGGGGTGAAACCAGCTTTCTCACAAAGCGAGGCTGTAAAACCGCTATACTCTTCATTATTAGCAAGGGTAATAAATGGTTCATTGGCGACAAGGCGTAAAGAAATTTCTGTTTTACCCGTAAATCGGTGGTTTGAGGGCAAAGCCAGAACAATATCTTCATTTACCAGCACACAACTCTCTATCTCTTCATCTTGAATCGGATGACCTGTTATTCCTAAATCAATGTCCCCTTTTTTTAAACTTGTTATGATCTCGCTTTTAACTCCGATTGCTTGGAGAATTTTTGATTGAGGGGAGCGGTTGATATATTCACTCATCAGTCCTGCAAGGAATCTTGGATTGGAAATAGATATTCTTATCTTGTCAGAAATTTGATGTTCCTCCAATTGAATTTCTGTTTGTGCATTTTCAATCTCAGTAAAAATCCTGTTTACATGTTTTAAAAGAATTTTCCCTGCTGAACTCAGCTTAATATTTCTGCCTTTTCTCTCAAACAAAGTTGTTTCCAGTTCATTCTCAAGTCTTTTTATAGTGAGACTTAAAGAAGGCTGGGCAATCTTTAATTGTTCTGCCGCTTTAGAAATATGTTCAGTATAGGCAACTGTCTGAAAGTATTTTAGCTGCAGCAATTCCATCTGTCTGCACCCCCCTCATTTATTTCAATAAATATATATATACCTTATTATGTATTGGATTAAATGTAAATGCGAATGTAAGATAATAGCATAGTTAAATTGAAAAAACATAAAAAAGAAAAAGAAAGGGGTCTCATACTATGAAAATTGATGTGAATAACATTGTTAAAAATTTAAACACACCTTTAACATCACCTGCTTACCCCGTGCCAACCTATAAATTTGTTAACCGGGAATATCTTAATATTATTTACCGAACGGATGAAAAAGCTTTACGTGCGGCAGTGCCAGAACCTCTTGAAATTACTGAACCTTTAGTGAAATTCGAAGTGATGTGGATGCCCGATGTTTCCGGACTTGGTGCCTATACAGAGGCAGGACAAGTCATCCCTGTCAGCTTTAATGGTGAAGAAGGAGATTATGTACATTCTATGTATGTTGACAATTTCCCGGCTATTGCAAGCGGACGGGAACTTACTGCATATCCAAAGAAATTGGGTGCCCCTAAGCTGTATATAGACTCTGATACTCTTGTTGGCACATTGGATTATGGCAGTCTTCGTGTGGCAACTGCGACTATGGGATATAAACATTTCGAAATGGACAAGGAAAAAGCGAAAAGGGAAATTTGCCGACCTAATTTTATGGTTAAGATTGCTACTGATTACAATGGTGATTTAAGGGTTTGTGATTTGGTGCGAACGCAAATAACGAATATAGAAGTTAAAGGTGCCTGGACTGGACCGGCGCGGCTTCAATTATTTGAACATGCTCTGGCACCTCTTGCAGATTTGCCTGTATTAGAAGTCGTTTCAGCATCTCATATCCTTACAGATTTAACCTTAAATGCAGCACAGCCGGTTTATAACTACTTAGAGGAAAAATAAGGAGACGTTTACAATGAGAATTGCAGTTTTAGGAGCAGGTTCTTTAGGAACCATAGTTGGAGCATATCTGTCTGCTGGCGGAATGGATGTAGAATTGATTGATTCGTACAAAGAACATGTAGATACTCTAAATCAAATAGGTGCTAAAGTAGTTGGTACAACGGAATTTCAAGCAAAGGTGAAAGCCATTACCCCTGAAGACAAGTCAGGCAAGTATGATTTAATATTACTTCTGACGAAACAATTATATAATGACTCCATTCTTAAAGAGTTGCTGCCTTTTTTAAAGGAAGACAGTGTAGTATGTTCCTTGCAAAACGGTATACCTGAACAGAAAGTTGCTTCGATCGTTGGTGATGAACGTGTTATTGCAGGTTCTGTTGAATTTGGTGCTACGTTTATTGAGCCGGGCGTATCCAGACTTACAACTGAGTATACTCAATTTAAAGAGTACGCTTTTCAAATTGGAGAATTACATGGTGAAACAACAGAAAGAATCCTGCGTATTAAATCGGTTTTAGACCTTATCGGCGGAACACATATTTCCGATAATTTAGTTGGAACGAAGTGGTCAAAATTACTTATCAATAATGCATTCAGTGGTTTATCGGCAGCATTAAACGGAGAATACGGTGATATTCTTGACCATGAAATCGGCATTGTCAGCGCAGTTCATATCGCAGATGAGACGATTAAGGTTGGACACGCCAATGGTGTCAAATTTGCGAAAATGGGCGGCCTTGATTTAGAATCTTTGGAATTAAGAAGTGAAAATGAGATTCCTGAACGGATCCAAACATTTAGGGCAGCCATGGAACCATCCAGGCTTTTAAGAGCAAGTATGCTCCAGGATCTTGAGAAAAAACGCAAAACTGAAATTGATTATATTAATGGAGTTATTCCCAAAATGGCAGAAGGTACTGGCATTTCAACACCTTTTCATGATTTGGTTGTGGCACAAGTCAAATGTGCCGAGGAATCCCAAACAGTGCCCAATTTTGATACAAATATAAAAGCATTTGAAGAGTTATTACGTAGCCGAAAGGAAATGTGATATATAGGAAAGAGAGAAAGGGATTGCTGCGGCGGTCCTTTTTTCTTGGTTCAGCAAGCGGAAGAAATATACGTAAACAAACGGGTGCATTAGTTACATTAAAGTTCTTCGCCTATGAATTGAACGAAGCCTTTATTGATTCCTTTTCAGCAAAAAAAGCTTCCGGCACCTCTCTTTGATGCCGAAAGCTTTTTTATTGTTTTTTTCTGTGTGCTTCATTGAGCTGTTTAATATGCTGTATCGCAGCTTTGATGCCCTCTTTGGCGTCCGGGTAGGATTGATTCCAATGTTTGACGAGCGGAGGCATGCTTTTTGCGATATGTGTATACAAAATCCACTGCCTGACTTCTTCCTTTACATCCGGGTTTGTTTCGCCAAGCAATAGTTCCGTGTATTTCTCAAGCAGGCCGTCCAGCTGCTGCTGCAGTTTCTCTTCCATACCGTTCCCTTCCCTTTTTCATGATTATGACAATCGGGCGGTGAGGGCCGCTTCCTGCACGATACATCTGCCGCGTCCGTGCGGAATGCAAAGCGGCGTGCCGAACAGCGGGTCTTGCGTTACCTGGCAGTTCATCGCAAAGACCTGCTGTACAAGCTCGCAAGTGATGACTTCTTCGGGACGGCCCTCTGCGTAAATCTGTTTATCCTTAATGGCGACCAGATAATGGGCATAACGGCATGCCAGATTGAGGTCGTGCAGCACCATGACGATTGTGCGTTTTTCTTTTTCATTTAATTCAAACAGCAAATCAAGAATTTCAATTTGATGCGTCATGTCGAGATAAGTTGTCGGCTCGTCAAGCAGAATGATATCCGTATCCTGAGCGAGTGTCATCGCAATCCATGCGCGTTGGCGCTGTCCGCCTGACAAGGAATCCACAGGACGGTCGGCCATTTCCTCAAGCTTCGTCGCTTTAAGCGCTTTTGCCACTGCGTCTTCGTCCTCTTTGGACCATTGCTTCAGCCAGCTTTGATAAGGGTATCTTCCCTGCTTCACAAGCTGATGCACCGTCAGGCCTTCGGGAGCTGACGGACTCTGCGGCAAAATAGCGAGCTCTCTTGCCACTTCCTTCGTCGGAAGCTTAGCGATGGCTTTTCCTTCTAAAAGCACAGAACCGCCCCTCGGTTTCATCAGCCGGGCCAATGAACGTAAAAGCGTCGATTTTCCGCAGCCGTTGCTTCCGATCAATACAGTGATTTCGCCTTTTGGAATCGCGACATCCAATTCGTCAATGATAACAGTTTCTCCGTACCCTAAGCTCAGCGTCTCTGTAGAAATTGCACTCATACCGCTAACCGCTCCTTTTTTGAGTTTCCCAACACTATGTATATAAACAAATTGCCTAAACATTCAACGTGAGATCATGATTATATTGTAACAGAAATTAATGACTCTGAATATCATTATCAATTAGTTTTGGGCAAAAAAGCAGCGGACGGCGGTTATTTTTTTATTTCCGTCATTTCTCCATCGTTCTTTTTCAGTTTCAGATAAAAATGGTCATAGCGGCTGTCCAAATTAAAAGCCGAGAGCACCTGCCGGACGACCTCGCTTTCCTGCATCCGGCTGTTTACGGCAAGTTCTCCGAGGATCATCTTCATTTCATCAAGCGCTTCCTCGCCCTCTCTGTGAACCCCTGAGAGCTTGTCCCGGATGTCTGCCTTTTCATGACCGCCTTTTCTCTCATACAAACCTTCATAGCGGTTATGCTCCCCGGCTCCGTAGTTGACGCGAAGGGAAAAGCTGCTGTAAGGAACCGGCTTCGCGGATGACACGGGTGTGCTGTCTTGCTCCGCTTCCCGTTTTTCTTCATTCAATCGGCAGCCGGCAATCAGCATCAGCGTAAGACATAAAACGCCCGCCGTCCTGAACCATTTCATGCGATTCACTCCCATTCCATTCCGATCGTTTTTAGGTATTTCCAAGGGAGGCGGCTGTCATTCATTAAACAAAAAAGAACCGGAGCGGTAACACTCCGGCCGGTTCATCTCAAGATTATCATTCAGTCAGCTCTAAAAATTCCTGCACATCCTGTACGGCAAGGCGGACCGCGTCTTCCCAAAACGACCGTTCCGTCAGATCCGCTCCAAGGTGCTTCATCGCCAAATCCTCAACAGTCATCGAAGCCGTGTCACACAAAAGCGCGATATATTTTTCTTCAAAATCCGCTTTTTCCCGAAGAGCTCTTGCATATATTCCAAGCGAAAATAAATAACCGAACGTATACGGAAAGTTGTAAAACGGCACTCCCGTAATATGAAAATGCAGTTTTGACGCCCAGAAATGAGGGTGGTATTCCCCTAATGAATCGCAAAACGCTTCTTTCTGCGCCGCTTCCATCAGTTCATTCAGTTTCTCAGCCGGAACGACGCCCTGCTTCCGCTCTTCATAAAAACGCGTTTCAAATAAAAATCTCGCATGAATATTCATAAACATGGCTACGCTTCTTTGAATTTTATCTTCAAGCAAGAACAGCTTTTCATCCTTTGTCTCCGCTTGTTTCAAAGCGGCGTCGGCGACGATCATTTCCGCAAAGGTCGAGGCTGTTTCAGCCACATTCATGGCGTAGGCTCTGTTCAGCTGCCTCACTTGAAGCATGGCCTCCTGATGGAACGCGTGACCGAGCTCATGCGCCAGCGTCGATACATTCGAAGCGCTTCCGGAAAACGTCATAAAAATCCGGGATTCTCCGCTGTCGGGAAAACTGGTGCAGAAACCGCCGACCCGTTTGCCGCTGCGGTCTTCCGCTTCTATCCACCGATCGCGGAACGCTTTTTCCGTAAATGCGGACAGCTTTTTGCCAAACGTCGAAAATTGGCTGACGATCAGATTAGCCGCTTCATCATATGTGTATTCTTTCGGAGCCTCGCCGATCGGTGCGTCCACATCATACCAGTTCAGCCGCTCAAGCCCTAAAAGAGATGCCTTTCGATTCAGGTATTCGGCAAAAGGCTTTTTATGATCGGTAATGACCTGCCACATGACATCCAGCGTTTCTTTTTTCATCCGATTGATCGCAAGCGGCTCTTCCAAAGCGCTTTTCCAGCCCCGCGCTTTATAGATTTCCGTGCGGAAGCCGGCCAGATGATTCAGCGTGCTGCCGAAAAGCTCCTCTTCTCCTTTCCACGCTTCATTAAGCTCTTTGAACACTTGATGTCTGATGCGGCGATCCGGGTGCGCCATCATATTTTCCGCTTGACCGACCGACAGCTCTTTACCCTGAAATGGAATCTTCATTCTGCCGACAGCCGCATTATACAGGTCGCCCCATGCGTGATAGCCGTCAACGGCCAGGCCTTCAATCAGCCTTTCTTCTGAAGCGCTGAGCTTCTCTTTGACCCGGTCTCTTCTTTCATTTAAAACATATGTGAGATCCTGAAGTTCCGGTTTTTGCAGCAGCTCCTCCCAGACCCGCTCGTCAATCCGGGCAAGTGTATCGTCAAGGGTGACCAGAGCTGATTTAAAATCACTGCTCAGCTGATTGATCCGCGCCCTCCATTCATTCGCTTTCTGATCATGAGTGTTCTGAGCCTGAAGACAGCCGACGAACGCTCCCGCCTGCCTGATCATGATCGCTGACCGTTCAAACCTATCAATCAGATTGATCAGCTCCCGGCTTTCATCCGCATGCGCCGGAACTGTAAATGCTTCAACCGCATGTTGAAAAGCGCTTAGATGCTTTTTGAGCTCTTGTATGTATTGCTGAAACTCTTCCGACCGGCTCCCGCCCTCAAAAATGGAGTTTAAATCCCATGTTTCCTTCAATCCCTCTAATGCCATCTTTTCTTTACCCCTTTCTATCCGAAGCTGACTCCATTATAAAACAATTCTGACATATTTCCGAACGATTTCTCCTTCTTTCCGCGAGATGATATACACTAAAAGATAAGCACAAACGGGGAGGATTATAAGATGAACAGAAAAATTGCCATTGTAACCGGCGCGACGAGCGGATTCGGGCTGCTGACAGCGCTGAAGCTCGCCCGGTCTTATCATGTCATCGCAACAGCCAGACAGCCGGAGAAAGCTGAAATACTGAAAGAGGCCGCCGCTCAAGCGGGTGCATCCGAACATGTTACGGTCGTTTCTTTAGATGTGACAAATGAGCAGTCGGTGTCTGACTTCGGGAACACCATCAGCGGTTTCGGATCGATTGACCTGCTCGTCAATAACGCCGGCACTGCGTACGGGGGATTTATTGAAGATGTGCTGATGGAACATTACAGACAGCAGTATGAAACGAATGTATTCGGTCTGATTCACGTCACAAAAACCGTGCTGCCTTATATGCGAAAACATGGCGGGGCGAAAATCTTCAATATCAGCAGTATCAGCGGACTGACCGGTTTCCCGGCTCTATCTCCGTATGTCTGCGGTTGAGGGGTTTACAGAGAGCCTGCGCCTCGAACTGCTGCCTTTAGGAATTGATGCCGCTTTAATAGAACCGGGCTCCTATAAAACGTCTATTTGGGAGACGTCTCTCTCCAATCATCTTACGGCACCCGGCAAAGATTCGCCTTATTACCGCTATTATCAGCAAATCGAAGCTTACTTCAAAGCCAACGCATCCAAAAGCGGCGATCCTGATGACGTAGCGGAGCTGATTTATCAATTGGCACAAAGGAAACGGCTGAAGAAACTGCGGTATCCGATCGGCAGGGGCGTTAAGCTGGCATTGGCTTTCCGCTCACTCTTCTCGTGGTCCGCCTGGGAATCTGTTGTGAAGAAAAAGCTGTTCACTTAAACCTAAATTATAATTATTATAATTTAGTATTGATTTTTATTTGATACGTGGTATAATTATATTAACAGATCACAGGGAGGACGATGAATATGAATACACAAAACGCGAAAAAAACTGAAACTCTTGTTGAGAAATCAATGAACACACAATTATCAAACTGGTTTATCCTTTACTCTAAACTGCACCGCTTCCATTGGTATGTAAAAGGCCCTCACTTCTTTACGCTTCATGAAAAATTTGAAGAACTGTATAACGAAGCGGCAGAAACGGCGGATGCCATCGCAGAGCGTCTTCTGGCCATCGGCGGACAGCCTGCGGCGACTTTACACACTTACCTTGAACAAGCTTCCATTACGGATGAAGGCCAGGAAAAAACGGCTTCCGAAATGGTGGAATCACTGGTTCAAGACTATAAACAAATCAGCCGCGAATCAAAATTTGTCATCGGCATCGCCGAGGAACAAAATGACCCGTCAACTGCCGACCTGTTTGTCGGATTAGTTGAAGAAGCGGACAAGCATGTGTGGATGCTGTCAGCCTACTTGGGAGAATGACGAAAAAAGCTGAACCTCAGTTGAAGGTTCAGCTTTTTTTATGCGTTCAGCTTGCGCTTTCGGTTTGTTTCGTTAATGTGACGTTCAGCGTCTTTTTGCTTCCGCTTCTGATCACTTGAACAGTCGTTTTATCGCCGATTTTCAGCTGGTTATATAAGATCTGTCTGATATCGGCGCTGCTGCCGACATCTTTGCCGTTCAATTGTACAATGACGTCATTTGATTTGATGCCCGCTTTCGCAGCCGGTGAGCCGGATTGCACCTCTTTTACGTAAACACCCTTAGACAGCTGGTCGCCGAACAGTCCGAGCGTGTTTTCCTGATAGGTTTCCGGCACTTGCGACATATCAATCATCTGCACACCTAAAAACGGGCGCTCGACTTTTCCTTTTGCAAGCAGCTGGTCGACTATCGGTTCTACATCATTGCTCGGAATGGCAAAGCCGAGTGACTCCACGCCGCTTTCACTGACTTTCATGCTGTTGATCCCGATGACCTGGCCGCTTGAGTTGATTAACGGGCCGCCGCTGTTCCCGGGGTTAATCGCCGCATCCGTCTGAATCACGTTCATTTCCACTGTGCCTTGGGATGTATCGGCGTCTACCGTTCTGTTCAGCCCGCTGATGACACCTTGTGTGACGGTGCCGGAAAACTGCTGGCCGAGCGGGTTGCCGATGGCAATCACTTTATCGGCAATGCGGAGCTTGGAGGAATCCCCGAAGCTGGCTGCTTTTTTCACATTGGACGAGCTGATTTCCAATACAGCCAAGTCGCTGATGGCATCCTTTCCGACAAGCTTTGCCGTTTCGGTTTTCCCATTGTAAAGAGTGACCGACAGTTTGTTCGCCCCTTCTACGACATGGTTGTTTGTAATGATGTACGCTTTTTCGCCGTCTTTTTTGAAGATGACGCCTGACCCCGTTCCGCTTTCCGTTTCAGAGCTTGAACCGCCGTCAAGTCCGAACTGGCTGCTTTGCGAAGCTTGGTAGTTGGACACTCCCACAATCGCGGGCTCCAAATCTTCCACCATATCCGCTATGCTTGAGGTATTTTTCAAAGGCGTTGACGTAAAATTCGAAGACTGAACTTGTTTCGTATCAGAAACGGCTTCTGTCTTATGCTGCTCACTCGGCAGGTTCGGCACAATGCCAAGCACGAGGCCGCCGCCGATAATACCGCCTAAAACCGGGCTCAGCCAAGCAGCTCTCCGTTTTTTTTCTTTTTTCACGGCAGCCGTTTTTTCAAATTCCGTACCGGCCGCCGTCTCGTTTTCCGCTTTCGAGACGGGCTCTTCAAGCAGCTCGGGCTCCTGATGGCTGATCCGCTGCTGTTCATTTCTGTTTTGTTCCGTATGTGAAAGATCTGACTGATCGCGGCTTCTGCCGTCATCTCGATGATCATTCATATTCACGCACACTCCTTCAGCATGTTTTCATTCTATCGATTACATATTCATCGCATGTACAAATTCTATTGTCCCAATAATAAGGAGAAAAGCAAAGCTCCAAAACAAAATGTGTTTGAACATGTTATCTTCCCCGCTTTTTTTCTTCCTTTCTTCCCTTATACACATCATAAACAAACATTGTGGGATAAAAATGAAAAGAATATGTGAAATTATGAAAATGCGGCTTGAGTGTGTTAAAACTAGTATAATGACGTTGAAAGGATGTGAAATGCCTTGTCATACACCATTTATCTAGTTGAAGATGAGGATAACCTGAATGAACTGCTCACAAAATATTTAGAGAATGAAGGCTGGAACATTACATCTTTCACAAAAGGCGAAGATGCCAGAAAGCAGATGCAGCCGTCTCCCCACTTGTGGATTCTTGACATCATGCTTCCGGATACGGACGGCTATACATTGATAAAAGAAATAAAAGAAAAAGATCCCGATGTGCCGGTCATTTTCATTTCCGCGCGGGATGCCGATATTGACAGAGTCCTCGGGTTAGAGCTTGGAAGCAATGATTATATCGCCAAGCCTTTTTTGCCGAGAGAACTTATTATACGGGTCCAGAAGCTGCTCGAGCTCGTGTATAAAGAACAGCCCGCTCCAAAAAAAACCGGCATCACCGTTTCTTCCTACAATGTGATCGAAGATGCCCGAGAGGTTTATGATGAAACCGGCAGCCTGGTCAATTTGACGTCTAAGGAATTTGATCTGCTGCTTTTATTTCTTCACCATAAAGGACACCCCTTTTCCAGAGAAGATATTCTGCTGAAAATATGGGGCCATGATTATTTCGGCACTGACCGGGTGGTCGATGATCTTGTGCGGAGGCTGAGAAAAAAAATGCCCGGGTTAAAGGTTGAGACCATTTACGGATTCGGCTACAGGATGATGACGTCATGAAAAATAAGCCGCTTGCTTTTCAAATATGGGTGGTCATCTCAGGCATCCTCTTAGCCATTTCGATTCTGCTTCTCGTGCTGTTCTCAAATACGCTGCGTAATTTTTTCACGGATGAAACGTATACGACCATTGAAAATGAACAGCATGTACTGACGGAGTACCGGCTGCCCGGATCGATCGAGCGGGGATATTACAGCGAGGATGCGACCGCTCCGACGACTTTCCGATCCGTTCAGCACGTTCTTCTGCCTGAACGGGAGGAATCGGCCAGTGACAAAGACTTGAACTACTTTTCTTCTTCCTTTATCCATAAGGTGTACAAGCTCGCGGGCCGCCAGCACAGCGTCACGAAACGATACAGCGCGGACATCAGCGGTGAAAAAGTGTTTTTCGTCATTAAAAAAGGCCTCACCATTAACGGCCAGGATGCGATGATGCTGTCTTACGCCCTTGATTCTTATCGTGATGATCTGGCATTCACCCTGTTCAAGCAGCTGCTCTTTATCATTGCCGGCGTGATTTTGTTAAGCTGGATTCCGGCGATTTGGCTTGCCAAATATCTCTCGCGCCCGCTCGTTTCCTTAGAGAAGCATGTCAAACGGATTTCAAAACAGGATTGGGATGATCCGGTCATCGTCGACAGAAAAGACGAAATCGGAAAATTAGGCCATACCATTGAAGATATGCGGAGCAAGCTGGTGCAAAAGGATGAAACGGAAAGAACACTCCTGCAAAATATCTCTCATGATTTAAAAACGCCTGTCATGGTGATAAGGGGCTATACTCAATCAATAAAGGACGGGATTTTTCCTAAGGGGGATCTGGAAACCACAATTGATGTCATTGAAGGCGAAGCAGAAAAACTTGAGAAGAAAATTAAGGATTTATTATATTTAACGAAGCTTGATTATTTAATGAAGCAGCGGGTGCACCATGAGACATTTGACATTGTGAAGGTCACGGAAGAAGTCATTGAACGGCTCAAATGGGCCCGGAAGGAATTATCGTGGACCGTTGAAACAGAAGATGCATTAATGATGCCCGGTGATCCGGAACAATGGAGCAAACTTCTTGAAAACATTCTCGAAAATCAAATCCGCTATGCAGAGACGGCGATTCACATTCGGATCAGCCAAAATCAGCAGCAGATTGTCATGACGGTTGAAAATGACGGGCCTCCGATTGAGGATGAGATGCTATCCAGCTTGTACGAGCCTTTTAATAAAGGGAAGAAAGGCGAGTTCGGCATAGGACTCAGCATCGTAAAACGGATTTTAACCCTGCATAAAGCATCAATTTCAATTGAAAATGACCAATCGGGTGTAATCTACCGAATTATCATACCAAAGTAGACTGTAGTGTTTCATTGCAGTCTTTTTTTATGTGAAGGAGTAGCCGTTAAAATCTCTGTAGTTTGTTTTCAGCGGTTTTTGGCATTGATGAACCCATTTCTTTTCACAAATTGTCTTTTTCGGATATTTCACCTTTTCGACTTTAATTCCTCTGTTTCGCAAGCGGCTGATCATTTCATCTAATTCTTTCATTTTCAGATTCACCCTTTCGCCAGAACTTTGACCATTCGGTCAGCTCACTTTATAATATAAATAAAACAAAACAAAAAAACAAGTTACAATCAGGTTAAATTTACGGAATATCAATATGACCATATAGTCATACATGAGAAGCACAAGCCAGCCTCCTGGCTCCGAAAGGGTGGAACCATTGAAGGAAAAAGAAAAGCTGATCATTGAAGCAGCAATAAAACTGTTTGCCCGAAAAGGGTACAAATCTACATCGGTTCAGGAAATCGCCGATGAATGCAAAATCTCAAAAGGCGCTTTTTATCTTTACTTTCCTTCCAAAGAAGCACTGCTTCTATCCATGCTGAATTACTACTATGATAAAACGTTTACCCGAATCACGACGATCCAAACGGAGGGTGACAGTCCGAGAGCCGCTTACCAAAAACAGCTTGCGGTGTTTTACGAATCGATTCTCGCCCATCAGGATTTTATTACCGTGCAGATGAAAGACGGTTCACTTCCTTATACCGAGGAAGCGGCGCAGTGCGGAAAGAGAATCCGCCGGTCGATCCTGCAGTTTCATATCGACAGTCTTCTTGCTATTTACGGAGAAAAAGCTGAACCATATACAGCCGAGCTTTGTTTTTTAATAGAAGGAATCAGTCAGATGTATCTTGAATATCTCATTCTGACCGGCCGGTCCGTACAGCCTTCGCTTCTGGCAAATACCGTGATTCACAGAATTGATGACATCGTAAACGGAATGGCGGACAGACATGATGAAGCGTTTATTTCTCTTGATGAGGCAAGCTCACTGTTTGGGCCCCTTCATAACGGGCAGCCCGATCCTTTAAGTCAATCGATCTTGCAGACCCTCCGCACGCGCATCGGCACGATGGACAAGGCGCAAGCATCTGAATTCACCGAGAGCTTGGATATTCTGGAAGCGGAAATGAAGAAAAAGTCGCCGAAACCGGCAATCATCAAAGGAATGATTTTGAATTTGAAGGAATCCGACCTGCTGGCTGAAGATGCAGAACAGCTCAGATTTTTACTGAAACAGCAGTTTATTTAGAAGAACGGCCGCAATGACTGCAGCCGTTCTTTCTTTTTATGCTTTCGGGTGCACCATATCTTCCGGACGCACCATTTCATTAAATTGTTCTTCTGTCAGAAGGTTCAGCTGTAATGCCGCTTCTTTCAGCGTCAGGCCTTCTTTGTGGGCAAGCTTGGCGATTTTCGCGGCGTTTTCATAACCGATGTGCGGGTTAAGCGCCGTAACAAGCATTAATGAGTTAGAGAGATTTTCCTGAATCGTCTCTTGGTTCGGCTCAATACCGACAGCGCATTTGTCATGGAAGGAATTCATTCCGTCACTGAGCAGCTGCACGGTCTGAAGGAAGTTATAAATGATAACCGGTTTGAAGACATTCAGCTCGAAGTTTCCTTGGCTGGCTGCAAATCCGATTGTCGCGTCATTTCCCATCACTTGAGCGGCGATCATTGTCAGCGCCTCACTTTGCGTCGGGTTGACTTTGCCCGGCATGATAGAGCTTCCCGGCTCATTTTCAGGAATGACGATTTCGCCGATTCCGCAGCGCGGGCCGCTGGCCAGCCATCTGACATCGTTGGCAATCTTCATCAGGTCGGCAGCCAATGCTTTTAACGCGCCGTGAACGTGAGTGATTTCATCATGGCTTGTGAGCGCATGGAATTTGTTAGGCGAACTCTTGAATGTCTGCCCCGTTACTTTTGTGATTTCTTCCGCGACGAATTCACCGAACTGCGGATGGGCGTTGATTCCCGTGCCGACTGCCGTGCCTCCGATGGCAAGCGCGCGGATTTTTTCCGTTGACTCAAGAATCATTTCTTTCGAACGGTCAAGCATGTATACCCAGCCGCTGATTTCCTGTCCGAGCGTCAGCGGAGTGGCGTCCTGCAAATGCGTCCGTCCGATTTTCACAATATCCTGATAAGCTTTCGCTTTTTCATCAAGCGTCGCGCGCAGCTGATCAAGCGCCGGAACGAGCTGCTCATATACGGCAAGAACCGCCGCAACGTGCATCGCCGTCGGGAATGTATCGTTTGAGCTTTGGCTGCGGTTAACGTCATCATTCGGATGAATCTTCAGCTCGGATTTTTCTTTCAATAAAGCAGTCGCGCGGTTGGCCACCACTTCATTCATGTTCATGTTGCTTTGCGTGCCGCTTCCCGTCTGCCAGACAACGAGCGGAAAGTTATCGTCGTATTTGCCGTTTAAAACATCGTCACATACAGCGGCAATCGCCTGTGCTTTTTCAGACTCTAAGTTGCCGAGGCGTTCGTTCGCGATCGCTGTGCTTCTTTTCAATATTGCAAACGCCTTCACAACACGCTGAGGCATTTTTTCTGAACCGATTTTGAAGTTCTCTTTGCTGCGCTGTGTCTGAGCGCCCCAAAATTTATCTGCCGGAACTTTAACTTCTCCCATGGTGTCTTTTTCAATTCTGTAGTCCATTTATGTATCCCTCCATAACAGTTGCTTCACCCTGAGTATTATTCGCCAGTAACAGATGAAACCCTTTTTATTTTTCGGCCTTGGCCGTTTTTAATTTCAGCTCAAGATAGACGCGCGAATCCTTTGAGTATTTATACTTCGGATTTGTTTTACGGTATTCTTTCGACGTGTAAGCCACTTCGTAATGCGCTTCAAATGATTTGATGAGCTGTTCAATTTCTTCGGCATTTCCTGCCAGTCTGACTTGTGCCACATCTCTCCTCCGCTTTCATAAAAAAACTTGTACCATTAAATACTTTATCATAGTATATCATTTTTTTAACAGGAAAAGATAACCTCAATTAAGGATTGGAAGGCGGGTGACTGTCGATGGCGCAATCGGAATTCAAGGAATACATACACGTTAATCTGGCACTGGTGCTTCCCCACGTAGAGCAGAATGATGACCTGGTTCAAAATAAAAAGATGCTTCCGAACGGGCTTGTTTTTTATTATATGTATCTGAGTGAAATGAACGACGAAGACAAAATAAAAGAAGCGATTGAAACGCTGCTTCGGGAGGAAGACACTCTGACGCTGGATACGGTGGCGAAACGTCTTGATAAGATCGACGCCCGTCCCGTCTTTACGTCGAAGGAAGCCGTCATCTCCATTCTGCGGGGAAAATGCGCCGTGTTTATTAACGGACTTGACAGCGTATACATTTTGTCCACGGGAAAAAGAGAAAAAAGAAGCGTGAATGAACCCACATCCGAAAAGGTCGTAAGAGGTCCGAAAACCGCCTTCATAGAAGATTCTGATACAAACGTCGCCATGATCAGGCAGCGCACGAACCATCCGAAGCTGAAAACGAAAAAGGTTCCGATCGGAGAAAATAAGTTAAAATACGCCACGGTCATGTACATAGATGATAAGGCGGACCCGTCTGTCGTCAGCGATGTTGTAAAGCGACTCAGCGAAGTGAAGATGGACGACATCCAGGATTCTGGAACGCTTGAGGAGCTTATTGAGGATAATAAGTATTCGCCCTTTCCGCAAATACAAAATACGGAACGGCCTGATAAAGTCTCTTCCGCCTTGTTCAACGGCCGCGTCGCCATCCTTGTCGACAACTCGCCGTTTGCGCTGGTGGTTCCGGCTTCTTTAGGAATTTTAATGCAGTCTCCCGATGATTATTATGAACGGTGGATTTCCGCCTCGCTTATCCGGGCGCTGCGGTTTACGTCTATTTTTATCACGCTGTTTTTTTCGTCCATTTATATCGCCCTCGTTTCGTTTCACCAAGGGCTGCTGCCGACGACGCTCGCAGTCACCATCGCGGCGAACAGAGAAAACGTTCCCTTCCCGCCTATCATTGAAGCGATGGTAATGGAAATTACGATAGAGCTGCTGAGAGAAGCGGGCTTGAGGCTTCCCAGCCCGCTCGGCCAGACGATCGGATTGGTGGGCGGAGTCGTCATCGGCCAGGCTGCCGTTGAAGCGAATATTGTCAGCTCCATCATGGTCATCGTGGTCAGCATTGTCGCGCTCGCTTCATTTACGGTGCCGCAGTACGGGATGGGTCTGTCATTCCGTGTGCTCCGTTTCATTTCGATGTTTACCGCGGCAGCTTTCGGGCTGTACGGCATGATTTTATTTATGCTGGCGATCTACACTCATTTATCGAGACAGCGAAGCTTCGGTTCTCCGTATTTCTCGCCGAATGGATTTTTCAGCTTAAAAAACGCAAACGATTCTATTCTCCGTCTCCCTATTAAAAATCAACCAAAAGAGGCGAAAAACATAAATGAGCCAGAAAACAACTCACAATAAGCTTACAAGCTATCAAGGGACAGCATTGATTTCAAACACGATGCTCGGCGCGGGACTCCTCACCATGCCGCGTGCGCTGTCAGCAAGGGCAAATTCGCCGGACGGCTGGATCGCGTTATGTCTGGAAGGCGTCATCTTTATCTTTTTGATTTATCTCAATACGCTCATTATGAAAAAGCATCAGTACGGATCATTATTTGATTATATGAATGAAGGACTCGGCAAATGGGCGGGAAATATCGTCAATCTTATGATCTGTCTCTATTTTATAGGAGTCGCCAGCTTCGAAGCCCGGGCGATGGCGGAAATGGTCAAGTTCTTTTTATTGGAAAGAACGCCCGTGCCGGTCACGCTGTTTATCTTTATCGCCTGTTCCGTTTATTTAATTATCGGCGGCATGAGCGATATCGGCAGGCTCTTTCCTTTCTATTTAACGATTACGATCATTATTTTGCTGGTGGTGTTTTCTTTCAGCTTTAAAATATTTGATCTGGACAACCTGCGGCCGGTGCTCGGGCAGGGATTTTCTCCCGTTATGGCTTCCTTGACCGTCGTTTCTGTTTCCTTCTTGGGAATTGAGATTATGCTGTTTCTCCCCGAGTACCTTCAAAATAAAAAGCACACATTCCGCATGTCAGCCATGGGCTTTGGCATCCCGATTATTTTATACATCATTACCTACGTTCTCGTCGTCGGCGCCTTAACCACCCAAGATGTCAAAACAATGATCTGGCCTACGATCGCGCTCTTTCAATCATTTGAAATCAAAGGGCTTTTTATTGAAAGGTTCGAGTCCTTTTTGCTTGTTGTCTGGATCATCCAATTTTTCGCCACCTATGTCTCGTACGGGTATTTCGCGACATCTGGCCTGAATAAAATTTTCGGGCTGAAGCAGAAAAAAGGGATTATCTTCGTAGGGATTGCGACATTCTTCGGATCATTGATGCCAAAAGACGGCAACAAGCTGTTGATGTTCAGTGATATTCTCGGCTATATCTTCTTGGTTTTCTTTTTGCTGCCTTTACTGATGTTTGGAGTCGTCGCTGTGAAAAGGAAGGTGAAAAAAGCGCAATGAAGAAATACATCGTAATCTTTCTTTGCTCATTGCTTTTGACGGGATGCTGGGACAGCCGCAATATAGAAGACTTGAGCCTCGTTATCGGAGTCGGGCTCGATAAACCTGAGGAAGAAAACGTGGAAGTGACGCAGCAGATTCTGATCCCGCAAAAAGCAAGTTCCCAGCAGTCGACATCAAGCAATCCGACAAAGGTGACTTCCACTTCCGGGGAAACCGTTCACCAAGCCTTAAGGACGGCATCGTTAAAAAACCACCCCGCTTTCTCTCAGCACTTGCGCATCATGCTGTTTTCCGAAGCGCTGTTAAAGGATGACATTCCGCTTGACGCATTGATGAACCAATTTATCAGAGACAACGGTACGAGAAGAAGCTGCAATGTGATGACGGTGCCGGATAAAACGAAAGATATTTTCAAAATCAGTGACCAGGGAGAACCTGCGTCAAATACGATCTATGACTTAACGGAGAATAATTCGGTCACCATCCGGATGATGGAGCCCGTGACATTGGGGGAAATATCAGAGAAAATCGCCAAAGGCGAGACCTTTGCCCTTCCTCAAGTGCGCCAAGTGGGCAGCAGACTGGAAATCTGGGGCGCTACCATTATTAAAAATAAATTCTGGTATGCTAATTTAACGCCTTTACAAGTCCAGAATATGAATCTGTTCACAGGCACGGTAAAGGGAGGCGTCACGTTTGCAAAGCATGACAATTATTATTTATCCTTCGAGGTATTTTCCAGCAAATATAATGTAAAAACAAAATATAAAAATGGAAAATTCAAGTTTATCGTCACCCGGTTTGTTGAAGGCCGTCTGTCTGAGGATTGGAACCCGAAAGAAGATTCTTTCAAGGAGTCCTATATAAATGAAATCAAAAACGCGGTAAAACGCAGCATTCATTCAGATGTCATGGCATTCATTGATTACATGCAGCATGAGTTGAAAGTGGATATTACCGGGTTAGGCGATCAAGTCCGGATTCATTATCCCGATAAATGGAAAAAGGTATCCTCTGACTGGGATCATCATTTCAGTGAATCGGATATTGAATACAAAGTCAAAGTCGCCATCAGGGATTTCGGAACAAAGGGAATGTCCCAATGACCCCGCCCCTCGGGAGAGTGTGCTGGCGCCGCTCTCCTTTTCTTATGTCACGAGATGATTGCGGTGGGCATATACGGCTGCCTGCGTGCGGTCACTGACATCAAGCTTTGACAATATATTCGTAATGTGGGTTTTCACCGTTTTAATCGTAATGAACAGCTCTTCACCAATCTCTTTATTCGTCTTGCCTTCTGCGACGAGACAGAGGATTTCCAGTTCTCTTTTTGTCAGTGTTTCATGCGGAAGCTGATTCTCTGAATGGCGCAGCCTTGACAGCACTTTTCCCGCCACCTTCGATTCAAGCTTCGGTTCGCCCTTGGCAGCCGCTCTGATGGCTTCGGCTATTTCTGCCGCCTTGGACGTTTTCAGCAAATAGCTGAGCGCTCCCGCTTCGATCACCGGATACACTTTGTCGTCATCAATGAAGCTCGTCAGCACGATGATTTTCGGGTCATCGAGTTTCGAGCATATCTGTTTTGTCGCTTCGATGCCGTCCATGCCGTCCATGACAAGGTCCATTAAAATCACATCCGGCAAAAGCTCTGCGGCCAGATCGACGCCCTGCTGCCCGTCTGATGCTTCACCGGCGACTTCAATGTCCGGCTGTGCTTCTAAAAATGCGGCCAGACCCATCCTGACCATTTCATGATCATCAATCAGTAACACTCGAATCACTGTCGTTCTCTCCTTTTGTTTTCTGATAAATCGGGACTTTCACGTCGATCTGCGTGCCTTTTCCCTTTACGGAGATAATTTCCGCTATGCCGCCGATTTCACTCGCTCTTTCCTTGATGGAATGCAGGCCGTATGAAGATGCTTTCACTTGATCCATCGTAAAACCCGCCCCGTTATCAATGACTTTAAGCTGAAGTTTTTGATGTTTCGCGCCGAGCCTGACGGTGACCTTGGTCGCCTTTGAATGTCTGAAGACGTTGGAAAGCGCCTCCTGCACGATGCGGAACAGATGGTCTTCAACGCCTTTTGACACACCCGTATCGCTGATGTCCCACTCAATATCCAGCGGCTGCTTCGCTTTGAACTCTTTTAACAGCTCAATCAGCCCTTCTTTTAAGCCTTTTCCTTCTAAAGTGACGGGCCGCAAATGCAATAGCAGCGCTCTCATCTCGTTTTGCGCTTCCCCCGCCATATGTTCAACCATGCGAATCCGTTTGACGATTTTGTCATCCGCATCTTTCACCTGCTCTAAGACGGCGGATGTCATCATAGAAATGGCAAAGAGCTGCTGGCTGACGGCATCGTGCAGATCGCGCGCCAGCCGCTGGCGTTCTTCAGTGATGACCGATTTTTTCATTTGATCCTGCCATTCCGCCCGTTCGTTGGAGAGCTTTTGCAGCGATGTGACCTGGAGCTCGACCCGCTTGGCCATTTCGTTGAGCTGATCTGCCGCCAGACCGATTTCATCATCGCCGAGCGGCGGCACCCGATAAGCAAAATTGCCGTTTTCAAATTTCAAAACCGCTTCAATCAGTGTATCCATCCTTGTTTTCAGGCGGCCGCCGTATACATAACCGGAAATCAATCCCGCCGAAAGAGACGCCAGAAGCAGGATGACCACAAACGGAATACCGAACCAGCCGGAAGAAAACAGCAGCATCGGGTCAAGCCCGTAATACAGCAGCATCAGCGTAATAAACACCGCGCAAAGGAGCAGACTGAGTCCCGCGGTCATCCGCATGGCGCGCCACTGAATATTGGCGAGTAATTTTTTCCTCATAAATACTTCACATCCACATCGCCGATGAATAACGAAATTGAAATTTTAATCCGCCGCGGCGAGTCGCCGTACTCAGACGAAACTTTATACAGATTCGGGCTCATGCCGCTTTTCTTAGAGCCGAGCAGGTTCATATCGCCGATAAAAGCCGATGAACTGACGGACACTTCGATATCCGGCGGGACGTACACATCAACGTTGCCGATGACACCGCTGATGGTCATCGTGCTTTCTCCTTCGGGAATCATCGCTTTTGACAAATCAATTTTCACATCGCCGATGAATCCGGAAACATTTAAATCATTCAGCTCAAACGGGTCCTTCATCATCCGCAGCTCGCCGATAAAAAAGCTGCGGAGGTCCGGCTGTCTGCTTTCCGGCTGGGCGGAAGGCTTTGGCTGCTCTTCTTTTTCAAGATTGATTTTCTTCTCTTTATGTTCATGCACGCGCTTTCCTTTCAGGAGCCTGTAGCCCGCGTAAATGAGAAAGGCCGCGAAGGCATAGCCGAACAGGTTAAAGGTGGCGCTGAACAGGTTCCTCAAAAATAAAAAAGCGGCGAAGATATACAGGACGGAGCCGAGCCAGCCGCGGGAATATTTATTAAAAATATAGCCTGTGATCAGAAAAAAGAGCGGCCAAAACAAGAAGTCGCCGATGCCGATAATACGCAAAAACATGCTGACGCCTAATAAGGCGATGATAAGTCCGAGAATCTGTTTTTTTGCCATCAGCTGCTTGCCCCTCCTTTCCTTGACTATTGCAGTGCAATATTGCCGCTCGTCACTTTTATATCAATCGGCCTGGCGCCGCTGCCTTTCATGCCGGTAAATGCCCCGCCTTCCTTACTCGTTTTCTCAAAGGAATAAGACGGCCGGATCCTTCCGCTTGCCGTCTCGGCGTTCACCGTAAAACTTCCGTCTTTCGGCAGGCTGATCGCTGCGCTGCCGCTCGCAAGCCTGACGGATACGGGAGCATCCGCCGTCTCAAGCGAGGCGTCGACACTGCCGGAAGCCACCCGCACGTCAAGGGCGCCCGCCACATGTTGAAGCCCGACATGTCCCGAGGATAAGCGGACAGCCCCCGTTTTTGCCGCAAGGCCTGCTGCTGTGAGATTGCCAGACAGTCCCTTCGCTTCAAACACATCCGTCTTCACGTGCTTCAGCGACATGTTCCCGCTTACAGAACGGACGCCGAGGTGCGCAAGAGACAGCCCCTTGTTTCCGTCAACGGCAATGCTGCCGTTTGACGTATGGACGGTGATGTCCCGATGATAATCATACGGAATGCGGACAATCAGCAGAGGACGCTGAAAGAGATTCAGAAATTGGAACCCTTTCTCCTTCGCTTTGAGATTGAGGGTCTTTCCCCTGTTTTGGACAAACATTTTCCCCGCCGGTCCCGTCATGTTTGCCGCGATATCATTCCGCGCTTCCGCGATGATTTTCACATCCGTCTGTTCCGATGAAACGGACAGGCTGTTGACGGCACGCGGCGGTATGCTTGCCGACTCCGCTTCTGTTTCGTACAGCGGAAAAAAACGCCCGGCAAACACTTCTTTCACCAAAAACAGACAGCAGATCAGAACGGACGCCGCCATCAGTCCTTTGGCAATCTTACGCTTCATTACGTTCCATCCTTTTTCATTCATTTTATTATAAAGGAAAAGCCGGAGAATTGATACGTGCGTATAGGGAAGAGGCGTAAACGCGCCGATCTTCCCTTGTGCACATTATTCATGAGCCGCTTTTTGACGCTCTGTTTTTTCCAGAGAAAGCGAGCGCATTTTTTCAATCTCAGCTTCCACCTCGTCTGAATATTGGGAGCGGCTGTATTCTGTGTTCGCCTCAGCTGAAGTGCCGTATTTGACGCGGACTTCCATTTCTTCAATGCGGCTTTCCATTCGAAGGAACTCTCTGTAGGCGCTTTCGCTGTCAATTTTGTCGAAAGAAGCGTTCATATGTTCCTTCGCATTTGCCGCGTTCGCGCGGGCGATGAGCGCCTGTTTTTTATCCTTTACGTCGCGGAGGCGCGTTTCTAAAGTTTCCAGCTGCTCTTTCAGCTCTGCCAGCTGTGTTTTCGCCTGCTCATACGCTTTTTCATGTTCGGCCGCTTTTCCCTCAAGGTATTTCATTTCAGTCAGAGCCTTTTTCGCTAGCTCCTCTTCCCCGGCGTCAAAAGCAAGCTGAGCCTGGTTTTTCCGTTTTGCCGCCGTTTCAGAGGCATCTTCCTGTTTTTTCTTAAACTGATGGACGATCGTGTGCTGTTTGACAATCGTTTGTTTCGCCTTAGCGATGTCACTTTCCATATCACGCACATATTGATTCAGCATGACTTTCGGATTTTCTAATTTATCAAGCCCTTCGTTAACAGATGCGACGAACATATTTCTTATTCTTTTTAAGACCATTTTGTCTTCCTCCTTATTTTTTCTTCAAAAATTCTTCCCATTCAGAGTCAAATCCGGATTGATATCCCGGTGATGCCGCTTCCGGTTCATACTGGCGGGAAGCGGTGTCTGAGCCGCCCTGCTTCATCATCTTCCATCCGAAATACACCATGGCGCCGGCCAGTCCGATCGCAACGATAAATGGAAGAGAACCGACGAGAATCATAGCTCCGATGACGCCCGCGATGATACCCGATACCGCCCGGCCTTTTGAAAAACGTTTGATTCCCCAGTAAAGCATCAGGCCTCCGATCGCCAGCGGGATGATAAATGCGAAATGGCCTCCTCCGAAAAAGACAGAAAGTCCGAACACAATCAGCAGAAAGCCGCCTGCCGTTTTACCATTTATATTCATGCAGATCCTCCTTTCGTTTTCCTTGTCTTTACTATAAACAAATCCCGCGGCCGGCAAAACGAGTCAGAGATTGATTTTCATATCAGACCGGAGTCGTATAAGCCCCCGGACCTTCGCATAAAAAAACGCCGCTGCACCGGACGGCGCAGGGCGTTTCACGAAAAATCTATATTCTGATGCTCGCTTCTTTTTCTCTGATGAGATCTGAGCGTTCGGCTTTGGCCAGCTTCGTAAAGAACAATATTCCGAGACCGGACAGGACTTCAACGAGACCGCCGGCGGCAATGACTTTTCCGGAACCGAAGGCGTTAGCCGCGTATCCGCAAAGAACCGCGCCGAGCGGAATGGATATGTTTGAGATCATATGGATGACGGCATAGACTTGCGGCTGGTCATCATGGTCCACAGACGTCTGAATAATCGTATATTCCGGCACATTAATCGCGCTGACGGCAGATCCGAACGCAAACGCGGCGAGGAAGACGAGCGGCAGAAAAGTGTTAAGGCCGGTGATGAAAAATGCCGCTCCTTCTATGATTCCCGCTGACACAAACAGGAGACCGTATTTGTTCACCTTCACCTTAGCCAAAATAAAACCCATTAAAAAGGCTCCGCCCGTTCCTGTCGCTTTCAAAAGCGAGTAGATGATCGGCGGCATGTTTAAATCTTCGGCGACATAAACGGCAGAGAGCGCCTCCCACGGAGCGGCCGCAAAATTCATGAAGATACAATAGATGGCGAGCGGGTATAAAATCTGGTGCTTCCTGACAAGAACGAAACCCCGTTTGAGCCTTCCGAAATACGTCCCGCGCTGTCTGACGGCGACTGTATCCTGTTTGGCATGCTGGACTTGGTATGACATAAAAAGTACGAGAAAACCTGATAGAAGATAGAATATAAGAGCGATAAACAAAGAATAAGCGGGACTGATAAATGTTAAGAACACCCCGCTCAGCGTAATGGCGGCAAGCCTGACGATCTGGCCTGATGACTGGATGACCGCATTCGCTTTCTGCAGGCTGTTTTCTCCGACAATATTGGGGATTAACGAGATAGATGCGGGATTATAAGCGGCTCCCGTGGCTGAATGCACAATCATGAGAAGCATGACAAACCATAAAGGAGAAAAACCGTTAAAATAACAGATCGGAATGATCAACACGACCGCCGCGCGCGTGAGGTCGGAAAAATACATCCAGAATTTCAGCGTATGCTGCTTCATAAAAGGCCCGGTAATCGGCGCCAGCATCGCCTCCGGAAGGAACGTGACCGCAATGAGCAGGGACGTGCCGATCGCGCCTTCCCCGTCAAAAATCAAAAACCACAGAATGGAATTAAAGGCAAAACCGTCGCCTGACAATTTAACTAGCCTTGAGATAAACAGAAGGGTGAAATTTTTATTCCAGATGCTCTCGCTCTTATTATATGTATCCATCTATCAAATCCCCCATTATTTTACAATGTTTCTTATAATATCTCATTTTTTAATTTTTCAGTCAATAATGCATAAGATACATTTTCCTTCTGTCAATAAAGGTTCAATTGATGGATATCTCTATAAAAAAACAGCCGGCTTGCTGCTGCCGGCTGAACAAAACGTTATTCATCATCACGGAATACCGCGGCGCTTCTTTCATATTCTATATCCTGAACGCCCTGTCTTGCGTTGACCGCTCTTGCCGCCGCGAAAAAATAATCAGACAGGCGGTTCAAGTAACGCATCACCGTATCATTTATCTCTTCTGTTTTGCCCAGTTTCACGACGAGACGCTCAGCCCGTCTCGTGACGGTCCGCGCGATGTGAAGCTGAGCAGCCGCCTTATGGCCGCCCGGAAGAATAAATTTCTCAAGCGGGGGCGCTTCAGCCGTGTAACGGTCTATGCAGTCTTCCAATGCGGAAATAGATGTCTCTCTTAATGTATAGCTTCTATGTTCAGTGACCGTCGCCAAGTCGCCGCCGCAGTCAAACAGCTCATGCTGAATGTTTCGGAGTTCGGCTTTCACATCACCGCAATTCTCACAATCATCAAGCTCCGCAAGCGCAAGCCCGATAAAGCTGTTCAGCTCATCGATCGTCCCGTAGCTTTCAACCCGCAGACTGTCTTTATCCGTTCTGCCGCCGATCAGGCTTGTCTGTCCTTTATCGCCGGTTTTCGTATACAGCTTCATCGTTGTATTCCTCCTTCTTCCGCCGCTTTTACACATGCCGCGGTTCCTCTTCTGACTTCTCTTTCCGCGTGAGGGACGTCCATCGCCTCTCCTGTCTGCAAGGCACAAATGACAATGTCGCCTTTTGCCTGTCTGCCGGAAAGAGCCTGCATTCTCGCTTCAGCCGCTGCCGTTAACAGCCGTACAAATCCCTGTTCCGATAAACGTCCGCTGATCAGCACCCAAACGGTATGCTGCGCAGTCACGGCAATTGTGACCGAATCAAACGTACGGCAGATCAAACCAGCGGCCGCTGAGCCGGAAAGCCGTCGGCTCCACGAAAAGCCCGGGCCGTCAGATGCGGTTGACAACATTCTGAACGGCCGTTCTGTATGAAGCGTTACGGTATTTCCGCTTTTGTTTATCAGAGAGGCGAACGGAACGTTGACAGGCTCTCTTTCCTCCCGCGCTTCCGGCATGAAAGCGATCAGCGGTTTCGGCGACGATTGCTGGGCAACAGCGCTGACAGTGACGCCATAAATGTCTTCAATCGTCTCTTTTTTCAAAGCCTGATCCGGCGTCTGCTTCGGAAAAGCGCGCCCGTCTTTCATCATCAGGAGCTGATCACAATATTGGCCTGCGGCGTTTAGGTCGTGAAAAATACTGATGACCGTCAGGCCTCTTTCTCTCGTCAGCCGCTTCACCGTATCAAGCAGGTCTTTCTGATATTTGAGATCAAGAAAGGTCGTCGGCTCATCCAGACACAGCACCTCTGGCTGCTGAGCCAGCGCCTGCGCCAGATAGACGCGCTGCCGCTCCCCTCCGCTCAGATTGCGGACGGATTGCTGCGCATATCGGTCGATGCCCGTCATTTCCATCGCTTCCCGGACAATGTCTTCGTCATGTTGATCCATCTGTCTGAAGAGTCCTTTTTGATACGGATATCTGCCGAAGGACACTGTTTCCTTAACGGAAAATGTAAAGGCTTGCTCCGTATGCTGCGGCAAAACGGCCATGATTTTCGCAAGTTCCCGCGGCTTGTATCCGCCGACGGGCCTGCCTGCGACGAGCGCCTCGCCTTTTGACGGAGAGAGCATTCCCGTCAGCAATTTCATCAGCGTTGTTTTTCCCGAGCCGTTCGGACCGAGTATGCCGACAAATTCACCTTTTCCGGCGGTAAAGCTGACATCTTCCACAATCATCCGGCCTCCGTACCCGCCGGACAGGCTGCTCACCCTGATCATAAGCGTTTCCCTCCATGATGCTGGCGAAGCAGAATCAAGGCAAATACAGGCGCTCCCGCCAAAGCCGTCATAATGCCGATCGGCAATTCGACAGGCTCAATGACGGTGCGGGAAAACAAATCCGCCAAAATGAGAAACCCGGCACCCGTCAATGCTGACAGCGGCAGTAAATGGCGATGATCCGTTCCCCATAAAAGCCGTGTCACGTGGGGAATGACAAGGCCGACAAATCCGATCGTCCCCGAGACGGCAACCGCTCCTCCCGTCAGCAGAGATCCGGCGGCGATCATCAGCAGTTTTCTTTTTCCCGTACTGACGCCTAACAGCCTTGCCTTTTCTTCTCCATAAGTCATAATGTTTAATTCTCTGCCATTGATAAGCAGAAGCGCCGTCCCGGCCAGAAAAAAAGGCAGAAACAGCGCGACATAGCCCCAGCCCCTCATTGACACGCTTCCTAACAGCCAGCGGACAATCGGGAGCAGATCATTTCCCGTTAAAGCGATCACAAGCGAAATGAGAGCCCCGAGAAAAGAATTCATGATGATGCCTGTCAAAATGAGCGTTGAAACCGACATCGACGCATGAACGAGGCGGCTGAAAAACAGAACCGCCGCCATGACCGCAATCGCTGCGGCGATGCTGACAACCGGTAGTGTGAACCGGCCGATAACGGGAATCTGAATGCCGAAAAACAAGGTGATAACGGCTCCCGCTGAGGCTCCCGAAGATACCCCGAGTGTATAAGGGTCGGCGAGCGGATTTTTCAGAAGTCCCTGAAACGCCGCCCCCGCAATAGATAACGCGGCTCCGACAAGGGCAGCCAGAACGACTCTCGGCAGGCGGATATTCATCATAATATTTACATTCATAGGGTCAGCCGAGGATGTCCGGCCGATCCCGATCCAAAAAACGTCGGATAAAGGAATATGCAGACTGCCGATTGAAATGCCGAGTGCCGTACAAACGGCTAAAAACAGCAGGCTGACCGTGTAGGCCAGCAGGCGGTTACTTTTTAAACGTTTCAGGATAAACGCTTTCTGCAAGCTTCTCGACCCCTTTGACAAGGCGCGGGCCTGAGCGTGTGACAAGGTCGGGATCAACAGAATAGACATTGTGGTGTTTGACCGCATTGACGGCACCCCAGCCGGCGCGTTTTTCCACTTCAGCGGCCTTTACGCCGTCTGTCGTAATAATGACGTCCGGATTCATTTTGACAATCGCTTCATCCGTCAATTGCACCCAGCCGGTCTGGCTGCCGGCGGCGTTTTTCGCGTGTATATCTTCAAGCATTTCGTTCATAAACGTGCCTTTCCCCGTCGTGTAACCGTCAGGAGACACTTCGACGAATACTTTCTTTTCGTCTTTTTCAGAAATGGCCGCCTCTTTCTTTTCTATGCCGGAAAGGTCGGATTTCATCGATTTGATCAGCTTATCCGCCTGCTTTTCTTTGCCGGCCGCTTTTCCGATCATGCTGATAGATTTGTATACGTCTTGGAACGATTGCGCATCATTGACCGTTAAGACGGTGATGCCCGCATCTTTCAGTTGCTTCATCGCATCGGCGGAAGCGGACATAGAGGACGCGTGGGCAAGCACGAGATCCGGCTTCAGCGCGATGACTTTTTCAGCGTTCACATTCATATCTCCGACTTTCGGTTTTTTTACCGCTTCTTTCGGATATGTATCATTTGTCGTAACGCCTGCGACCTTATCTCCCAGTCCGAGCGCGTATGTAATTTCCGTATTGCTCGGCATGAGGGAAACGATTTTTTCCGGTGCCTGCTTTATGGTTACTTTTTCGTTCGCGGCATCCTTAATGGTTACCGGGAATGCTTCGGTTGAGACGGCTTTTTGTTTGGCCGCGCTTCCTTCTTCCTGTGCGCCGGAACAGCCGGCGATCACAAAGGCGGTGACCAAGAGCGCCGCCCAGACGGCAGTGATCTTCTTCATTCTTTTAACTCCCCCTGATTATGGTAAACGATTGTCTCTTTGACATTCGTATCCTTTTTTCGCAGTAATTATACTATAAGTCTTTAAGGCTTGTATATCCGGCCTTTTTGCATGAAAGCAAATTGTTCGTACACACTAAAATTCATCATGTATACTGTTACACAATGGCGTAAAAAGGAGGATTATCATGGAATTACAGCTTGAACGAAAGCTCGTGTTGATTACAGGATCAACTTCAGGCATCGGAAAAGCCGCGGCAAAAAGCTTTTTAGCCGAAGGCGCCGAGGTGATTGTAAATGGAAGAAAAAAAGAAACTGTGGAACGGACGGTTGAAGAGCTTTCCGCTTACGGAACGGTTCATGGCATCGCTGCGGATTTATCGCGCCAGGATGAGGCGGATGACTTGATCAAGCGCGCCGGCGGAATCGGGGAAGTCGATATTCTTGTCAATAACCTCGGCTTTTTTGAAGTAAAGGACTTCGCTGAGGTGTCTGATGACGAATGGACTCGGTATTTTGAAGTGAATGTTATGAGCGCCGTGCGCCTGTGCCGGCGTTTTCTGCCGCAAATGCTCGAAAGAAACAGCGGACGGATTCTGAACATCTCCAGTGAAGCCGGAGTCAAACCGCTTGCGCAAATGATTCCGTATTCAATGACGAAAACGGCGTTAATCAGCTTGTCCCGGGGAATGGCTGAAATGACGAAAGGCACAAATGTCACGGTCAACTCCGTGCTGCCGGGACCGACATGGACCGAAGGCGTCGCTTCTTACATGGAAGGAGCCGCAAAGGCTGCCGGAGAAGACACGGACAGCTTCGTCCGGGATTATTTTAAAGTGAATGAGCCGACATCTTTGATTCAGCGCTATGCAACCCCGGAAGAAGTCGCCAATACGATTGTATTTCTCGCTTCATCAGCGGCTTCTGCCATTAATGGCACCGCACAGCGGGTTGAAGGCGGCATCATCCGCTCCATTTAACACAAAAAAGCCCGGCACAATGGGAACTTCCCCATATGCCAGGGCTTTTTTTACATCATGCCTGCAAACGGAACCGGCTCCCAGCCGCCCGTCTCAAGCTCTGCCGAAAACAGGCCGCCCGCATGCGGCTGCTCAAGTCTTTCGGCTTCCGTTAATTTTTCCGTCGCGGTCGTAATGTATAACGTGTTCAAGTCTCTGCCCCCGAACGCGCAGCAGGTGACGTATTTCGCCGGAACTTCGATAGATGCAATTTCCTTATGCAAAAACGGGTCAATCCGGACGGCACGGCCGCCTCCGAACAGAGCCACCCACAGCATTCCGTCACGGTCAATGGTCATTCCGTCGGGAGATCCTTGCGATTCCGGAAAGCGGTAGACCGTTTTCGGATCTGATACGGCTCCGGTTTCAGGATCGTATGCATAACAGACGATTTCCTGCGTCGGAGTGTCGATATAGTACATCAAGTTTCGGTCCCGATCCCAATCCAAACCGTTCGAGGTGGAGACCTGGTCTTTTATTTTGGCAAGGCTGCCGTCCGTATTCAGACGGTACAGCGAAGCCTCTTCTTCTTTGCCTTCCATGCTCGTCGTTCCCGCCCATAATCTGCCGGACGGGTCGCATTTTGCGTCATTGAAACGGATATCTTCCCGCATGTCTCTCGGCTGCTTCATCTTCGTCAATGTATCTTCCCGAAGATTGTACAGGTAAAACCCGTCTTTCATCGTCATCACCAGCTCTTCCTTTGAATATAAGGCAAGAGCCGTGACAAATGATTTGAATTTAACGGAGCGGTTGATTCCGTCAGCCGGAGTGAAGATATGGAGCTGGCTGCCCAGTATATCCACCCAGTACAGGCATTGCTTGTCCTTATCCCATAAAGGGCCTTCTCCGATAACTGCTCTCGTATCTGCTCGTAATGCTGCTTCCATGTGTGAACACCTCTTTTGCTTGTCAGTCTTCTATTGTTATTCCCGACAAAGCGGCGTCCAAACTCAATCTTTTTTAAAAAGAATCGTAATCACCGTTCCGGCGCTGATTCTGCTGTTGACATGGATGGTTCCGTTATGAAGATGAACCAGCTCCTTGGCAATGGCGAGCCCGAGTCCCGTTCCTTCTGACGGGCCTTTCGTATTCGTTCCCCGGTAATAACGGTTAAACAGCTGGTGAATCGTTTCGTCGTCCATTCCTCTTCCGTTATCTTTCACCTTCAGAATGAGCTGTTCGGCTGATTCCTCAAGCACGACCCGAATGGCGGTCCCTTTCTTATTATGCTTAACCGCGTTTGCCAGCAGATTCTCCAGAACACGGCGGAACCACGCTTCATCAATGGCGAAAAGAATGTCTTCCTTTTTGGTTTCAAAGGCGATGTCATAGCCTTCCGAGAACGTATTTTTCGTGAAATCGTTCGTGACGTTTCTGATAAACGGCACGACGTTGATCAGCCGCCGTTCGATCGGGAGGGCCGCGTTTTTGAGGCGGTACGTTAAGTTTAAGTCCTCAATCAGCTTGGACATATATTCTGATTTTTCCCGGACGATCTGCCCCATTTCTTTGACTTCTTCCGGGGTCCAGTCGTATTGCTTCGATTCAAGCATCATGCTGTAGCCGTAAATCGTGCTCAGCGGGGTTTTTAAGTCATGGCTCAGCCCGGCGATCCATTCTTCCCTTGTCGCCTGGATTTTTTCTCTGTTTTTCTTATCCCGCTTCAGCGTGTCGGTCAGCTGATCCATCGATTCGAAAATCTCGGCGAAAAAGCGGAACGGCTGCTTTGTTTTGCCTTTTTTGTTTTTGCTGACCGGCTGTCCTTTGCGGTTCTTCGGCTCTTCAAGCCGGCCCTTTGATAAATTGACGAGCCATTTGATGGTATGAAACAGCGGCCAGCCGAAACGGAAAGAGTACCAGATGGTCAGGATGCAGATCATAAATACCAGGATTCCGATCAAGAGGAAGAGGGTTTTCATCACATTTCTCAAAAATGATTTGTTAAACTCGTGATCGGGGATGTACACGGGGTTCGGCACCGACGCGACCATCCATTTCGTTTTATCGAGTCTTTTAAAAGAAATTTCCCGTTTGTAATTCCACGGCTTGGAATTGTATTTCAGCAATTCAAGCTCATTGACGGTGTTCCGTTCTTTTTTCGTGCTGTTGATATCCCCGAGCAGTCTGCCGCTGTCTTCGAGAAGGTAGACCGCCCCTTTTTCCCGTTTAATATAATCAATCGTGCTTTTTTTATATTGAGAAAGGGAAGCGAGGGATGGCTCCTGTGATTCGATGTAAGTGAGAAGCTGCTCACTGGCGGATTTCCAGCCGAACAGAATCAAATAGGTCTCATCATTTATCGTGACCGTCCAGTAATTCAGCTTGTAGTTGTCAAAATTCCGGTACTGATAAATGGATAAGAGGTCTTTTCTGCTGTAATGGCTCGGGACGTCTTTCGGCACTCTGTACGCGTAGTCCGTTTTTTCATTGTCATTAATGATCTGCAGCCAGCCCTTCTGCTTTCTGACCGACATCTTTAAAAATTCATCGACATCCCATGTGCCGTCTTCATTTTTATCAAGCCACGCTTCAAACGAGTCTGCCGTCGCTTTGGTCAGTCCCGCATTGGCTTCCGCTTCGCTGAAACGCCAATCCAAATAGAAGAAAGAAGCGACGGCCAAAACGGACATCAGCAGGATGACAAGCAGCAGCTGTCCGAAAAAGTGGAGCAGAAATTTTCCGCGCATTCTCATGAGCGGGTTCCTTTTTCTCCTTGATCGGGAATAAACCGATAACCGAGGCCGCGCACCGTTACAATATAGGACGGATTGCTGGGGTCTTTTTCAATCTTTTCTCTGAGCTTGCGGATATGCACCATGACGGTGTTGTTGTCGCCGTAAGACGGATATCCCCATACTTTTTCATAGATCTGATCTTTTGAGAGCACCACATCAGGGTGTTCACAGAAATATTGAAGCAGCTGCAGAAGCTGTGCGGAGCAGCTGACGGGCTCGCCCCCGACGATCAGCTCGGCGTTTTGCGGTGAATAGGAAAAATGGCTGTATGAATACGTCTTTACCGCCGTTTTCTCTTCGCGCTTATAGGTTCTCTTTAACGTCGCTCTGATCCGCGCCGCCAATTCGAGCGGATTAAACGGCTTTGTTATATAATCGTCAGCTCCCAATGCAAATCCTGACAGCTTATCCGCATCAGAAGAACGGGCAGTCAGAAAAAAGATCGGGGCGTCGGTATAGTTCCGGATTTCGGTGCATGCTTCAAAACCGGACATGCCTTCCATCATCACATCCAGCACGAGCAGATCCGCGGTTTCATGTTTAACAAACTCGATCGCTTCCTCAGCGCTTCCGGCTGTCTTAATGTTGTGATAGCCTTCTTTGACGAGAACGCGTTTGACCATATCAACGATCGCCTTCTCATCGTCTACAATTAAAATTGACGCATTTTCCACCTTGGACGTTCCTTTCTCTTTGTTTTTTTCATCATATCATTATATGGATAAGATTTGGTACCTTTTTAGTGCGGAGGTCTTGCGGGGAAACAGAAAAGAAAAACGAGACGGACATCTCTTCTCGTTTTTCTCACGTTGTCAGAGCGGAATATCAATCATCCCGCCGCTTTTGTCAGGAGCTTTCATTTATAAGATGAAGTATAAATTCCCAAAAACCCGGCACTTCCTGGCATAACAGCATGTCCGCTTTTTCAACTATTTTAATCTTCAATTCTTGTTCAAGATCTTCTCTTTCCTGGTATGATGTATTGCTCAGTTTTTTTTTTATCATTGGCGAAAAACGCGAAATCAAAAGTTCCATTTCGTCGGTATCTGTGTTCTCTTTGCTGAAGTCAAATGGCCCGTTCACTGCTTATTTTCCCCCTTTTTTTGCTTGTCCAGATGCTTTCTGAGATTATCGAGCCCTTTTTTATGAATATTAGAAATGTTCTGCCGTGATTCACCCAGCGACTCGGCAATCTCCTTCATCGTCGCTCCGTGAAGATAAATATTCGTCAGCACGCTTTTTTGTTTATCGGTTAACGTCTGAAGCGCTTCGTATAAATCACGGTTTTGGACATGCTGGCTCAAATCCCCCTGCTTCCGCAGAAACTCTTCATACGCGTCTTTTCCCATTTCATAGGGAAGCGCTTCACCTCCCTCCGGCTGATCCACCGTCAGCGGATAGCGCTTCTGATTTTTACGGATGCGCTTGTCAAAATCGATGGAGAAAATCCGGATCATAGAGTTCATATATTTGATGATCCGGATTTCCTTATAAAACTGTTTAAACTGGTCGTCCAGTGATTTTGCATCCTTCTCGTCTGAATGTTCCAGCACATTTTTAAATTTCTCGTAATGCTTTGGGTCACTTAAAAAATGTTTAACGATCGGATGTTTCATAATTTCCTTGCATTTTGACCGTAAAAGAACTTGATAGTCCATAAAACCGCCCCCTATTTAAATTAAATGAAAGAAAGCAAAAAAAAGTAAACTACTCCTTTCCGACTAAGATTCCGTATTCCTTATGTCCCGGTTTTGCCGGAACAAAAAAAAGACCCTCAACCGGGATATCAGGTTTACAGGAGCCGCTCTTTCTTTCACTTATATACATGACTGCAGGTCAAGTCAGGAGGTGGCTGATAATGGATCAGGTTTTTATAGAAGAAGCGGTCAGACAGATCGGCAATCTCGGCTTTCCGGCTCTCATTGCCATGTATCTTCTCACACGGTTTGAGAAGAAGTTTGACGCCCTGATCGAACTGATGACGGAACTGAAAGATCAGAAAATGAAAAATTAATTTTCACACGAAGTTGACTTTTCATCGGAACGCATCACTTAACAAAGCAGAAGGGAAAACGAAAGGCCTTTCACATTCTCTTTCTGAAAAAACAAAGCTTGAGAGGAGACGATTTACATGTCAAAAGAAAACAACTGCAATATCCCGCAGCCGATCAGAGGAGACAAAGGGGCGACCGTCACGATACCGCGCAACCTTGAAAGAGACCGCCAAAATCCGGATATGCTGACGCCGCCGGAAACGGATCACGGCACAGTGGATAATATGAAATTCTCTTTCTCAGATGTGCACAACCGGCTGGAAAAGGGCGGATACGCGCGTGAGGTGACCGTTCGCGAGCTGCCGATTTCTGAAAATCTGGCATCTGTCAACATGCGTTTAAAACCGGGCGCCATCCGTGAGCTGCACTGGCATAAAGAAGCGGAATGGGCATATATGCTGACGGGCAAAGCGCGGGTCACAATTGTTGATGAACAGGGACGCAGTTTTATCGATGACGTGAAGGAAGGAGATCTGTGGTACTTCCCGTCAGGCCTGCCGCACTCCATTCAGGCGCTGAAAGAAGGCTGTGAATTCCTCTTGGTTTTTGATGACGGTTCCTTCTCAGAAAACAGCACATTCCAAGTGACTGACTGGCTTGCCCACACACCGCTTGATGTCATCGCCAACAACTTCGGGGTTTCAGAAAAAGACCTCGCCGGCCTGCCCGGGAAAGAAAAATATATCTTTGAAGAGCCGGTTCCCGGGAAGCTGAAAGATGACATTGTGGAAGGCCCGAACGGTGAAGTGCCATATCCGTTCACTTACCGCCTGCTGGATGAAGGCCCGACTGCTGAGACGGATGGCGGCAAAGTATATATCGCGGATTCCACAAACTTCAAAGTGTCCAAAACGATCGCTTCAGCGCTTGTCGTGGTCGAACCGGGCGCAATGAGAGAGCTGCACTGGCATCCGAACACGCATGAATGGCAGTATTATATTTCCGGTAAAGGACGGATGACGGTTTTTGCATCGGACGGCCATGCGAGAACATTTAACTATCAGGCCGGGGATGTCGGTTACGTTCCGTTCGCAATGGGCCACTATGTGGAGAATTTGGGAGATGAGCCGCTCGTCTTCCTGGAAATCTTCAAGGATGACCACTATGCCGATGTGTCCCTGAACCAATGGCTTGCCATGCTTCCTGAGAAATTCGTCCAGCAGCATCTGGATCTGGG
The DNA here is from genome assembly GCF_026241425.1 of Bacillus sp. ChL18. Classification (NCBI taxonomy): domain Bacteria; kingdom Bacillati; phylum Bacillota; class Bacilli; order Caryophanales; family Bacillaceae; genus Bacillus; species Bacillus sp. ChL18. The sequence continues at coordinate 821,494 of NZ_JAPHWE010000002.1, read as the reverse complement.
CAAAGACTTTACGGATATTCTTTCGAAAGAGAAACACCCTGTCGTCAAAAAGAAATGCTGAAGACACACACCGGCTTGCAGAGTTCCGTCTCTGCAAGTCTCCTCTGTGTGAAAAGGAGCTGAACAGATGATCAATCAAAACGGGACGAAAATGTTTTTTCTTCATGTGCTCCGGTATGCCCTGGCAGCCGCTGCCGTATTATTCGGGTATTTTATCGTGATGATGGCTGTATTTTCATTAGCCGGGACGAGCTACGGATCGATGGCGTACGTCCTGCTTTTTTCCGTGCTTTTTATTTTTCTCGGTTTATGTTTTGAACCGCTTGAGCGGCTGATGATACATAGCTTTACCTTTTTTAGGACGGGCAGGCTGCCTTTTCTCCTTTTAGCCAGCACCGTTCAGCTGCTGTTCCTCTGGATGACCGCGTATACGACGGATAAACTGATTGAAAAGATTTGGCTGTCAACGACGGAGGAGCTGATTGTGGCGGGGGTTTTTTTCGTTTTGGATAAATGCGTCTCCGGACAAAAGCAGCCCCGGGCGCAATAAAAAAACGCAGGCCGGAATGGCTCTGCGTTTTTTTTCATCATACCGTTGCGTTTTCATGCCGGATTAAATCGTAGGTTAAGCAGACCGGTTTGTTCGTGCGCGGATCTTTTACAATCTGTGCGTCAATCTGAAACACGTCTTCCAATATGCCGGGAGTCATGACTTCCTCCGCCGTCCCTTCCTTGATGACGCGCCCTTTTTTCAGCGCAATCATATAATGGGAAAAACGGGCGGCATGGTTCAGATCATGAATGACCATTAAAATCGTGCGCCCCTGCTCTTTGTTTAATTTGTCCAGCAGCTGCAAAATTTCAAGCTGATGGGCAAGATCTAAATAAGTGGTCGGTTCATCAAGAAGCAGCAGCTCCGTTTCTTGAGCGAGCGCCATTGCGATCCACACACGCTGCCGCTGCCCCCCGGAAAGCGCTTCGATCGGCCGGTCGTAAAATTCGGCCATCCCCGTCTCTTCAAGCGCCCATTTGATCATGTCACGGTCTTTATCACTCAAACGGCCCATTCCGGACTGATGCGGAAACCTGCCGTAAGAAACAAGTTCGTACACCGTCAGCCCGCTCGGCGCTTCAGGCGTCTGCGGAAGAATTGCCATTTCCTTGGCGATGTCCTTCGTGGATTTTTGCATGATTGCCTGTCCGTTTAAATAGACGGCGCCGGATTTCGGTTTCATAATTCTTGACATCGTTTTGAGAACCGTCGATTTTCCGCAGCCGTTCGGACCGATCAGCGTTGTAATTTTTCCTTTCGGTATGGCGATATCCAATTCTTTCGCTATCAAACGGTCGCCATAACCGACAGTAAGCTGTTCCGCCGATAATGAGTTCATCGCGGCAGTCTCCTTCCTCTATTTCGTTTTCATCAGCAAATATACAAAATACGGCGCTCCGAGCACGGAAATCACCAGGCCGACGGGAACTTCGGACGGTGCAAGCACATTTCTCGCCAGCGTATCGGCAAGCAGAAATAAAAATGCTCCGATTAAAGCCGAAACCGGGATAAGCGTCTGGTGGCGCGGGCCGGTAAGCCTTCTGGCCAAATGCGGCGCAATGAGTCCGAGAAAAGCGATTCCGCCAGCTGCCGCAACACATGACGCGGTCAGGGCAACGGCGCACATCAGCAGAACGCGCCGCTCCTTTTCAACCCGGGTGCCAAGCCCCGCCGCCAGCTGATCACCGAGCTGGAGCACATTTAAATACCTGGCTTTATAGAGGCTGAACGGTAAAAGAACCAGCAGCCACGGCAAAATGGACAGCACCATTTTCCAATTGGCGTTCCAAATCGAACCGGAAATCCATACAAGCGCCTGCATGAAATCCCGCGGGTCCATTTTCAGCTGAAAAATCAAGAGCAGCGCATTAAACCCCGCATTGACGCCGATCCCGACCAAAACGAGCCGGACAGGTGAAACGCCTTTTTTCCAAGCCAGCACATAGATGAGCAGAGCAGCCAGAAAAGCCCCCGCCAAAGCGCTCACCGGAAGCAGCCATGTACCGGCCATGCTTAAATCAACAGCTGCTCCTTGGAAAAAGAAGATAAACAAAACGACCGCCAAAGACGCCCCGGCGTTAATACCGAGAATGCCCGGCTCCGCCAAGTCATTTTGAGACACGCTTTGAAAAATCGCGCCTGAAACCGCGATTCCGGCGCCGACCAGCAATGACAGCACCATGCGCGGCAGTCTGAATTCAAATAAAACGAGCTGATCCCGGGCATCCCCCTGTCCGAAAAAGACACGCAGCGAATCAAGAGGCGCAATCCGGATCACACCCATGTTTAAGCTGATAAAAAAGACGATGCATATGAGCAAAAACGTAACGGCCATGACCGCCAGCGGTTTTTTCGATTTTACATTCATTACAGCCCTCTCCTTTCCCTGCGCGCCAAATAAAAGAAAAAGGGAACGCCGATAAGAGCGGTTAAAGCGCCGACCGGTGTTTCAAACGGCGCATTGACGAGTCTTGCGGCAATATCACTGAAGACTAACAGAACGGCGCCGAATACCGCCGAACAGGGAATGATCCATCTGTAATCTACCCCGACTAAAAATCGGGTGATATGCGGAATCACCAAGCCGATAAAAGAAATGGCTCCGGCGACTGAGACTGAAGCCCCCGTCAAGAGGACAACGACAAACATTCCGATTACTTTCACAAGCGATGTGTACTGCCCGAGCCCTTTGGCCAGCTCCTCACCCAAGCTCAGCACCGTCACTGAGCGCGCAATCAGAAATGCCAGCAAAAGTCCGATAACCCCGACCGCCAACAGCAGCTGCACGCCTTCCCATTTCACGGAAGCGACTCCTCCGGCGTACCAGAACTTCACATCCTGGGCGACATCAAAACGGATCGCAATCGCACTTGAAAGCCCCGTTAAGAAATAGCCGACTGCCGTACCGGCCAGCGCGAGCTTCACCGGTGTCAGCCCGCCTTTTGAAAACAGGCCGATGCCAAACACAATAAGCGCTCCGATTCCCGCTCCCGCAAAGGACCACAAAACAAGCCCAGCGGCAGAGAGCCCCGGAAAAAAAGCAAATGCCAATGCGATCGCAAATCCTGACCCCGACGTCACGCCCATAATGGAAGGCTCAGCAAGCGGGTTCCGCGTCAGCCCCTGCATAATCGCCCCGGACACAGCTAAAAAAGCCCCGACGAGCGCGGCGGCGGCGGTTCTCGGCAGCCTCAGATCGCGTATGATTTGATGAGATGTATTTTGCGGCTGAAAGTGAAAGAGAGCATCCCACACCGTCCGCAGATGAATATCGGCAGCTCCGATGGAAACAGACAGAGCCGCGCCGATCAATAAAACCGCAATCCCGGCACACAGCAGCACAGCCGCCCGGAATGAACGCGCCGTCCACTGGATTTCACTCCCTGATGCCCCTTGAGCCGTCATTGTCTGTTTCTTTTTCAATAGACCCAACACTCGTTCTTCCTTTCTCAAAACAAGAATGGTAATGGTAATGATAATGATTATCAATGACTTGTTTCAGTATAGCACTTTTATCTTCTCTTTTAATAGACCTAATTTCATATAAAAAAAGAAAGTTTTTCTTAAAAAAGAGCGTGCTTCTCTATGAAAGCAGTGATATAATCACACTGATAATGATTCTCTTTATCACTAATTTTTATGAAAGAAGGAATGTCAGATGTTCCATACATACAAGAAAATCGGCGCAGCGCTGATTGCCATGCTGCTCATCGCCGCTTTGGCCGCATGCGGCAATTCTTCAGACACGAAAGGTTCTTCTGAAAAAGAAGAAACCATCACGTATAAAGCCGAAAACGGCAATATTAAAATTCCGAAGCACCCGAAACGGGTCGTCGTCATGGCTGACGGCTACTACGGTGACTTTAAACAGCTCGGCATCAATGTTGTCGGCGCGCCGCAAAACGTATTTAAAAACCCTTATTACAAAGGGAAAACAAAAGGTGTGACAAACATCGGCGACGGCACGTCCGTTGAAAAAATCATTGACTTAAAGCCGGATTTAATCGTTGTCTGGACGACACAAGGCGCCGATATTGAAAAACTGGAAAAAATCGCGCCGACAATCGCCATTAAATATGACAAGCTCAGCAATATTGATCAATTCAAAGAGTTTGCGAAAATGACAGGCACTGAAGATAAAGCAGACAAATGGCTGGCTGAATGGGATAAGAAAACCGCTGCCGCTAAAACAAAGGTTCAAAAAGCGGTCGGCTCAAAAACCATCTCCATCATGCAGACAAACGGGAAAGACATCTATGTATTCGGTAAAGACTTCGGCCGCGGCGGAAGCATCATTTATGACAAACTCGGGCTGAAGGCCACAAAACTGACGCAGGAAAAAGCCATTAATCAAGGGCCGGGCTACGCCAGCATTTCACTCGAGAAACTGCCTGACTTCGCGGGAGACTACATCTTTATGGGGCCATGGCAGGCCGGCGGTGACGACAAAGGCGTGCTTGACAGCTCAATCTGGAAGAACCTCGATGCCGTCAAACAAAACCATGTCTACCGCATTGATCCGATCGGCTTCTATTTCTCAGACCCGATCTCACTTGAAGGCCAGCTCGACTACATCACAAAAAGCTTAACGAAGTAACCCCGAAGCCGCTGTCACAGCGGCTTTTTATTACGCTTAAAACTTGACAAAAAAATTCATTTATGCTATAATTTACATTTTTGGATTAACATGTATAATAAGATTCTCCCGGCCGGAGATTGATGTAAATAACGGAGGATCTTTATATGAAAGAAAACAAGGCGAGTATGACTTCCCTGCTGTCCGCTTTCGGAAGGGCGTACCACAGTAAACACGACACCCCGGTGATATTTGATGATTTTATGGCACAAGATCTGATTTCTGAAAAAGAGCATTCGGATATCCGCGATCATCTGATTCAAGGTATATCATTTTTCAGCAAAGACATGGCCCAGAGGCTTCAAGGCCAACCGGATGACATCTTAAAATGGGTGACTCAAGTCCAGCTGTCTCCTACACCGTTAGCCCGTGCCGCATATTGTGAAGAAGTGCTTTTGAATGAAGTGAAGCTCGGGGCCAAACAGTATGTCATCCTTGGCGCGGGGCTGGATACTTTTTGTTTCAGGCATCCTGAGGTGACAAACGGCTTAGACATATTTGAAATCGATCAACCCGCTTCACAGGAAGACAAAATAAACAGATTGAAACATCTGAAGCTCGGCATTTCCCATCATCTACATTTTGTACCGATGGACTTCGCCGCTTCGCTTTCTTTCAGCCGTCTGTATCAGGAAGGTTTTTCACGCCAAAAAACCTTTTTCAGCCTGCTCGGTGTGTCATACTATCTTACGAAAAAGCATCTCGCCCGCCTGCTCACACAATTATTTGCCGAAGTCCCGCCGGGAAGCTCTATCGTGTTTGATTATGCAGATGAGTCGCTCTTTGAAGAAAGAGGACTGTCAAACAGAGTGGAAAACATGGTGAAAATGGCTGCAGCAAGCGGAGAACCGATGTTATCGTGTTTCAGTTATAAAGAAATCGAAAAAATATTAGAATCATCAGGTCTGCTTATTTATGAACATTTATCTCCGGCGGACGTCAATGACCGTTTTTTCAGCGGACGCACTGACCACTTAACCGCATTCGAGACCATTCATTATATACACGCCATCAAAAAGTAACCCGCTGCCGCAAATAAAAAAGACATCTCACAGACGTGAGATGTCTTTTTGTCATACCGATTGTCTGTTGTTTGCAAATTTCTTTGAGACGAAAGGATATAACAGCAAACCGACGAAGAACAGCCCGATACCGAGAATAAAGGTCGTTAAATCGGCCGTTCCGGTAATAATGACATAAAAAGAATAAATGCAGGCAAGGATGGCGATGATACCGTCTCTTACTCTTGAACCCTTTATCTCGTCATACGTTTCACCCGTAAAAATGAGCTTCAGGCTGTAAAACGCTGATACGAGATACGGAATCAGATAAGCGAGCGTCGCCGCCGTTGTTAAAAACGTAAACGCGTCACTGATCGTCCGGGAAATAACTGAAAAGATAAAGATCTGTGACATCACGTTCGTTACGATTAACGACACAACCGGGCTTCCCTGTTTATTCGTTTTTGCAAAAGCAGCCGGAAAGTCTCCTGATTTCGCCGCTTGATACGGAACTTCAGAGCCGAGAAGAATCCAGCCGAGCATCGTTCCGAACAGACACAAAATCGCCAGAATCGCCATGATGACGCTTCCCGCATTGCCGACGATCGCGTACAATACGTCAACAAACGGTTTTTCCGAGCCGACAAGCTTACCATGCGGAAGCACGCCCATCGTAATCAATGTTACGATGATATAGATGCCAAGCGCGATCAATAATCCGGTAATAGTGGCGCGTTTCACGTCGCGCTGCGAACGGGCGCGCCCGGATAAGATGACTGCCGATTCAATTCCGACGAACGCCCATAATGTTGAAATCGCCGCATTGTGGATCTGTCCGCCGATTCCCTCAACTGTGTGAGGACCTGTTTGAACCGGAAAATAAAAATGATCGAAAAACGACGTTTGAAACACAAATAAACCTGCAATGATAAAGAAGATAAATCCTAATACTTTTGAAAACGTCGTGACGAAATTTAATTTACTCGCACCGTTAATGCTGGTGACGAGAATCGTGTGAGTGCCCCATAATAAAACCGTACATACGGCAAACGTCAGCAGCTGGCCGAGCGTAACCGCCTGACCGCCGATCGAAAACATTTCACGCTTATCCGTTAAAATCGGGAAAAATGATGTTAAATATCCGGCAAGGCTCGTGATGATCGCCACGTTGCTGATCCAGCTCGCCACCCAGTAGCCCCACACCATCGTGAAGCCCGCTGCATTCCCTTTTTTCCGATCGCTGAACAGCGCACGCGCATAGCTTTGCGGCCCCGCCGTCAGTTCAGGCTTACGGATGGATAAGTGGCCGAAGACCAGCGCGATCATTAACACACCGGCTCCCGTTAAAAGCCATGCCGATGTGGCGCCGAACGGGCTCGCGATTTTTGCGAGCGAACTCGGAAGCGAAAAGATGCCCGAGCCTACCATATTTCCTACGACAAACGCCGTTAATAACCAAAAACCCCATTTTTTCGTCTGTTCCATTCCTGTACCTCCTGGTTGTTCATTCGTACGGACCAGACCCCGAGATCATATTTACACGCAAAAAAAGCCTGAACAAAAGTCCATGCTTAAAGAAACACACACACCCTTGATCTCCGGATAGCCCTCCGCGAAAAAGCACGCGGCAGTCCTGCACTTATTCAGATACAGTCCCAGCATAAAGAAGGATCGGCTTTCTTTACACTTCGGCGCTGATGCCTTTAACACATGTTTTGCGGCCCCTATCAGCCTGGCATGTGCGACTCATCATCAAGCGCAACCTCTACCTCACCGAGAAAGAGTGAGGATTTTTATCATTCAATTCTACTCAGAGGTTATCAGAGATAAAAAGATCTGTCAAAGGGAAAAATTAGATAGAAAACGGATAGAGCGTTCGCCCTACCCGTCTTATATGGTCAGCGGTTGTTTTTTTTCTTTTGAACAGCTTCTTGAAGCGGATCGTCTTTCAGAGCTGCACCGGCGTCTTCAAGCGCGCCTTGAATGACATTTTTGTTTTTATCGCTGTTTTTTCCTTTTTCTTTGTTAAAGAAAGCCATCTGTATCACCTCTTTATCAAATATAGGTACACCTATAATGTGTCTTTTTCCGCGGCAGAATATGCGGAATCCGCGTCTCCTTCCTTTTGGCGGAACAGGTAAAGTTTGTTGATCAAACATGCATTCTCTTGATATATTTGTAATTCAGGGGATTTTGGCAAAAATAAAAAGGAGAAGCGAAAAATGACAGGAAAAACACACATCATGGGAGGCATCGCTTCTTGTTCCGCAATTGCGTATTATTACGGGTATGATCCGGTCCTTATGACCTCAGCGGGTGCCCTCGGGGCGCTGATTCCCGACATATGCCATACGAAAAGCAAAATCGGCAGAACGCTGCCCGTTCTGTCCAAAATCGTAAGCACGGTGTTCGGCCACAGAACGTTTACACACAGTCTGCTGTTTATGCTTATTATGTTTTTCATTACGGCAACCTATATTCCGAATCAGAGCATTTCCGCCGGACTGATGATCGGAATGGCGAGTCATCTTGTGCTTGACGCATGGACCGTCAACGGCATTAAACTGCTGTTTCCGGCCGCCATCCGCTTCCGTCTTCCCCTTTATATGAGAACGGGGAGCTTTTCGGAGCAGCTTGTGCTGGCCGGCTTAACGATTGTATCCTGCTATTATTTATACGAACTGGTTCACGGCCGCATCTCTTAAACAAAAAGCGTCTTTTCGCTTTTAGGGTGAGGAGTCATACATATGAAGAAAACCTTTTTCAGTAATCATCGGTTTTTATGCCTGTCCATCCTGTTCATGTGGATGAAAACCTATGCCGTTTATAAGCTCGGTTTTGATCTGCAGAACAATTCGGTTCTTGAGGAATGTCTGCTTCTCATTAATCCGCTGAGCTTCATTGTGCCGCTGTTCGGCATCGCCCTGCTGCTGACAGAAAAAAAACAGCGGATCTTTCTGCTTTCGGCAAATGTGATGCTGACGGGAATTTTAATCGCGAATACGGTGTTTTACGGGTTTTATATTGATTTTATCACCATACCGGTTTTGTTTCAGGCGAGCAATATGGGTGATATGGGAAGCAGCGTCCAAGAGCTGTTTCACCCGCTTTATATCGCTTTATTTTTGGATATTGCGGTTTTGTTTTACCTTGGTAAAAGGCATAAAGCCGATAAAGGAAAAGCGGGCGCCCGTACCGTTAAAGCGTATGCGTGGGCATCAGCCGGCCTCATGCTGTGCAACCTTGCACTGTCTGAGGCCGAGCAGCCGAAGCTGTTCAAGCACCCTTTTGATCGTGAAGCGCTCGTAAAAGGAATCGGCCTGTTCCACTTTCATTTGTATGACACCATTTCGCAGACGCTGAATGCAGGAGCTAAAGCGTTTGCCGATGAAGACAGCCTTGCGGCGGTCGCAAATTACACTCAAGCCGACTACAGCAGGCCGTCCGAATCAAAGTTCGGGCTCGCCAAGGGACGCAATGTGATTTTTGTTACGCTCGAATCAACACAGCGTTTTGTAATGGATGAGCGGGTCAACGGACGGGAGATTACCCCGTTTTTAAATAAACTGCGGAAAAAAAGTTATGACTTCACTCATTTTTATCAGCAGACTGAACAGGGAAAAACCTCAGATTCAGAATTCATTACTGCGAATTCGCTGTATCCGTCTTCAAGCGGCGCCGTTTTTTTTACAAAAAGCGGCCACCGGTTCAATACGATGTACCATATGTTAAAAGACCGTCAATACTATTCAGCCGTTCTGCATGCCAATCATAAGGCCTTTTGGAACCGGGATGAGATGTACGGGGCATTCGGAATCGACCGTTTTTTCGACGCGGATGAATTTAAGGTGACTCAGGAAAATTCAACAGGCTGGGGCCTGAAGGATAAGGAGTTTCTCGAACAGTCAGCGAAAAAATTAAAGAAGCTTCCGCAGCCGTTTTACGCTAGCCTGCTGACTTTGACCAACCATTTTCCTTTTGAAATTGAAAAACAGGATCAGCTCATTGAGGAACCGGACACAAGCAGCGAGTTATTAAACCGCTATGTGACGACGGTCCGCTATGAAGATGAGGCCCTGAAACACTTTTTCAAGAAGCTGAAAAAAGAAGGCCTGTATGACAACGCGATGATCGTCCTGATGGGAGATCATTACGGTATATCCGAAGCCCATAATCAAGGACTTGCCGAATTCTTAGGGAAAGAGGAAATCACTCCGTTTGATACGGTTCAGCTTCAGCGCGTGCCGTTTATCATTCATATTCCCGGGGTGACCGACCGTGCGCCGGAAACGATTGCTTCAACCGCGGGACAGGTTGATGTAAGGCCGACGCTGCTTCACCTGCTCGGCATTGAAACGAAAGGCAGCATTCAGTTCGGCAATGATCTGTTTTCCGGAGAGCGGACCCCGTTTGCGGTGCTGAGAAACGGCAGCTTTATCACGGATGATCATATTTATACAAAAAATACGTGTTACAGCCGTAAAACGGGCGAACCGCTTTCTGACATGAGCGCGTGCAGCGATGAGAAAGAAAAAGCGGAACAAGAGCTGATGCTTTCCGATAAAATATTAAACGGCGACCTGTTGCGGTTTTATAAGCAATAAAAAAATCCCTCCGTTATATGGAGGGATTTTTCACGTTTCATATATGAGCCGTCCGGTCATTTTCGTATCATATCCGGATAATTGAGAAAGCTGAGACTTGAATTCCTCAGAATTGAGGATGTCCTGCACGCTTTGAACAAGCTCCCGGTTTTGTTTTAAGACGACCACATCGTACTGCTCACTGATCACCGGGATAAAGTCCGTGCCTGCCATATGCGCCGCATGCTGCGACCCGACTCCGATATCCGCCTTTCCGCTTGATACTTGTGAAGCCGCTGACAGATGATCCGTGACAATGTCATGGTAGCCGGCGACATCAGACGGCGTAATGCCGAATGATCTGAGCTGTTCATCCAGCAGGACCCTCGCGCCTGATCCTTTTTCGCGATTGACGATACGGACATCCTTTCGGCTCAAATCCTGAAAGCCCTGAATGTTCAGCGGATTGCCCTTTTTCACATATAATCCTGCCTGACGAAGCACGACATGAAAAAGCGCAAACGGCTCCCCTGAAAGGATGCGCTTCACATACGGGATGTTATACTGCCCCGTCTCCCCATCGTACAAATGCAGACTGACGATGTCACAAGCCCCGCGGTACATCTCGATCAGGCTGTTCAAACTGCCGCTGTACTTACGGAGCGGAGCCGCCTGTATTGTTTGTTCCAGCTGTTTGCTGAGGAGGTCCATCGACACATCCTGCCCGCTGATGATAACGGACTGCCTTTTTTCCGGCTCCCGCCCGCGGGACGGGTCAGGCGCTTCTGCTGCGGATGGCTTTTTTGACATTCTCATGTTTGCTTTATATTGTTTTAAGTCCTCTTCATCGACCCTCATCTGTCTTCCGACCCTGTACGCCGGAATGAGTCCTTTTTTTATCAAATCATATACTGTCAGTTTTGAGACCTTCAAAAGGCCCGCAACTTCTTCTATTGTATAGGAAGTGGCTTCTGTCATATTATCACGCTCCGTTTTTATTATAACTGTTCAGATATTGAAAAAAAACCGCACCATCACGTACAATTGCGTTATAATTAGTTTGATCTAATGATATTTAGCTATAAGGGGTGCACCATATTGAAAAAGAAAGCGACACTACTCACAACTGCGGCTATGGCCGTTTTCCTCGCAACTGCGGGCTGCTCTTCCGGACAATCGTCCAAAGGCGGACAAAACGAAAAAGTCACGCTGACCGTTTCTGCGGCAGCCAGCGCTCAGGATGCACTTGAAGAAATCCAGACCAACTACGAAAAATCACATTCAAACGTAACCATTCAAGACAACTTCGGATCATCAGGCACATTGCAAAAACAAATTTCACAAGGCGCGGGAGCTGATTTATTCTTCTCGGCAGCCGAAGATAAATTCGAAAAGCTCGTTCATGACGGAGATATCGACAAAAAGGACAGCACGGATCTTTTGAAAAACGATCTCGTCATGATCGTGCCTGAGAAAAACAGCGCACACCTGACACATCTGAATGACCTGAAAAAAGACAGCGCGGAAAAAATCGCGCTCGGCACGCCTGAATCCGTTCCGGCCGGACAATACGCCAAACAATCATTGACGGCATTATCCCTGTGGGACAAGGTAAAAGATAAAGTCGTTTATGCAAAAGACGTGCGCCAGGTGCTGTCTTATGTTGAAACCGGAAATGTCGATGCCGGGCTTGTCTATAAAACAGACGCGCTGATTTCGAAAAAGGTGAAAATCACCGATGAAGCGCCGGCGAAAACGCACGATCCGATCGTGTATCCGCTCGGCATCGTCAAGGATACAAAGCACCGTAAAGAAGCAGAAGCGTTTTATCAGTATCTGCAGTCGGATGAAGCGATGAAAGTGTTTAAGAAATATGGATTTACTGCCAAGTAACATTACGGCTTCGGAGTTTTTCACTCCCGTCGTACTGTCGTTTCAGGTGGCTTTGGCGTCGGGCTTCGCCGTCATCATTCTCGGGACGCTTGCCGGCGCCTGGATGGCGAAAGCGCGATTTCCCGGAAAAACGGCTGTGGAGACGCTGTTTATGCTCCCGCTCGTTCTTCCGCCTACCGTTGTCGGGTTCATTCTCATTATCATTTTCGGAAAACACAGCTTTATCGGCCGGGCGATTGAGCGGATTTTTCACCAGCCCGTCATTTTCACGTGGTCGGCCGCGGTGATCGCTTCGGCCATTGTCGCCTTCCCGCTTATGTATCAGTCCGCTAAAACGGGCTTCGCCGCGGTTGATGCCGACATCGAGGGAGCGGCGAAAGTAGACGGAGCCGGCAGGCGGCAGGTCTTCACCCGCATTTCCGTCCCGCTTGCCTTTCCCTCCCTCTTGACCGGAAGCATTCTCAGTATTGCAAGGGCGCTAGGTGAATTCGGGGCGACTTTAATGTTTGCGGGAAATATTCCCGGCGTCACCCAAACGCTGCCGACAGCGATTTACGTCGCGATGGACTCCGGCAATGAAACACTCGCCTGGGTGTGGGTGATCTGTATTGTGATCATTTCTTTTCTGATGCTGTTTTTCATCCAATTGAAAAAACCCGCTTGACCGCTCCGCCTTCCGCGCACCTTTCGCCGGGAGGCTTTTTGATTTAAAATCGGATGGTATATAATGAAACAAAAAACACACAAAGGGTGCGGCCATGAAGATTAATGTCATTATCGCGGATGATAATTCTTTCATCAGAGAAGGAATGAAAATCATTTTGCATACATATGAGGAATTTACTGTATCGGCAACGTTGGAAAACGGATTCGAGGCGGCAGAGTATTGTAAACACAATCCCGTCGATATCGCCTTGTTGGACGTCCGCATGCCGGTGATGAACGGCGTCGAAGCCGCAAAACGGATCGCGGAGGAAACGGATACGAAGCCGATGATCCTGACGACATTTGACGACGATGAGTATATTTTAGAAGCGATTAAAAACGGCGCGAAAGGATATTTATTAAAAAATACCGAACCGGAACGGATCCGCGATGCGATCAAAAGCGGCTTCAACGGGCACAGCATTCTTCAGGACACCGTGCTGGATAAAATAAAAGACAGCCTTACCCGGCCGGCGGAAGCCGCGCATCAGATTGATGAAAGCCAGTTTACTGAAAGAGAGCTCAGCATCATGTCGCTTATTGCGAAAGGATTCTCGAACAGGGAAATTTCAAAACAGCTTTTCATTTCTGAAGGGACGACGGCCAATTATATTTCCTCTATTTTAGGGAAAACGGGGCTTGAGCACAGAACGCAGATCGCGATTTATTATATCACTGGGAAGGTGGATAACGGGCGTTGAACGGTATGGATTTTTGGATGCTGATGAGCAGACTGATCGCCATTTTTTATACGGCTTTTTTGTTCGTATCGGCAGACCGCCTTTACACACCGTACGCCGTCTTGTTTCTGCTGCTTTATCTGTCTTTGGGCATTGCGGTCTGCATGATCAGGCCGCCCGCTTGGAGGCGCGGGATCACCCTGCTGGCGCTGGCATTGACCGCCTGGCTTTCCGCCTTAGGCCATCCGGCGTTTCTGTTTCTTTTACCGCCCGCCATTTTTGCCGTTCTTGCCGAATATCCGGTTCACCGCTATGTGTTCTGCCTGCTCGTGTTTTTGCCGTTTTTATTTATCCCGTACGGCGACCTTCCCGCCTATACCGTCATAACTTTGTTCTGTCTGGCGATTTTCGTTTTGGCCGCCCGGTCCAGCGATCGGCTGAAGAAATATGAAGAGCAGTCAGACAGCATGCGCTCAAGCATTGAAAAACTGACGAAACAGCTGCACAGCAGCACAGAATATATCAAACAATCGGAGTATACCGGCAAACTCGAAGAAAGAAACAGATTGTCCCAAGCCATCCATGACAAAATCGGCCATTCCATGACCGGCGCGCTCATTCAGATGGAAGCGGCGAAACGGATGCTCGGCTCCCATCCGGACAAAGCGGCTGAACTGCTCCAAAACGCCATTACCATTTCCAAAGAGGGCATAGAGGATATCCGCATTACGCTGAAAAATATGAAACCGCCCGCTGAACAAATGGGCATTCACAGATTAAGAACGTTTATTGATGAATTTTCGGCCAAAAACGGGATGCCGGTTCCGTTTACGCATCAAGGCGATTTGGACAGGCTGACGCAAATGCATTGGAGAGTCATTCAGGAAAACGTAACCGAAGCCTTGACCAATGCAATGAAATACGCCGATGCCACGCAGATTTTCATTGATATCCATGTGCTGAATAAAGCCGTGAAAGCGGAAGTGAAAGATAACGGAAACGGCGCCGTCCGTTTTAAAAAAGGCCTCGGCATGCTCGGTATGGAAGAACGGGCGGCCGTCCTGCACGGAACCGTTATTTTTGACGGCACGGCCGGTTTTTCCGTCACGACATTGCTTCCGGTTGAATAAGTGAATGTTTTCATGTGAAAAATATGAAGATTCTCATGTCAAAGGAATGAACAGCTGCACTAACGGCTGTTCATTCTTTTTTTTATAATAAGAACATCACAAGACATAGAGGTGGAAACATGAACATTTTGGAGCTCAAACAGCTGAGTAAGAAATTCGGTGATTATACCGCCGTTGACCAGATGTCGCTTGCCGTAAAAGAAGGTGAGATTTTCGGGTTTCTCGGCGCAAACGGAGCCGGAAAAAGCACGACGATCAATATGATCTCAGGTCTTTTAAAACCTTCAGGCGGAGACATTCTGTTTCTCGGAAAAGATATTTTCAAATATAGCAAAGCAACGAAAATGAATATCGGCATCGTCCCTCAGGACCTCGCGATTTACGAAGAATTAAACGCCTATGAAAATGTGAAGTTCTTCGCCGGGCTGTACGGCCTGAGAGGGGCGGCTCTGAAAGAACGGGTCGAGGAAGCCCTGACATTCGTCGGCTTGAGCGATAAACACAAATATTTGCCGAAGCATTTTTCCGGCGGAATGAAACGCCGGCTCAATATCGCCTGCGCCCTTGCCCACCGGCCGAAATTGATCATCATGGATGAACCGACGGTCGGCATTGACCCGCAATCAAGAAATTATATTCTGCAATCAGTGAAAAAGCTGAATGAAATGGGCTGCACGATCATCTACACGAGCCACTACATGGAGGAAGTGGAAGAAATATGCACGCGCATCGCCATCATCGACCACGGAAAAGTCATCGCAGAAGGCACAAAAGAACAGCTGACCTCCATCATTACCGACACGAAGGACGTCGTGATTGAGCTGTCATCCGGAAACGGCATCAGCCTCGGCGATATTCAGGAGCTGCCCGGCGTCAGAGCCGCCGCACTGGAAGAAAACAGTGTGAAAATCAGCTCTGACACAGGGGTCAACAATTTAAACCGCCTGATCCGGTACTTCATGGACAAAGGAATTGAAATCCGCTCCTTGCAGGAACAGGCCCCTGACTTAGAAACGGTATTTCTCACGCTGACAGGCAGAAGCCTGCGCGACTGACCTCACTGAAAGGAGGATTGCAAATGAATATTCTGCACATCGCCGGGAAAGAAATCAAAATCAGTTTCCGCGACAGACGGACTTTTATTTTCATGCTTGCTTTTCCGATCGTCTTCATGCTGATTTTTACTGCGGCATTATCAAACGCCTTTGATTCAGAGGTGACGGTCGGGAACATCAAGGTCGTATATACGGACCAGTCAAACGGCCCTCTTTCTCATGATTTTACTGAGTTTATGAAAGCCGCCAAAAAAGAGCATGTCTATTTTCAAAAAGCGGACACGGAGGCAAAAGGCAAAAACGAGGTTCGAGAAAATCAGGCGGATGCTTTCGTCACTGTAAAAAACACCGGTTTTCAAGTCTATACAAATGACCGGAGCGGCATAAACGGCACGATCGTCCAAGGCATGCTGACCGCTTTTACCAATCAATACAAAGCAGGCGCCGCCGCTTACAAGGCGCATAAGGCGCCTTCCGCCGGACAAATCAAAAGCGATTATATGAAGCAGACGTCTTTACACAAAGCGAAAGAACCGAAAGCGAAAGATTTTTACGCAATATCCATGACGACGATGATCGGGCTGTACGCCTCGATTTTTGCAAGCAGCTTATTCCGCGGGGAAAGAATACGGCACACCGCAGATCGCCTGATCGCCGCCCCGCTCCGGAAAAGCGATATCTTTCTCGGAAAGATGCTCGGCATTTTGGCTGTGAATGTTCTGACGATTCTTGCCGTTGTCGCCTTCAGCAAATTTATCTTAAAAGCGAATTGGGGCAGCCACATGGGCCTTGTGCTTTTGATTCTCGTTTCTGAAATTCTTTTGGCCGTCAGCTTCGGGCTCAGCCTGAGCTATTTGACCAGAAAACCCGAAAGCGCCAGATTAATCACCGTCATCATCGTTCAGGTGATGTCCATTATCGGCGGCGCCTATTACAAATATGAAGGCGGAGGAATTTCCGCCCTGTCGCCCTTATCCTGGATCAATAAGGCGATTAACAACATCATTTACGCAAATGATGTATCAGCGGCATGGCCTGCACTCGGTTTAAATACAGCATTGGCAGCACTCTTTTTGCTGATCGCCGCATTTACGTTTCAAAGACGGGAGGGACTGTAATATGAAAAACTTCTGGTGGCTGTTTGCGCACACTCTCAAAGGGATTACAAAAAGCAAAAAACAGCTCATTCTTTATATCGGGGCTCCGCTGATCGGCGTCTTCCTCTCCTTCATGACCAATGCCAACGGCGGAGCCGAAACGCTCAATATCGGCATTCTCAATCAAGACGGCGGAGAAGTGGCACAGGATACGGTCACGTTTTTAAAAGGACTGGATCATGTGAAGATTTCGGAGGAAACGGCTGCGTCCGCCTCATCCAAGATCGCTTCAGGAAAAATGGAGGCGCTCATTACGTTTGAAAAAGGCTTCTCCCAAAGCGTAAAAGACGGGAAACCGGCTCACATCGGCATGACCTCGCTGAAAGGCGCCCAGGTCACCGGATATGTCAGCTCTTATTTGTACAATTATATGAACAGCGCCGCCTCAATCGGCAAATCTTCCGGCGGAGACGCGAAAGCCTTTCAGGCGATGTACGCCGATTTCAAGCATTCTCCGATTCAAACGGAATCCGCTGTTTTACAAGATACATCGAACCATAAAGAAATGACTTACTCAGTCATCGGGTATCTCATTATCATTATGCTCTATTCCGCCGGCAACCTGACGGAACTGATGATTAAAGAGCGGGAAAACAGGACGTACTACAGACTTCTGTCAACGCCGATCACATCAAAGCAGTATGTACTGGCAAACGCGGCGGTGAATATCATTATCATGGCCGTCCAAATTCTATTCGCCGTTCTCTTTATGGGCGCCGCTTTTCATATTCATCCGTCATTCCCGCTGTGGCAGCTGTTCATCCTGATGATGCTGTTTGCATTAAGCGCGATCGGGATCGCCTTTATTACCGTCGGTTTTTCCAACAGCAGCGCTTCGGCATCGGCGCTTTTGAATTTGATCGTCGTGCCGACATGCTTGCTGGCCGGCTGCTTCTTTCCGGGCAATATTATGCCGAAAACGGTGCAGACAATCGCCGAATTTCTGCCTCAGCGCTGGGTGCTCGATACGGTCGATCAATTGCAGCACGGCCGCACGTTCCAAAGCCTGATGCTGAACATCATCATTTTGGGAGCCTTCGCCGCCGCCCTGTTATTAATAGCCGCATACAGGTTCAGCGTAAAACGTCAGACACAGACATTTATGTAAAGAAAAACAGCCCCGTAAAGGGCTGTTTTTTCTTAGAACAGAAGCTCGTCCGGATTCGGGCCGACACGCTCGTCTTTGTTCAATGCGCTGATCTTTTCCATTTCTTCCTGTGACAGTTCGAAATCAAAAATATCGGCATTTTCTATGATGCGGTGCTCTTTAATCGATTTCGGAATGGTAACGACTTCGTTCTGAAGATCCCAGCGCAAAATCACTTGAGCAACCGATTTGTTATGTTTTTCCGCAATTTGAGACAGCACTTCGTTATCGAGGAGCTGTCCCTGCATCAATGGAGACCAAGCTTCCACTTGAATGCCCTGCGCTTTGCAGAAATCTCTTACTTCTTTTTGAGTCAGGCGCGGGTGGAATTCAATCTGGTTGACCATCGGCTTGATTTCAGCATCTTTCAGCAGTTCTTCTAAATGATGCACTTGGAAGTTGCTGACGCCGATGGCGCGGATTTTGCCGTCTTTGTACAGCTTTTCAAGAGCGCGCCATGTGTCTTTATATTTATCCTTGCCCGGCCAGTGAATCAGGTAAAGGTCGAGGTAATCGAGGCCGAGGCGCTCAAGGCTTTTCTCAAACGCGTCAAGTGTCGTTTCGTATCCTTGATCTTCATTCCACACTTTTGACGTGATGAACAGCTCTTCTCTGGCAACGCCCGCGGCTCTGATGCCTTCGCCGACACCCTCTTCATTTTTATAAATAGCCGCCGTATCAATGCTGCGGTAGCCGTTTCTGATTGCCGCTTCGACGGAGTCCGCCGCTACGCTTCCGTTTTCCACCTTGAACACGCCAAGGCCGAACCACGGCATTTCAACGCCATTATGAAGCTTTACAGTATCTTTTAAGCTTTTTGCCACGTTGAACCATCCTTTCTAGTCATTATGTAAACGGTTATTATTATCTCACATTTCCGCTGTAAGAAACCAATTATACGCTCATCGTTATCACAAAAACCTCTTTAGTGCCCAAGCACCACTGACGTTATTATTTTCCTATTTTTCAAAAATTCAGGTTAACCGGGTAACTGTCCGGGTAAATCGCTATTGTAGCCACCACACAATTGAAGGAGGAAATCATATGAAACGTATGCGTATCCCGATGTCCGTTGCCCTTGGTGCCGCTTTGTCTCTGACTCCTCTGTCCTTTGTATCCGCAAAAGAAACCCCGGTCCCTCAAAACATGGCACAGCAATCATCAGATGTCTCAGCAAAAGATGTCGGATTAAACATTGACGTTGACCTGCTCGGCATCGGCAATTCGATTGCTGACGCGATTAAGTCGGCGCAAAACCGTGACGGCTTCGTCAAAAACTTAATGGAATCCTCATTCTACGCTTCCGGACAAAAATATAACGTCATGGTGTTTAATTTAAGCCAGGAATATGAAGATCATTTTAACGGTGTTCAGTTTTACGGTTCCGCCGTTTATGACGGCATCACGTACGGCATTTGGGTGTTTGAAGACGGAAGCTTCACCAACAAAGGAGATGGCGGCTGGATCAACTGGGCCTTCAGAGGCTGGTTTGACCGCGACGGCGATCACGTCGAATTCCATCGTCCGTAATCAAAAAAAGTCCGGCGAACAGATGCCGGACTTTTTTTATTCACCTCCGTCAAGCATGGCCGCTTCCACATCATTGATGTATTGGCGAAGCTCATGTGACATATCTCGGGAAATTTCCCGCTCTTCGAATAATGTTTGGATTTCGTTGCGGATGGCCTGCACGGCCCGCAGTTTGATTTCGAGTTTTTGATTTTCAAAACGGCGGCTCGGACTCTGTTCGTGATACGAGTGCCCCAGCCTGAAAATCAAGTGATTGTAAAAGGAAATGACGGCAAGCGTCACATCTTTATTTTCTTCAGTCATGTGTTTTTTCAGGCTTTCAATGGCCGCTTTTGCCGTTTTAACCCTTGTGGTGCGGATGAGGCCTTCTTCATTTAAAATCGACATTTCCGGCTTTTTTTGTTCACCGAAAAAGATCCAGTACATCAGGCGTTTCAGCTTTTTCTTAGATAAGCCGACTTTAAACGGATTCGTATACAGCACTTCCAGTTCATCAAACCGTTCCTGAAGGCTGTCAGCCGTTTCTTCCGGTATGTCGCCCCGCTCAATCAGCCGCAGCAATTCTTCCTGTTCAGCCTGTATCCCTAGGGCGCGGACTTTCCGCTCATCTTTTTTCGTGCGGTTTTTGACGGTGGACTGCTGAAATCTGAGATTTTTCATTTTCTCATTGTATTCGGCAATAACCGCAAAAGAAGCCGTTTTGTTTGTCTCATTCATATTTTCTTTAATGGCGGTTAAGGCAGCCTTTATCAGCTTCCGTCTCGCTGTCAGCAATTTGACTTTCTTCTCTTTCACATTGTCTTCCGGCTTATCTGTCAAAATCGGCAGTACGATTGTCGCCAGTACCAATGTGCACATAATAACACCCGCGGCTAAAAAGAGAATCAAATTCCGTTCAGGAAACGGTGAGCCGTCAGAGAGCACGTAAGGAATGGAAAAGGAACCCGCAAGCGTGACCGCTCCCCTGACGCCTGAAACCGAAATCAGCAGGGTCGAGCGCAGGCCGGGTTTATAAATGCTCTGATCCTTGTTAAAAAACCACTTGCCGTTCCAAAAAAACAGCACCCACAAAAACCTGAGAATCATTAACGTCAGCGTAATGACGATAATGTACCCGATGACCATCATATTGTTAAACGCGGTATCATTAAAGATGACAGAAACCACATCCGGTATTTGCGCACCTAAAATAACGAAAACAAGACCGTTCAGAATGAACAAAATAATATTCCACGTACTTGAAGAGACGATTTGCAGTTTGACCATCGTTGATTCAAGACGGTCCTGCTCCACCGCATGCGTGATGCCGCCGGCCACAACAGCTAAAATGCCGGAAACGCCGATTTCTTCAGCCGCGAGATAGATGACAAACGGCGTCAGAATTTGAATCAGCATATGCATCGTGACATCCTGCATGCCGAGGCGGCGCAAAAACAGCCGGAAACGGATAATCAAAAAAGAAATGACGACACCGCTGAGTAAACCGCCGGCTGAAATCAGAACGAAACTGAAGGCGGCCTGCGCCAGCGAAAATGCGCCCGTCACGGCAGCCGCAATCGCAAATTTAAAAGCGACCAGGCCGGATGCGTCATTCATCAGTCCTTCTCCTTCAAGGAGACGCAGAATGCCTTTTGGCATCTTCACTCGCCCTGACAGCGCGCTGACCGCGACAACGTCAGTCGGTGACAGTATCGCCGCCAGCCCGAACGCGGCAGCCAGCGGAATGCTCGGAATCATCCAATGAATCGTGTAACCGCCGACAATCACCGTGGCAAACACGAGCCCGAGCGCAAGCAGCAAAATCGGCGCTCTTAAATTCCAAAGTTCCGCACGCGGCGTCCGTTTTCCATCGTTAAAAAGCAGCGGAGCGATAAACAAAACAAAAAACAATTCGGTATTCAGTTCAAAATGAAGCCCCTGCGGAAATGACGCCGCAATGATACCGAGCGCTACCTGAATCAGAGGCACCGGGATAAAGGGGACAAACCGATTTATGATATTTGAGATCGCGATGATGGTTAAAAGTACGAGTACGACTAAAAATATGTCCAAAGCATGACCTCCTTCATCTGCTGCATCATATCATTATTGCCTGTTCTCTGCCTTTGCCAAAGGCCGGAGCCGATGATCGGGCAGATTCAATATATTTTCCGCACGCAACCATTCTTCTTTTATTTTACCCGTTTTTATTTAAAATTTCTCATAACGTGCTCACGGCGAACTTTTTTTGCCTTCAGCTACATTTTTTCCGGAAAAAGAAAAAGCCTGTTTTCTCTGAAAACAGGCTTTTTCGCAAGCTGCGTCATCTGTTTCATGACGCGGTGCAGCGTTTGTTTTAAGTGCTCATCTTATTCGTGAAAATTCGTGCCGTCTGTCGTCGCTTTAATGATGCCCGTGCGGATGACGAAATCGCCGAAGTGTTCGCCTTCCTCACGCTCTTTCGCGTAGCGCGGGAGAATGGTGCGAAGCTCACTCAGAATTTCCTCTTCACCGATATTTTCCCGGTACATTTTGCTCAAACGGCTGCCGTCAAACGCCGCTCCTAAATACATATTATATTTTCCGGGCGCTTTTCCGATAAATCCGATTTCGCCAAGCGCATGGCGGGCGCAGCCATTCGGGCACCCGGTCATACGGATGGTGATTTCTTCATCCCGCAGCCCGTTTTCGTCAACAATGTCTTCAATCTTATCAATCAATTTCGGCAGATACCGCTCGGCTTCGGCCATGGCGAGCCCGCATGTCGGAAGCGCGACGCAAGCCATTGAACTGCGGCGGAGGGCGGAATGCTGCCGGCCGTCTGTCAGACCGTATTGTTCGATTAATGCGCTGATTTGTTTCTTTTTCTGGCTCGAGACATTGCCGATAATCAGGTTTTGATTAGAGGTGAGACGGAAATCTCCCGTATGGACTTTGGCGATTTCACGCAATCCCGTCATCAGCTTATAATTCTCATAGTCCGTGACGCGGCCGCCTTCGATAAACATCGTAAAGTGCCATTTCCCTTTTACACCCTTCACCCATCCGTAACGGTCGCCGTTATGGTCAAAATGATAAGGTTTCGCTTCATCCAGCTGCCAGCCGAGGCGGTTTTCCAGCTCGGCTTTTACGTTTTCCAGCCCGAGACGGTCAACAGTGTACTTGAATCTGGCGTTCTTTCTGACGGAACGGTTTCCGTAATCGCGCTGAATCGTAATGGTTTTTTCCGCTACATCATACAGCTGCTCCGGTTTGCAGAAGCCGATGACTTTTGAAAGCTGCGGATAAGTGGCCGTATCGCCGTGCGTCATTCCCATACCGCCGCCGATTGCAACGTTGAATCCGATAAGTTTGCCTTCCTCCACGATGGCAATGAAGCCGAGATCTTGAGAAAAGACATCGATATCATTGGACGGAGGCACGGCGATTCCGATTTTGAATTTCCGTGGCAGGTACAGCGGCCCGTACATCGGTTCCGTTTCCGTGTCAGGAGTGCCCGCCACACGTTCCTCATCAAGCCAGATTTCATGATAGGCTCTCGTGCGCGGAAGAAGGTCATCGCTCAATTTCTTCGACCATTCGTATACTTCCGCATGAATTTCAGACTGGTACGGATTTGAAGCGCACATGACGTTTCGGTTGACATCTCCGCAGGCCGCAATGGTATCAAGCAGCGCCGCATTGATTTTCTGAATCGTTTTTTTCATGTTCCATTTTAAAATTCCGTGCATTTGAAACGTTTCACGCGTTGTCAGCTTCAATGTATTGTTTCCGTATTTTTGCGCCAGTTCATCCATGACAAGCCATTGTTCCGGAGTTGACACGCCGCCTGGCATCCGAACGCGCAGCATGAACTGATAAGCCGGTTCAAGCTTTTGTTTTTGACGTTCATTACGGAGATCGCGGTCATCCTGCAAGTAGCTTCCGTGATGCTTCATCAGCCGGTTGTCATCGTCCGGGATGCCGGCTGAAATCCGGTCGAGCATGACTTCTTTCAATGTGCCGCGCAAATAATCACTTTTTTCTTTAATTTCCTCAACATCACTTGGAGGGCCTTCCGGCGCTTTTAAAATGTTGTTCACCATGCTGAATAAGCTCCTTTCAAACCAAAATCAATATACGTCACGCTGATAGCGTTTTTTCTGCTGCATGTCTGCCAGGAAGCTTTCCGCTTTTTCACGGCTCATGCCGCCTTCTTCCTGAATAATATCGAGAAGCGCCTGGTGCACGTCATGCGCCATCTGCTGTTCATCACCGCAGATGTATACGGCGGCTCCCTGCTGCAGCCATTCATACAGCTCTTTGCTTTGTTCTTTCATGCGGTGCTGCACATATACCTTTTCTTCTGAATCCCGGGAAAAAGCGACGTCCATTTTTGTGAGAACACCGTTTTGCAGCCATTTTTGCCATTCCGTCTGGTACAGAAAATCAGTGACAAAGTGCTGATCCCCGAAAAACAGCCATGTTTTCCCCTCAGCTCCGGTTTCTTCACGCTCCTGCATAAAGGAACGGAACGGCGCGATGCCTGTCCCCGGCCCGACCATAATGACCGGTGTATCCGGATTGTCCGGCAGCTTGAAGTTTTGGTTGTGCTGAATGTATATCGGAAGCGTATCTCCCGGCTGGAGTCTTTCCGCACAAAGAATGCTGCAGACGCCTTTTCGTTCTCTGCCGTGCGCGTCATATCTGACCGCTCCGATTGTCAGATGCACCTCTTCCGGATTCGCTTCTAAACTGCTTGCGATCGAATAGAGCCGGGCCGGCATTTTACGCAGGATGGAAAGAAAGTCTTCCGCTGTCGCTTCCCACGGCCCGAAATCCCGGACGAGATCAAGCAGATCACGGCCGTTGATGTATGCTTTCAGCTGCTCTTCATTTCCTTCGGCCAGAAGTTCACTCAGCTTTTGGTCAGCCGTAAACTGTGCGGCCTTTTGCAGGAACGGTTTTGTTAAGACGGTTATTTCAAAATGAGAAGTAAGCGCGTCTTTCAAAGGGAGACGCTCTCCTTGTTTATTCACCGCCACTTCCTGTTTTGGGTCCCATTTCAGCTCATTGATCAGCTCATCCACAAGCGCCGGATCATTTTCCGGATAGATGCCGAGGCTGTCTCCGGGCTGATACGCGAGGCCCGACCCTTCAAGCGAAAGCTCGAGATGGCGTGTTTCTTTATTCGAACCGCGTCCGTTCAGATTGATGTTCTCAAGAACCTCCGCCCGAAACGGGTTCGTTCTGGAATAAACGGATTCACCGAGAGCCGGCGTCTCGGCAGGCGCTTCGGCTGTTTGATTTCCCGCTCCTTCGTTCAAACCGCCGATGACCGCGTCAAGCCATTCCGAAAACGGCTCATCATAATCAAGATCGCAATCAACCCGCGGCGCAAGCTGGGTGCCGCCGAGCTCTTGAAGACGCTCGTCAAACTCTTTGCCGGTCTGGCAGAAAAATTCATACGAGCTGTCCCCGAGCGCCAAAACGGAGTAACGGAGCGCTTCAAGCTTCGGCGCGCGTCTGCCGTGAAGAAATTCATGAAAGGCCAGCGCGTTATCCGGCGGATCGCCTTCTCCGTGCGTGCTCACCACGATCAGTAAATTGTTTACTTTTTTCAGATTATTCGGCTTAAAATCGTTCATCGACGCGACGGTGACCTGGAATCCCCGTTCCTCAAGCGTCTTTACCGTCTGTTTCGCAAGACCTTCCGCATTTCCCGTTTGCGATCCGTATAATACGGTCACTTCTCTTGAGACTGCCGGGCTTTCTGCTGGAGCCGGAGCAGCGGGTGCGGCTGTTTCACCGGATTCGGACCGGGCCGCAGCCAAATAACCGCTCAGCCAGATTTTCTGTGATTCTGTCAAGGTCGGCAGAAGGCGGTTAAGGAGCTCTGCCTGCTCCTGATTAAACGGACTGTTCATGACCTGAAGTTGCAACGATATCCACCTCACAAGGAATTAAACGTAACGTACGTTATTTCTATAGGAATTGTCAAAATAATATTCTAATTGAAACTTTACCGAAAGTTTGTATGTAAGTAAAATATATAATCATGATGACAATGATTAAGATTACTAATGATAAAAAGCCCTTTGCACTTGGCAAAGGGCTTACACGAATAAGCCGGCGGGCACTTCTTTTATAAAAGGAGAGGGTTCTCCCGGAGACAATACGGTCAGATGATGCATCGCCCGCGTACAGGCCGTATATAACAACTTACGGTCATGTTCGCTTTTGTACTGGGCAGCAGAGGCGTCAGCGGCAATGACGGCGTCAAACTCAATGCCTTTTGCCAAATACACGGGAATGACGCATACCCCTTTTTGAAAAGGCTGGTTTTCTTTATTGATCAAGCGGACACCGCTCCCGGCGCTGACCGCCTGAAACACTTTTTTGGCTTCCGCGGCCGTTTTGCAGATGACGGCGACCGTCTCCCAGCCTTTTTGTCTGAGCTCCCGGATTGTATCCGCCAATTGTTCCTGCCGCGCATTTTCTGTATCCGTCCGCAAAACACGCGGTTTTTCCCCGTTCCGGTTAAAAGGCTCAATGTCATCGCCGTCAGCCAGCAGCGCTTTCGTAAATTCAACAATCTGCCGCGTCGATCTGTAAGTCCGTTTCAGGCTGACATACTTTTCTGCACCATTGCGAAAGCAGCCGGCGAGGGAAGAAGGGCGCGTAATGGTGTGGGCATAAATCGCCTGGCTGACATCACCGAGCACCGTCATCTTTGCCGCTGGGAAGATGCTTTGAATATACGTGAGCTGAAATGGGGAATAATCCTGCGCTTCATCAATGAAGACGTGCTTCATTTGTGTGTTTTTTCTTTTTCCTTCTAACAGATCCTGCAAATACAGATACGGAGCGGCATCTTCATACGGAAGTGACCGTTCTGCAAATGCGTTTCTGGTCAAAGCGCCGATGCTCTCCCAATGATCGGGCTTTTCAGCAGCTCCCCAGTCTGAAAACAGCCGGAGATACATCCGTTTTATATCGAGAAAGCCGAGCCGTCTGACGGCCTGCTTAATCGGTTTAAAGGCTTTGCCGACAATAATGGCGCCAAGCAGCCGCTGTTCGCGCTGATGGTCGTCAAATGCAGGTTCATCATCTGCCGCCTGCTTCTTGAGTGTTTGATAAACCTCAGCATAGTCTTCCTTATCAAGCAGCTCGCTCTCCTGCAAGACCCATTCCTTCTTACGCTCCTTTTTTTCGAGAGCGCTGATTTCCGCGAGAAGCCATTCCGCCGTCAGTTCAGCTCTGTTCGGAATCGGCAGCTGCTGATCAAGTGAATAAAAATAGTCTTCAATCCGCTCTTTTGAAATCAGGATGTCTCCCCGGAAGCTGATCTGTTTACACATCAGGCCCGAGCCGGAAAGCGAGCCGGCATAGCGGTCAATCATGGCCTGGAAAGCTGATGACGCTTTGTAAGCAATGGCTGCGAGCCTTACGGAAAGTGCGTCCTGGTTTTGTTCAGTCAGGCAATATTCAAGCTGCTCGTACGGGCTTTCACAATCAAACTTTCGTCCGAGCCGGCGGATGATATATTCTTGAAAGGTGGCCTGCTCCATATTCTCTTCTCCCAATTCCGGCAATACGGCGGACACATAACTGTTGAACAAAATGTTCGGGGAAAACAATACAATCTGACGGGCATCAAGCACCCCGCGCCCGCGGTACAGCAAGTAAGCGGCCCGCTGAAGCGCCGCGGATGTTTTCCCGCTTCCGGCGGCTCCCTGAACAATGAGATATTTGCTTTTTTCATCCCGGATGATTTCGTTCTGTTCTTTTTGGATGGTTGACACGATGTTTTTCATATGCTGTCCGGAATGACCGCTCAGCACCTCTTGCAGCATTTCGTCACCAATCGTCATATCCGTGTTAAACATCGCTTTAAGCGTCCCGTTTTTAATGATAAACTGCCGCTTCAGTGTGATGTCTCCCTCTATCGTTTCTTCCGGAACTTCATAGCGGGCTTTTCCCGGGGAATATTGATAGTAAAGAGATGAGATGGGCGCGCGCCAATCATAAATGAGAAATTGCTCGTTGTTTTCATCCATCAAAGAAGTCAGCCCGATATAAATCCGCTCGGAAGAGGACTCCCCTTTTTCCGTAAAATCGACACGGCCGAAGTAAGGAGAGGTTTTCAGCTTTTGGATTTTTTGAAGCTGCCGGTATTGAAGCCGATGCGTCCGTTCACGTTCTGAAAGCATTTCCGCCTGCTGTTTAATGCTTGAAAATGTCTCAGCCGCTTCGTGAGCATCATCCATATTCACGGTGACATCATCCCAAAACGTTTTTCTCAGCCCGACAATATCCTGCTTCAATCCGCCCGATGAGGCTTCAAGATGAGTTTGTTTCTGTTCCAGTTCCTTCATGACAAAATTGATTCTTTCCTGCTCTTCTTTCCACTCTTTATCACGTTTTGCCATCAGCGGCACCTCCGACATCAAGCTGACAAATCCGGCTTTCATCATACAAACATATATGCAACATATTATTCAGCATTATGGTCAAATACCCTTTTTCTTATCATATCGGGCGTATTTTTTATCAGAAGCCGTTATGAAAAAAAACCGATTTCTTTTATGAAATCGGTTTTTTTACTGATCTATATGATAGGAACGATTCGGCAGGCGCCACCTGAACACATAACTGCAGATGCGGCATGCCACAAGCACAAGAAACAGCACATACAAACCGGCGGCATCCCCGGCCCAGCCGAGGCCCACGATTAACCCTCCGAGCGCGGCCCAGACTGCATAAATTTCCGCCTTGAGCACAAGCGGCTTCCTGCCCGCGAGCAAATCCCGTATGATGCCGCCCCCGCTGCCGGTCAGGACCGCTGCCGCAATCACCGCACTGAGCGGATGGCCCATTTTCACGGCATATAAAGCGCCTTGGATGGCAAACGCCGAAAGCCCGATGGCATCGGATAGGTTGCCCCATTTACTCCAATGTCTTAACAGCAGCTTCGGAAACAAAAAGACAATCGTAACTGATGCGAGAGCGATTTGAAAAAACGCGCCTTGCTCCCACAAGGCGGAGACCGGGACACCGATCAGCAGGTTTCGGATGGCTCCGCCGCCGAACGCCGTTACAATCCCCAAAATATACACGCCTAAAATATCATACTCCTCTTCCATCGCAACAATCGCTCCGCTGACCGCAAACGCAATGATGCCGATTACACTAAGCAGCTCCCAGGCCATTCCATATGCTCCTTTTTATTTGTTAAATTTTCTGACGACCATTAGATTTTATAATCGCTTTCTCTTAAAATCAACCTTATTTTTGAAAGATTCTGATTCCTAACCCGGGACAACCTCACCCGCAACGGCTGGGAGCAAGAATATTTACCTATTTTATACTATTTTGGGAGGTTTATTGGAAGTTTCATTGAATACTTTCTCTAACAAAAAGGGGGTTATGAGATGAAAATCAGTTCACTTGTTTTTCCTGTTTTATTGGCCGCCGGATTAATTCCCGGCCTGCCGTCAGCCGAAAGCCATACGCATTCGCACACTCATGCGGAGCCGGCGAAAACGGTGTATACGGACCCGCTTCCGAAAGCCGATCATTTTAAAGATTTGAAGGGACCGGTCCAAGTTGAACAGACGGTTGACACAAAAATTCTGGATGAAAACGGCAAGCAGGTCGGCACGAAACGATTTAATGCCAATGTCAGTCAGGATAAAGCCTCAACTAAAGCCGGCACGGGCTCTCAGAAGGTCAGAGTTTTGGCGGTGGCGGACGCTGAATACCGCGCCAAATACAGCGACTGGCAAACGCGAATCGTCCAGATCGTGGAGCAGGCGGATGTCGCTTTTAACCGTGATCACAACATTGATTTCGTCGTACAGGCCGTGCAGGCTTGGAATTCTTCCGGCTCAAACAGTTCTCAGATTTTATCGAATCTCCAAGGCAGCTTCAGAAATCAAAATTATCATTTTGTCGTCGGTTTTACCGCAAAATCAAGTTTTGACGCCGGCGGTATCGCGTATGTATATAACGGCAAACCGAGCGGCCCGGCTTTCAGCGTGAACCTTGATCAAGGAACGGCCAACACGGCGAAAGCGGCACAGCACGAGTTTTCCCATAACTTCGGACTTCAGCATGACGCCCAAGGCAGCGGCATCCGCTGCGTCATGAATTATGATTATGCCTATTCCGTTGATATTTGGGACAGCTCCCATAACAGACAGATTGCGACAAACAAAGCTTGGTACAAATAATAGAAAAAGAGCCGCTCCCATGGAGCAGGCTCTTTATTTTGCCGTGCGTTCCGTTTTGACAAAACACATGCAGATCATAATGAGAATAAATGCCGTCAATGCCAGGAAAGGAATGGTAATGAAACCGAACCAGTTTATATATTCAGATGAGCAAGGCACGCCGTAGACACACGGCTTGATGCCGCTGAAACCGGGCACCTTCTGCTCAAGGTAATGCATGATCGATATAAACGCGCCGATGACGGCCATCGGCAGCACATATTTTTTCACGCGCGTGTCACCCTGAAAGGTGGCGATTCCTAAAATCAGGACAAGCGGGTACATGAGAATTCTTTGATACCAGCACAGCTCGCACGGTATGAATTTTCTGATCTCGCTGAAATATAGGCTGCCGAGCATGGCAGCAAGAGCTATCACCCAAGAAGCATATAAAAATACGATTCTATTTTTCATTTTTCAGCTCTTTCTTAATCGTTTTTGAAATCTCATCATATTTAGAGAAGTCATTAATCACCTTGTCATTTACATAAATCGTCGGTGTCGCCGTAATGTTTAATTTATCATTCAGGTCAGTGTCAGTTTTCAGCTCTTTTGCAAATGTCTCTTTATCAAGGTTTTCCTTCAGCTTGTCAGGATCAACCTTTTTCGCGGTGCTTTTGACCGTTTTTTCAAGCAATGCAGGCGTGACCCATTCCTGTTCGCTTGACGGCTGCTCTTCAAACAGCTTTTCATGGAAAGTCCAGAATGATGCCGGGTCTTCTTTCCACACTTCTTCTGAAGCAAGAGCCGCCAGACGCGAGCCGCTTCCGTGGTACATGACGTTCACAAATGAAAATTTCACGTCGCCTTTATCGATAAAATCTTTTTTGATTTTCGGAAAGATATCGCTGTTAAATACTTTGCATGAAGGACATTTGTAATCTCCGAATTCAACTACCGTAACAGGCGCGCTGTCTTTGCCGAGCACGGGCTGTCCTTTAATGGAAGGCTGTTCGGCGACTGTTTCGCCCGCTTTTTCCGTTTGGTTGTTAATAATTACGATGGCCGCAAATAAAACGACAACGATTAACGTCAGTATCACCGCAAATTTCGCAGACGATTGTTTCTTTTTCACTCAGACACCTCATTGTTTTTAAAATAAAAAAGAAGCGGATGCCGGATGGCCCGCTTCTCTATTTTACCAAGACAACCTTGTTTAAGAAAACCC
This sequence comes from Bacillus sp. ChL18, assembly GCF_026241425.1. NCBI lineage: Bacteria > Bacillati > Bacillota > Bacilli > Caryophanales > Bacillaceae > Bacillus > Bacillus sp. ChL18. The sequence continues at coordinate 790,525 of NZ_JAPHWE010000002.1, read as the reverse complement.
TGAAAAACGAATTATCTTTGACAATTATTCCGCTTTCACTCTCATGACGCGCATCGCGTTGGCAACGGCGATCAGCGTGACGCCTACATCTGAAAAGACCGCTTCCCACATGGTGGCGAATCCGAATGCGCCAAGCAGGAGAAAAATGATTTTTACGCCTAAAGCAAATCCGATGTTCTGCCAGACGATCCGGCGTGTGCGGCGTGCAATCCGGATGGCTTCGGCTGCTTTTGACGGCTGGTCTGTCATCAGGACGACATCGGCCGCTTCGACGGCGGCATCAGAGCCGAGAGCCCCCATGGCAGCTCCGATGTCAGCTCTGGCAAGCACAGGCGTATCATTAATCCCGTCACCGACAAACATCAGTTTTTCATTCGGTGAAAGCGCCGCTTCAAGTTCTTCGACGCGGTCTACCTTGTCACCCGGCAAAAGCTCTGTGTACACGTCATCAATACCGAGCTCTCGGCCGACAGCTTCTCCGGTCTGCTTTGAATCACCCGTCAGCATCACTGTCCGCTTCACGCCGAGCGCTTTTAAATTGGCAATGGCCTGTTTGGCGTCCTCTTTGATTTCGTCGGCGATCACGATCGCCCCCGCATACTGCTGATCAACGGCGACATAGACGACGGTTCCGTTATTTTCAGCTGTGCCGGAAGCGATTTGTTCTTTTGCCATCAGTTTTTGATTTCCGGCCAAAATCGTTGATCCGCCGGTTTTCACCCGAATGCCGTGTCCGGGTATTTCTTCATATTCTTCAATCTCGTCTGCCGCTAACGGTTGATTGTAAGCTTCACGGATGGAAGAAGCAATCGGATGATTGGAATGGGCTTCTGCGAGCGCGGCCGCATGAAGCAGGCTGTCTTTTGTAAACCCTGCCGCCGGCTTGATATCAGTAACGGCGAAATTGCCTTTCGTTAAGGTTCCCGTTTTATCAAACACGGCGTATGCCACCTGATTGAGCGCTTCTAAATAGTTGCTGCCTTTCACGAGCACCCCTGCTTTAGACGCAGCTCCGATACCGCCGAAAAACCCGAGCGGAATGGAGACGACGAGTGCGCACGGACAAGAAATCACAAGGAAAATCAGCGCGCGGTACACCCAGTCGGATAGCGCGGCTGAAGGCACGAGAAGCGGCGGTAAAAAGGCGAGAAGCACCGCAACAATGACAACGGCCGGTGTATAGTACTTGGCAAACTTCGTAATAAAGTTTTCCGTTTTCGCTTTACGTCCGGCCGCATTTTCGACCAGATCCAATATTTTTGACACGGCAGAGTCTTCATATCCTTTAGAGGTTTCAATATGCAGCACGCCGTTCTGATTCATAAATCCGGCCATCACATCTTGCCCCGGCTCCGCTTTTCTCGGCACGGATTCGCCCGTTAAAGCGGATGTATCAACCATCGAAGAACCGCTCAGCACCTTTCCGTCCAGCGGAATCCGTTCTCCGGGATTCACGACGATGACCTGTCCGACTTTGACGTCCTGCGGCGGAACGGCAGCCATGCCGTTTTCCGTTTTCACATTGGCGTACTCAGGACGGATGTCCAATAACGCGCTGATCGATTTTCTGGATCGGCTGACGGCCGCTCCCTGAAACAATTCACCGATTTGGTAGAACAGCATGACCGCGACGCCTTCCGGATACTGATGAATTACAAATGCGCCGATCGTGGCAAGCGCCATCAGAAAATGCTCATCAAATACCTGGCCGCGGACAATGTTTTTTCCCGCTCTGGCTACGATATCGCCGCCGATGATCAAATATGAAGCAAAAAAGAGCAGAAACTCAAGGACGGCGCCCGTGTGCGCGAAGTAAGCGATGACGGCCAAAACGGCTCCCGCTGCCAATCTCACTAACATCAGCTGCAGCTTTTTGCGGTACTCATCCTCGCCGGGTTTGTCTTCATGCTTCGAACGAACGGTCACATGAGGATCAATGGACTTTACTTTTTTCGCGACTTCGTCTTTCATCCATTGCTCGTTTTTGCCGCCGGCTGAGACCGTGATGGTGCTTGCCGCAAAATTGACAGCACAGCCGTCTATGCCGTCAATGGCTTTTACGCCGTTTTCTATTTTTTTTGCACAGTTGCTGCAATCAAGTCCGTCTAATACAAATTCACCTTTGGCTGCTTTCATTTTCGACTCACCCTACTTTCCGTAATAGGATTCCCATAACATCAATACAGCTAAACGATTTTATATATATGAACATATACTCATATATTTGTTTTCTCTATTATATGCAGGCTTTGAATAAAGTGTCAATAAAAAAGACAAAACAGGCCTCAGCCCATTTTGTCTTTTTTCACCTTCTGTAAACGCAAAGCATTAAGCACGACCGATACTGAGCTGAACGCCATGGCAGCGCCTGCCACCCACGGGGCCAGAAAGCCGGACGCCGCAATCGGAATGCCGATGCTGTTGTATCCCAATGCCCAGCCTAAATTCTGCCTGATGTTTCTCATGGTCAGCCTGCTCATGCCGATGGCGTCGGCAATGCCGTTCAGGTCACCGCGGATCAGCGTAATATCCGCCGCTTCCATTGCGATATCTGTGCCGGTGCCGATGGCCATTCCGATATCGGCCACAGCCAGCGCCGGAGCATCATTGATGCCGTCACCGACCATCGCCACACGTCTGCCTTCTTTTTGCAGCCGGGAAATTTCCGCCGCCTTTTGTTCGGGAAGCACTTCGGCGATCACGCTGCCGATACCCGCGGCTTTTGCAATGGCCTCCGCGGTCTTTTTGTTGTCACCGGTCATCATGATGACGTCAAGCCCCATATCATTCAGACGTTTCACCGCGGCCGGAGATGTTTCCTTGATCGTATCGGCGACTGCGATAAGCCCCGCCGCTTTGCCGTCTGCCGCAATAATCATCACCGTTTTCCCTTCCGCCTCCAAGCGGGCCATGTGCGGAAGCAGTGCCTCATGTTCAATGTGTTCTGATTCCATCAGCCGTCTTGATCCGGCAAGAATCGTTCTGCCGTCAGCCTCTGCATAGATTCCGGAACCGATCCGGGCTTGGAACCGGGTGATTTTCGGGATGGCAATCCCCCGTTTTTCGGCTCCTGACACGATGGCTTCTCCAAGCGGGTGCTCTGATCCCGTTTCGGCGGCCGCCGCCAGCCGCAGGAGTTCCTCTTCGTTCATTCCCTCTGCCGGTACGGCATCTGTCAGAACCGGTCTGCCGTTTGTCACCGTTCCTGTTTTATCCAGTACGATTGTCGTCAGACGCTGGGTCTTTTCTAAATGCTCTCCTCCTTTAAAAAGAATGCCGAATTCAGCTGCGCGGCCGGAGCCCGCCATAATGCTCGTCGGAGTGGCGAGCCCGAGTGCGCACGGACAAGCAATGACAAGCACGGCGATGAATTTGCCGATCGCTTCAGAAAACTGTCCCGGCGCGGCCCATACATACCAAATGAGAAAAGTCAGCACGGCCAGCCCCAGCACAATCGGGACGAAAATGCCTGAAATGTGATCCGCGAGCCGCTGAATGGGGGCTTTTGATCCTTGGGCTTCTTCTACGATTTTAATAATGTGTGCAAGCGCGGTATCTTTCCCGACATTCACCGCTTTGATTTTGAGAAAGCCGTTTGCATTGATCGTCGCCCCGGTGACGATGCTTCCGGGAGACTTATCGACAGGCATGCTCTCTCCCGTAATCATCGATTCATCAATCGCGGAATGGCCCTCAATCACTTCGCCATCGACAGGGACGCGTTCTCCCGGTTTCACATATACGATGTCCCCCGTCCGGACCTCGTCAATCGGAATCACCTGTACCTTCCCTTCCCGCTCAACCGCCGCCGTCTTCGCCTGAAGCTTCATTAACTTTTTAATCGCTTCTGATGAGCGGCCTTTCGCTTTCATCTCTAAAAGCTTTCCAAGCAAAATCAAAGTCAGCAAAATGGCGCTCGTTTCATAATAAAGCCCCTCAACATGTCCGTCTCGTCCGAGAGACGCGATCGTCATGTACAGGCTGTATGCGTAAGCGGCCGTCGTTCCGAGCGCAACGAGAACATCCATATTGGCGCTTTTGTTTCTCAGCGCCTTGTACGCTCCCATATAAAAAGGCCAGCCGATGACGAGCTGCACCGGGGTGGCAAGCGCGAATTGCAGCCACGGATTCATCAGGATATCCGGCATCCAGATAAAAGAAGTAAAAGAAAAATGGCTGACCATCGACCATAGAAGCGGAAAGGAGAGAACGGCAGAAAGTATCAGCCTGATCAGCTGCTTTCGCTGCTCTTTCTCCTTTTGGGAAAATCCGCCGTCTCCATCAACCGCTTTCTTCTCGTCTAATCTGTAGCCGAGTTTTGCCACGGTCTCTTTCAGCTCTTTCGGTGTCACCTCTTTCGGATTGTATTCAACGGTGACCGTTTCCAGAGCGAAATTCACCGGTGCGCTGTCAACTCCCCCTATTTTGTTCAGGCGCTTTTCAATCCGGTTGGCGCAAGCGGCGCATGTCATGCCTTCAATCTGAAACTCGGCTTTTTCCGTCACAACATGGTAGCCGAGTTTTTCAATTTTTTCTTTTATGGCGCCAGCTTCGATTTTGTCAGGCTGATAGGAAATATTTGAGGTTTCAAGCGCAAGATTGACGGAAGCGTCATTGACGCCGTCCATCCGTTTCAGCCCTTTTTCAATTCTTGAAGCGCAGGCGGCGCATGTCATGCCCCCCACTTGAATGGTCATTTCTTTCGGTTCACTCAATGTCCTCATCTCTCTTCATAAACCCCACAGGGGTATAATTATGATAAAAGAAAACCGCGCCCGTTTCCGCAGCGCGATAAATCCTATACGACGTCATAACCTTGATCTTCAATCGCGTCTTTTATATCTGATACGGAGACTTTGTTCTCATCAAACGTCACGTCCACCTGTCCGGCTTCCAATTTCACCTGAACCGCCGTCACTCCGTTCAGTTCTCCTACTCCGGTCTCTACTGCTTTGACACAGTGCTGACAGGACATGCCTTCGACTTGCAGTGTTTTTTGTTCCATGATGATTCCCTCCACGTCTTGTTTTTTCTTCTTCATGTTACCATACCCCTGTAGGGTATTTCAAAACATTTTATTTTACGATTTTGCGATTTTTTTCACAACATCAAGCAGCTCGGCAATCGCCTGCTCCCCGTTTCCGCTCTCAATGGCGCCGGCTACGCAGTGATGGGCGTGATCTTCCAGCAGATGAAACGCGACTTTCTGCATGGCCGCCTGTACGGCTGAAATCTGCACGAGAATATCCACGCAGTATCGTTCGTTCTCCACCATATTCTGAATGCCCCTGACCTGGCCTTCAATCCGTTTCAGCCGGTTCAGAATCTGGTCTTTTTCTTTGGCGCTTTTATGATTTAACGATTGATGCTCGGTATGTTTGTCCATTTTCCACCTCGGTTTTTTCTTCGTTATCTTCATTATACAGACTTGAAAATCCGGTGTAAAAAATTTTCAACACACAAGTTTTACCAGTACTCCCGCGGGGTATATAATGTTATCACATATCAAGAGGGGGAAATTCATTGAAAACGATACAGGTTGGCATATTGGGATATGGTTTGTCGGGTAAAGTTTTTCATGCGCCGCTTTTGGACGTCCTTGATGATTATCAGATCAAAAAAGTCATGACCTCCAGAACGGAGGAGGTCAAACGTGATCTGCCGGGGGCTGAAACCGTGCGCGCGATTGAAGACATTACCGGTGATCCTGACATTGATCTCGTCATCGTTACGACACCGAGCGGAATGCATTATGAATCAGCGATGAAATGCCTCCTGGCGGGAAAACACACCGTCGTGGAAAAACTGATGACGGCGACTTCAGCAGAAGCAGAGGAACTGAGAAGAACAGCTGAAGATAAAGGCGTCTTACTGAGCGTGTACCACAACCGGCGGTGGGACAATGACTTTTTAACAATACAAAAGCTGATTCGGGACGGGGCGCTTCAAGACATTCATACATATCAAGTCAACTACGATCTGTACAATCCGGTTGTACAAGAAAGATGGCGCGAAAAAAACGGACCCGCCACGGGAACGCTGTATGATCTCGGTTCACATATTATTGACCAGACACTTCTGCTTTTCGGAATGCCGGAATCCGTCACCGCACATGTGATGAAGCAGCGGGACAATAGTGAAACCGTTGATAATTTTCTGGCCGCGCTCCATTACGGCAAACTTCAGGTCATTCTTCAATCCGGCTCCATGAATGCAGCAAGCGGCCCGCGCTACCAGATTCACGGACGGAATGCAAGCTTTATCAAATACGGAAAGGACGGACAGGAAGAGGCGCTTTCAGCCGGACAAAAGCCGATCGACGACAGCTGGGGCGCCGATGACCCTGACAACTTCGGAGAGCTGACAACCGCAGCGGATGAAAAAAGGCATACAGAAACAATCCCCTCTGAGAACGGCTCTTACCTTACGTACTACAAACTGCTGGCTGACAGCATCTTAAACGGAAAACCGCTTCCCGTTACGGCAAAAGAAGGCATCGATGTCATCCGTGTCATTGAAGCGGCGATGAAAAGCAGCGAACAAAAACGGACGATTGCCCTTTAATATGAAAAACCCCCCAGCCGTACGGCGGGGAGGTTTTTTAAGATCAGAATGATTTTCCGGCTTCTTTCGCGCGGGCAATCGCATCTTCTTTAATTTGCTGTGCTTTATTCGGTTCAGCATTATGGCCTTCAACGATTAAACCGTCAAAAGAAGGAACGCCGAAGAAGTTCATCATGATGCCGATGTAACGGTGGCCCATTTCCATGTCAGCCGCCGGCCCTTCGGAGTAATAGCCTCCGCGCGCCTGAATGTGGAGCGCTTTTTTGTCAGTCAACAGACCGATCGGGCCTTGCTCTGTATATTTGAATGATTTTCCGGCTACAGCCACAGAATCAAGGTACGCTTTCATAACAGGCGGGAATGAGAAGTTCCAAAGCGGTGTGACGAATACGTATTTGTCAGCTGACGCGAATTGATCGCTCAGCTCGTTCAGACGGCCGACTTTCGCTTTTTCGTTTTCAGAAAGCTCTTCAAAACCTGTGCCGGATTGAAGTTTTCCCCAGCCGCTGAATACATCCGCATCGATATGAGGAATGTTCTCTTTGTAAAGGTCGATATGTACAACCTCATCATTCGGGTTTGATTCTTTATAAGAATCGATAAACGCTTTTCCTGTCGCCATGCTGTAAGATGTCTTTTCATCATGAGGATGAGCAGTGATATAAAGTACTTTTGCCATTGTAAACAGCCCTTTCGTTTTCAGATTACACACACATTTATTATGAAATATGAATGTTTTTTTATACTGATCAGTTCTGTAATAATTATAGTTACAAAAAAATCATTTAGCAACAATAATATCTTGAAATCAGTACTTTTTTTAAAAAAGGCTGTAATGACGGGAATGGCAAGCAGCAGAAAAAGCAGAAACATTTAGTTTCTGCTCAAAATCGGATTGGGTCTGCAGGCCGGAATATCCAATCCGAGATTCCCCCGCAGTGTATCGGCCGGATAGCTTTTTCGGTACAGCCCCTTTTCCTGAAGGATCGGTATGACATGATCCACAAAGGCTTCAAGCATGCCCGGGATGTCAGAGTGAATGATAAACCCGTCCGCCGCTTCCCGCTGAAACCATGTTTCAATTAATGACGCCACACGTTCCGGTGTCCCGATAAAGTTGGTTCGCGGAAACGCGGCTTCGCGCGCCACTTGACGCAGCGTAAGATTCCGGGTTTTCGCCTCTCTTTTGATACGGTCTGTCGTGCTTTGAAACGCGTTTTTCCCGACGTCGCCCAAATCAGGAAACGGCTCATCCAATGGAAACTGGCTCAGATCATAATCGTCAAAAAATCTGGCCACATACTTAACAGCGTTCTCTATGGGAATCAGCTCGGCGAATTCTTGGTATTTCGCTTCCGCTTCTTCCTGTGAGCCGGCTATAATCGGACTGATTCCCGGAAAAATCCGCAGCTTGGAAGCGTCCCGGCCGTAATCCGCCGCCCGCTTCTTCACATCATCATAAAAAGCCTTCGTTTCCTCAAGTGAATTGGAGTGCGTAAAGACTGCATCTGCATTCCTCGCGGCAAACGACCGGCCGGTTTCTGAAGACCCCGCTTGGAAAACGACCGGCTCTCCCTGTTTGGACCGGCCGATATTCAGCGGACCCTCCACTTGAAAATACTCGCCTTTGTGATACAGGCGATGCAGTTTGTCAGGGTCAAAAAATTGCCCGGTTTCTTTGTTGCGGACGAAGGCATCTTCTTCCCAGGAATTCCACAGACCGCGCACCACGTCCACATGTTCCTGGGCGATGGCGTAGCGCCGGCTGTGGTCGGGAAGGCTTTCTTTGCTGTGATTGCGCGCGGCTCCCGCCTGCGGAGAGGTGACGAGATTCCAGCCCGCCCGGCCGCCGCTGATATGGTCAAGAGACATCAGCTGTCTTGCGATGGTGAACGGCTCAGTGAACGATGTGGAAAATGTGCCGATTAAACCAAGATGGGTTGTAGAGGCGGCAAGCGCCGATAAAATGGTGATCGGCTCAAACCGATTTAAGAAATGCGGGATGGACTTTTCAGAAATGAACAAGCCGTCCGCAATAAAAGCAAAGCTGAACAGCCCTCTTTCAGCAGTCTGCGCTTTTTGCCTGTAAAACGCCGCATTCGTGCTTGCTGTCGGATCGGCGTCGGGATGACGCCAGCCGTCCGTTGTGCCGCCGACACCGTGAATCATGGCTCCGAATTGAATAAGATCCGTCCGGCTCATTTTCTCTCCCCCTCTTTCCCCTCGTAATCGGCAAGCGCCCGTTCTACATGTTCAATGCCGACTTGAGTAACGGCCTGATACACACGGCTGTCACCGCTGCCGATTTCAACGACGGGGACATGACGGATGCCGTACTTCATCTGCAGCACGTCACGCAATTCGTCCCGTTCTGTCACATCAATTGTTTCGTATGCCACGGCTTTTTCCCGCAAATATCCTTTCACTTCATCGCAATAGGAGCAGCCCTGTTTGCTCCAGACCACTACGTTTACTTCATGACTCATGTTCATCCCTCCTATAATTGTGGGACCGGCTGCACCGCTTCGCTTAACAGCCGATAAGACAATCGTTTTTCCTCAACATTTTTAATAGGCGACAAAATCACAAAATCAGTAATGCTGTATTGAACCGATAATCGTCTCAGCTCGGCGGCTGTCTCTTCTTTTGTCCCGGCAATCACACCCGTCTTCTGTGTAATCAGCTTATACGGCTGCGTGACTTGTTCAAGAAACGCTTCCGCTTGTTCCCTGGAACCGACATTCACCTTTTTGCCGTCTTCGAGAATGATTTTGACCGACTCACGCGATACCACGTGTTTTTCCGCTTCTGCTTTTGTATGCGCGGTAAATACCATCGGCGCAAGGTGAAATTCCGCCTTCGATCCTTTCGGCAGATGCTCGTCAAAGGCGTGGCGCGCTTTTTCTAACGCAGCCTCTTCACCGTTTATGAAATAGGCGAAAACGAAGGAAATGCCGAGTTTGGCCGCGGATATCGCGCTTTCCGCGCTGCCGCCGAGCAAAAAGATGTCAGGCGCATACTCAGTATGCGGCGCCGGCCGCAATGACGCGTAGCGGTGCGAGTCCGGAAAATCATTTCGGATGAAATGAGTCAGCTCCTCAAGCTTTTCTTCAAACAAACGGGCGGGCTGGATTAGCTCCCGCTGCAATGCATCGGTTGACAGCTGAAATCCGCCGGGCGCTTTGCCGACACCGAGCGCCACACGGCCGGGAGCAAGGGCGGACAGAACCCGGAACTGCTCCGCCACTTTATAAGGACTGTAATGCTGCAGCATCACCCCGCCGGATGCGAGACGGATTTTTTTCGTGCTTGCGGCAAGATACCCCAGAACAATTTCCGGCGCTGATCCCGCTATCTCTTCATTGTTATGATGCTCCGCCGCCCAGAAACGGTCATATCCGTATTGTTCGGCCTCCTGAGCCAATTTCACCGTTTGCCGCAAGGCTTCTTCTGCGGTTTGGTTTTCCGCGGTGACACTTTGGTCTAAAATGCTTAAACGAATCATACGACAGGCTCCTTTATGCGCTCTTTTATGTCATAACCGTAATCAGGCAGCACGCGGCGGAGGAACTTCTTCGTTCTTTCTTTTTTCGTCTTGTAAAAGACTTCCTCAGGCGTTCCTTGTTCCACGATTGCTCCTTCATCCATAAACACAATTTGGTCGGACACTCTTCTGGCAAACTCCATTTCATGTGTGACAATGATCATGGTGGCGCCGGTCCGCACAATGTTAAGCATCACCTCGAGCACCTCGCCGACAAGCTCCGGATCGAGGGCTGCGGTCGGTTCGTCAAACAGCATGACATCAGGATGAATGGCAAGCGCCCGGGCAATCCCGACCCGCTGCTTTTGTCCTCCCGACAGTTGATTCGGATAGGCGTGCAATTTATCTTGAAGCCCCACCTTGGCCAGTTCCCGCTCGGCAATGGCGTACGCATCTGGTTTTTTCATTTTCCTTGCGACCGTCAGGCCTTCCATGACATTTTGAATCGCCGTTTTATGCGAAAACAAATGATATTGCTGAAAAACCATCGCCGTCTGTTTCCTCAGTCTGAGAATGTCTTTTTTGGCAGGCTTTTTGCAGTTAATGACTTCACCGTGCAGCGAAATGGCGCCCTCATCCGGCCGCTCAAGTAAATTAAGGCAGCGCAGAAAAGTGGTTTTCCCGGAACCGCTCGGGCCGATGATGGTCACGACTTCTCCTTTCCGGACACTTAAATTGATCCCCTTTAACACGTGATGACTGCCAAAATGTTTTTGAATGTTTCGGATTTCGATCATAATGCGCCTCCTTGATATCTGGCTGCCCTTTTTTCCGCCAGACTGTTTACAGCTTCGAGAATCAGCGTTAATCCCCAATAAATCACGGCCGCCCCGATAAATGCTTCCAGAAACGCATAGTTATCGGATGCCGCAATCGTCGCCGTTCCTGTAATTTCAGGCACCGCAACAATGGCCGCGATGGAAGTGGTATGCAAAAAGCCGATGCCTATATTGGTGAAGTTCGGCAGCGATATCATGAACGCCTGCGGCAGAACCACGCGCCGAATCATCTGTCCCCGCGTCAGGCCGATTGAATATGCCGCCTCCGCCTGCCCCGTATCGACGGCCATGATCCCGGATCGGAGAATTTCCGTCATATAAGCGCCTGCCGTTAATGACAGTGCCATGATGACAAACACGGCGACCGGAATCTGATTGGCCGACCAGCCGAGATGAAACGTGCGGCTGAATTGATCGGCAATCAGCGGAACCCCTAAATAAATCAGCATAATATGGAGAATTGCCGGGGTGCTGCGGAAAAAAGACACGTAAAACGCTGAGCAGGCCAGCAGCCATTTGATGCGGAATATACGCACCATGATATTGCCGAGAGCTATGAAAAATCCGGCAATAATCGGAATGACCGTCATTGCCAATGTAAGCGGAACGGTTTTCATCATTTGTTTTATCGCAGTGCCGATAAACGGAATGTCCAGCTCCACTGTTCTCCCTCCTTTTCAGCCGTGCGCGCTCATGTCAAAAACCGTCACAAGGCGCGTCTCATCTTTCTTGATTCGTTTTTCGGCCCATCTGAAGACACATTCAAATAAAAGGGCGGCCGCATAATACAGAACAGAAAGCGAGATATACACTTCTAAAGAATGATTGCTCGATGTAATCAAGGTCTGTCCTCTGCCCGACATATCCATCACCCCGATCGAAAAAGCGAGTGATGTATCTTTTAAGAAACCGATCACCATATTCCCGATGTTGGGAAAGGCCTGCACAAGCGCCTGCGGCAGAATGATGCGCCGGAATGTCTGCCCCCCGTTCAGCCCGATGCTGAACGCCGCCTCCGCCTGCCCGCGTTCGACGCTGTTCACACCTCCCCTGATGATTTCGGCCGCTCTTGCCGCGCTGCTCAGCGCGTACGTGGCGATGGCCGCATACAAAGGGTCCATTTTGGAGGTATCAATTCCGGCGAGCGCCGTGAGCGCCGGAATGCCGTAAAATACAATGAACAGCTGCACCATGATGGGCGTTCCTCTGAAAAAAGAGATATACAGCTTCGCAAACTGATTCAAAACGGGAATGCGATAGATCCGGGGCAGCGCCAAAAGCAGCCCCAATAGAAAGCCGAACAGCAAAGACACCGCCAATATATACAGCGTGACGGGCAAATACCCGAGCAATGTCGGCACAAAGGACGCGATCATACTGATATCAAACGCTTTTTCCATTGCCGATCCCTCTCTTTTTCACTTAATATTGCTCCTTTGAATAATCCGCGCCGAGCCACTTTTCACTCAGCTTTTTAAGCGTGCCGTCATCAATGATTTCCTGCAGGGCTTTATCAATGTCATCGCTCAGCGTTTGTTCATTTTTGTTAAACATAAAGAACACTTTGGCATTTGACAGCACCCCGCCGACTGTTTTTTCTTTGATCGCGCTCGTTTTGTTTTGGAAATCGACGGCAAACGGTGTTGAAATCGTCGCATCGGCGCGGCCGGATTTCAGCTGATTGGCCGCATCGTTGGAGCCTTGGCCGGCATAAGCGATTTCAAACGGACTGCCGTGTTTTTCATTCCATTTCTTCAGCACAAGCGCGCCGTTTGACGTCGGACTCGTAATGACCCGCTTTCCTTTCAAGTCCTCAATGCCGTGAATGTTCCCGTTTTCTTGAAGCACCGTGATTTTCAGCGGGAAGTTGTTATACGCGACTTGATTGAACAGAAATTTTTTCTCCCGTTCAGCGCTTTTCTCCATTTGATGGGCTACGATATCGACTTTATGCTGGCCGAGGCTGACAAGCAGGTTGGAGAAATCCATCGTTTTAAAAGTGAAACGATAGTCCGGCAGGCGCCTGTCAAGCTCTTTCACCAGCTCAACGTCGTAGCCCGTCAATTTGCCTTTATCATCAATAAAGCAAATATTCGGAAATTGAGTGCCGGTGCCGACCGTAATGTTCTTCACGTTTTTCTGATTGCCTGATGCCGCCTCCCCGCCCGCGCCGCAGGCTGATAACGCCGCCGTTGCGGCAATTGTTAATGACATGACCGCCAGTCTTATTTTCATGTGATCGCCCCGTTTTCTGCTTCAGTTATTCGTGAAACTTGATTTTGAATAATCCGCGCCGAGCCATTTTTCACTCAGCCTTTTCAATGTGCCGTCCTTCTCCAGCTTTTGAATCGCCCGATCTGTATCGTCCGCCAAGGTTTGGCTGTTTTTATTGAACATAAAATACACCTCGGTATCCAGCAGCACATCACCGACCGTCTTTTGTTTGAACGCGTGCGTCTTATTTTGAAAATCAACGGCAAACGGCGTGGATACGGTGGCGTCAGCGCGTCCCGTCTCCATTTGGTTTGCTGTATCATTGCTGCCCTGCCCGGCGTATTTCAAATGTATCGGGCTGCCGTGGGTTTTGTTGTATGCCGTCATATAATCCGCCGCGTTTGACGTCGCGCCGACGATGACGGTTTTCCCTTTTAAATCCCGGAGCGTGTGTATCGCGTTATTATCCGCCTTCACCGTGATATACATCGGCGAGTAGTTATACGGGATCTTGTGATACAAAAAGCGTTTCTCCCGTTCCTTATTTTTCGCCATATTGTGCGCGATCACGTCAATTTTCCGGTTTGCAAGACTTGTGAGCAGATTCGAGAAATCCATCGTCTTAAAGACAAATTTGTATTGCGGCAGCTGTTTATCAATGGCTTTCATCACTTCAATGTCATAGCCGGTCAGCTCGCCTTTTTCATCCATAAAAGCAATGTTCGGAAAATCAGTTCCCGTGCCGACAATGACGGTCTGCACGCCGCTCCCCGCTTTTGTGCTTTCTCCTTGCCCGCACCCGGCCAGCACGCCGAGCAGCAGAAGCAGACAGCCGGCTCTGATCCGTTTTTTTATCATTACGCCCAGCTCGGTGTGCCTAACAGCGACGCGTCAAACCGCTCCGGTATGAGCACCTTTCTCATCATGACTCCGATGTCTCCGTCTTTCTCCTGCTCAAAATACACTTCATACCCCCTCCGTCTGTACATATCTACAAGCCAGGGATGCTTGCGTGCCGAAGTGCCGAGCGTGATGGCCGGGGCCTTCAGCGTATCCCGCAGCACGTGTTCCTCCACATAAGTCAAAAGTTTGCTGCCGATGCCCTGCCCCTTCAGCTCAGGAAGCGTCGCAAACCACCAGACAAACGGATATTTTGACGGAGGCGTGTCACTCTCCCACGGAAAACGGATCGTAATGGTTGAAAGAAGCCGTCCGTCCCGTTCGAGCACGACGGCTGAATGATTTTCAATATTTTCTGTTACCATATCGATGTCGGCCCGCGCCGACGGCCAGTCAATCTCCAAATTGCGGATCGGCTGAAACGCGCTGTACAGCAGCTCTAAAAACTCCGGCGCATCCTTTTTCTCAGCCAATCGAAATATGTCTTCACTCATTCCGGTCACTCTCCCCCGCAAAAATATATAATTCCAATTTGTTTACTAAGCTTTGATTGTTTATACTATAAAGCAAACTGATTTATTTGACTAATCAAAAAAAGTAAAGGAAAGGTTCAAGAAAATTAATGAACAGCCGGGAGGGGATTTCATTGGAATTACGCACCATTAAAACGTTTCATACGATCGTACAGTCAGGCAGCTTTTATAAGGCCGCCGAAATTCTGAACTACTCACAGCCGACGATTTCAATGCGGATTAAACAGCTGGAACAGGATGTAGGCGCGCAGCTGTTTGAACGGGGAAAGAAGCTGAAGCTGACAAGGGCGGGGCGGCTGTTTCATGAGCGGGCCGGGCAGCTTCTCGCGCAATACGAGGTGCTTGACCATACTCTGGCCGATATCAGACAGGGCCAGGCCGGCCTTATTCAGATCGGCATATCCGAACCGACGGCAAGCCTGATCTTCCCTGCCGTACTGCGGGGTTTCTTACATGATTATCCTGACATGTCGGTCAATGTCAGCGTGGATGATGCCAATACATGCAGCCGCAAACTGCTGGAGGGCGCCATTGATTTTGCCGTATGCGGCGAGCCGGAGCTGATTCTGGAAAATTATTTCGATCCGTTTTTCCATGACTCGCTCAATGTCATCGTGTCAGACAGACATCCCCTTGCCGCCAAAGCAAGCGTTAATCTCGAGGATTTAGAAAATGAATGTTTGATTTTTACGCCCGCCAATTGCCCGATCCGGATTCAAATTGAACAGCACCTGCAGCGGGCCATCGGCAGCCGCTATCGAAAAATGGAGCTGACCAGCAGCATGGCTCATCAATACTATGTCAGGGAACATATCGGTGTCTCAATCTTTACGGCGACGGCGCACTCAGAACCGATCGAGGGCACGAAGGTCATTCCGATCCATAACTTAACAATTTCACCGCCGGTCGGGCTGTTGACAAACCAAAAAGAAGAGCATTTTGACTCCGCCACAAAAGATTTAATCAGCAGGATCATCGGCCGGTTTCAGCGTGATCCGTATTAAAAAAACCCCCGCTTTACGGGGGTTTTTGTACGTTCATCTTATATAATGCTCCGCACCAAGCCGCCGTCGATCCGCAATGCAGATCCGTTAATGGCAGACGACAGCGGGCTGCTTAAAAAGGCAACAAAGTGAGCGATTTCTTCCGGACGGATCAACCGCTGAATGATGGACGTCGGACGATTCTCCTTCATAAATCGTTTCTCCGCCTCCGCCGCACTCAGGTTTTCACCGGGGTAAAGCGATTCGAGCATTGTTTCGACGCCCTCTGTTTTCGTGGAGCCGGGCATGACTGTATTCACCGTCACATTCGTCCCTTCCGTGAGCTCGGCCAGGCTGCGTGACAGCGACAGCTGCGTCGTTTTCGTGGCGCTGTAATGAGCCATTTCCTGAGAAGGCATGACGGCCGCTTCACTCGCGATAAAGATCACCCGCCCTTCCTTCCGTTCAATCATCCGCTTTGCATACCGGCGTGTCAGCCGCACGCCGCTCATGATATTCACCTCGAAAAACCGGAGCCACTCTTCGTCAGGAATATCAAAGTATTCCGCAGGTTCAAAGATTCCTAAATTGTTGACGAGAATATCCACATCCGGATACTGCTGAAAAATCGCGCCGCATCCTTCCGCCGTGCCTAAATCAAATGCGGCCGGATAGAGACGGGCATCCGGCGTCTGTTTCTCTAGTTCCCGGATCGTTTCGTTCACCTTTTCTTCACGGCGTCCGTTAATGATCACGGCCGCACCTTCTGCAATCAGCGAAGCCGCAATCGCCTTCCCGATGCCTGACGTAGATCCCGTCACAAGCGCCGTCTTCCCTTTCAACTGCAAATCCATCATCCATTCCTCCCTATCGCAAGTCTCTTCTTATATATGGACAGAAATCGAAAGCCTGAAACCTTCCGTCCCTATTATCGGATAGAAAAATGGATGAGGGGAAGTACGCACTTTTTAGTGCCTGTCCGTTGTCCCGGCTGACGGCTGATCGATTTGAATGACAAACCGATTCCCTAACTCTTCTTGAGCCTCTTGAAACAGCTCCAAGACATCATCAGCATCCGAACCCAATTCCTTCTGACTGATGTCAAAATTCTTCCACACCAAAGTCAGCGGATATTCTATCCAGCCTGTCAGACAATCCCATAAGGCATTCAGATTTTCACCATAAAAGTCCGGGAAATCTAATTGATCTTTTAAGATTCGGTGTAAAGCTTCTGTGCTGGTAACATCTTTTCCGTCTATGATGGCGATTTCCATTTACATTCACTCCTTTTTTTCGGCATGAAAAAACCGCAGTGCGTCATGTGACGGCACTGCGGTTCCTCTGTTATGTATGGAGACGGTGGGAGTCGAACCCACGTCCAGAAACATCGATTACTTAAGCGTCTACGAGCGTAGCCTGCATATTTCGTGTTTCACTCGTCTTCGTGCCTGCGGGCGGGCCTTCCGAGAGCTAGTCTGTCAGTCTCTTCTTACGTTCTCAGACGGGAACGCAAGCGTAGCCTACTTGGATGTGCTCTTCACGGACACATAGGCAATGTCAGGAAGAGCTCGCTGCGTTTATTAGGCAGCTAGTGCTAAGTTTTGGTTAAAACTTTTAGTTTTGCCAGTTATATTTAGGTGCGTGTTAACGAGATCGCCTCTCGGCTCGCAGCTCAAGCTCGATCCATCCCTGTCGAATCCGTAACGTCCCCTTGTTAAGGGTATACGGGAGATCTATCAAGCTCTTGCTCAACTGGCTGTACTGTTATTATATCATGATCACAGACAAATTCAATTGGGAATGTCTTCAATAAACAGCCTGTGAATCTGATGTGTGAACAGTATAGCATAGGGCAGTCATCACATCAAGGCTCAGGCATCAGAAGCCTTTTTGTCTGTCTCTGAACGCTCTTTCGATTTCTCTTTTGGCGTCTTTTCGTTTTAAATCTTCGCGTTTATCGTATGTTTTCTTCCCTTTTCCAAGGCCGATTAACACTTTGGCAAAGCCGTTTTTCAAGTACAGCTTCAGCGGCACGAGGGAATAGCCTTTCTCTTTCGTCAGGCCGATCAGCTTATTGATTTCTTTCCGGTGCATCAAAAGCTTTCTCGTCCGGAGCGGGTCGTGGTTATAGCGGTTTCCCTGCTCGTACGGGCTGATGTGCATGTTGTGGAGGAACACTTCGCCGCGCTCGATTTTCGCAAAGGAATCCTTCATGTTTACGCGGCCGGCGCGGATGGACTTAATCTCTGTTCCCTGCAGCACGATGCCTGTTTCATAGGTTTCTTCTATAAAGTAATCATGGTTTGCTTTTTTGTTTTGCGATAATACTTTGCCTGATCCTTTTGGCATGCCTTATCCTCCTCTCTCCGCAAAAACCGTTCATGTGTGCGATACGCTTTATTTTAGCAAATGGAGCGTCCCGCGACAATGAAAATGCGGCTTGCGAAAGAAAGCAAACAGAGCATTTTGCCCCATTTGCTTTTCGCATTTACTTCTTCTTTTTGCGTTTTTGTTTCGGCGCGTTTTGGAAACCGCGTTTTTTCTTTTTCTTCTTCGGTTTTGTAAACCATTCCCCTTTTTCCTCCGATTTCGGCGGTGAAGCCGGGGTATTGCTGTTTAACACGCGTTTCCGCGCCGGTCTGCCGCGTTTTCTGCGGTCGCCTGTCGTTTCTCTCAGACGGCGGGTGCCTTTCATGCCGACAATTTCAAAGTCGATGTTTCTCTCATCTTTATTGACGTCGACGACTTTGACCGTGATTTCGTCTCCGATGCGGTAAACGTTGCCCGTGCGTTCACCGATCATGGCGAAATGCTGCTCGTCAAAACGGTAATAATCATCCGTCATAAAGCTGACGTGCACAAGCCCTTCAATCGTATTCGGCAGCTCGACAAACATTCCGAAATTCGTGACGGAACTGATCATGCCGTCAAATTCCTCACCGATTTTATCAAGCATATATTCCGCTTTTTTCAGATCGTCCGTTTCCCGCTCTGCATCAACGGCGCGACGTTCCATCGTTGACGTATGATCAGCGATTTCCGGAAGGCGTTCGGCCCACTTTTCTTGAGTCGCTTCGTCCGATTGTCCGTTGATCAAATACGTTCTGATCAGCCTGTGAACGATTAAGTCAGGATAACGGCGGATCGGCGATGTGAAGTGCGTATAAAATTCAGTCGCCAGCCCGAAATGGCCCAGGCTTTGCGGGTCGTATTTCGCCTGCTTCATGGAACGGAGCATGACGGTTGAAATCACCGTTTCTTCCGGACGGTCCCGCACTTCGTCAAGAATGCTTTGCAGCGCGCGCGGATGAATGTCTCCGGCTTTCCCTTTGACGATATAACCGAATGTCGTGACGAACTCCAAGAACTTTTGCAGTTTTTCGGCGTTCGGCTCTTCGTGAATCCGGTAAATAAACGGCACGTTCATCCAATGGAAGTGCTCGGCCACCGTTTCGTTTGCCACAAGCATGAATTCTTCAATCAGCTTTTCCGCTACTGAGCGCTCTCTGATGACGACGTCTTTAACGGCGCCTTCCTCATCGACGAGCACCTTCGCCTCTTTGAAATCAAAATCCACGGCGCCGCGGTCCATCCGTTTCGCCCGGAGAATTTCCGCCAGACGTTCCATGTCTTTAAACATCGGGACGAGCGGCTCGTATCTTTCTTTCAGCTCGGCGTCGTCTTCTGTGAGGATCCGGTTGACATCTGAATAGGTCATTCTTTCCGTCGTTTTGATGACGCTTTGGAAGATCTCGTGCTCTGTCACCTGTCCCTGCTGGTTGATTGTCATTTCGCAGGAAAGCGTCAGCCGGTCGACCTTCGGATTTAAAGAACAGATTCCGTTAGACAGTCTGTGCGGAATCATCGGAATGACCCGGTCAACCAAGTACACGCTTGTCCCTCTTTCCAGCGCTTCTTTGTCAATCGGGGAATTCTCCGTGACGTAATGGCTGACATCGGCAATATGAACGCCGAGCTTGTAGCTGCCGTTATCAAGCTTTGTCACGGTGACGGCGTCATCCAGATCCTTCGCATCCGCGCCGTCAATGGTGACAATGACCTGATCGCGGAGATCACGGCGGTCTTTAATGTCTTTTTCATCGATGGTATCGGGCGTGCTTGTTGCCTGCTCCATCACTTCAGCCGGAAAATCTCCCGGCAGGCCGTGCTTATGGATGATGGATAAAATATCGATGCCCGGATCATTTTTATGGCCGAGTATTTCAACGATTTCTCCTTCGGCGTTCATTCTGCCTTCAGGGTAGCTTGTCAGTTTGACGACGACTTTATGGCCTTCCGCAGCGCCGTTATTGGCATGTTTCGGAATAAAAATATCACTCGTGATTTTCTTATCATCCGGGATGACAAAGCCGAAGCTTTTCGTTTCTGTGTATGTGCCCACGACGCGGTCGATGCTTCTTTCCAGGATGCGGATGACCGTGCCTTCCTGTCTCGATCCGCTTGACTGGGAATTGAGCCGCACCATGACGATATCGCCGTTCATGGCCGTATTCAGCTCATTCGGCGGAATAAACACATCGCTTAAAGAGGTATCCTCCGGCAATAGAAACGCGAATCCCTTTGCATGCGCGGAAATTTTTCCTTTTACTAAATTCATTTTTTCCGGAAGCCCGTAGCGGTTGCTTCTGGTGCGGACGATCTGTCCAGTCTCCTCGAGCGCCACCAGCGCTTTTACCAGCTCTTTAAATTCATCTGCTTCCGTGATGTTCAGCATCTCCTCGAGTTCCTGAACGGTAAGGGGCTTGTACGCCTCTTCCTTCATAAACGCGAGAAGACGGTCCATAAACGCTTCTTTTTCCATTATTCGACCTCCTGTTTGTTACCAATCGAGTTTCTCTAAAAATTCGTACACATCCTGATGAACGAGGTCCCGTTCTTTATCGAGCGTAATGACATGGCCTGATTCTTCATACCATTTCAGCTGTTTGTCGTCCGTTTCCACCTCGTTGTAAATGATGTTCGCACTTTCTGTATTAATCATATGGTCATGCCGTGCCTGAACCACAAATGTCGGGGAATAGATCATGTCGACGTTTTTTCGCACATCAGCAATCAGCTCCTGAAGCGATTTGAGCGTATTCATCGGTGTTTTTTCAAACTCCTTCATTTCCTTTTCAATCTGCTCCGGCTGTTTTCCTTCGAATTTTTTATAATTGCGCGCGTAGGAGAGAACTCCTTCGCACATAACCTCTTCACTTTTAATGTGCATCGGCGCACACATAGGAACAATTCCCTTTATGGGTACAGTGTAACCCAATTTCAATGAAAAAACCCCGCCAAGCGACAGTCCGCAGGCCGCAATGTTTTCATAGCCTTCAGACCGTAAATATTCATAACCGTCCATGACGTCTTTCCACCAATCTTCAGGCCCCGTATGTACCAGCTCTTCCGGCGGAACGCCGTGCCCTTTATATTGAGGCGCGTGACAAGTGTAGCCGCGCTCATTCAAGTAGCGGCCGAGCATTCTGACGTCTGCCGTATTTCCCGTAAATCCGTGCAGCAGAAGCACCGCTTTGTGTCCGCCTTTAAATGTAAATGGTTTTGGTGTCACAATTTTCATGCTCATAACCCCTTTTTTGCACATTCAATTTAGTTTTCCACAGTTTTGCGAGAAACAAACGCCGTCTCTCAACAAGAAAAAGGCCTGATATTAAATCAGACCTTATACAAACATTGCCTTATACGATATACGCCAGCGAAATCGTCAACACGAAAAACAAGACTGCCAGCACAACGGTTGTGCGGTGAAGAATCAGATCAAGGCCCCTTGCTTTCTGTTTTCCGAAAAGCTGCTCCGCCCCGCCTGAAATTGCACCCGATAATCCGGCGCTTTTGCTGGTTTGAAGCAATACGACAATAATAAGTGCAATACTGACGATAACCAATAAGGTAATCAATAATGTGTGCATCCCATACACCTCCAGACTGACTGGCCTACATTGCTTCTATTTTACATGAAAAACAAAGGCATGTCACGCCGTATCGGTGCACATCATGTCAGAAAAACGGAAATGCGTGTGAATCTTCCATCATCATTGACTTTTGTCAATAAAGTCGTAGTAAAAAAGATCTTCAAATTTCATGTCAAAGTAATAGAGCATTTTTCCGATGACCAGCTGGCCCGGCCTCCGCTCTCCATTCAGTACACGGCTCAGTGTGGCGGGAGATATTCCGATCTCCAGGGCGAGCTGGTTTAACGAGTAGTCATTATTGACCATATACTGCAGCACATAATCTCTTCTGATCTGTATCTTTTCGACCACTTTCTTCACCTTCCGTTCTGTCAAATACTTTCTTTCTTATACATAAGATACGGCTTTTGTTAACTTTTGTCAATACTTTTCCAGCCTGGCTATTCCCTTTAGTCAATAAACATACTAGAATATAAATAGACCGCGGGAGGGGGAGAGACTGTGGAAAGCTTCGGGAAACAATTGCGGACATTGCGGGAAAAACGGCATCTGACAGTGAACCAGCTGGCAACATATTCAGGCGTCAGCGCCGCGGGAATCTCGCGGATTGAAAACGGCAAACGCGGGGTGCCGAAACCTGCAACCATTAAAAAGCTCGCAGATGCGTTAAAAATCCCGTATGAGGAACTGATGCAGACGGCGGGATACATAGAGACCGTCCAGGAAACGAGAGCCCCGTACGACACGGGCTGCACCTTGCTGGAAAAAGCCGAAACGTATGAGCTGCATGATTTATCCCTTTTGGAGCGGGAGAACTGGCGGCACCTGTCGAAAGAAGACTTGGTTCTGCTTGATAAATACTTTGCGTTCTTATCGGCGGAAGCCAAAAAAAGAACAAACGAAGACTCATGACTTTGCACATGTGAGGCGATCTTATTGAACACATTCGGAAAGCAATTAAGAGAGCTGCGCCGCGCCCGGAAGCTTACCGTCAATCAGCTTGCCGTCTATTCCGGCGTCAGCTCGGCGACCATTTCCAGAATTGAAAACGGGCACCGCGGCATTCCTAAACCCGCGACCATCAGAAAATTGGCGGACACATTAAAAATTCCGTACGAGGAGTTAATGGCGCGGGCCGGACACATCAAGGCATTTCAGGAGGAAATCCGCGAAACCTCCGAAAGCTATCAATCCATCTGCGCCATCTATCAGACCGCCGTTGACAGAGGTGCGGAGCATTTGCCCCTGTTTGACAGCAAAAAGTGGCAGCACTTCACAAAAGAAGATATTGAAAGCGTCAGCAAATACTTTGATTTTATCGCGGCTGAAGCGAAAAAGCGCTCCCCGGATTCCTCATCCTCTTTTTGATCCTCTCCTCAACTTAACAAGCGCCAGACGTACGTTCCCTCCGATTTTGCGGTATAATAGCAGAAGACGAGGTGAAAAAGCATGAACCAATCAGAAATGTGCCCCAGATTCGAAAAAGCGGTCGACATCCTAAGTAAACGCTGGGTGGCTCTAATCGTCTTTCAGTTATTGAACGGACAGCAGCGATTTAGCGAAATTGAAGCGGCGCTTCCGAATTTAAGCGGAAGAGTCTTGTCAGAACGTCTGAAAGAACTTGAAACAGAAGGTGTCATCAAACGGGATGTTATCCCCGAAACGCCTGTCCGCATTGAGTATTCATTAACGGAAAAAGGCTGCGCATTAGCCCCTATTTTAGAGGAAATTTCCAAGTGGTCTTCACAATGGATTGATCCTTCCTAATAAACTCTTTTCCGCATAAGCGGCTGATCTCTCAAACGGACAGCCGTTTTTATTTTTGCTTTTCTTAAACAGAAAAACAAGCCCTCAGGCGTGCAGGGCTTGTTTTTGTCTGACGCCTTCCAGCGGAATTCGAATCTCCGCCCGGGCTCCTCCAGACTCCTGATTTTCAAGTATTAATTCGCCGTGGTGAAGATGTACGACATGATGGGCGAATGTAAGCCCCATGCCGTGATGCCCCGCCGAATGTCTGCTTTTATCCTCCGTGTAAAAAAGCTGTGTCGCTCTTTTCAGCGCTTCCGGTGAGAACCCGCTTCCGCTGTCGGATACGGCAAGATGGAGGGCGGAATCGGTGCACAGGACGTCCACACGGATTTCCCCTCCTTCCGGCGTATAGTCGACGGCATTTGCCGCGATATTCATGACCGCCCTGTGGAGCAGCTCATGATCGATCGGCGCTTCTTTTCGGTCAATTCCCCGTTCGCTGAGGACGAGATCAATCTGCTTCGGCCCCGCAAGCGCCGCCGCGTCACGATATATGTTTTGAATCCACTCTTTGAGGCCGGTATATTCCACATGAACGGCAACTGCCTCCTCCGCTTTAGAAAGCTGGATCAGCTGTCCGACATAATGCTCGATTTTGTTACCGGCATCCAGAATATACTGCGCATATTCCGCCTGCTCCTCATCAGGTTCTGTTAACTGAAGCAGCTCGGCATTTCCTTTAATGATCGTTGCCGGAATTTTAATATCATGCGCAAGCGCGCCGATCTGTTCTTTCTTTATCCGCTCCGCCTCCCACTGCGCCGCCAGAGATGCTTGAAGCGCGTCTTTCATTTTCAGCAGAGAATCAATGACATCGTCAAATTCTTTTATACGCGACCTTTTTGGATTGATATTTAAGTTCTGTTTTTGAATGCTTGCCGTAATGGAGCTGAGTGTGCTGAAATGCCGTCTCAGCTGATTGGCGAAACGCGTCGTCACAATAAAAACGGTCAAAAGAAGCAAAGTGATCAGAATCGTAAGCCCCGTCCATTCATAATTCGGCAGATAGCGCCTTAACAGCGGCGACTGAAATTCCGACCTGAGTGAATATTGGAGAACGCCATATTCATCTTTCCGATTTATCACCATGAATCCTTTTTGAGCATAATTAAAATACGGCTGATGCTGAATCTTTTTTCTGGCGTTGGCCGCATCTTGTTCCGTCATCGTTCCTTTTGTCATCCGCTTTGTTTTTTTATCAAAAACGGCGTATGTCATACCTGCGGGGATCATGTCTTCTGTTATCTTTTCCGCTGATTTCAGGCGGGGTTTGATCTGTTCCGCCTCATGCTCGCTGTAGTTTGCGGGCAGGATCGCTCCGGCATTCATGGCAATGGCATTTAAGGCGACACATAATGCCGCCACCCCCATCGTGCTCAGACACAGCGTGATGGTAAATTTAACAAGCTCTTTGCGGATGCTGGATTTTCCTTTTGCTATTCCCATTTGTATCCGACACCCCACACCGTTTTGATCGGATCAGCCCCGTGTTCTTTACATTTTTTCCGGATGGTTCTGATAAACTCCGTAATGGTTGAATAGAGCGCATCGCCGTCCAAGCCGTACACTTCCTCGTAAATCTGCTCCCGTGAGAATGTTCTGTTTTTATGCTGTGCCAGACATTCAACGATTTTATATTCATTTTTCGTAAGAGGCAGTTTCCGGTCATCAATCCATACTTCTTTATTGTCAAAATCAAACATGAAGCCAGATATCAGCCGTTTCGTCTGATGCTTTTCCCGCCGTTCCCTTCTGACATGCGCGTTTACCCTTGCCATCAATTCCTGTACGCCGAACGGCTTTGTGATGTAATCATCAGCGCCTGTCATGAGGCCTTTCACAATGGATTCTTCGTCAGACTTTGCCGTTAAAAACAGGATCGGGCTGTCCACCAGCGGCCGAATCCGCCGGCAGAGTTCAATCCCGTCCGTTCCGGGCATCATGACATCAAGAAGAATCAAATCATAGCCTTGAAAAAAATCCAATGACTGATCCTCCGCTTTTTCCAGAATCGTTACTGTATGCTGATCACGCTGTAAAATGTTTCTGATCAGAACGAGAATATCTTTTTCATCATCAATCGCTAAAATGTTTGCCACCGGCCGAATCGCTCCCTG
Organism: Bacillus sp. ChL18; assembly: GCF_026241425.1. Classification (NCBI taxonomy): domain Bacteria; kingdom Bacillati; phylum Bacillota; class Bacilli; order Caryophanales; family Bacillaceae; genus Bacillus; species Bacillus sp. ChL18. The sequence continues at coordinate 765,149 of NZ_JAPHWE010000002.1, read as the reverse complement.
CCTTTATTCATATGAACGCCGCCCTTCCCATCTTCTGCACCAATAGAGGCCGGCCAGACTTAATATCACTATAGAAAAATATAACATTATTTCTCCGAATCTCATATCGTATCTTACATAAGGGAGGAACTCTTTTTTGACTTTGTCAAAATGCAGCAGTCCTGCAAGGCCTGAAAGCCGTACGCTCCATGCCCACGGGAAAAAACGCCAGATGATATCGCCAAGTCCCGTATTCATGAGCGCCGCCATTAATAAACCCGCACCCCCTAAAAGCCCGGACGGTCCCATGCCGTACTTTATGCCGACAAAAAAAGACATCATATAGAGCGGAATACTGCCGGCAATCAGCCACGCCCCTCCTTTTAAAAAGAGAAGATACGGGAGATCATTGATGTGAAGAACAAATTTCATCCCCGCCAAATAAAGACAGATGGCGAGACCTATCGATAACACATTCAAGAGCAGCAATAGAAGCAGCTTGCCCGCAAAACTGACGATTTTAGAATACGGAACCGCCAGCATCATCTGAAAATGGCCCGCCTGTTCCTCAACCGAGGCAGACATGCCGCAGACAATACTGATGATTAAAGGGTATAAAACAGCAATCACGCTGAAAAACACACTGTACAGCATATAAGGCTCCTGAACCCTTCCATACATATACAACAGGAAAAATCCCGCGCATAAAACCGGTGCCGCAGCATGCATCCATATGAGCGGCGTGCGCTTCATTTTTAATACATCGGCCCACATATATCGTAAAAGCACGGTCATGACCGGTTTCCCCCTTTTGAAAAAGACGCGGCGGAAACAAAACTTATTGCGATAAAAGAAAGAATAGAAAGAATAATAGCCGGAATGATCACGTTTCCGTTTAATAAGCCGCTGTTTGCGGGAAGCGGAATTCCGTTCGGATGGATCCCGAGAATCGGTGACATCAGCCGGACTGACCAGCTCCATGGACTCAGCCACCACAATGAGCCTGACGCAGGCACAATGCCTAAAACAAAGGCGGCGATCATATTGATGAGAATGACTGCCGTAAACCCAAACTGTCTGGCAATCCATAAGCAGAACGGGATTTCCCAAAGCGCAGACAGCCACAAAAGGGAGCTTGCTTCAATACCTTTCAGCTGAACCGCAGCAATTGCCGGAAACACAAGGCCAAGCAAAAACACGATGACTAAAAAGACGATTTGCGACAGGAGTGAATACAGCGCGATCAAGCTTATTTTTGAGAACCAAATGCTCTTCAAGTCAGCCGGCAGTGAGTACACCGCACGGTCATTCGCTGATTTTTTCTCTTTTTTAACAGATAAACCGCACATTAGAGCAATCATGAGCGGCATGAAAATAACCGCCCACCAATTGAACGTGCCCGTCATAAAATAGGCGGCATTCAGCAGAAAAGAAAAAGCCGTGTTCAGAAGAGGGATAAGAATGATCAGCTTTCTGATAAATGTTCTTTTAGATGTAAGATGTTCCGCCTGCATGTACTGAATCATTTCCCAGTCCCCGCTTTCTCCCGTGTTGATTTGACAACCTCCAGAAACAGCCGCTCCAGATCGTCTTCCCGGCTGATTTCTCCCTGATATCCTAAAACGCCGTCACTGATGATTCCGATATGGTCTGCGATCTGCTCGACTTCTGATAACAGGTGGCTTGATAAAATAACCGTTATTCCCTGTCCGGGCAGGGAGCGGATAAATTCCCGCAAATCCTGAATTCCCATCGGGTCCAATCCGTTTGTCGGCTCATCAAGAATTAAAAGCGACGGACGGTTTAATAATGCTAACGCAATGCCGAGACGCTGTTTCATCCCCATGGAAAATTGTCCGGCGCGCTTTTTTCCGGTTCCCGTTAATCCCGTGATTTCCAGCACTTCCGCAATTCTTGAATCAGGTATTCCGAGCATCACGCAGCGGACTTTCAGATTTTCAGCGGCTGTCAGGTTGCTGTAAAGCGGCGGCGCTTCAATGAGGGAACCGATGCTTTTCAAATCTTCGCGCTTCCATGTATGTCCGTCGAACAGAACCTCGCCGGATGTTTGCTGCAGCATGCCGGTCAATATTTTAAGTGTCGTTGATTTTCCCGCGCCGTTCGGACCGAGCAGGCCGTATATACTGTTGCGCTTAACCGATAGAGACACATCAGCCACTGCCTGTTGTCTGCCGAATGATTTTTGCAGCTGTCTCGTTTCTATGATGTTGCTCATTTGATTACCCCTCTGCTTTGTTATTTGATATGTAAGACTTTACAGCGCAGTTATCAAAATTTAATCAAGAAATCAAAAAAAAGCATCCTTCACGCGGAAGAATGCTTTTTTTCATGAGGCTGAGCGTACGATCAGCTTTCTTTTTTGTTTTTTCACAGGGCTGAGGGCTCGTTCCAGCCACGCCATCAGCAGGTCTGCGGCTACCGCCATCAGCGCGGTCGGGATGGCGCCCGCCAGAATAATGGCGGTTCCGTTTGTCGCGTTCGATCCTCTGACGATCATATCGCCGAGGCCGCCCGCCCCGACGAAGGTGCCGATCGCCGTGATGCCGATGGCAATGACGAGCGCCGTTCGGAGACCCGCCATAATGACGGAAAGCGCAAGCGGCAGCTCCACCATACAAAGGATTTGGTATTTCGTCATACCCATCGCTTTTCCCGACTCGAGATAAGCGTGCTCGATATTGATAATGCCCGTGTGCGTATTTCTGAGAATCGGCAGCAGGGAATACAAAAACAAAGCCGTGATGACCGTATTGGCGCCGAGTCCCATAACGAGCATCAGGACGGCGAGCATCGCAAGCGCCGGAACGGTTTGAATCACGTTCGCCACAGCAAACACCCAGCCGGCGAGACGCCCGTGCCTTGCTGTCACAATTCCGGCCGGAATGGCGAAAACGGCGGCGAAAACGACGCCGTACGCCGACATGAGAAAGTGCCGCCAGCACTCATACAGAACATAGCTGCCGTTTTGAGCGTAATACGTAAACAGCTCCTTCATCGTGTCCATCCGCACATCTCCTTTCCGTTATTCAAAGTAATGATGTTTTTCTAAATATTCCTTAGCCACGACGGACGGCTCTTTTAATCGGCCGTCAACTTCGTAATTCATTTTCTGCATCATCTTTGTATCAATCGCGCCGATCATTTTATTGATCACGCCCTCCAGTTCGGGATGCTCTTTTAATACATGATCCGGAACGACGGGTGAACAGTCATACGGAGGAAAGAACCGCTTATCATCCTTCAGCGTTTTCAGTCCGTAAGCGATGATTCTTCCGTCGGTGGAATAAGCGAGCGCGATATCCATCTTTCTGCTTTTCAGCGCGTCGTAAACGAGGCCGATCTGCATCGGATACGTGCCTTCAAATGACATTCCGTACGTTTTCATAAAATCCTGATATCCGTTGCCTCTCAGCTTCATCCAGTAGTTATCTACGCCGAATTTCAGATGAGACGCTTCTTTTTTGACATCGGATACCGATTCTAAATGGTACTTGCGGGCAAGCTGTCCGGAAACGGTAAAGACGTATGTATTATCAAAGCCGTAAGAATCAAACCATTTCATGTCATATCTGTTTTGAAATTCACGCTGAACGAGCCGCAGCGCTTTTTCCGGGTCTTTTTCCGGCTCCATGCGAAGCGTCCCGGTCAGCGCGTCACCTGTATAGCGTGTAGCGGCGATATCAATATCACCGTTGATCAAGGATTGCTGCTGTACGGCGTTGGAGCCGAGATTTTTAATAACGGATGTTTTCAACCCGCTGTGATGTTCGATCATCTGCCCGAGCATGCTCGCGATGATTTCTGATTCGGTCATGCTTTGCGCGCCGATTTTAATGGTATCCTCCGATGCGGCGCTCAACCCCGGGAGCGAGCATCCGCCAAGGAGCAGCATGCCGATACAGGCAATTGCGAGCAGCCGTTTTTTGCATCTATTCCCCATGAGAGACCTCCTCCTTATGAAGCATTCTTTATGCTCTTCAGCCCGTCAGGCGTGACTTTCCGTTCTGTCATCCCCAGCATATAATCGACAGCGGCCGCCAGCATCGTGACCGGAACAGCGCCTGCGATAATATACTCCGGCTGATAAAGGTTCAAGCCGATAAAAATGTAATCTCCCAGTCCGCCTCCGCCGATAAAGGAGGCGAGCGTCGCCCAGCCGATTAAATAAATCGAAGACGTCCGGATGCCCGCCATGATGACCGGAGCGGCAAGCGGGAGCTCTACAAGCCTGATTTGCTCCCATGCCGTCATGCCGATCCCTTTTCCCGATTCCAGAAGATGCCGATTGACGCCGAGAATCCCCGTATACGTGTTTCTGAGAATCGGCAGCATGGAATAGAAAAACAGCGCCGCAACGGCCGGGACCTTTCCTACGCCTAAAAGCGGAATAAAAAACGCAAGAATGGCAAGGCTCGGCAAGGTTTGAATGATGTTGACGATGCCGATGACGGCGCCGGCTCCTCTTTTCATCCTCGTCAGCAGGACGCCGAGCGGAACGGCGGCGAGAATGCCCGCCATGACGGCGATTAATGAGATGTATAGATGCTCCCATGTTTTATAAAGCATCTCTCCTCCATTTGCCTGTAAAAATTGCACGGTCTGATTCATATCAATTGAAGCCCCCTCATGACATCACCGCGAGCTGATTCTCTTCTCCCCAGATGGAGTCATAGACGATGTCAACGAGGCTTGCCCTTGTCACGATTCCCGTTAAACGGCCGGCTTCATCAAGGACCGGCACAAATTTCATGCCTCTTTTTAAAATTTTATGGACGGCGTCGCGAAGCAGAGTGCCGCTTCTGACCGTGTACAGATCCCGTTCAAGCACTTCCGCGACGGTTACCGCCTGTCTTCGTTTGCGGTCAATCATCTCCACATCGACATAACCTTGGAGAACGTTCTTTTCATCAATGACGAGCAGCGAATCCACCCGCTCGGCACGCATCAGCTGAATGGCGGCTGACAGTGTTTTCTCAGGTGTTACCGTCACGGGATCGGGATTCATGATCTGCTCCACCCGTTCAATTTCAGGGCTGGATGATTGGATCAGCCGTTCCTTGCCGATAAACTCCTCAACAAATTCATTCGCCGGAAATCTGAGAATCTCATCAGGCGTTCCGGCCTGGACGATTTCTCCCGCTTTCAGAATGACGATTCTGTCCGCAAGCTTGATGGCTTCGTCCATATCATGGGTAACAAATACGATGGTTTTATGTAAGGTTTTTTGCAGTTTTTTAAATTCTTCCTGAAGGGAATCTCTCGTAATCGGGTCAAGCGCCCCGAACGGTTCATCCATTAAGATGAGCGGCGGCTCTGCGGCAAGTGCCCGTAATACACCTATTCGCTGCTGCTGTCCTCCGCTCAGTTCATGAGGGTAACGGTCTAAATATTCAGGCCCCATATCAACGAGCTTTAAAAGCTCCCGCGCCCGTTCCTTCCGTTTTTCGGCAGGATGCTTTAAAAGCTTCGGAACGAGCGTAATGTTCTGCTGAATGGTCATATGCGGAAACAGCCCGATCTGCTGGATGACATAGCCGATGCTTCTTCTGAGTTCCACCGGGTCTTGTTCCAAAATGTTTCGGCCCTCTATCAGGATTCTGCCTTCTGTCGGTTCAATTAAGCGGTTGATCATTTTCATCGTCGTCGTTTTGCCGCAGCCGCTCGGTCCGATAAAACAAATAAATTCGCCTTTGGCGATATTCAGGTTGATGCTGTTGACGGCTTTTTTCCCGCCTTTATACGTTTTCGAGACATTTTCTAATGTCAGCAAACACTCACACCTCCATGATTAAGTTTATTCAATTCGTTAAAATCAAATTTAACTTTTCAGATAATTGAACGTTTCCCATTATAAATTAAACTTTGTAAATTAAAAAGTTTACAATTTGTCCATATTATATATAAAGGTTGTGTAAGCACTGATTTACCCGTATTGACCGGCAAAGTTCTTCTTATTGCTCCGGATTACTGCCAAATTCTCTCGGAAGAGCATTTCCGCCGGTTTAAAAATGTGGTATATTGACATCGGAATTGCTGACTGAAAGGATTGAAACTGTTGGAGAAAGATCCCTTAAACGTAATCGAACAAGCTGAAGATCATTTGATAGAACGAATCGCTGAAAATATGCATACATTCGGAATGCCCGCGACGGTAGGGCGCATTTTAGGCATTATTTATATGAACCGCAAGCCGATGACCTTAACTGAATTATCAGAAGCGACCGGCATGAGCAAGACGAGAATGAGCCAGGCAGTCCGTGAAATGCTTGACGTCAATCTGGCGGAAAAAGTGTTTGAAAAAGGCGTCCGCAAAGATTTATACGACGTCGAGCAGGATTATTACCAAACCTTTATTACGCTGTTTACGGCCACATGGAGCAAGGTCGTCAGTAAAAATAAAATGATGCATAAAAAGCTGAACCGCGAACTGACAGCCGTCCTTGAAAACGGCGTGCCGGAAGAAGCTGAGGAAAAAATCAACGAACTGCTGAAAGAATTAAAGGATTGGCTTGATTACTACAACTGGATCAGCCGCCTGATCGAGTTTTTTGAAAGCGAAGAAATTTTCAAGCATGTTCCGAAGCCATAAGAAAAAAACGCCCTGACCCGCAAGGCGTTTTTTTTTCATGCCGCATTCGGCGCTTTGGTTCGTTTTTTCTTTCTCACCGGACTCAGCGCCCGCTCCAGCCATGCCATCACAAGATCTGCGATAACGGCCATCAGCGCTGTCGGAATGGCGCCGGCCAAAATAATCGCGGTTCCGTTCGTGGCGTTTGAACCCCTGACAATGATGTCACCGAGTCCGCCCGCGCCGACAAACGTACCGATTGCCGTAATGCCGATCGCGATGACGAGCGCCGTCCGCAGGCCCGCCATGATGACGGAAAGCGCAAGCGGCAGCTCCACCATGCGGAGCACCTGAAATTTGGTCATGCCCATCGCTTTTCCCGATTCAAGATAAGCGTGTTCAATGCTGGCGATTCCCGTGTACGTATTCCGGATGATCGGAAGAAGCGAATATAAAAACAGCGACAATATCACCGTATTGGCGCCGAGCCCCATGACGAGCATCAGCACCGCAAGCATCGCAAGCGCCGGCACGGTCTGAATCACGTTTGTCACCGCGAATACCCAGCCGCTTAATGTTCTGTACCTTGCAATGAAGATGCCGAGCGGAACCCCGACGATCGCCGCAAATAAAACGCCGTATACCGACATGAGAAAATGGCGGTAAAACTCCTGAAGCACATAGGCGCCGTTTTGAGAATAATAAGTGCCGAGCTGCTGCAGCACTTCCATTTGCCCCACCTCATTTCTTATTCAAAATAATGATGTTTCTCCAAAAATTCTTTAGCGACGACGGACGGTTCTTTCAGCTTGCCGTCCACCTCGTAATTCAATTCCTGCATCGTCTCCGTATCGATTTTGCCGATCAGTTTATTCACAATGCCCTTCAGTTCAGGATGCTGCTTCAGCACGCTGTCGGGAATGACCGGCGAACAGTCATACGGCGGGAAAAACTGCTTGTCGTCTTTTAAAATTTTCAGATCGTACGCTTTAATCCGTCCGTCCGTTGAATAGGCGAGGACGGCATCCATTTTCCCATTTTTCACGGCATCATATACAAGTCCGATCTGCATCGGATAGGTTGTGCCGAATTCAAAGCCGTACGTGTCGGTAAAGCCTTTATAGCCATCACCTTTTCTTTTCAGCCACGCATTGTCTACACCGAGCTTAAATTGATCCGCATGCTTCTTAATATCGGACACTTTGTCTAAATGGTCTTTTTCCGCAAGTTCTTTCGTGACGGTAAAAGCGTATGTGTTCTCAAATCCGTAAGAATCAAACCATTTGTAATGGAAGCGTTTCTCAAATTCCTTCTGGACGATGGATAATGCTTTTTTCGGGTCTTTTTCCGCTTCCATGCCGAGGGTGCTCGTTAAATCCGTTCCCGAGTAGCGCGTCGCGGCGATATCGATTTCACCGCCGAGCATCGCCTGCTGCTGGACATAGTTCGATCCGAGGTTTTTAATTAATGCCGTATTCAAGTCTGTATTGTGCTCAATCATCTGTGCGATCATATTGGCGATAATTTCTGATTCCGTCATGCTTTGCGCCCCGATTTTGATCGTATCATCGGAAGCCCCGCTCAGGCCGGGAAGGGAACAGCCGCCTAGAAGCAGAGCAGCCGACAGCGCCAGTGCGCACATCCATCTCTTTTGGTTTTTTTTCAAAACAGCCAACTCCTTATGATACTTCCTTCAGTCCTTTCAGCCCTTTCGGCGTCACCTTCCGTTCCGTCGCCGCCAGCAGATAATCAATGATAATAGCTAAAATGGTGACCGGCACAGCGCCGCCGATAATATATTCAGGCTGATAGAGATTCAGGCCGATAAAAATATAGTCTCCGAGCCCGCCGCCCCCGATAAAGGAAGCAAGCGTCGCCCAGCCGATCAGATAAATGGTGGATGTGCGGATGCCCGCCATGATCACCGGAACCGCAAGCGGCAGTTCCACAAGCCTGATCTGCTCCCAGACCGTCATCCCGATGCCTTTTCCCGATTCCAGCAGATTTTTGTTTACGCCTTGAATGCCGGTATACGTGTTCCGGAGAATCGGCAGCACCGAATAGAAAAACAGCGCGACGATCGCGGGCACCTTTCCCACGCCTAACAGCGGGATAAAAAACGCCAGTATCGCGAGACTCGGCAAGGTCTGCACAATGTTGACGGCGCCGATGACGGCGCCTGCGCCCTTTTTCATTCTCGTCAGCGCCACTCCGAGCGGAACGGCGACGACAATGCCTAATATGACGGCGATGATCGAAATGTATAAATGCTCCCACGTTTTATATAACAGTTCTCCGCCGTTCGTCTGCAAAAACTTGATCAATTCATTCATTGTAAGCGTTCCTCCCCTTGTCAGCCTGTCACCAGCTGGTCTTCCTCGCCCCAGATTGAATCGTAAACGATGTCGACAAGGCTCGCTCGCGTGACAATTCCGACTAAATGCCTTTGTTCATCAACGACGGGTACATATTTCATTCCGCGCTTTAAAATTTTGCGTACGGTATCGCGCAGCAGTGTCCCCTGCTCGACCGTATACAGATCAGAGCGGAGCACGTCGCCGACGAGGCTCGCTTTTTTCCGGTTCTGATCAATGATTTCGACATCCACATATCCTTGCAGCACATTCAGGTCATCAACGACAAGCAGGGAATCGACACGGTGTTCCCGCATCACCTGTATCGCCTGCGAAAGCGTTTTGTCCGCCGTAACGGTGACAGGCTTTTTGTTCATCATCTGCTCGACGCGTTCAATATCCGGTCTTGATTGCAATAACCGTTCTTTGCCGATAAATTCTTCGACAAACTCATTAGCCGGATTCCGGAGAATGTCATCAGGAGTGCCGGCCTGAACGATCTCTCCCGCTTTTAAAATGACGATCCGGTCAGCCAGCTTAATAGCTTCATCCATATCGTGGGTTACAAACACAATCGTTTTATTCAATGTTCTTTGCAGTTTTTTGAATTCTTCTTGAAGGGAATCCCGCGTAATCGGATCAAGCGCTCCGAACGGTTCATCCATAAGAATAAGAGGCGGTTCCGCTGCAAGGGCGCGCAGCACGCCGATTCTCTGCTGCTGTCCGCCGCTCAGCTCGTGAGGATAGCGGTCTAAATATTCCGGGCCCATATCGACGAGCTTCAAAAGCTCCCGCGCCCGTTCCTTCCGCTTTTGTTCCGGCCATTTCAGCAGCTTCGGCACGAGAGAAATGTTCTGCTGAATGGTCATATGAGGGAAAAGTCCGATCTGCTGAATGACGTAGCCGATTTTCCGTCTCAGCTCCACCGGGTCCTGCTCCATAATGTTTTCGCCATCGATAAAAATCTTTCCGGATGACGGCTCAATCAGTCTGTTAATCATTTTCATCGTCGTCGTTTTGCCGCAGCCGCTCGGCCCGATAAAACAAATAAATTCGCCTTTTTCGATATTTAAATCAATGCTGTTGACAGCTTTTTTTCCGCCTTTATAGACTTTCGATACATTTTCTAATCTCAGCAATCCGTGCACCTCCGAAGGGTTCCGTTATTTTTCTGAAAAGTATAATCTTTATTATAAGATGAAATTTGTAAAATAAAAAGTTTACATTGTGTTGAAATTATATACAATATACGTGTTTTTTCATGTTATCCCGCTGACAATGCGGATGTTCTTACAATCGCTCCCGATAGCTCGCATATCCTGCCGCATCATCTTTTTCATCAACTGTAAAAAATATGATATATTGTCAGCATGAAAAGCCAGTGAAGGGATGATCAGCCGTGGAAAAAAACGCTCTTGATATCATCGGGCATGCTGAAGAGCATCTCATTGAGAGAATCGCCGAGAATATGCATACATTCGGAATGCCGGCCACACTGGGACGTGTGCTCGGTATTATTTATATGAACCGCAAGCCGATGACGTTAAATGAGCTGTCAGAGGCGACCGGGATGAGCAAAACGAGGATGAGCCAGGTGGTCCGCGAAATGACTGACGCCAATCTGGCTGAAAAAGTGTTTGAAAAAGGCGTTCGCAAAGACCTTTACGACGTGGAGCGTGATTATTACCAGACGTTCATCTCCCTGTTTACGGCAAATTGGACAAAGGCGGTCAGCAAAAACAAAATGCTCTATAAAAAGCTGAACCGCGAGCTGACTGAGCTTCTGGAATCGGAAAATCTCAGTCCCGATATTAAAGAAAAAGCCCGTCAGCTTTTGGATGAACTGACGGATTGGCTCCATTATTATGACTGGCTGAGCCGTTTGATAGAATTTTTTGAGAGTGAAGAAGTGTTTCAGCATGTGCCGAAAATAGAAAAAAGCAGCACCCGAAGATAACCGGGCGCTGCTTTTTTAAGTCAGGAAACCAATATCGGGAACATGCCTTTCAGACCGGCGCCGATCATGCCGATCGCCACCACCGCCAAAATCAGCCCCATCAGTCGGGTAATGACGTTCATTTCGGTTTTCCCGAGCTTATTGCTGATGAAAGATGAATAGTGAAAGAAGATGAACGTCATCGCGATGACGGCCGCAATGCCGATCAGCACGCTGATGTAATGGAAGATGCCGCCATGGCCGGCCGACAGACTCATCACCGTCGCGATCGTACCGGGTCCGGCGATAATCGGAATCGACAAAGGCGTCACAGATATATCAGCTTTCTCCTTGCTCTCCCCTTTCTCTTCATGATGGAGAGACTGTACATGAGATTTCTTCGCATTCAGAAGATTATAAGCGATGCCGAAAATAAAAATGCCGCCCGCGATACGTAAGGCATGAATGTTAATGTCAAACAGTTTAAAGATCAGATGACCGAAGATTAAAAAAGCCGCCAAAATGATAAACGACAGCACGGAAGCCTTGCGCGCGATCGCTGTCCGTTCTTTCTCCGAGTACCCTTCCGTCAGTGAAAGAAAAATCGGCACGTTTCCGATGGGATTGGAGACTGCAAACAGTGAAATGAAGACATGAATGATGAATGAAAACATGCGTACCTCCTTATGACTTGCCGTTATTGAGTTATGTTTTGTTCTCCGCTGTTTCTTATGCATGGTTTTTACCCCGGGGTCTGCTTTTTATAACCTCAGCCGGACGATCCGGAAACAGAAAAAAACCGTCCTTGTAAGGACGGTTTTTTCTGTTTGTTATCTCCATAAGCCTTTTCCGAATTTCAACAGCCGATAAAGCATTTTCAATTTTTTTAGCATGCGTTAATTTCCTTTTTTACTCTGAATCAATGCGCCGAGAGACATGATATCCATCAGCTTCATTAAAATTCTACCATAATGGGTACTTTTTCTCTATTATCAATTCATAGAGAAAGTGATTTGTATATCTTTAGAAAACTCCGTTACATCCGCCCTATTTTCTTTTATAATGTAAATATTGAACAAAATCCCTATATTACTTGTAAAAGGAGTTTTAGAATGTATTGTTCTCAATGCGGCCATCAAACTGATGGCGGAAAGTTTTGTGAAAAGTGCGGGGCGCCCCAGTCCGGGCAGGGAGGCGCAGGCCAAACGCAGGGCCAGGCCGCTCAGGCCGGCGCCGCGGCTAAGCAAGCTTCAAAGCAATTTGCCTTATTCGTGCTTGATGTGTTAAAGAGACCGTACCAAACATGTAAAACGACAGGCGGCGAACAGCTTGTCAGCAGCATCATCAACATGGTGCTTTTCTGCCTGGTGACGCCGATTATGTTTTATATTCTCTTATCAGACGGCTTTCGTGACGTCAGTTTTACCGCGGTTGTGATCAAACCGGCGCTTACCTTTGCATTATGCGTTTTTTGCCTGTATCTCTTGATTTTTATCGCTTTGAAGGCCGGCGCCGCGCAGGTGTCATTTAAAGATTCGCTGTCCAGATTCGGAGCATTTTTGATTCCGTTTACAGCTATTTTGCTTCTTGCCCTCATTTTTATGCTGCTTCATACAACCGTTTGCTTTACCATTCTGGCTGTCGGTCTTTTAGGAGCGGCGTTTGCCGTGCCTCCGCTCATGCTGGCGAGCTATCAGCATCAGCTCACGGCTAAGGCGGATATCATTTATTCTGTTATCGTCATCTATTTGATCATTTGTGTAACGTTTCAATTCACGATCAAGCATTATATAAAAGAACTCATGAATTATTTCTTCTTTTAAAAACGGAAACCCCCGCCGCCTGATTGGCGCGGGGGTTTTTTTTATTGAATGGATGTTAAATAAATTCTTCCGTCTTTAACAACGCCGCCATACGTCCAATTGTATGTTCTGAGCTTCGGACTGCCGCCGGCTTTCGTAATATAAAACTCCTCGTACGTATGAATCGTCAGATGAGAGCCTTTCTGTGAAAAGCTTTTGACATTCACTTCATTAAATACTTCGGTCGTCCCCTCGCTGTGCAATTTTTTGACTAGTTTCTGCTGATCAGCATACAATGGGCTCCCCTCTTCTAAATTGCCCGCCATGATGGCAAAATTGTTAAGGCTGACGGCGCTTGATTGATTTGTCAGGTAATCAGTCATAAACGATGTGACTTGCTCGTTTGTCACGCTGCCTGAAGCTGTGTTTCCTTTGGAAGATGCCCATGCTGATGTATAGGTTTTCGGCTGGTCGTTTTTTATTTTTTTTACATTTGTCCCAGAAGAATCTGAGGCAGGGTCAGCTTTTTCGAAAACCCATTTTTTATGTTTTGTATCATATGAGAGTACATAATGAAAGCTCGGCTCAGCCTCTTCCATATCAGGCTTCGTATTCCCGTCGAAATAAGCAGACTCATGAAGCTCTTTACCCGTAACAGTTACTTGCCAGCGGCCGTTCTCTTGAGAAATCGCAAATGAATCCAGATCAAAGCTTGTCTCTTTATACTGATCCTTCAAAAAGGTGCCGGAACTCTTCATGCCGGATACCACTTCTTTCGTCTGCTCTTTCCAGGCGGAACCAGCCTCGGTCATCTGATCGGTATTTCCGTCTGCCATCGCTTTTGTATACTGCTTCGTTGTTTTGACAATCGTGTCCATGATTGTTTGTTGTGTATCTTGATCCGGGATAAGCGTTAATTCCATATCAGTGCTGTTGATCGGAACATCGGCAGTTTTTGTTTTCCCCCAAGGAAAATCAGCCTCCACGGCGGCTGTCATGGAACCGTCAGTTAAGAGCGGACCGTATGTAACGGATTCAAACGGATCTTTATGGACGGACTTGCCGTTTATCAGCAGATCGCCTTTCGCGCTTTTGAAGCTGTCTGCCGGAGTGAACGTCACATCCTCGGCGTCTAACGGCAGGTCAAACTCAACATTCCGGCTGCCGGCCGCCTCTGCCTCTTGCTTTTTGACAACGTCAACCGTCTCATTTTTAAGCTTGGCTTCCGCCGTGTAGACACCGGGTGCATACGGACCGAAGATTTGGGTTTCATCGGCTTTTTTGACCGTACCTGTTTTCTCGCTGTTGATATAAAGATCGGCGCCTTTATAATTGCTGGTGACGCGGAAATAAACCGGATCGACTTTCAATTCGTAATGGTCAAACAAAAGAAGGGTTTTACCCTCTTTTTTGACGTATACCGCATCTTTTTCTGATGAATTGCCGCGAAGCGATGCCAGCAGTTCATCGTGTTTCTTTGCGTATGCAAGGAGCGGTTTGACATTGGTCTCATTCAGCTTCAGTTTTTTGTCTGAAGGAGTGAGCAGGGCTGCGAGCTTTTTCGTGTCCCCGTCATGAACCGCCTGTTCGAATTGATCTGTGAGCCTTTTTTCAGATGTCAGCCAGGCTCCGGTTTTATATGCGGCAATCAATAAGATCAGCGCTGCGGCAATGCCGCCCCATATGAAGAGCGTTTTTTTAGGGATCGGCTTTCTTATTTGTGAAGCAGGTTCAGCCGTTCTTACAGCCGCCTGCCGCTCCAGCCGGCTTCCTTTCCCGATCGGTTTTCCGCATTCTTTACAGAAATGCGCCTCTTCGTTGTTCTGCTGGCCGCAATACTTACAAAAAAACATGACTTTCCTCCTATTCAATCTGCAAAACTTGTATAACTTTTCCTATGTTTCATATTTTATAATAAAGTAGAATGATTTTGGAGTTATTTTGAAAAAATAGCTGTCGATCATAACGGAGGAGGAGAAACGGACATGCAAAAACTGAGTATCCGAAAAGCCGCGAAGCCGGATGAAGCGCTGTATGAACTATTGCTGCTGGCCGATCCGTCGAGGGAGATTGTCGATGATTATCTTGTAAGAGGAGAATGCTATACGGCTTGGACGTCAGACGAGCTTGCAGGGGTTTACGTTTTATTGCAAACAAGGCCTAAAACGATAGAAATCGTAAACATCGCGGTAAAAGAATCGCTGCAGAACAGGGGATTCGGAAAACAGCTGGTGCAAGATGCCATTGAAAAAGCGAGACAATCGGGAGCTGACACGATTGAAATCGGCACCGGAAATTCCAGTATTCATCAGCTGTCACTCTATCAAAAATGCGGATTCCGCATTCAGGCTGTCGACCATGATTTTTTTATCAGGCATTATGATGAAGACATTTTTGAAAACGGCATTCAATGCCGGGATATGATACGGCTTTATTTGGATTTATGATAAAAAGGGCGCCGGCTGAGATCGGCGCCCCTTCGTTTACCATTCAGACGGATTGATCTGCTTGTTTCTCTGTATTTCTTTGACTCCCTTGTCTGACTGAAAAAATAGCAAAAACGATCGTAAGGGTCAGTCCGACAGCCGCAAAAATATAATCCGCATTCATCAACAGCAGAAGCCCTGTGTAGACAGCGGCCGACAGCGGTTCACCCATTTTGACAATGGAAAAAATCAGTGCAAAGACCCTTCCGAAATATGCAGCCGGAACCGTCTTTTGGAAATACAGCACCGTTTGCACATCAATATACGAGATGATAATGCCAAGCACCAGGAAAATGATGCACTCAAACCCATGAAGGGGAAAAAACAGGAGCATAATGAGCAGTCCCGCTGCCGTTAACGTCCGCGGGTACAGCCGGTTCAAGCGTTTTGTATTCCATTTGAAAAATACGGCCAGATTGCCCAAAAGCATCCCCGCCTGAAACATTGAATACATGACGGCAAACCATACAGAATAGTTCTGCTGAAAACGCTCCACAGCAAGAATCGGCCCCATTACTGAAATAAGGCCGGCAATGACGAGATTTACGACGAAAAAGTATCCGACCGATGTCAGCCATGCCGCATTTCCTTTCAGCATTCTGTAACCGGATTTTACATCTTCAGTTCCGTTGCTTTTTTCATTGGGCTGTTCTGAAATACGTATGAACGCGATAAATGCCGCGGAGATAAAAAAAGCAGTTCCGTTTATGGCAAACAGCAGCCCGAACGGAATAGCCGCAATCATGATCCCGCTGATCAATTTTCCGACGATGAGTCCGATCAAGTCACTCGTATTGATCAGAGATGTCGCCTGATCAAGATGCTGTTTACGGACGAGCAGCGGAATGATCGCGACTTTCGCCGGCGCAAACAGCATCGATTGCAGAGATAGACAAAAGGCGCACACCCCGGCTATCCACACGGTTAATAAATCGTTCGCGCTGAGCACCGCCAAGAGGATCATGATGACGGCCCGGCCCGTATTGCACAAATACAAGATCGACTTTTTTCGGAATAAATCAATCAGCGGTCCCGCCAGCACGCCAAATGTCAACGGCACGAGTTCGATAAAAGAAATAACGCCGACAAGAATTTTGCTGCCGGTCAATTCCAGCACTAACAGCGGCAGAGCAATGAGCCAGACCCCATCCGCCGCTGAAGAAAACACCTGTGCACACCAAAGCTTTGCATAGTTCGGTGTTCGATATGTCATATCAGACCCTTTTTTGATCCTCGTCATCAGAAACACCGCCGAACCATTCCAGCGTTCTCCATGATTCCCGTCTTTCCGTATAATCCTCTTCCATCACCTCAAATACAATGCCGGTATCTTGATTCCGATAAAGCTCCTGCAAAGTATCTGCAGCCCGTCTCAGCAGCTCCTCAGCGATCGTCCCTTCACTCGGATGGCGGCCCTCAAAACAGCGGACGCCCCCATGCGGGAACGCAAGCTGGCGAAAAGAGCTGAAGTGATAATGCTTAATGCTCTCTTTTATCGAAAGAAACTGAAAGAAATCAGGATATTTCAGCTGATCATTTCTGAACATAAGGGCGGAAGACAAGTGAGTCTGATAGGTAATCGCCCAATGGCACAGATCCCACGTAATACCGACATGCTTCAGATCCAGCTGCACCAGCTCTGTAAAATCCTCAGGATAAATGAAAATCGGATCAAAATCCTCTCCCAGATTCCCGATGATCGGAAGGTTTTCCACACCGATCCAAATGTCCGTCCCTTTCAGCCGCTCATCAAACTCCGCGAAAAACTCAACGATTTTTTTACGGTTTCCTTCCAGGTCATAGACTTGAAATTCCTCAACCGTCATAAATTGATTCGCATGAACGGTTATGCCTTTGACGCCGTATTTCACAGCGAGCTCCGCAAAGTGATAAAGCTGTTTTTTGATGTGATCTTCATGCACATAATCGGCATGATCTGTCGGGAAATGCAGCGTCAATAATGAAGGATCAAGCTGTTTTGCATATTCCAGCGTCTGATTGAATGTTTTGAGATAATCCGCTTCCCCAAAGGAATGGCCGTCAAAAATATTCGCTTCCAGACCGTATCCCGCTTCCACCCATGTCTCATCGATTTGCTTCGGATCAAGTCCGAAAAACGGAATTTGAGCAATCATAGGACAGTCACCATGTTCCTCTCACAAGCATAAACGCTTCCGCAGCGGTAAAACCCGATTTTGCTCCCCACACACGGGCATTATGTTCGATCGCCTGCAAAGAGCGGGGATGAGGGAAGTCTCTGAGCTCGGAACCGTAACACGCCATCGATTTCAATTTCGTTTCAAGCTCGTCTTCAATATTAACGAAGAAATTGGCATGAAACTGATCCTTCTGACAGTAATTCCATTCCGTCGAAGACAATGTTTCATAGGCAAAAACCCGTTTTACCGTATGACCGGGAAGCGGACGGGTTGCCGTCATGACCGCTCTGAATACGACGGAGTGGTCAATATTAATGTCACCGCCGTACTGGGTATACACAATGTCCGGCTGAAAACGATTGATTTGTTTCTCCGCTTCCTTCACGACATCCAGCAAATCCATTGAATCCATTCTGTTATCAGGAAGGTTCAGCCTGACAAAATCATGGATGCCCAAAGTGCTGAGCGCCTGCTCCGTTTCTTGATTAGAATGCTGCATAACGGACTCTTCAGGCTTCTCATAATCCGTTTTTCTTGATGACTTGCCTTCCGCCATAATGACTGCCGACACGCTGTCACCTTGGCGGACATGTTTGGCGAGCGTGCCGCCGACGCCGATAATTTCATCGTCGGGATGCGCTGCAAATACCATTACTTTCATCATATTGCCCTCCTTTGACTAACATTTCGGCTGTATCCGCTCCGCAGTTCATCAGCATATCAAGCATGGAGAGGTGAGGGATATGCTCCCCGAATAATTGAGGATAGCCAAAATGTCGGATCTGCTGATACTCAATGACAATTCCGTTTCTTTCAAAATCGCTTTCTATTAAATAGTCGGAACCCTGACTGCCTGAATAATAACGGTCCGCCCCCAGCTCCTGACAAAGCGCTAAAACAAAATCGCTTTTTTTCTCCTTCCGGCATTCAAGCTCAGAGACATAACAGAGCGGCGTTTCAATTCGGAGCTCTTTTCGGAAAAATTCAATGATGTGCATATTCAAATCATGGAGATATTCCCACTCCCGCTGATAGACATCTTGAAAAAAATGCTGGTATCGCTCAAAATAGGGAGCTTTCGCATAGTTCATTTTAATCGCCATCCAATGTTTTTTCCGCCAATCCTGTGTCTGATCGATTTTCATATGCCGAAGCTCTATGTCTTTATATTGTTTCATCTGCAAAGGCACCGTCAGCCATCTGGGGCCCTGCGGCGTTTTGATTCTGTTGCGGTTGAGAAACCCTTTTTTCTCAAATTGAGCTGTGTCATGAATGGCAAACAGATCCGACTTATACATTTTTTCAAAAAAACCGTACCACGGCAGATAACTGGATTGATGGCCGCTTATTGTTTTCATTCCGGTTTCGTAAAAAGTCGGCATTGTTTTTCTTCAGCTCCCCAATATCGTTTCGGTCTTGCGATTTCTTTACTGTGTGAATAGCCAAAATCAGCCCATTGAAGCTTGCGGCGAATGGCGAATTGCAGGGCGTCACGCATCAATAAGTAAGAGGCCTGCGCTTTTTTTCCCGCCAGGCTGTTTATATTCTGCCAATAATAGAAATGAGAGCGGTCATAGAGAAAAATACTGCTGCTGATCAGCGTCTCATCCTGATATGCTCCGATCCAAAACATCCGGTCCGCAAACGTGTCAAGCAGTTTTTGGAAAAAGCCTTGGCTCAGCACATAAGCCGCGCCGATTGCCGACGTATGCTCTTTGTAGAGGTCATAAAACGCGCCAAGTTCTTTTCGCCCGATCAGCCGGGTGACAATATTCTCTTTTTCAGCGTATCTGACTGCCGTCCGGGCTTTTCCGGAAATGCCTGTCCAAAGTTCGTCAAACGTGTCCGGAAGCGTAAGGATCCGTGTTGCCTTTTCAGTCCACCCTTCCCCGATTTCTTCTGTAAAAGAAGTCTGACCGTACGGCAGCAGCATCCGGGATATGTTCCGGCCGAATATGGTCTGTATTTCACTTTGAAGCCATTCAAATGAGATGGGTCGATCTGAAATAACGCCCCCGTATCCGATCATATTGCCGGATAATACGCCCTTCTGTTCAAAAAGCGGAAGATAGATGACTTGTCCTCCGTCCGTTGTCAGTCTGACAGGGTGAAATGACGTGCCGGGAAGCTCTTCCATGAGGATTCCCCAATCATAGCTTTGAAACAATCCCGCCTGATACATGTCAGCGGCCCGATCCCATGCCTGGCGGGTCGTGTATACTGCTGTTTTTTGCATAGTTATCACCACTATTCAGTCTTATTCTTTTGCTCATAATATGATAAAACGGATTCGGCTATATATTTGACTTGCTCCTTTTGAAGAGGGGGTTTAAACGGCAGAGAAAGAACTCTCTTCCAAAGCGGGTCTTCCCCGCCTTCCCCCGCGTATGTTTCATAAATCGGAATACGGCCGAGGGGAAGATAGTTCCAGCATGTTTGGATGCCTCTTTCAGCTAAATAAACGGAACACCCGTACCGCTCTTCATCCCTGGGGAATACAATCGTTAAATAATTCAGATGTTCTCCTTCTTGGGGCTGGATCATTCTTATGCCGTTTGTTTCTCCCGCCTTTGCAAAGATTTCTCCCGCCGTCTCTAAATTTCGAAGTGAAGCTGTTACAAGCTGATCCATACGTGAAAGCTGATCATCAATAATGGCTTCCCTTGCCGGATGCATGCGAAACACGGGTACAACAGCCGGTTTATCCGGCAGAGCTTCGAGCTTTGTGGCTTTCATGGAAGGCATGGCGCCCGCTTTTCTAAACATATATGAAATAGGATGATGCCGTTTCCGTTTCATTACAGCCTGGATTCTTTGATTTCTGATATAAATTCGATAGTCAGCTGCCACTTGGCTGCGCTGTTCCATCGGGAAATTTGCTTTTTGCCGAAGCCATTCTTTCGGCGCGATTAACGCGCCGCCTCCGATACTCGCAAGCGGCTTTGAGGGGCCGAAGCTTAAAATGCCGAAATCGCCCAAACCGCCGGCAAATGTATCCGCTTGTTTTGTAAACATGGCTTGAGCGGCATCATCAATGACAACAATTCCGTTTTCCTTCGCCCAGTCAATGATAGCGGTATTTTCTCTCCGGCCGTATACATGCGTGAGGATAACCGCACACGTCTGCGTTGTCACTTTTTTTTTGACATCCTCAAACGATAAGGATAGATGCTCATCCAGCTGCGCAAACACAGGCGTCGCACCGGATTGCAGCACGGCATCAATGACATTCGGGCAGCTGAAGGATGAGAAAATCACTTCTTTCCCCGGCCCGGCTCCCGAATAAGTTAATGCGAGCACCAGTGCCGCACTGCCGCTGGAGGTCAGCACAATCCCTTTCCCGTAACGTTTTTCCAGTTTTTCAGTCAGTCCGCTTTGTCCGGCAGTAAGCAAGTGTTTCACCGCGCGCAGACGGCCCCTGACGGAAAGCTGTCCAGGATAAACGGGATATTTGACCACTTCCGGGTTTTTAGGAAAGTGGAAGTTTGTGCTTTTGTCTTTCATCTTTTATGATCTCCAGGCCTTCATTCAGACTTACTTTCGGAGCGTAACCGAGCAAACGTTTCGCCTTCTCGATTGACGGCGCCCGTTTAAAAATCTCGATGTCTTTTCCCCTCACGCCGTCTTCGCCCAGCTTTTTAAACAGATAGTTATCCTTCTCTCTGCCTGAAAGCACATTGACTTTTTCAGCCAGTTCTTTTATCGTGATCGGCTGGTCGTTCCCGATATTGAAGTCTTCAAAGACGGCTCCTTCATGAACGAGAGCGAGATAAGTTCCGGTGACGATATCACTGATGTAGCTGAAGCAGCGTATTTGTCCGCCGTCCCCGTAAAGAGGCAGCTCAGAGCCATTCTCGGCCAGGCTGAAAAACTTGTTGATGACAAAATCTTCGCGCTGTTTCGGCCCGTATACATTAAAGTACCGGACGACCCGAATATGAAGTTTGTCGGAAGCCTGTTCTCTCAAATATTCCTCTGATTGCAGTTTGGCTTTTCCGTAAGCCGATTTCGGAAGCTTTCTGCTTGTCTCGGTATAAGGAAAATCAGGTGAAT
Source organism: Bacillus sp. ChL18 (assembly GCF_026241425.1). Lineage (NCBI taxonomy): Bacteria > Bacillati > Bacillota > Bacilli > Caryophanales > Bacillaceae > Bacillus > Bacillus sp. ChL18. The sequence goes on along the minus strand of NZ_JAPHWE010000002.1, from coordinate 743,791 downwards.
CTCCGAACACTTCTGAACTCGATGAGAAAAGAAGTGTGCTGATTCCCAATTCACCGCATACCTCAGTTACGTTTTTCGTTCCTTCAAAATTGACCCGTATGACGTCTTCTTCATTGCTTCGGCAGCTGTCCACTCCGACCATTGCCGCCAAATGGACAACCGCATCCGCTCCCCGCAGTGATTCGCGTAGGGACGTCCGGTCAAGAATATCCGTTTGGCGGTATTCAGTGTCAAAAGCCGGCTCCTTTTGGTCTGCAATGATGGTGTGATAACCTTTAGCCTGTAATAATGCCGCCAGTTCGCTTCCGATAAAACCGGCTCCTCCGATAATCGCAATATGTTTCATGATCCAACCTCCTGGCTGATAGTCAAAACTTCTTTTATAGACTTGACAATATAGCTGCAATCCTCATCTGATAACTGGCTGTAAAGAGGCAGTGATACGATCTCCCGGAAAACACGTTCAGTTACCGGAAGCTCGGCAGGAAAATGTTTTTTATAGTAAGGATGCAAATGCACGGGAATAAAGTGCACGCTCAGCCCGATTTGTTTTTCTTTCATTTTCTCAATAAACAGATCTCTGTCCATACCGCCGTTTTCTCGAATCCGCAAAATAAATAAATGCCATGAGTGCGTTATGCCGCTTGGAATGTCAGAAAGCGGAAGCGCCGCTTTGTCAGATTGGCCTGACAGTTCACGTACATAAAATTGAGCGATCTGTTCCCGTTTTTCTTGAATTTCGTTTGCGCGTTTCAATTGAACCAGACCGAGCGCGGCCTGAATATCCGTCATATTATATTTAAAGCCCGGCAGTAAAACGTCGTATCTCCAGCTGCCTTTTTCACCGTACCGGTTCCAGGCATTTTTTGTGATGCCGTGCCAGCCGTACAGCCTCGCTCTTTCTGCGGCCTGTTCGTCTTTCATGACGAGGGCTCCGCCTTCCCCCGTTGTAATATTTTTGGTGGCATAAAAGCTGAAACACACGGCATCGCCGTGAGTGCCGATCATGCTTCCGTTATATTTTGTACCGAGCGCATGAGCGGCGTCTTCAATCAGATACAATCCGTTTTCTTTACAAATGGATTGCAAGTTTTCCAGATCAGCCGGATAGCCGGCAAAATGAACCGCAATTACCGCTTTTGTGCGCGGCGTTATTTTCTTCCTGACATCTTCAGGATCGGCACATAGACTTTTCTCGCATATATCCGCAAACACAGGAACGGCTCCGGCGTGCAGGATGACATTGACGCTGGAACAGAACGTGAAGCTCGGCACGATGACTTCATCGCCTTCTCCCACCCCGAGCGCCAATAAAGCCATATGTAATGCAGCGGTGCCTGAATTACAGCTGATGACGTGTTCGGCTCCTATACATTCTCCCAGCTTTTTTTCAAAATCGATTACCTTCGGGCCTTTCGAAATCCAGCCCGATTGAATCGTTTCGGTTACGCTTGCGATTTCTTCGTTTGTCATATCAGGTCTGTGAAAAGAGATAAATCGATTACTAATGACCGTTCCCTCCTATAAAGTGACAACTCTGCAATTGTCGGCTGATTTTTCCTTGCATACATTTCTTGTGTCAAAGATAATCGGTGAGGCATCCTTCAAAATACTGTAGTCGATGACATCGTGATCTGTATGAATGATGATGACGTCGTACTGATTGATTTGTTCTTTTGTGAAAGGGACAGATTGTTTGCGGCTTCCGTCATTCAAGCGGATCTCGCTGATAAACGGATCATGATAATCAATCGCGCATCCCTTGTCCATCAATTCTTCCATTATCGTAAACACTGAGGATTCACGCGGGTCATTTGTATTTTTTTTATAAGCGGCCCCTATTATTAAGATGCTGCATTTGTCTTTGCCCGACAGTTTCAAAGCATAGTCAGAGACAGAAATCGGCATATTGGAATTGATTTCGTCCGCCAGGTCAATTAATTTTGTCTGCAGCCCTTTTTCATTCGCGATCCATTTGAAGTAAAAAGGGTCAATCGGGATACAATGGCCTCCGACTCCGGGGCCCGGGATGAATTTTTGAAAGCCGAACGGCTTCGTGTCCGCCGCGCAGATGACTTCCCATATATCAATATCAAGTTCACGGCAATTAAGCGCCATTTCATTGATAAGAGCTATATTGACATAACGATAAGTATTCTCTAGGAGTTTAGCTGTTTCAGCTACTTCGGGTGAGGTGACCGGGTGAATGCTTGTAACAATGGTGCTGTAAAACGCTGAGGCAAGTTCTGTGCAAGTCTGTGTGGTTCCGCCGACTACTTTAGGAATATCTGAAACTTCATATTGCCTGTTGCCCGGATCGATTCTTTCCGGAGAATAAGCCGTAAAAAAGTCTGTTCCTATTTTCATGCCGCGGCTTGATGCCATTCTGTCGGCAATCTTTTTTTTCGTTGTTCCGGGATAGGTGGTGCTTTCTAAAATTAAAAGCTGATGCTGCCTTCCATAAGCGATCATGCTGTCAACTGCACTGTCGATGTAGGTTAAATCGGGGATCTTGTCTTTTTTGTTCAGGGGTGTCGGCACACATATCACAATGATGTCGCACTTTTGGATGAGCGACATGTCGGCGCTGATTTGAAAGCGTTTTGTTTGTAAAGCCGAGTTCAGTCTGTCGTCCTCTATATCTTGAATATGGCTGCTTCCGGCGGCTAACAAGGAAACCTTTTCACTGTTTTTGTCGAATCCGATAACATTGTATCCTTTATCGACACATTCCAGCGCAAGAGGAAATCCCACATATCCCATGCCTAACACGCCTACTATCGCCTGCTTCGTTTCAATTAGATGTAACAGCCGTTTTTGACCAAGGTTGCTGGCTTCTTTTGTGACAGTATTCATTTTTCGCCCCCTAATAGATAGAAAAGAGTATTGTTTTTTACAATTTAAAACAAATATCGATCGATATCGCAATTATAACAAAAGTTAAAATTTGATAAATGAGTTTTACATCCTTTTATAAATTAGGTATTATCTATTTATTTTTCTTTTATTTGTAAAATAAAATCCTGTCAAATGGTATATATCTGGTAACGAGTGAGAAAATCTCCCTTAGTTGAGAGAATATACAGAAAATAATATAAAAAAACAGGCCGAAGCCTGTTTTTTTATTCTTTCACTGCCTCAGTTACAGCCGCGGAAACGAGTGCTCCCGCTTTCTCTAATCGTTCTTTGCTGATGTGTTTCATATTATCATTCTCAGTATGATACCAGGGCCCCGGCTCCTGTGTATCGGGGCTGAGCCAAATCCAGTTAGCCGACGGAATCCCCGCTTCATAAAAAGAGACATGGTCTGAGTAACCGAGCTGAATCAGATTTGGCTTGACCAACCGGGATTTTTCAGCGGCTTTTTCAGCGTACCGGACGCTCGGGTTTTCCCTGCCGTCAGGAGTCGTGACACACATTTGACTCGCTTCTTCCCAGTCAGTCGCAATCATATCGGCATTAAAATTGGCCTGGCTGCGCTTTCTTTCATTGTTCGTGAGTGTACTGACGTAATAAGATGAACCCGCAGACCATAATTCTTCTGCACCGAACAAAATAAAGCGGATCTCTTTGTCTTGCGGTATGTGTTTGAGTTGCTTGCTGATTTCCAGAACGGCAGATGTGCCTGAGGCGTTATCATCCGCTCCGGGCGCGCCTTTTACGCTGTCATAATGCGCTGTGACATAAATAATATCAGCATCAGAAGAGTTGGCCTGTGCCGCTTTGCGCGTTCCTATAATATTTTGTGAGGTGCGGTTTTTATAGTTTTTAAATTGAATGACTGCCTGCTTTTCCTGCAGCAATGCTTCACCGTCTTCTTTTTTCATACCCGCCGCCGGTATCGTGATTCCTTTATCGGTATGCGGACGGACGGCGAGCGGTTTTGTTGTCTGATTATAAATAATGACTGCTTTAGCTCCCGCTTGTTCGGCATGTTTGATCTTTTGAGAAACGGGGATCTTTCCTTCGCGTATCACTGCAATCTTTCCTTTGGCTCCTGTTACGTCATTGCGTGATCCGCAGCCGCCGTCAAAAATCCCTCCCTCAATTCTCAGCTCTTTTTCAACAGCGGATTGATCAGCGGAGCGGAGCGGGAATTCATGATCTCCCGCTGTGACTGAACCTGAAAAGTACTTTTTCAACGGAAATGACTGTACTTTGACACTGGCGCCCTGAGCCCGCAGACGATTCGATATGTATTCAGCCGCTTCCTTTTCTTTCGCAGTTCCGGTTTCCCGCGGTCCGATGGTTTCGCTCAGATCATGCATAGTGTCCAATGCCTCATCAGCATCAAAAACCGGAGCGGTCACGGCTGAATAACCATGGGTTTCAGACAGCGGCCCGGCAGACGCGCCCCATATAACGCTTGCTGCCACCGCGGCTGACATAAATGAAAATTTCATCATAATCCCTCCTCTTATTAACACCTCTTCCCTTTCGATTGAAGAACACTGATTCCTTTAAAAAGGGGAAAAATGAATATTATTGACCAAATGAAGATGATGAAAAAGGAGGGAAAAACCCGGAAGCATAAAAAAACGCCGGGAGAATATCTCCCGGCGTCCATTCCATTACTTATTCAAGTTATAGAAAGAGTTGATACCGTGGTATTGAGCAGTTTCAGCCAACTGATCTTCGATGCGAAGAAGTTGGTTGTATTTCGCAACACGGTCCGTACGGGACGGAGCACCTGTTTTGATTTGTCCTGCATTAGTTGCCACAGCGATGTCAGCGATTGTGCTGTCTTCAGTTTCACCTGAACGGTGAGAGATAACGGCAGTGTAGCCCGCGCGTTTCGCCATTTCGATCGCATCGAAAGTTTCAGTCAATGTACCGATTTGGTTTACTTTGATCAGGATAGAGTTGCCTACGCCGTTTTTGATACCTTCAGCAAGCTTTTTCGTGTTTGTAACGAAAAGGTCGTCACCGACAAGCTGAACTTTTTTGCCAAGACGCTCTGTAAGAAGTTTGTGGCCTTCCCAGTCGTTCTCGTCAAGTCCGTCTTCGATAGAGATGATTGGGTATTTAGAAACCATTTCTTCGTACCAGTCAACCATTTCAGCAGATGTTTTCACAACGCCTTCGCCAGACAGATGGTATTTGCCGTCTTCTTTGTTGTAGAACTCAGAAGATGCAGCATCCATAGCAAGCTTCACTTCTTCGCCAGGTTTGAAGCCGGCTTTTTCGATTGCTTCAACGATTGTTTGAAGCGCTTCTTCGTTAGAACCAAGGTTCGGAGCGAATCCGCCTTCGTCACCTACAGCTGTGTTCATTCCTTTAGCAGAAAGAACTGATTTCAGGCTGTGGAAGATTTGAGCGCCCATGCGAAGCGCTTCACGGAAGTTAGGCGCGCCTACAGGCATAATCATGAATTCTTGAATGTCTACGTTGTTGTCAGCATGCTCTCCGCCGTTTACGATGTTCATCATCGGTACAGGAAGCGTTTTTGAGTTGAATCCTCCAAGGTATTGGTAAAGAGGAATCTGTAAGAAATCAGCAGCTGCGCGCGCACAAGCCATAGATACGCCAAGGATTGCGTTCGCACCGAGTTTGCCTTTGTTTTCAGTTCCGTCAAGCTCGATTAAAAGCTGATCGATTGCGTTTTGTTCAGTTACGTCAAAGCCGAGAAGCTCTGGAGAAATGATTTCGTTTACGTTGTTAACAGCAGTTAACACGCCTTTTCCAAGGTAACGGTCTTTGTCGCCGTCACGAAGCTCAACCGCTTCGTATTCACCTGTAGAAGCTCCGCTTGGCACTAATGCGCGGCCGAAAGCTCCTGTTTCTGTATATACTTCAACTTCAACTGTTGGGTTGCCGCGGGAGTCAAGGACTTCGCGTGCATAAACATCAACAATGTATGGCATGAGTTTGTCTCTCCTTTTGATTTACGCTTATTTTTGAATTAAAGATGTTCCGGTCATTTCTTTCGGTTTTTCAACACCGAGAAGGTCTAATAACGTTGGTGCGAGGTCGCCTAGGATTCCGCCTTCGCGCAGCGTCACGCCTTCTTTCGTCACAATGACAGGGACTGGGTTTGTCGTATGGGCAGTGTGCGGTTCGCCTGTTTCTGTAATCAGAATGTCTGCATTACCGTGATCAGCGGTAATGATGGCATGTCCGCCTTTAGCGATGATGGCGTCAACCACTTCGCCTAAGCATTCGTCCACTGCTTCAATTGCTTTAATCGTCGGTTCGACCATTCCGGAGTGGCCGACCATGTCAGGGTTTGCAAAGTTCAGGATGATCGCGTCGTGCTTGTCAGCCGCGATTTCTTTTACAAGAGCATCCTTCACTTCATACGCGCTCATTTCAGGCTTCAGGTCATATGTCGCGACCTTCGGCGAGTTAATGAGGATGCGCTCTTCGCCCGGGAATTCTTCTTCGCGGCCGCCGCTCATAAAGAACGTAACGTGCGGATACTTTTCAGTTTCTGCAATGCGAAGCTGTTTTAACCCGTGCTGTGCTAATACTTCACCGACCGTATTGTCAAGGTTTACCGGTTTAAAAGCCACATATCCGTCAACAGATTCACTGAAGTGAGTCAGGCAGACGAAATACAGGTTTTTCGGATGATTTTCACCGCGGTCGAAATCGCGGAAATCTTTGTTGGTAAACGTGTTTGAAATCTGGATGGCGCGGTCCGGTCTGAAATTATAGAAAATCACAGAATCGCCGTCATGAATTTTCGCAACGGGTTCACCGTTTTCTTTTGTGATGACGGACGGAATGACGAATTCATCATGAATGCCGTTCGCATAAGAATCGTCGACTACATCCATCGCGCTGCGGTAAGACGGGCCTTCGCCGTAAGCCATTGCGCGGTACGCTTTTTCCACACGGTCCCAGCGTTTGTCGCGGTCCATGGAGTAGTAGCGTCCGGAAATGCTGGCGATTTCGCCGACACCGATTTCTTCGATCTGCTCATTCAGCTGCTGAATGTAAGTTTTCGCTGTTTGCGGACCTACATCGCGGCCGTCGAGGAAACCGTGAATATACACCTTCGTCAGTCCTTCACTTTTCGCAAGCTTCAGCAGCGCGAATAAATGATTGATATGACTGTGTACGCCTCCGTCAGAAAGAAGGCCGAACAGGTGCAGCGCTTTGTCGTTGTCTTTCGCGTTTTTGATGGCGTCAAGGAACGTTTGATTGCGTTCGAATTCGCCTTCGCGGATGGCAACGTTCACGCGTGTTAAGCTTTGGTACACAATACGTCCTGCGCCGATATTCAAATGACCGACTTCAGAGTTCCCCATCTGTCCTTCAGGCAGTCCGACTGCTTCGCCTGATGCCGTCAGCGTCTGATGAGGGTATTGGTTCCAATAACGGTCGAAATTCGGTTTTTTCGCTTGTGCGACTGCGTTTCCGACTGTTTCATTGCGTAATCCGAACCCATCAAGAATGATGAGTGCAGCTGGTTTTTTACTCATATTGACCTTCCTCCAATAATTGAACGAATGACTGCGGTTCAAGGCTTGCGCCGCCGACCAAAGCACCGTCAATATCGGACTCTGCCATATATTCTTTAATATTTGCAGGTTTTACGCTGCCGCCGTATTGAATGCGGAGCTTGTCAGCAGTTTCCTGGCTGAAGCTTTCAGCAACGACTTTACGGATATGTGCGCAGACGTCGTTAGCATCTTTCGCTGTAGAAGATTTGCCTGTTCCGATTGCCCAGATTGGCTCGTACGCAATAACGGAAGCGGCAACTTGCTCTTCAGAAAGACCCGCAAGACCTTTTTTCACTTGATCGGCAACAAGATCATTTGTTTTTCCGGCTTCGCGCTCTTCAAGCGTTTCACCTACGCAAATGATCGGCACAATGCCGTGTTTGAAAGCGGCATGCGCTTTTTTGTTAACTGTTTCATCAGTTTCAGCGAACATTTCACGGCGCTCAGAGTGGCCGATGACGCAGTAATCCACGCCAAGGTCTTTCAGAGCGACCGGGCTGATTTCACCTGTGAACGCACCGTTTTCTTCAAAATGCATGTTTTGGGCGCCGACTTTCAGGTCAGTTCCTTTAACAGCAGAAGTCAGCTTTTCTAAGAAAAGAGCTGGTGCGCAAACAACGGCTTCCGCTTTGTCTGCTGCTGGAATGGAAGATTTCACTTCTTCAACGAAGCTGACAGCTTCGCCGAGTGTTTTGTTCATTTTCCAGTTACCGGCTATAATTGGTTTTCTCATCTGTTCCACTTCCTTATAGCAGTTTTTATTTATCGTTCAGCGCAGCTACACCCGGAAGCTCTTTGCCTTCCATGAATTCAAGGGATGCGCCGCCGCCTGTTGAGATATGGCTCATTTTGTCAGCAAGGCCGAATTTTTCAACGGCTGCCGCAGAGTCTCCTCCGCCGATGACAGAGTATGTATCGTTTGCCTCTGCCAATGCTTCAGCCACTGCTTTTGTGCCTTGAGCGAACAAGTCGATTTCGAATACGCCCATCGGTCCGTTCCATACGACAAGTTTGCTGTTTTTGATAACTTCAGCATACGTTTCGCGGGTTTTCGTTCCGATGTCGATCGCTTCTAAATCACTTGGAATCTCAGAGATCGGCACGATTTGAACGTTTGCATCGTTAGAGAAATCATCAGCAACGAGCACGTCTTCCGGCATATAGAATGTAACGCCTTTTTCTTTCGCGCGGTCCATGAATGATTTTGCAAGTTCGATTTTATCTTCTTCAAGCAAAGATTTACCGACTTCATAGCCAAGCGCTTTTACGAATGTGTAAGCAAGACCTCCGCCGATGATCAGGTTGTCCACTTTATCAAGCAGACTTTCGATTACGCCGATTTTGTCTTTTACTTTCGCGCCGCCGATGATTGCCGTAAACGGGCGCTCAGGATTTGTCACGGCTTTGCCGAGAACGTCAAGCTCTTTTTCCATCAGGAATCCTGCAACCGCCGGCAGATGCTCGGCAATTCCGGCTGTAGATGCGTGAGCACGGTGGGCAGCACCGAATGCGTCATTGACATATACATCCGCAAGCTCAGCAAATGCTTTAGCAAGCTCAGGATCGTTTTTCTCTTCACCAGGGTAGAAACGTACGTTTTCCAATACAAGAACGTCTCCGTCCTTCATATCAGAAATTTGTGCTTTTACAGCATCGCCGTAAGCTTCATCCGCTTTTTTCACTTCTTTGCCGAGCAGTTCGCCTAAGCGTGCAGCGACAGGAGTTAAACGAAGCTCCTCAACCGTTTCGCCTTTCGGGCGGCCTAAGTGGCTCGCAAGAAGGACTTTCGCGCCTTGGTCTGCAAGGTGTTTGATTGTTGGAAGCGCAGCTCGGATACGAGTATCGTCTGTTACTTCCCCGTCTTTCATTGGAACGTTAAAGTCAACGCGGCAGAATACGACTTTGCCTTTTACGTCGATGTCTTTTACTGTTTTTTTATTCATGCCTTAGGAGATCCTCCTTCAAAATGGTTTGCATAGCACGAAAAACGTGAAACGTGAAACCGCCTCATGATGCTTCCGCCGCGGGGCAGATTGCAGCTTCCGGGCACGGGGCAGATCGTCTTCTGAGCCAGGGCAGGCGGCTCAGAAAACGAAAGTGCCGCGGAAACTTCAAAACGCGGACGTTCTGCAGCAATCCGGCGCTTTCTGAAAGCCGGTTCTCATGGAAAAAGGGAAAGGGAGTCCGTCCCCTTCCCTTGTCCGCTTTCATTATAGCGTTTCTGTCCGAAAGAACCAAGTCCGGCCCTTTCCGGGAGCTATGAATTAAAGACCTTGTTTTGCGATGTAAGCTGCAAGGTCAACAACGCGGTTAGAGTAGCCGCTTTCGTTATCGTACCAAGAGATTACTTTTACCATGCTGCCTTCCATAACCATTGTAGAAAGAGCATCGATTGTAGAAGAGTTAGCATTGCCGTTGTAATCTCCGGATACTAATGGCTCTTCGCTGTAGCCGAGAATTCCTTTAAGATCGCCTTCAGCCGCTTCTTTAAGAGCTGCGTTTACGTCTTCAGCCGTTACGTCTTTGTTAAGTTCAGCAACTAGGTCAACAAGAGAAACGTTTGGAGTCGGCACACGCATAGCTCCGCCGTTCAGTTTGCCTTTCAGTTCAGGAAGAACAAGGGAAACTGCTTTAGCAGCACCAGTTGATGTAGGAATGATGTTTTCAGCTGCTGCACGCGCACGACGGTAGTCTTTGTGCGGAAGATCAAGAATTTGCTGATCGTTTGTGTAAGAGTGAACAGTTGTCATCATACCGCGTTTGATGCCGAATTTGTCGTTAAGTACTTTTGCAAACGGCGCAAGGCAGTTTGTTGTGCAAGATGCGTTAGAGATAACATGGTGGTTAGCCGCATCGTATTTGTCTTCGTTAACACCCATAACGATTGTGATATCTTCTTCGTTAGCAGGTGCAGAGATGATAACTTTTTTCGCGCCTGCTTCTAAGTGTTTCGCAGCGTCTGCGCGTTTTGTGAAGAAACCAGTAGATTCAACTACGATTTCAACGCCTTGTTTGCCCCAGCTGAGTTTCGCAGGATCGCGCTCAGCAGAAACTTCGATTGTTTTGCCGTTAACAACAAGGTTGCTGCCGTCAACTTTAACTTCTGCATCTAATTTTCCGTGTACGGAATCATATTGTAAAAGATGAGCAAGCATGTTAGCGTCTGTTAAATCGTTAACCGCTACTACCTCAACTTCAGGATTGTTTAATGCTGCGCGGAATACGTTACGTCCAATACGACCAAAACCGTTAATACCGACTTTTACTGCCATGATTATTTCCTCCTTTAAATAAGTGAGAGATATTTATATTGAGGGACTGTTATCCCTTAATAACTTCTTTGCGGCTCCTTCGTCCGTGACGAGAACCGTGTTTCGCTGCTTTTTAAAATAAGCTTCGATTGCTTCTGCTTTTGATGATCCGCCCGCTACCGCGATAATGTCGGGAATGGCATCGAGGTCATCAAGCTGCATTCCGACTGAATGCACCTTGTGAACGACTTCTCCGTCCGCATTAAAGTAGTAGCCGAATGCCTCTGTCACCGCATGATTGTCATCTATTTTCTTCAAATCTTCCAAAGGCGTGTTTCTTCGCTCCGCCATTGTTCTAGCTTCGCCGATTCCGTGAACGAGCATACTCGCTGATTTAATCGTGTGAAGCACCTCTTTTACGGAAGGCTCTTCAATAATAGATGAGTAGGCGCCTTGTGACAGCTGCCCGGGAACGAACAAAAGCCGGTAAGTGCCTGAAGCCTTTTCCGCCATATGCGCGCATATGGTGTTCGCCTGGTTTTTCACATCTTCGCCTAAACCGCCTCTTGCGGGCACAAACAGGAGCTCGCGGTTTTTTGAATCCGGCGTCATCATATCGGCGACGGCTTCAATTGTCGTACCGCCGGTTACAGCGACGATATTTTTGCCTGAAAATCTCTTTTTCATACATGCAACGGCCGCTCTCCCTAATTCTTTTTTGACCCAAGGAGATTGGTCGCTGTCTCCGGAAACGATAATGGCGTCTTTCAGATTAAGCCGCTCTTTTAATGTCTTTTCCAAAAGCGTCAATCCTAAAACATCCTTCATCGTATCTTCCAGAATCGAAAGCAGTGAGTAGCCCTCTTCCGTCATTGTCATGCCGTTTGTTTTAATATCGATGAGATTCTGTTCTTTCAAAAACTGAACCTCGCTTCTGAGAACGCGCTCGGTCAATCCGAGACTGGCTGCAAGACTTCTGCGGCCGATCGGTTCGGTAAGCCTGATATACTGCAAGATTTCAAATCTTTTCTGCATCACAAGCAAAAGATCAGGCAATAATTTTTTTTGAGCTTGTATTAACTGGTTCATGACTCAAACGTTCCTTCCTATTCATACTGGACAGAAAATGTCCCGCTATGACAAAAAACGTCCCATCATAGCCAAAAAAAATTATGTCTGCTTTCTTTAATTATTTTAACAGGATGACATTGTTAATTCAACTGTTAAAGGTCAATTCGTCGACATTCTTCGCAGGATTTCCCAGTATCTCCTTGATACAGTCATTATATACAGAAACGGAATGAAGGTGACAGACAAAAGCCCGCCGGAGCGGACTTTTGTCGTAAAACGCTTTCATTTTATCCAGAGTTTTTCTATTTCTTCTAATGATTTATTTTTCGTCTCAGGGCAGATCGTCACGACAAACAAGAAACAGAGAATATTAATGACGGCGAATATCCAGAAGGTGTACGCGAGCCCCAACCCGCTGATCATCATCGGCACGAACTGGCCGATCGCCCAGTTGGCCCCCCATAAGAATATCGTCGCAATACCGGCGGCGCGTGCGCGGAGGTGGTTCGGAAAGATTTCCGAAATCATGATCCACGTAATCGGCCCGACTGATACGCAGAAAGCGGCGACGAATCCCAATATGATGACGACTAAAGCCGGACCGCTCGCCAGCTGAAAATAAAAGGATGCCCCGATTAAGATCATGAACAGCGCCATAAAGGCTGATCCGACCCCCATCAGCTTTTTCCGGCCTACCTTATCGACTAAAAGAACCGCGATAATGGTGAAAATCACTTCAACGACACCGACGATGCATGTCGTGATAAACCCCGCATTCTGTCCGAAGCCCATCATTTTGAAAATTTCCGGCCCGTAATACGTAATTGCGTTCATGCCGATGACCTGATTGAATAAAGCCAGCAGAATCCCGATCACAAGCGCTTTTCTCAGCCCCGGTTTAAACAGCTGAGACAATGACCCCATTTTTTCTAATTGTAAAGACGTTTCGATTTGTTTGATTTCTTCTTTCGCGGTCTGCTCGCCGTTAATGCGCGTCAGCACGGCGAGGGCTTCATTCCGGCGCCCCGCTTTCGCAAGCCAGCGCGGGCTTTCAGGCACGATAAGCAGCACGATAAAAAAGATGACGGACGGAATCATGCCGTAAGCGAGCATCCAGCGCCAGCCGGTGTGCACTCCCCATTCATACGAGCCGGACTGCTGAACGGCGAGGTTAATAAAATAAGTGCCGGAGATCCCTAATATCGTAAACAGCTGATACAGTGAAGACAGACTGCCGCGTATGGCCGGCGGAGCGGCTTCGGTAATATACGTGACAGAAAGCGAGGAGCCCATGCCGATTCCCAGACCGCCGATGACTCTGGCGATCACTAAGGAAGACACACTTTGCGAAAGCGCAGAGACAACCGCTGACACCGCAAACAACAGCGCCGCTGCCATCAAAATCTTTCTCCGTCCGAAACGGTCGCTCAAAAATCCGGAAATCCCGACGCCGAAAACACCGCCGATCATTATGCTTGAAATCACGAGCCCTTCCATAAAAGGACTTAAGCGGTACAAATCTTTCAGGAAACCGATGGCGCCGGAAATCACCGCCGTGTCATAACCGTACAAAAGCCCTCCCAGTCCGGCCGCGCATGAGATGAGAATGACAAACCACTTGGAATGCTGCCGAGTGACAGGTACATTTGAGCCAATTGGTGCCGGGTGATTCTTCATGAATTTTACCCTCCCGCGAATAATAGAATAAAAACGCTTACAAATCTGAGTGCGGCGCTTGATGTTGCTTTGTTTTCTTCAGAATCGCCACATTTGTACGTACTTATAAAGAATTTTATCTAAAAATAAGGAAAATTAGTACGTACAAATAAAGAATAAGCAGTTTTTCATAATCTGTCAATTATTTTTACAGCTTGATGAAAGGGCTTACTATGTTATACTGGAATTTGTCCGTATACATTTTGGAGGAATTGATATGCTACCGAAATATGCTCAAGTAAAAGAAGAAATTTGTTCATGGCTGAATCAAGGAAAAATACAGCCGGACGAAAAGCTGCCTACGGAAAATGAGCTGATGCAGCAGTTCGGCGTCAGCCGCCATACCATCAGAAAGGCGATCGGAGATTTGGTCTCGCAAGGGCTGCTGTACAGCGTTCAGGGCGGAGGCACCTTTGTCGCTTCACGCACGGCGAAATCAGCCATGCATTCAAACAAAACGATCGGCGTCATTACAACGTACATATCAGACTATATTTTTCCGAGCATCATCAGGGGAATTGAATCTTATTTAAGCGAACAGGGCTATTCCATGCTGCTGACGAGCACCAACAACAATACAGAAAGTGAACGGCGCGGCCTTGAAAACCTGCTGTCCAAAAATATAGACGGGCTGATTGTCGAGCCTACAAAAAGCGCGCTGCAGACGCCCAACATCGGCTACTATCTCAATCTGGAGAAAAACGGCATTCCGTTTGCCATGATTAACGCCTCTTATGCGGAGCTGGCCGCACCGAGCTTTTCCGTCAATGACGTCAAAGGCGGCATGATGGCTTGCGAATACGTCATGTCCCTCGGACACACGCACATTATGGGAATCTTTAAAGCGGATGACACGCAGGGCGTCAAACGGATGAACGGCTATCTTCAGGCGCATCGGGAGCGCGGGATTTTCCCGTCTCCGGACATGATCGTGACTTACACGACTGAGGAAAAAGAAACCGTGCTTCTCCAAAAAATTAAGCATACCCTTGAGCAAAACAGCGGGTCATATCCGACGGCCATTCTTTGCTACAATGACGAAATTGCGCTGAAGACGATTAATCTTCTCAGGGAATTAGGGTTAAAGGTGCCTGATGACATATCGGTCATGGGCTATGACGATTCACATTTCGCCCAGATTTCCGAGGTGAAGCTCACCTCTATCAAGCATCCGAAATCCATTATGGGGAAAGCGGCGGCAAAATACGTCATCGACTGCTTAGAACATAAAAAGCCGAAGAAGGATGACGTCGTGTATGAACCGGAACTCGTCATCCGGAATTCAGTCAAGCGGATCGGCGAATAAAAAAAGCAATGTGCGCGGCACATTGCTTTTTTTGCTCAGCTGTTTTTTAATTCGGCGATGATCTCAAATGATCTCATTCTGTCGGCATGCTCAAAGCTTTCTGAATTCACCATGATTTCATCCGCCTGTGTTGTCCGGATAAAGCTTTCCAGCTTTTCCTTCACACGCTCCGGTCCGCCGACGATCGTTGAACTGAGCTGTTCATTGACCATCGCTTTTTCATACGGCGACCAGATTTGATCCATGTCTTCAACAGGAGGCTTCAGCTGGTTCGGCGTGCCGCGGACGAGGTCTAAAAATCTTTGATAATGCGATGTTGCCAGATGCTCCGCCTTTTCATCCGTATCGGCGGCAATGACGGTGACGCCGACCATCGCGTACGGTTGATCCAGTACGTCTGACGAACGGAAGGAGCTGCGGTACAGTTCAAGAGCGGGCACGGTATTTTTCGGTGAGAAGTGAGCCGCAAAGGCGAACGGAAGCCCGAGCTCACCCGCAAGACGCGCGCTGAAGCCGCTTGAGCCCAAAAGCCAGATCGGCACGTCCAGCCCTTCGCCCGGAATGGCGCGGACTTGATTGCGCACATTGCCTGACGGTTTGAAGTAATTTCTCAATTCTTCAAGCTGCTCCGGAAAATCTTCCCCGCTGTTTATGTTTCTTCGTAAAGCTCTCGCTGTTAATTGGTCGGTTCCCGGCGCGCGTCCGAGCCCCAGGTCAATCCGCCCCGGATATAACGTTTCAAGGGTTCCGAACTGCTCCGCGATCACAAGTGAAGAATGATTCGGCAGCATAATACCCCCAGAACCGACGCGGATTTTTTTCGTGCCTCCGGCGATGTGGCCGATCAGCACCGCCGTTGCCGAGCTGGCAACTCCTTCTATATTATGATGCTCCGCAAGCCAATAGCGGTTATAGCCCCACTCCTCGGCGCGGCGCGCTAAATCCATGCTGTTGCGGAACGATTCAGCAACCGTTCCCCCCTGTACGACCGGCGATAAATTCAATACGGAAAACGCAGTATCTTTCAATGTATGTTCAGCCATCGTTTTCTCCTTTATGGTTTAGTGTAAGCAGATCTTAAACAAGGTCTCTACCACACACCTTACCACAGCTTTTCCCGTGAGTTAAACAATTTGATTCGATGATCTTCGAACAATCAGTCAGCGGCGGTTTTCTTACGGATGAACAGCTCCTCGGCGACATCAATAAAAAGCTTGGCGGCAAGTGATGCGTCTTTCATGGAAGGAACCGCCAGCTGTACCTCCCTGAATACATCCGGCGCAAACTCTTTAATCACCACTTCTTCCGGGAGGGGATTGCCGGCCATGGACATATCGGATAAGATTGCCATGCCCAACCCCTCCCGCACCATATTGATGGACGTGCTGACATTAAACACGGTAAAGGCCGCGCAAAGTTCGGCACCGGCTTGTTTAAACAGGCCTGCAAAAGGTGACGTGTAACCGCCTTCGCAAACCACCATCGGTTCACCGTCCAGATCTTTTATCGTTACGGTTGAGCGTGCGGCGAGAGGATGATCTTTATGCATAACCGCTGCCATTTTGTCTTTTTTCAGCAGAAAGTAATCCATATCCTCTGTCGGGAACAGCAGAATGCCCGCGTCAATCATCCGGGATTGCAGCCATTCTTTTACTTCGTCCGCCGTTCCTTCATGAAGCACCAACTCAAGCTTCGGATACCGTTTTTTAAACACACTGATCAGCTTTGGAATGAAATAAGCGGAAGCGGCCGGAAATGTGCCGATGTGTATCGTTCCCTGTTCAAGCCCTCTTTCCGCGGCCGCCAGCTGCTCGGCTTTTTCAATGCCTTTGAGCACCTCTCTGATATGGACGAGAATTTTTCCGCCCGTGTCCGTGAGCCTTACGCCGTTGCGGCGCTCGCGGACGATCAGCTTGATGCCGAGCTCTGACTCAAGCGCAGAGATGGCATGGCTGACAGCGGGCTGCGTCATATTCAGCGCCTGCCCCGCTTTTGTAAAGCTTCCCGTTTCAGCGATTTGAACAAAAACCCGCAGTTGTGTAATCGTCATAACGTTTTACTTATGCTCCTTATAAAAAAGATTCATTTTATTTATCTTACTGATTACCGTATCATATGATGGAATTGTTCTACAAGGAGTGAACGACGTGAAACAGCTTTCGAAAATACAGACGGCTCTTATGCTGGCGTTTCTAGTCACGGTATGGGGAATTAACTGGCCGCTGACAAAAGCCGCGCTCGCCTATTCGCCGCCTCTTCTGTTTGCCGGAATCCGCACGCTGATCGGCGGACTTCTATTATTAATGGTGGCGCTGCCCCGTTTTAAAAAGCTGCGTTTTAAAGAAACGTGGCCGATCTATCTTATTTCTGCCATTTTAAATATTACTTTATTTTACGGCCTGCAAACGGTCGGCTTGAATTACCTGCCTGCCGGCTTATTTTCAGCCATCGTGTTTTTCCAGCCGGTGTTAATGGGCGTTTTTTCTTGGCTGTGGCTCGGGGAATCGATGTATCCTTTGAAAATAGCCGGTCTTATTCTGGGCTTTGCCGGTGTCGCCGTCATCAGCGCAGCCGGTTTCGGTGGCCATATTTCCATCGCCGGCATTCTTTTGGCCTTAGGCTCCGCGGTCAGCTGGGCGCTCGGCACGGTATATGTGAAAAGAACGGGCGGACGCGCGGACTCTATCTGGATGGTCGCTCTTCAGCTTCTGATCGGCGGCGTGCTGCTTGTCAGCTCCGGCCATTTTTCAGAAAGCTTTTCAGCGATTCAATGGAAAGCTCCGTTCATTCTCAGCCTTCTGTTCATTTCGGTATTTGTCATCGCGCTCGGCTGGCTCGCCTTTTTTACGCTTGTCGGTTCAGGGGAAGCAAGCAAGGTTGCCTCTTACACCTTCCTGATCCCGCTCATATCCATTGTCGTCAGCTCGATATTTCTGCATGAGCCGCTGACCGTCAGCCTTTTAGCCGGACTGCTTCTGATCGTCACAAGCATTTGTTTTGTGAATATAACACCGAAGAAACTGAAAACACCTGCTCTGGCCGCAGAAAAAAAGGCCGTTCATTAAAAAAACTCTTGCCGCGGGGCAAGAGTTTTTTTATTTATTGACGTCTCCCTTTCACGAGATACGCAGCCGTAATGAGGAGATAGATGGCTGCGGTGATGCATGTGATGACGATGGATGTCGTCGCAATCACGCCGACCAGGATGGCCAAAAGCGCAAGCACCGCGAACCATGTCGTGTACGGGAACCATTTGACGTAATAAGCCGGCTGTTCTGTTGAATGTTTTCTTGATTTCAAATGGGCGAATCCGATAATCAGCCAGATGAACAGCACGGTATAGCCGAGGGAACCCATCAAATAATTAAACGTCTGGCTTCCTGCGAATAATGAAATCAGAACGCCTACATATAAAAATGACGTACAAGTCAGAATCGCATAAACGGGAACCTTTTTCTTCGATAGTTTTGAAAAGATTTTCGGCACCCGGCCGTCAGAAGCCTGCGTAAACAAGACGCGGGATGATCCGTACAGTCCCGAGTTCATAGACGAGATAATCGCAAGAAGAATGACGGCATTCATAATATGGTCGGCACCCGGAATCCCGATCATCTTAAATACTATGACAAACGGGCTTTCGGGAACGCTGTTGACTTGATTCCAAGGAATCAGGCTGACGATGATGAAAAACGGCAGCAAGTAAAAAGCGACAATCCGCGTTAACGTGCTTTTGACAGCTTTCGGGATCACCTTTTCGGGATTTTTTGTCTCCGCCAGCGTGACGCCGATGATTTCCGTTCCGCCGTATGAGTAGATCACGACGAGCATCGCCGTAATGACGCCCCCCGCTCCATGCGGGAAAAACCCTCCGTGATCCGTTAAATGAGACAGCCCCGGCGCCGTGTGATTGCCGAATGAAAAAAATAATAGCAGAATCCCGCATAAAATAAAGATGACAATCACTGTAATTTTAATGAGCGCGAGCCAGTACTCCGTCTCGGCAAACAGTTTCACAGAAAGCATGTTTACGACCGTCACCACGATGGAAATGATCAAAGCCAATATCCATATCGGACATTCCGGCAGCCAATATTGAATGAAAATGGCGGCTACGACCGCCTCCGCGGCAATATTGAGCACCCACATTTTCCAATAGATCCAGTCTAAAAAGTATGCAGCGTACGACCCGAGAGACTGCTGAACCAAATCACGGAACGTCCTTGCATGTTTGTTTCTGACTGCCATTTCGGCCAGCCCCTGCATAATAAACAGCAGAATGATTCCGCCGAGGAGGTAGGCCAATAACACGGATGGCCCCGCTTCATCAATCGCCGTGCTGCTGCCTTTAAAGAGCCCGGCCCCGATTGCGCCTCCAAGCGCCATCATCATAATGTGTCTGGACGACATCGTCCGTTTTAACGTTTGCTTGTCCTTTTCCATCTATCACACGCCCTCTCGCAAAAAGTGTTCATCACATAAAAAAGCACGCCGCCTCTTTGGGAAAAGAGACGGCGTGCCTCAGGCAGCCGCGGTACCACTCTTGTTGATCCCGAATATCCGGAATCCAGCTTAAAAACCTTTTAACGAAGGTCAGCCGTTAGGACATAGGGAATATTCCGACAATTCCGTTCCGCCCTGCCACTTCCGGGCGAGTTCAAAGAACAATCAGTCCGCGTTGCACCAACCCGCGGCTCTCTTTTTCTGACTGGATTCTTTTACTGCTCCCGTTCACAGTGTTTTATGTTAAATGAATCTCTTGAGTTTTTATTTTCTGAATATAGTAACATAATATACAGTCTTCTATTTTCAAAGTCAATACTAATTTTTGCCGCTGGTTTTCTTATCACCTATATAAGACATTTTGACTGAACATGTTTATATTCATATGCGGGGTGAGCCGGCCCCTAATATAGCGTAATCAGCACTTTATATATATTGTTCAAACAGAAATTCCGACGAAAGGTTTTCTACGATATATGGACTGCGCGGCAAAAAGTTAGCAGAAAGATGAAAGGTTTTACTCTTATGCTGGTATCCCAGCTTAGTAACTGTACACATTTCATTTCTAATAGTTCAACTCCAATGACTCCACAAGGTTCTATACCCGGAAGTCATATTCCATTTATTAAAGCTATTGACATGAAACCAATTCCACAAATTAAACTCGTGGAGAACACTAGTTGGCGTAACACGAAACTGTATAGAAGCATTAGTGGCGTTACAGCTAGTGTTTTTGAGTTTTTAAAGGAGATTTTCAGGATACAAATAACAATAACGAGAAAATCAGGTGTAGAAAGATGAATGAGACACCTATTTTTTACAAAAATGATAATAAAGGGTTGATATGGTACGGGTTTCATACTTTAAGATGATGATGTGTCTTCACTGAATACTAAATAAACATTTCCAGGAGGAGTTTCCTATGCAGTCTAGCACATCATTTAACAGCCCAGCTTACCTTGAAACAAATGGAGTAATGAAAATCGCTGATATAACCTATAGTAATAACGAATGGCTGAACTTCGACATTGGAGGAGAAGGAATTTTTAAGAAATCAGGTTCTTATTTAGTTCCATCTCTTCCAGTAGAATTTCATTGTCATGGAATCGGTCACTATGATTTTAGCAATTTAGATCAATTAGATATTGAAAAGATCAATACACTAGCTGAAATAGAAGGGATTTTCTGTGTACCCTCTATTTTTCTTCCTCATAATCAATTAGATCAATTTGCAGCCTTTATGAAAGAGTTCCATACACAAAAGAGAAAGGGACGTTACCGTAATATTTTAGGTATTTCACTAGAAGGACCATTATTGGCCAGCTTTGCAGGCACACCGGAAAAAGGGAATTGGGCACCCTTAAAAGAAGAATGGGAAAAGATCGCTTCTTGCGGAGAATACGGTCTTATTTATACTGTACTGTCCCCAGATGCTATGACTGAAAACTCCTATCTAAAGAAATATATCACCGAAGAACATCCGAGTTTAGAATGGATTGTAGATACACTTGTGGAGGCTGGAGTAAAACCGGCGCTGGGTCACTTCCAAAAAGCATACCCGGAGGAAACCTCTGAACTTATAATGAAAGTTATAGATACAGCGCAAAAACGCAGCAATTACACTGGATCAGATGCCGTTTTAACAGATCATTTGTTTAATGATATGCCGAACAATTTTAAACACACCTGGAGAACACCCCAAGAAAGAGTACATAGATTAGAGGGGTTAAAAGATGCTCGGTTAGATAAATGGAACATAGATAATATAAACACACTTGTCGGAGAAGTTCCCGGTACTTTGATGAGAGCCGCGAAAGAAGGTCTATTAACCATTTGTATGAATTTTGATAGTGAACATGTAGACTTAGAAGTTGCACGGCGGGTTGTAGAACTTGTTGGCTCTAAGGGTATTATAGCAATGACAGATCGCATTGACACAGATTCCATGTGCGGCCAATCACTGGAGAAAATTGAAGGGAATAATCTGTGGTATCAAGGAAAAGGGTATGTAGCAGCAGGGTCTTACACAATTGATCGGCTTATGCATAATATTCGTGCTATAGGTTTTAATGAGAAAGTTGTATGGAATATGACATCATTTGTACCATTAAAAGCTTGTCACTTCCTAAATGAACTTGAAAACCTTTCCATGAAGCCCTTCAGTTTTATAGATGAAACGAAAAAAAGAGCTCATTTCAAAGCGCCTGCCCCAGAACTGATTCTGCGCTAAGCAAAAAAGACCACCATAAAGTGGTCTTTTTAAGTTGACTTTCTTTTAATAAGTTTTAGGTTCAACTTATTTATATTGGGGACATCTTTGTTATTCATTAAGTTATATAATAAATTTGCTGCTGTTTGTCCCAACTCTTTAATCGGTTGATGTATCGTTGAAAGTTCTATTACCTTAGATATCGGCTGATTATCAAATCCTATAATCGCCAGTTCTTCAGGTATTCGTATTCCCTGTCTTTTCGCTTCATAAATGATCCCTGCCGCAACATAATCACTTCCTACAACCATTGCCTCAGGACGAGGTGACTTATTTAGTAATAATTTTGCTATTTCTATACCATTTTCAATAGTGTACTGTTCCTCAAAGTACCAATTATCACTCCATTTCAATCCGTATTCATTTTGAAAGTGAAAAAATGATTTTTTTCTGCTTATGCCAACACCGCTCTTAGGATTTCCTATACATAGACCAATGGATTGATGTCCTTGATTTCGCAGATGATCAATTGCCATTTTGATTCCTGACTCATGATTAATAAATATATGTGCAACCTGTTTGCTTGCAGAAGCTTCACAGGAAACAATATTGCCAAACCCAGATATCTCGTCGAGTACGTGAGGGGGGCTTACACAGGATCCCAAAATAAGACCGTCAATAAGTTTGTATTTCAGTCTGTTAAAAAACTCCATTTCTTGTTCAGGATCGTTATTTGATTGGTGCACAAGCAAACTGTAATTATGTTTATTACACTCTTCGCCTATTCCGGCAATCAGTTTACTGAAAAACGGATGGTTGATTTTAGGAACAATGACTCCGAATACATTTGTCTTCCCCCTGGATAGGTTAATCGCGTTGAAATTTGGTACATAATTTAATTCCTTCATAGCTTTTAACACAGCGTCCCGCTTCTCAGGTTTTACATAAGGATGATTATTGAGAACTCTAGAAACTGTTGTCCGAGAAACGTTCGCTTTCTTTGCTATCTCTGTAATGTTTGTCATTACTGTTACTCCTTCTTAGACAGCGTTATCAGGATTTCACACTGAATAACACAAGGGGAAAAAAAGCATTTAATTAATAGTTTTATCATGGCCTGCATGAATATGTGCGCCTTCCTGTCCCACACTATAGATAGAACGGGGCTTCCCCATCTTGTATAATAGTTTGTCAAATAAACCTACTAATATCCCCAGACATAGCA
This sequence comes from Bacillus sp. ChL18, assembly GCF_026241425.1. NCBI lineage: Bacteria > Bacillati > Bacillota > Bacilli > Caryophanales > Bacillaceae > Bacillus > Bacillus sp. ChL18. Next base: position 721,065 of record NZ_JAPHWE010000002.1, on the reverse strand, counting down.
GCACAATGATGGTTCCTATCCCAATCGGCCCCTGAAGAATGATTGCAAGCACAAAAGCTAAAGCTTCCCCTATCGTCTTTGTAATATTAATACCCCAACCTGTACGTTCAGTAATAGCCAACATTAATTCATCATTCGGTATCGAAGGAAAAGATGCTCTTAAATAAATAGCGATTCCCATAGCCAATATACACAACCCTATCAAAAATAAACTCCATTGAAGAATTACAGCATCTGTTTTTAAGAACGAAAGAACCTTTAAGTTTAAAAGGTCAACAAAACTTCCAATAATAAAAATCGGAATAAAACCGGCTAGATTAGGAAACCGCATTTTTATGAGGCTGTTTATAAAGATAAGGATTCCTCCGACAATGAAAACCCATGACCCGATTGTAAGGCCAATGAGTTCTGATAAAGCCACGTTTAGAGCATCCCAGGGGGCAATCCCGGTATTAGATTTAATCATACATACAACCCCTACGGATAAAATAAACAATCCGACAATATAGATTAAACATCTTTTCACAAAATGGCTCATGGCTGTATACTCCGCGGTTTAGGGTCTTCTTCTTTCGTCAGAATGTAATGATCAAAAGCATAAGATACACCACACTCATCATTCGATAACGTTTTAAAAGCAGCCAATTGAATAAGCTTCTTATCTGCATTCCCCATGGCTATCCCTATTCCTGCTGCATGAAACATAGGCAGATCATTTAGATTATCACCTATTGCGATTGCATTCCGCGCATCCGTTCCATAATGTTCACAAAGTTTATTTAATGACGCTCCTTTATCTACTCCTGCACTTGTGATTTCAAGATTGAATGCTCCTGAACTCGTTACGGCACACTCCTTCAGTTGTCCAAAATATTCTTTAGCTTTTTTTAATTTTCTTTGGTTTGGCGAAACGATCATACATTTTATGACATACCGATAATCGATAGGGTCAATTGTACCCGGTATTTCCTCTAACCCGTATTGATGGATTTGAGCTTTAATAGAATTCCAAAATACTTCTTGATTAAAATGAGGTTCTTCCATTACTGTATTGTAAAGTTCTTTTTCAAGCTGCTGAATTCCTTGATTTGATACGGCAATTTTGTCAGATAAGTAAAGCTGATAATAGATTTCCTCTTTATTTAACCATGTGATGATAGGTTGGATTACATCTGAATCCATAAAATGTTCGAATATTACCTGATTTCCCACATCAATTTGAGCGCCGTTTGAAGCAATAATCGGAAAATCCAAATCATATTTATTGATGATATGTTTTGCATCAAATAAAGCTCTCCCTGTAGCGATTGTTACAAGATGACCTTGTTTTTGTCCAAGCTTTAAAGCTCTTACATCTTGTTCTTGGATAGTTAAGTTCTCTGATAACAGCGTGCCATCTAAGTCAATTGCAATTACTTTCATGTGAATTTCCTCCTCAGAGTTTAAAAATCATTGAAAGTATAATGTATGGTACGCGTTTCAGAGCAATTAGATTATTATATTAATTTGAAGTTTTTCTCCAGAAGCTGATTAGACTGTGCTTCTCAAGTGTTCTCCTGCTTAACGATCCTTCTCTTTTGATCAATCCAGTTAATAAAGAACTGACCGCTAATGGCGGAACACTAATTTGAAGAAACTCATCTGGAACTTCAAGCACTGGCAACTCACTAGAAACTGAACTGTAGCAGGACAGCTTACCATCATGAGTTTGACTTATGGCCGGCGACTTGGGCACCGGCACTTTTCAGAGAACGATCACTTTTTGTAAAAACCGGATGTATGAAGTGTCATTGAGGCGATGTCCCCGATATACTTTTCTCTTTTCTTTCATTTGCGGTAAAGAAAGCAAAACCTGATTCCCTTATGACAGAACTTGCTTTATCATAAAAGTATGCGTTTACATTCGAGTAGGGAGGTTATAGCATGACCCCTGTGAATTCAAGCAGCATCGGGAAGATTCAGGCGGCCAGCAAAGGTTTGTCGCCAAAATTGAGAGCGATTGCAGACCATATCGTGAAGGAACCGAAAGACGTGATTCACCTTTCCATCATCCAGCTGGCGGAAAAAACAAAAAGCTCTGAAGCGACGATTTTCAGGCTGTGCAAACGGCTCGGTTTTTCCGGCTATCAGGATTTAAAAATCGCGCTTGCTCAGGAGATCGTTCAGGAGCCGGTGCAGCACATTCATGAAGAAATGAGCCCCGACGACGATATCGAAGTCATCATCCAGAAAGTTTTCCGCACAAACATTTCCGGGCTGACCGATACCTTTCAATTATTAGATCCGGCCGACGTTGAAAAAGCGGTAGAAATGATCCACCGCGCAGACAGAATCGAATTTTACGGAAACGGCGGTTCCGGGCTGATCGCCACAGACGCGTATCATAAATTTATGCGTACGGGTATAAATTGCATCGCGCACACGGATTCTCACTTTCAGGCGATGTCAGCGGGTCTTCTCGGTCCCGATAGCGCAGTCATCGGCATTTCTCATTCGGGAAGCAACAAGGACGTGCTCGACGCGGTGAAAACGGCCAAATCGCTCGGCGCCGGCACGATCGGCATTACAAGCTACCAAAAGTCGCCGCTCACCCAGATTTCCGACGTGGTGCTGTATACGTCAACAAGGGAAACGGCTTTCAGAACGGAAGCAATGTCCGCAAGGCTTGCCCAGCTGTCGGTCATTGATACACTGTATTTCGCCACGGCCCGGCTGCGGCAGGAGAAAACGCTCGCCAACTTGCAGCAAATCAGAAAAATGATCGCGCACAAACGTTTGTAATCGCTTTCTGAATATTTATTTTTCAAAAGAGAGAATGCCGATACAGCGGGAATTGAGACAATTTTATGAAAAAATTTTTCTTCTTCATCGTTGATTTATAAAAAAATTATTCCTATAATTGACTTTGTAAGGGCATACATTATCAATCTATCTTATTATTCAATCAGATTAGGCGGGATATATTATGAAGGAAACCCAAGCTGTTATCGGTCTGGATATCGGCACGACCAGTACGAAAGCCGTTCTGTTCGGACCAAGAGGCAAAGTGTTAGCCAAGCATTCGGTTCACTATGATTTAATACAGCCAAAGCCGGCATGGGCCGAGCAGGATCCTGAGCACATTTTGGAAGCGGTTATCGGAAGCATCAGGGGCGCCGTCACAAAGGCCGGACTGAGCCCTGACAATCTGCTTGCAATCGGCATCAGCACCGCCATGCACTCATTGATAGCTGTCGATCAAAACGGCGGCCTGCTGACCAAAAGCATCATTTGGGCGGACAACCGCAGCGCCGAGCAATCAAAACGGATTTTAAAAGAGATGAACGGTTTTGATATTTATAAAAGAACGGGTACGCCGATTCACCCGATGTCTCCGCTTTCCAAAATTGTGTGGATGAAAGAACAGGACAAGGAGACATTCGCGAAAACCGCCAAATTCATCAGTATTAAAGAATATATTCTGCACGAGTTTTTCGGAACTTATGTCGTCGATTATTCGATCGCTTCGGCAACGGGGCTGTTCCGTTTAGATACGCTTTCCTGGGATGAAGAAGCGCTCCGGATTGCCGGAATCCGGGAAGATCAGCTGTCGGACATCGTGCCGACCACTCATCAGCTGCGCGGCCTTGCGCCGGAAATCGCTGCACGGATGGGCATTCATGCGGATACACCGTTTATTATCGGCGCAAATGACGGCGTGCTCGCCAACCTTGGAGTCGGCGCGATCGGCAAAGGAGAAGTGGCCGTTACGATCGGAACAAGCGGAGCTGTGCGTTCGGTGACGGATGCGCCGATTACGGATGAAAAAGCGCGGACATTCTGTTACGCGCTGACTGACAAGCATTGGGTCATCGGAGGCCCGACGAATAACGGAGGCATTATGCTGCGCTGGCTTCGAGACGAATTCGCTTCTCCGGAAGTCGAAACGGCGAAGCGGCTCGGCATTGATCCGTACGATTTAATGATTGATATCGCTGATAAAGTGCCCGCAGGCTCTGAGGGATTGCTGTTTCTGCCGTTTTTATCAGGGGAGCGCGCGCCGTTTTGGAATCCGAATGCCCGCGGAACGTTTTTCGGCATCAGCCTCCGCCATAAACGGGAGCATTTTATCAGAGCGGTGCTGGAAGGCGTCATCATGAGCGTCTTTTCAATCGGTGTCGCACTGAGAGATTTGGCGGGCCCTGCAAAAGACGTGCGGGCTTCGGGAGGATTTGCGAGATCACCGCTTTGGAGGCAGATTTTGTCCGATACGATGGGACGGGAAGTCCTCGTTCCGGAAAGTTACGAAGCCTCGGCGCTCGGAGCGGCCGTTCTCGCTTTGCACAGCCTTGGCGAAATGGAACGAATCGAGGATGTTCAGGACTGGATCAGAATTTCTCACCGCCATGAACCGAACGTCAAAAACAGCGAAACATATATTGAGCTGTTTTACTTATACGAGCGGCTGTATGACAAGCTCAAAGATGAATTTGACGTCATCAGTGAATTTCAGCTCAAACAAAGCCGTTAATTCTTCTTTGAAAGGGTGAAAAGGTCATGTTACTGTTTATTGTCATTGCCGCTATTATCGTTTTACTCTTATTGATTACGGTCGCTAAATTAAATCCGTTTATCAGTCTGCTGATTACATCCATCCTTGTCGGTTTCGCAACGGGCATGAATCTGCCGGACATTATCGCTTCGATGAAAACCGGGCTCGGCAATACGCTGTCGCTGCTTGCGATCGTGCTGGCCCTCGGTACGATGCTCGGAAAAATGATGGCTGAATCAGGCGGTGCGGAGCGGATCGCCCACACCCTGATCGGCCGCTTCGGCAAAAAGAAAGTGCATTGGGCGATGATGGCCGTCGCTTTTATCGTCGGCATCCCGGTCTTTTTCCAGGTCGGCTTCGTCCTGCTCGTGCCGCTTTTGTTTACGATTGCAATTGAAACCGGGGTTTCATTAGTGACGATCGGGATTCCGCTCCTTGCGGGACTTTCCGTCGTGCACGGATTGGTTCCGCCCCACCCGGCGGCGATGGCGGCTGTCGGCATTTATCACGCCAATGTCGGAAAAACGATTTTGTTTTCTTTAATCGTCGGCATTCCGACTGCCATCATCGCAGGGCCGCTTTACGGAAAATGGATTGGTAAGCGCATTCATAAACCCGTTCCCGAACTGTTGAAAAAACAATTTATTGAACGGAATGAAAAACGCAAGCTTCCGGGATTCGCAAATACATTGTTTACGATATTGGTACCGGTGATCCTGATGCTTATGGCAACGCTTGCCGAAATTGCGCTTCCGGAAAAAAGCACGCTCTATGAAACTTTTAAATTTATCGGCGACCCTGTCACGGCGCTTTTGATCGCCACGGTTTACTCCTTTTTCAGCCTTGGTTTTTATCAGGGCTTTGACAGAGAAAGCATTTTAAAATTCAGCAATGACTGTCTGGGACCGATTGCTTCCATTCTGCTTGTGATCGGAGCCGGCGGCGCTTTTAACAACGTCCTGATTGATTCAGGCGTCGGCACGTATATCGCTGACATGGCGAAGCACTCAAGCTTCTCTCCCGTTCTTTTAAGCTGGACGATCGCGGCGGTCATCCGTGTCGCCACAGGTTCAGCGACTGTCGCCATGATGACGGCGGCCGGCATTGTTGCTCCGATTGCATCTGTCATGCCGGGCGTCAGCAGCGAGCTTCTCGTTTTGGCAACGGGAGCGGGCTCTTTGATTCTGTCACATGTCAATGACTCCGGTTTCTGGCTCATTAAAGAGTATTTCGGAATGACAGTAAAAGAAACATTCCTGACATGGACGGCGATGGAAACGATTATTTCTGTCAGTGCGATCTGTTTTATCATGATCATTAACGCGTTTATATAAAAACAAACCCCGGCCGAATGAAGTGACCCCTGTCAAGCAGACAGTGTTAAAAAGACACGAAGCAGCCTGAGTCCTGTATTGATATGGGCTCAGGTTGTTTCACTTCTTTTGGAATCGTTGATGATTGGTAAAAATGAATATATTTACATACTGCTTCTTGAACTGCTTTCAGCTGTTTTGACCCTTTCATCCCCTCTGTCTGAAAGTAGTTAACCCATTTCCTTACTAGGTTTTTATCAATGTTCCTTTCTCTGGCGATTGTCTGATAACTCATCCCATCATTTAGGTGAAGATCAACAACTTTTTTCTTAAAGTGAATATCATAAGTTTTACATGTTTCCCCATAAAAAATCCCCTCCATTGCAGACAGATCAGTATGCTTTCTTTTTTCTGTCTACTATGAGGGGATCATATCAATATGAGCTGGGCTCTTCTTTCTTTAACGAAACAAAAGAACAGCTAATATCCCTAGATTAATTATTCCTAAAAGGAAGGAAACGACCGCTATCCCTTTGTTTTTCTGCATAAAATAAAGACCGTTTATAACCAAGATACAGCTGATCAAAGCATCAAATAATCGGAGAGCCATAACGTTAAAATCAACTTCCGACTCAAAAAAGCTAAATATCGATACTGCTATTAAAAAGATTACTGATACTGTGATATAAATCAACCAGTCCCTAGATGCATTGCTCTTTTCAGTTTCTTTTTGAATACTGTTCATGAGTTGTTCAAAACCACCTTATAACAATATTTCCTAAATCTTATAATATGCGCCTAATCATTTTCAATGCATCGTTATAATGATAAAAAAGAGGGGTATTTCTTCCCCCCTCTCCTTAATTATCCGCAAATTAATTTTATTGCTTTGCTTTTTGAGTTGTGCTTGATAATAACACAAACTGTTCCGCAACCAATACCGATTGCTAGGTTGATGGCCGCAATTCTTAAGCAAGAAAGAGCACAAGAGCCTCCATTTGCTATATCATATAACCAAGATACAGCCGCTCTGCAGCTCATCATAGTTGATGCTTTTGTTTCTTCCGCAGAGTCTTTTGAATTCTTTAAGTAATCTTCTGCAGAAACTTCTGTTCCATTATCCAGTTTGACTTTTCCGCCTTCTGTTAAGTTTACATCTTCGACAACTTTACCAGATTGTTTTATTTGTAAATTAAGAAGTTTTTCTGATTCATCAAATGTAATGTAAGTTTCAATAGTATCGAATATTTGTTCAGTTTTCAGATCAACAAAATATTGTGCTGATGTTAATCCAGACTCCATATCATCAACAGGAATTGTTACCACAGCCATGCCTTCTTTTACATTTACAATCTCTTCATCTTGTTCATTTGAAAGTCCAAAGAAGCTGTTTTTTGGTTTTTTCACCAACTTGTTTTGTTTAAATTCCTTTGAGGCATAGACAATTTCTTTTGCTTTTTGTTGATCTTCTAATGGTCCCGATGACTCAGGAACCCCTGATTGGCATGACGTACAATTTGTTTTTGCTTTCCCTAAAACATTTGAATTAGCTTTAACACTAGTATTAAAAGAGAAAATCGTTACTAATGTAAGTGTGAAAGCCATTAACAGTGAAAAAAAGCCTTTCTTACCCATCAAATACCTCCTCTTTTTCCATATTTTAGGTATAACAATAAAAAGTGTAACTTATTTCCAGTATGAAATCAACAAAAAAACAGATAATTCTATTAAATTTTCAAAAATGTCTCTTTAAAAATAAGCGGACTTTATTTTCACTGTCAAAAAACTGTCTAATTGCACTTTCTTTTCGTTCATAAATACAATCATAGAAAAGCCATACATCAGGTGAAATTGCTGAGACATCGGCGTCGGTTTCAAAACAAAAGATCGCAAAAGGTAAAATAACACGGATCAAATTGATCATTTCTTACTTTTGTATCACATTTCGTCTGTTTCTTCATTGCCCCATGGTAAGATCTTGTTGATCCATTTAAATGAAAGGATATGGATATGAAAGGATATGGATATGAAAGTATTTGAAGCCAAAACACTGCTTTCAGAAGCAGATAAACTGCAAAAGAATACAAAGAATTAAGAAGCCTGATGGTCAATCTTAAAAAAGCCTTCAAAGCCGTAGCTGACTTAGATGACAGTGAGCTTTCCGGAAAAGGCGCTGACAACATCAAAGCATTTTATCATGATCACGCTGGTGTGGCTGACAATTGGATTGATCTAATTGATATGAAGGATTGCTTTTTTAACAAGCATTTCAGGCGCTTTAGAGGACGCCAGCTTGTCTGACGCATACATAGAAGAATCCTTCGAACACGAGCTGGCTAACGCCTGCACCAAGTCAAAATCCATTATGTATGAACAGAAGAAAGCGATGAAAGGTATCCTGCTTGATATCAATGATATTCTTCCGCTTGATTTGTTCTCGACAGAAGACTTCAAAGACGAACTTGCAGATGCAGAGGACAAACGTAAAAAAACAGTCGATAAATTAGGAAGCGTGGACGAAGCACTTGTTACTTCAATGTTCATTTCTCTGGCGATTGTCTGATAACCCATCCCATCATTTAGGTGAAGATCAACAACTTTTTCTTAAAGTGAATATCATAAGTTTTACGTATTTTCCCCATAAAAAATCCCCCCCATTGCAGACAGATCAGTATGCTTTCTTTTTTCTGTCTGCTATGAGGGGATCATATCAGAAAACCGGGGTTTGTTTTTTTATCGGTCATTCACAAGGATATAAGCGGCTTTAACGGGTCCGTGGACGCCGACAACCAAATCCATTTCGATATCGGCCGAGTTGCTCGGTCCAGTAATATAGTTGATGCAGGAAGGAACGGTGACGCCGTCTCTGATCTGCTGTTTCAGTATATCGCTGGCCTGTGTCATTCTCGGCACAATGGAAGATTTCGGGATGATTGCGATATAGGTGGTCGGAAGCAGGCTGACAGAACGGCCGGCATGCTCTGACGCATACAAAACGACGGTGGCTGATTCCGCAAGCGTGATCTCGCTGAATGTGATGCCCACATTCGCTTGTTCCGCTTTTTCAATATTTTTCGCTCCTTGTTCCGCGTCCCATTCCCAAACAGGAATCCCTTCATCGGGCCACTCTTCTGTCATAAGGGTCTGCAAGCCGTATGTTTCAAACCGGCTGTCCTTCGGAATGATGACAGGCCCTCCTTCAAAGCGGTTCACCTGCGTGCGCAAAGCGTCGTAAAGCCCGGCTGCATCCGTTTCGATCAGTTCGGTATGAATGTTGACGCAGTGGTCTTTCAGCATCGTGACAAGATCGTCTTCCGTACAGTCCGCATGCGTTTGATATTGAGGCTGATACTTCCATTCAGGCAGGGACACGCCTGATTTCCTGCGCTCTCTGCCCAGACTTTCGGCGATCCGGTTTAAAAAGGATTCCTGATGTGTAACCGTCCCTTTCATCATCATTCTTCCCCCTTTTGTTTTTCCCGGTCTTTAAACCAATCTCTGAATCTCGATTTATGCGGCGCCGGGAAGTCCCGTATTGCCGTCCATTCTTTTAACGGCCCCGGCCCTTTTGATATTTTGTCATCTTCCGTAAACGGCGTCATGGCGGCAGGCGCCCATTTCGATCCCATTTTATAAAGGGACGGGGATGACGAGCCGAGCCCGAAGGCTTTCATCGCCAGTTTTTCGCTGATCGGCGCTTTGCCCTCTTTTTCCACGATGTTCTGCCGATGCTTGAGCAGCAGCTCGTGCAGCGGAATTTTAACGGGACACGCTTCCGTACAGGCCGCGCATAAGGAAGATGCGTACGGGAGCTCCTTGTATTCGTCATATCCGCCCAGAAGAGGCGATAAGACGGCGCCGATCGGACCCGAATAGATGGACCCGTACGAGTGTCCGCCGACATGCCGGTACACGGGACAGACGTTGATGCAGGCGGCGCAGCGGATACATTGCAGCACCGATTGAAATTCCGTGCCGAGTATGCGGGAACGCCCGTTGTCCACAACCACAAGGTGGAATTCCTCAGGCCCGTCAGCTTCTCCTTGCTGACGAGGTCCCGTCAGCGCCGTAATGTAACTTGTAAGCCGCTGGCCGACCGCGCTTCTCGTCAGCATGCTGACAAGCACTTCAAACTCAGAAAATGACGGAACGATCCGCTCCATTCCCATCACGGTGATCTGCGTCTTCGGCAGCGCGGACACAAGGCGGCCGTTTCCTTCGTTCGTCACGAGACTGACCGATCCGGTATCCGCGATCGCAAAGTTGCAGCCTGTAATGCCGACATCCGCTTCGAGAAATTTTTTCCGGAGAACGCTGCGCGCGTGCATGACGAGCTCTTCCGGTTTTTCCGTCTGTTTGTATTCGAGTCTCTCTTTAAACACGTCACGGATCTGCTCTTTGTTTTTGTGAAGAGCGGGAGCAACGATATGTGACGGCGGATCGTGGTCGTCAATCTGGAGAATGTATTCGCCGAGATCCGTTTCTGTGACTTCACAGCCCTCTTCCTCAAGCACTTCGTTCATATTGATTTCTTCTGTCACCATGGATTTGGATTTTACGATTTTTTTGGCGTTTTTCTGCCGGATGACATCGCGGATATAGGAGGACGCTTCTTCCGCCGTTTCGGCGAAAAAGACGTGTCCGCCTCTGTTGGCGACGTTTTCGGCGAGCTGTTCCAAATAGAAATCAAGATTGTCCAGCACATGCTGTCTGATTTCTTCCGCATGGGAACGCCAATCCTCCCAGTTTCCCAATTCTTCGGCCGCCTGAAGCCTTCTTGTCCTGAGCCGTTCCTGCGCTCCGGAGACGGCTCCTCTCATAAACTCATTATCTATTCCTTCTGATACCCGCTCTTTAAAAGCGGCGGTACCGATTTTCATCGCCATGATTTTCCCCCCTTGTTGTTTCTCGTCTTATCTGCTGTTCAGCACTTCGGCGATGTGCATGACTCTGACGTTTTTATCCTTACGGTCAAGACGCCCTCCGATATTCATCAGACATCCGCAATCCGCCCCGATGAGCACCTCGGCCTCCGTGTCTTCCACGCAGGCGACCTTCTCATCCACCATTTGTTCAGAGATTTGCGCCATTTTCACAGAAAACGTTCCTCCGAATCCGCAGCATTGGTGCTTTCCGGGAAGCGCGGTCAGCTCGAGCCCCTTGACATGGCGCAAAAGCTTCATCGGCTCCTCCGACACGCCGAGCAGCCTCGTCATGTGGCACGATGTATGGACTGTCGCTTTTTTTTGCAGCACCGCCCCGACATCCTCCACCCCGAGAACGTTGACGATAAAATCTGTTAACTCATATGTTTTGTCCGCAAGCTGCTGCGCTTTTGCCGCCCACTTCGGATCATCCTGAAACAGATGCGGATATTCACGGAACATCGTCGTACAGGAACCTGACGGACTGACGACGTACTCCGCTTCTTCAAACGCGGCAATCATCCGCTTCATCGCTTTTTTCGCATCCGTCACATACCCGCTGTTGTATGCGGGCTGCCCGCAGCAAATCTGCCCCTCGGGAAAATCCACCTCACACCCGAGCCGTTCCAACACCTCAACCGTCGCCTTTCCGACATTGGTCTGGAACATATCCACAAGGCACGTGACAAATAATGAGACTTTCATGATGAACCCCTCTTTCATCCTCAATATGTGATCCGGTCATCTGATGACCTGTTTTTAGGAAAAGCTCTATGAATATCCTACACTATTCTGAATATGGATTGGAAGGTTTTTCTGAAAAATCCTTTCGTCCGATGTGCTGAAGGGGACAAAAAAAGAGAAGCCCGAAAGCTCCTCATGCTGCTCTACACCCCGTTTTCCAGCAGGCGTCCCAGTTTTTGCACACCCTCTTTTATCGCGGCTTTACCGGCATAACTGAACGACAGGCGAAGATATTCCGCACCGTCTTCCTGATGCAGAAAAAAATATTTTCCGGGGACATAGGAAACGCCGTGAGACAGAGCCTGCGCCAGCAGTGCGGATGTATCCGCCCCAGGCGCTTTCACCCATACAAAGTAACCGCCTACAGGCACGTGCCAGGATGCGGATTCCGGAAGATATCGCGCTAATGCGGCGAGCAAAACGTCACGTTTGCTTCGATATGCTTCCCGTAAAGCGGCGAGCCGTTTTTCCACATTCGTTTGTTCCAAATAGACGGCGGTCACCGCTTGGGAAAACGGGTGGCCTAAGTCTTTTTTTAACCATGACAATGCCGTGATGAATGCGGCGTCCCCTGCAATCCAGCCGATCCTCATACCCGGGGCGATGACTTTTGATAATGAACCGGCGTACAGCACCCGGCCGTTTTGATCCATGGCTTTCAAGGGCGGCGGAATATCGGTGAATCCGAGCTCGCCGTATGCATCATCCTCCAAGATGAGAAAATCATACGCTTCGGCAAGCTGAAGCAGGAGGGTTCTCCGCTTCGCTGACATTACGGTTCCCGCAGGATTCTGAAAAGCGGGTATCGTGTAGAGAAGACGGGGAATCAGAAGCCCTTTTCGTTTTCTTTCCTCAAGCATGAACGCTAATGTTTCTGTTTGCAGGCCCTCTTGATCTGTCGGAATGCTCATGATATGCGGTGTGTAATTTTTAAAAATCTCGAGCGCTTCCATATAGACCGGAGCTTCAACGGCAGCGGCGGTTTGTTCATCGAGGAAAACCCGGGCTGCCAGATCTATCGCCTGACAGGCGCCTGAAGTCATGAGCAGCTCATCGTCCCGACAGTGAATGCCGCGGATGGCTAACCGTTCTTGAATCTGCTTTTTTAAAACGGCCGTCCTCGGGCTTCCCATATAATGCAGCGGCAGATCGCGCTCCTCATCCAGAAGGCGGGCGGCGGCTTCTTTCAGCTCCTTATCAGGAACGAGGGCGGGATCGGGATAGCCGGAATGCAGGGGGATGCACGCTTTCGGAACTGCCGGCATCCATTCCCCGGGAGGATCGTTTGTCAGAGCTTTCTTTACATGGTCAGAAAAAAAAGATTCGCCCTGCATGTGATGTTATCCCCTTTCACAAGTCAGCTTCTATACATTTTCTTCAAAATAAGCCCCCAGCACTTCTTCCACATTCGTCAGGTGCGCGGTCATCGCGGCTTCCGCTTCATCCGCGTCTCCGGCGGCGACGGCGCTGTAAATGCGTTCATGCTCTTCATACAATCGCTGCACGCTCGTTCGTTTAGAAAACAGCCAAATTTTTCTCGTTTCTCTCATCGTTTCCAAAAGAAGCGCGGAGACATGATTCATGAGATGCTTGAGCAGGCCGTTTTGTGATGCTTCCGCCAGCGCCATATGAAAGGAGAAATCCGCTTTTTCGCCCAATTCTTCGTCTCCGTCAATGTCTTTCATCTCCATGAGAGCCTGGCGGATTTTTTGTAAATCGTCTTCGGTGCGTTTTTCAGCGGCCATGGCGGCGACGCCGAGTTCAAGCAGCTTTCTGACTTCGAGCAGCTGTTTGACATCCTCTTTTTTCATCAAGAGGGCGGAAGAAAGCGGCTGGGAAACATGAGCCGGCTCAAATTCTCTTATGTATGTGCCTTCTCCCTGCTTCATGTCGACGAGCCCCATCGCTTTCAAAGCCGACAGCGCTTCTCTGACCGCCGAGCGGCTGACCTGAAAACTCTCAGAAAGCGCCTGAACGGAATCAAGCTTTTCACCCGGCTTAAGCTCGCCCGCTTTTATCTTCTCCAGCAATGCGTCAGCGACTTCCTCGTAGATTTTTTTCGTTTTAATTTGTTTATATTTCAACGCGATCACCCCGTCACTTGTGAATCTTGATGTTTATCGTCTATTATACTTCTTTTTTTGTATTGCCGACAGGTTCAGACAATTTGTTCAAGAAAAGTATTGTACTTTCAAAACTTTCAAAATATAATGCTAATTAACCCGGTCATCAGATGACCTTATCATAAAAAGTAATCGCTTACATGACATAAGGAGGGGTTTTTTAGGGATGCAATGGACACAGGGGTACGCTCCTTTAGGGGGAAATTTGCTTTTATCGGCAGCTTGCGCGCTCGTGCCGATTATCTTCTTTTTTTGGGCGCTTGCGGTGAAACGGATGAAGGGGTACATCGCGGGGCTTTTAACGTTAGCCGTTTCACTTTTAATCGCTGTATTTGTTTACGGCATGCCGGCGGAAAAAGCGGTGATGTCCGCTTCTCAGGGAGCGGTGTACGGGCTGCTTCCGATCGGCTGGATTATCGTCACATCGGTCTTTCTGTATAAAATCACCGTGAAAACGGGACAGTTTGAGATTATCCGGAGTTCGGTGCTGTCAATTACAGATGATCGGCGTTTGCAGGCGCTGCTCATCGCCTTTTCATTCGGGGCGTTTTTAGAAGGCGCCGCCGGTTTCGGCGCTCCCGTCGCGATCTCGGCCGCTTTGCTCGTCGGACTTGGTTTTCAGCCGCTGTATGCGGCGGGGATTTGCCTGATTGCCAATACGGCGCCCGTTGCCTTCGGCGCGATCGGCATTCCGATTACCGCCGTCGAAGGTCCGACCGGGATACCGGCAATGGAAATTTCTCAAATGGTCGGCCGGCAGCTTCCGTTTTTATCCGTCTTTATTCCGCTTTACTTAATCATTTTGATGAGCGGGTTTAAAAAGGCTTTTGAGATATGGCCGGCCATTCTTGTTTCCGGCGTCTCCTTTGCGGCCGTGCAGTACGCAAGCTCGAATTTTTTAGGGCCTGAGCTGCCGGATGTGCTGTCGGCGCTTGTTTCCATGGCCGCGCTCGCTGTATTTTTGAAATTTTGGAAACCGAAAACGGCCTTTCGTTTCGCGGCAGAACGGGAATCAGCAGCGGCCGCTGACCGGGCGCCGATCAAGTACGGGGGCGCCGCGGTGTTTAAAGCGTGGTCTCCTTTCCTTCTTCTGACGGCCATGATATCCGTCTGGGGGATTCCGGGCGTGAAGGCTGCATTAACCGGTCATTACGAAGGAACGTCAATGTGGCTTTCCTGGCTGAATGCAGCCGGGCGTGCATTGACCTTCACGCCTCCCGTCCCATTTGTAAATCAGCAGATTCTTCAGGCGGACGGCACGCCGATTGAAGCCGTGTACAAACTTGAGCTTTTCGGTTCAGCGGGGACGGCGATTCTGATTGCCGCCGTCATCTCCAAGTTCGCCCTCGGCATGTCGTGGAAGACTTGGGGCGAAGCGTTTATAGAAACGGTGAAAGAATTAACCCTTCCGGTCGTGACCATTGTTTCTGTTGTCGGCTTTGCTTATGTGACGAATGCTTCCGGCATGAGCACGACTCTCGGTCTTGCGCTTGCCATGACGGGCGCGATGTTTACCTTTT
This sequence comes from Bacillus sp. ChL18, assembly GCF_026241425.1. Taxonomy (NCBI): domain Bacteria; kingdom Bacillati; phylum Bacillota; class Bacilli; order Caryophanales; family Bacillaceae; genus Bacillus; species Bacillus sp. ChL18. The sequence continues at coordinate 705,909 of NZ_JAPHWE010000002.1, read as the reverse complement.
TTTCGCCGGTGCTCGGCTGGCTCGGCGTATTTATTACCGGCTCTGATACGTCGGCCAACCTATTGTTCGGCGGATTGCAAAAAGTGACGGCGCTCTCTGTCGGAATGGACCCGGTTCTCTCCGTCGCCGCCAATTCATCAGGCGGCGTCACCGGAAAAATGATTTCTCCGCAGTCCATTGCGGTTGCCTGTGCCGCTGTCGGTCTGGCGGGCAAGGAAGCCGACCTTTTCCGCTTTACGATTAAGCACAGTCTGTTTTTGCTTCTTCTCGTCTGTCTCATTACATTTTTACAGCATCATCTGTTTTCATGGATGATCCCGTAACACGGAGAACCTCCCCGGGGTTTGGCTCGGGGAGGTTTCAGCTGTACCGTTTTCTCGCCGATGACGGCGGAATATTTAATTGGTCACGGTACTTGGCGACGGTGCGCCTTGAGATTCGGATGTCATATTGTTCATGCAGCAGATCGGCAAGCTTTTGGTCTGAAAAAGGTTTCTTTTTATCTTCTTTACCGACCAATGCCTCCAGATGCGCTTTCACGGCATAATTGGAAGCGCCGCCGTCCCCCGACGATTCAGCTTTCGCCGAGAAAAATGTTTTCATTTCATACAGTCCGTACGGCGTCTGAACGTACTTTCCTTTGATTGCCCGGCTGATCGTTGATTCGTGGAGCTCCAGCGTTTCCGCCACCTCTCTTAAGGTCAGCGGCTGCATTCCGCTTTTTCCTGTAAGAAAAAAGGATTCCTGCCGTTCAGTCAGGACGCCGATAATTCTCGTGATCGTTTGTTTTCTTTGCGACAAAGCTCGGTTCAGCCAGCGCCATTCCTGATATTTTGCCGACAGATAATTTTTCGTGTCACGGCACCCGGCAGCTGACAAGAGCGGCTGATAATGGGTATGAAGCTGGATGTCAGGAAACGAACGGCTGTTGAGCCGCGCTTGAATGATGCCGTTTTTCACTGTGATGAAAATATCCGGTTCCACGTAAAAACCCGGCTCCTCATGCGCATAACGGAGCCCCGGCCTCGGATCAAGCGCGCTGATCATGTCAGCGATGTCCTGAATGTCTTTAAGCGGAATGCCCGTTTTTAGTGTAAGCGCTTTCCAGTTCTTTCTTGCAAATAGCTCAAAATAGGCTTCGGCAATCCATTCCGCCTGTTCGTTCCGCTCGGGCAGACGGCGGAGCTGAAGAAGGATGCATTCCTGCAAAGACCGGGCGCCGATTCCCGCGGGCTCAAGGGATTGAAGCTTTTTAAGAACCGCTTCCGTCTCCTCTTGTGAAGCGGATACATGGTCGGCGGCGGCTGGTATGTCCTCTTTTAAATATCCGTTTGAATCCAATGAATGTATCAGATAATTGAAAATTTTTTTTTCATCATCGGACAGCTTCATGTCTAAGGCTTGCTGTTTGAGCGAATCCTGCAGCGTTTTGCGGGTAAGTCTGATCTGCTGGCTTCCGTCCCGTTCTTTCATCCTGTTTTTATTTGTTTTATGGTAAGATAGTGGCGGCGTGTCTGTTTCCTTTCGTTCAATCAGAGGGTTTTCCAGTGAGAGCTCATCAATATATCCGGCCAGTTCCGCGGAATTGTATCCGAGTAATGTGATAGCCTGTTTAAGCTCTTGTGTTAATTGAGGCTTTAACATTTGTGTTTGCTGAAGTTTGATATCCATCATGCTCACTCCCCTTTTTTCATTGTACATGATTGGTTTCATACCGTATATATATACTTATTAAAAGGAGTTGCTTTATAGATGTCAGAACTTTTTTCTGTTCCTTATTTTATTGAAAACTTTACACAGCACATTGAAATGAATCCGAATGAAGACCGAATTCATGCGATGAACAGCTATTACCGTTCCGTCGTTTCAACCCTTGTTCAGGATCAGCTGACGAAAAACTCGGTTGTGCTCAAAAGAATTCAGCATTTGGATGAGGCGTACAACAAAGTAAAACGCGGTGAAACAAAATAAACCTTCCGCTCATTCAAAGCGGAAGGTTTTCCTTCGTGCCGGCGGTTTCCCCGATCAGATGGACATCCGGCGCTTCGTGCATCCAGGTGTAATAATAGTTGGCGTTTTTCCCGTATGAATTATCAATGACGGTATTCGGTTTCCCGAGAAGTGAGGACAGAATGTGGCCGTGAAGCCTTGACGTTTCCACCGATTCGTATCTGCTGAAAAACAGGACCGCTTTCTTTGTTAAGAAATCGGTATAGCGTTTCCAAAACCGCGCAATCGGCAGCGGGTTTCCCGCTTTTTTATTCAAAACATTCAGTGTTTGGAAAAAAGCGATTCCCCTGCGGTCGCTTGCTGACAGCACATCCTGCCAGTCGCAGCTTTTAACGGAAGAATTGGTTTGCAGCTTCGGATTGATTTCCCCATCCGTGCGGATAAAATGAAGCCTGCCGCGTGACGGAGCCGCTGACGCCGCCATCGGATACAGCTGATGGGCCATATCAGGCATAAGCCCGATATGATTCGCCGAAAAGAAGTGTTTCGCGGTCTCGTATGACACATGATCCCTCGTAAACAGATGAAGATCCTTGTGCTCCGCAAAAAGCGCCGCTGTCTTTTGCAGCCGTGTCTCATCCTGATAATAAATGGATTGCGGCAGGATGACGATCCTGTTTTCCGGAAAGGATTTGACGATTTTTTCCCTGAACGTCTGATAGTACGGATAGAGATCCCCGAAATTTCCGCCACCCTGACAGACGATGATTGTCTTTTTGTCCGCCCGGCGCCCGAATGGAAAATTGTCGGGATTCCAGCGCTGTTTCACGCGGATGCCGTGCGCTTTAAAAAACGCCTCCGTCCCTTTCATAATCAATAAATCCCCCACATTTCCGTAGAGGGGGTAGTCGGCATATATGATGTCGGATTGCGGCGGTATAACGCTGAGCAGACCCGTCAGCGTTTCTTTTAATCGGCTCATAACATGGCGGCTGTCCATGTTTTCTCCCCTTTCGTTTCAAACAGTTGCGCAAGTGCGTCAATGACACGCTGCTGCTCCTCAGAAGACAGGTCAGACCCGGACGGCAGACAGATGCCCCGGCTGAAAAGGTTCTCAGAGACACGCTCATGTTCGCTGTGAGGATAAAAGACGGAAGATGAGAAAAGCGGCTGCGTATGCAGCGGTTTCCACAGCGGCCGGGCCTCAATATTCTGTTCCGCAAGACAGGCGACGGCTTCTTCCGGCGTCACGCCGTTATCAAGCGTCAGAGCCGTCAGCCAGCGGTTTGACACCGTTCCTTCAAGCTCCGGCATCATGCGGATGCCCGGATATGTTTCCAGCGCTTCCCGATACCTGTGAAAGATTTCTCTCCTCGCCCGGACACGATCTTCGAGCACTTCCAGCTGCGATATACCCACGCCCGCGAGAATGTTGCTGAGCCTGTAGTTATACCCGAGCTCGCTGTGCTGGTAATGAACGGCGGCATCTCTCGCCTGTGACGCAAGAAACTTCGCCTTTTCAATCGCGGCTTCATCGTCAGACACGAGCATGCCGCCTCCCGATGTTGTAATGATTTTGTTGCCGTTAAAGGAATAAATGCCGAAACGGCCGAACGTGCCGCTCTGCCTGCCTTTATATGTTGATCCTAAGGACTCGGCAGCGTCTTCAATCAGGCAGACGCCGTATGCGTCACAAAGGCTCGTTAATTCATCCATTTTCGCGCTTTGGCCGTAAAGATTGACGACGATCACCGCTTTCGGGAGTCTGCCGCGCCGCTTTGCATCCCGCAGCGCCCGCTCAAGCGCATCGGGCGACATATTCCACGTCTCCCATTCCGAATCAATAAAAACGGGCTCAGCCTGCTCATACACAATCGGATTCGCCGTGGCGACAAACGTAAAGGAAGGACAAAATACAGCGTCTCCTTTTTTCACACCCGCAAGCCGCAGGGCAAGATGGATGGCGGCCGTTCCCGAGCTTACGGCCGCCGCGCTTTTCACTCCCGCATATTCCGCGAGCCGCGCTTCAAACGAATTGACGAGCGGACCGAGCGGGGCAATCCAATTGGATCGGAAGGCTTCTGCGATGTATTCCTGTTCTTTTCCGCTCATATGAGGCGGAGACAAATAAATCCGTTTGTTTGTTTGCATGAAATCATCCTTTTTCATTATGGATAGGGGAGATGACGCGGGCCGGAACGCCGACCGCCGTCACATGGCCGGGAATTCGGCTGATGACCGCAGCCCCCGCGCCGATAACGGACCAAGGGCCGATGTCAATCTGCGGTATGACGGACGCGCCGATTCCGATGTGCGTTCCTTCCCCGACTTTCACTCCGCCGGCAAGCGCCGCGCGCGGTGAAAGATGGACGTAATCTCCGATTGCATTGTCATGATCGGCAACCGCCCCCGTATTGATGATGCAATGGGCGCCGATGTCAGCGCCCGCCTGAATGACGGCGCCCGCCATCACAACCGTTCCGTGTCCGACGGAAGCCGTTTCACTGACGATCGCCCCGGGGTGAATGAGTGCGGCATAATCGTCATCTTCAAGCCCAAGCGTTTCAGCGAACTGCTTTCTGACGCCGTTGCGGCCGATGCATATCGTGAACACGGCTTCGGGGACGAGTTTCCGAAGCATGTGCACGTCTTTCGTCCGGCCCGTATATAAACCGTTCCGAACGGCAAAACCGCTGAATCCGTCATCCAATATGCCCGCAAGCTCCATATCGGAACGGGCCTGCACGATTTCCTTCACGACTTTTCCGTGTCCGCCGTTTCCGATCAGTACGACCTTTTTCACGATGACATATCTCCGCTGCCTGTGAAGCGCTTTGCCGTCACATGGCCGGCTTGGTGTATGCCTTCTGACACGAGAACTTTTTTCACTGTTAAAAGCAGAATCTTTAAGTCGAGAAGAAATGTGCGGTTGTCGACGTACCACACGTCGAGCTTGAATTTCTCCTCCCATGAAATCGCGTTTCTCCCGTTAATCTGCGCCCAGCCCGTAATCCCCGGCTTCACCTCGTGCCGCCGCGCCTGCTCCGCCGTGTAAAGCGGAAGATAATCCATCAGCAGAGGGCGGGGGCCGACCAGACTGATATCGCCTTTGAGCACATTAAAAAGCTGGGGAAGCTCATCGATGCTCAGTTTTCTGATCAGCCTTCCCGTTTTGGTCAGGCGGAGATGATCCGGAAGCAGCACACCGTTTTCATCACGCGCATCCGTCATCGTTCTGAGTTTATACAACGTAAACGGACGCCCGTTATGCCCAGGTCTCGTCTGTTTGAACAATACCGGAGACCCGATGGCGCATCTGACGGCGGCCATGGCGAAGAGAAGGATGACGCTCGCGCCGCACAATAACAACGTCGCGGCCGCTATATCAAATACACGTTTCGCCTTCAAATCTGAACAGCTCCTTTCACTTTTCGGCATTTCTGTAAAGCAAGCCGCCTTTCTTCTTTCGTACAAATGAAGAAAAAAGCGAATGCGGCATAGCTTATGCATACGGCAAGCCCCGCGGCGATCAGGCCGGCCCAGCTGTCAAGCGGTGAAAACAGCCGGATACCCCGGCAGACAGCCCAGGCAAATACGGCCGCCGCCAACGGGCCGAACATGCCTTTGTAAAACGCGGTTTTCTGAAAACCAGTAATATGCGAAACATACAGCGGCGTGAAGACGGCATTTTTCAAAATGAGAGAGACTGCACCGGCGATGGTGATGCCGTACAGCCCGAGATGTGCCGGTCCGCTGAGAACCACGGCCAATATGACATTCAGTCCGCCTAAACATAAAGTAACGATAGCAGGCGTTTTTTGTTTATTAAAAGCCGTCCATACGTAAAAAAGCGGCATGACAGAGAGACTGACCGCCAAATACGCGGCGTGAATGTATAAAAGCGGCGCCGTCTGCAGAAACGACGGGCCCAGCCAAATCGCCAGAAACGGTTCGGCAAGCCCTCCTAATAATGCGGCGGGAAGCGCGAGGAGAAGCCCGTTCATCCGCACAGCCTTATTGGCGTAAGACAGGAGGCCTTCCATATCGCCTTTTGAATAGTAGGAAGTCAAAACCGGCGCAAACAGTGAAGCAAGCGTCCCGGCAAGACTTCTGAGCAGGAGCGGGAATTGAATAATCGCCGCATAGACACCCGCTTCAGACGGCCCCAGCACGAGGTTGGCCGTCATGAGGTCAATCTGCAGAAACAGCAGCACTCCGATCTGGTTGACAGAACTCCAGGCACCGGCCGAAAACAGCACTTTGCTCGTCTGTAATGACAAGGTTTTACGGCTGAAAGAAAACCAAGGAATCAATTTCTTAAAGAAGAAAAAAGTCAGCACGGCCGCACAGACAGCTCCCGCTAATGCCGAAAGCTGGATCTGCCAGATTTTCGGAGGCAGGCACGTAAACAGAGCGAGCACACACAGCACCCTGACCAGCATTTGCACGGCCTGAATGGAGCTTGTGATATAAAGCTTGTTGGCGAAAAACGGCCCCGTCGCGAACCCCGCCATAAAAAACGTCAGCATAAACAGCACGCTGCCGATCACGATAGAGAGCCTCACATCCGTTAAGAGCCCGGCCGGTACATTCATAATCTTGTCAATAAAAAAAGCCGTCCCGGCGAGCGGCACAGCGAGCAATAGAGATATCACGACAGACGCGGCTAAATAATTGCTTACATACGCATTGGCCTCGTCCTTGTTCCCCCTATGGGCGGCGACGGAGAAAAACCTCACAACGACAGAGCTCAGCGCAACAGTAATTATAGAGAAATAGTTAATGATATTCTGTGTCAGATGGACAAACCCAAAAGCCTCCACACCTAATGTTTTCACAATAAAGGGCGTCATCCACACTGATAAAAACACTGATAGTAAAAACGCCGTCACATTGGCGCCGAAATTAATGGCAAATTTCATGCTCCTTCCGCACTGCCTTTCTCTTTCGATTTCCGTTCGAAAAACGCATGCAGAAGAAGAGGAAGGCGCATTTTGCACAGGCCGAGCACCACGCGCTCCCCCGCCAGCAGCTGTTTATGGCGGCACGGCGTCCTGCGCACCGCCATTTTTACCATGTCATACGTTAAGATTCTGCCGATGTGCGCCGTAATCTGATGTGACAGCTGCGGGGCGGCGCATGCGTTGGCGATCAGCATCGGAATCTGATGCTTGCACAAATATGTATCGATATCGCTCCGGCAGGCGTCCGTCAGCCCGTTTTCCTCATAAAAAGCCATTTTCGCTGCATATTGCTTTTGCAGTTCTTGATCTAAGTGGGGCTTAAACGGTGTTTCTGTAAGACTTTGCGGATTTTCCCGGTAGATATACAGCCCTTCGTCTATCACTTTGACACGCGCGGCTTGGCGGAACGCTGCCAAGTTAAACGGAGAGTCCTCGGCAAACCGGATATCTTCATGGAACAACAGTCCTTGCAATGCTTCTCGCCGGTATATATAGCGCCACACATACCAAATAAACCGATGTTCGTGCGCACGTGTCAGCAATGCAGTCATTTCATCCGCTGTGAAGACGCGGCCCGGCGGAATGGACGGCGGCATATATGTTCTTTTCTTAGACGGCGTTTCCTTATAATAGCCGCATCCGGCGATATCCAGCCGGTTCTTCTCTGCTTCTTCATAAAGCCGCTCGAACATCGTTTCCGTCACATAGTCATCGCCGTCCGCAAAACCGATATAACGGCCGCGGGCGGCTTTTATTCCGGCATTGCGGGCCGAGCTGAGGCCGCCGTTTTCTTTATGAATCACCCGGATTCTCGCATCTTCTGCGGCGAATTGTTCGGCAATCCGGCCTGACTGATCCGGTGAACCGTCATTGACGAAAATGATTTCGATGTCTCTCAGCGTCTGTTTTGTTAAAGAAACCGCGCATTCTTTAATAAAAGGCTCTGTCTTATACATCGGCACGATCACGCTCACAAGCGGCGCGGTCATTGGGCATCACCGCTGATTTTCGAGCGCAGCCTGGCAAAATAAACACTTCGCAATGAACCGCCTTCCTCATGCTTGCCGCTGAGCAGCCGGTTTACGGCGGACGTTACGGCTTCAGGGTCTGGACGTTCAAGCAATGTCATGTTCGGTATGTTTTTCAGCCATTGATAGCCTTCCATCACCTTATGATCAAACGAACGAATGACGACACAAGGCGTTTTCGTCAGCGCACAAAAAATCATCCCGTGAAGCCTGTCAGTGACGACGGCTTCCGCGCCTTTCAGCGTATTCCAAAGCGCCTCCAGCTCCTTTTCACGTGTATGGCGGCTGACCCTCCGGCCGACCGTCGTGGTAAAGGAGTGCAGCTCGCCGTACTCTTCCGCCAAAGCTTCTTTTACCATCGCTCTGTCCTCAGCCGTCAGCGCACTCTCCTTATCCTCCCGTAAACAGAGGTAGATCCCTTCCCGCGGGATGTGCCGCTCGCTTTTATCCAAATATAAGACCATGTCAGGCTGTTTGAGCACTGTTTTTCCGGGAAAATGACGCTTCATCCATTGATACGTCGTCTCATCTCTCGCCATTAACAAAAGGTCGGGATGCGCATTGTACACTTTTCGGGCGCGCTTCAGCTCCTTCCGTCCCTTTTTTGATTCAGAAAAGTGAGCCGTCGCCGGAAGCTGAACGATCCGATATTCCCGGAATGTTTTGATAATAAAGCGGCGCGTCCATTCCTCATACCGGTACAAATCCCCCATGTTCCCGCCGCCGATGATGAATACCATATCATCGGGGTGGCGCTTTTTGATCAGCGCCTTTGCCGATCTGTATATATCCTTCATATCCACTTCAATGATGTCAAAGTCGGGATACTCCCGTTCAAGAAACGTTTTGCTTGCGTAGGCGATGGCGTGATCACCGAGATTATCGTGGGACGGGAGCAGCGTCAGAATGATCTTTTTTCTTGCCGCTGTAAGCCCCGCCCCATCCGCTGCCGTTCCGAAATGAAATTGGGACGGGTATTTGACCTTAAGCAACAGCCATTCCGCGAGATTGATTTTTAAAGATTGTATCGACATGTCTTCACCCTCTGATTTTCATTTTGTACTCGATTGCCCGCTGATATGCGGCTGATGCCAGCGACACGAACGGAATCAGCTTCAGCTTCGCCAAAAGCAGAAGGCATGAACGTTTGGCGTCAAACGGCGCCGTTCCGGTTTTGGAAAGGCTCAGGCGAAACACGGGATCAGCGCATATCCGGCTGATATTCTTCCATTTCTCAGAAAACCGGCCGCCGTTATTCCGCTTCCATTCATTCAGCAGGCAGACTGTTCCGTGCTGAACGATAAAAAAATCCAGCTCCTGCCGGTATTCCTGTAAGCAGCCGTTTTCACGCAAAAAAGTCTCGTTCAGCCGATAGAGAACGAGACCTGAGTCAAACAGCTTTTTCTGATAGCTTTGCACAATGGAAGTCAAGTGAATCCGATAATGGTAGAGCGGCTGATCCACGTACGAGACCGCACCTGCGAAAACATGCGCCCGGAGGCTGAAGTACTGATCCTCCACGTGCTCAAGCTCATCCCGAAGCGGAAAGCGCAGCTGATGATGCTCGATCATGGTTCTTTTGTACAGCTTGTTCCATGAAAAACCGCTGACTCTTCCTTCAAATAAATCTTTCAGGTACCGTTGTTTCGGGCGGCCCGCGTACGCTGAAGCGATCGTTGAAACGGCGGTTTTCCCCGTATCCGCAAATTCGGCCGCATATTCGCAAATCACGAGATCAGCCTGATCAGCCTTCGCTTTTTCATACATGCGCAGGCAATAATCAGGTTCAACCCAGTCGTCCGCATCAATAAAAGCGATAAATTCGCCGCGCGCCGCCTCAATGCCCTTGTTGCGGACCGCGCCGAGCCCCCGGTTTTGCTGATGAAGGACCCTGATTCTCTCATCCCGCTTCTGATAGGTTTCAAGAATCGCCGGGCTTTGATCCGTTGACCCGTCATTAACGGCCACGATTTCGATATTGGCGAGCGACTGATTGAGCAATGAATCTAAGCATCTTTCTAAATAAGTTTCCGTATTATACACAGCAATTAATAAACTGACCGCGGGTGTTTCCATATAAACCTCCAGTGTCCATTACCGGGAAAAAATCGTTCTGTACGGAAGCACAGACGAATCGACCGGCATAAGCAAGTAACTGTAAAGAAAATAACAGACAATAATGGCGATATAAATCAGCGCATTTGATTTTTCATCAAAAATCCTCACAAAATAAGGGATCAAGATCATTTGGTACAGGCCGAAATATATATTAAACCGGGCAAAAATAACATCCTTTGTCGCCAAAAGACCGAAGAGCAGGCCGAGCAGACAGAAATTCACGATGACATCAATGTCAGGCCAGAGCTTCCGCAGCCGCTCCCGATAGCAGAAAGCCAAAAACAGCGGCAGAAGCAGCACCGCGATTTTTACGACGTTCATCCCGTTCGTATTGGTCATCAGCCATTTCTCATAATGGCCGTACGAGCTGTTTTCCAGCACGACGACAAACAGCGAAATGAACTTCTGATACAGAAACGTCATAAGAAGAAACAATGCCGACAGTCCGAAAATCGCGGGCGACCAGGCTCTTTTTCTGACGAGAAAATAAACCGGAATCATAATCAGCGCTGAGGAATGAAAAAGCGAACACAACAGCACGATTGACATATAACGCTTCCAGCTTCCGCTGATCACGTAGCGGACAGCCCAAAACAAAACGGCCGCCACCATATACTGCCTGATCCCGTTAAAGGAAGCATAATAGTGATACGTGCCCAAAAACAAAAACACACTCAGCTCAAACGGACGGCCGAACTCAACGAGCCCCTTTAAAATAAAGCTGCACGTCACGACCGCCACGGTGAAATACATGATTTGCGGATCTTTCGTGATAAAATTCATGAGCCAGATGAGAGCCGTAAACCCAGGATCAACGGCTGCTTTTTTCGCTCCGAACCCGAAGATCTCCCAAATGCTGCCGTAATTTCCCGCCAGCTTGTACATCAGCGCGTACGTCTGAAAATCCGTCCCGACTCTGTAGCGCAAACCGGAGACCAATACGAGCGATAGCAGCGGAACGATCATGACGAGCTGATTCGGCCGGTATCCGGTCGAAAGCGATTGATCACGCCCGCCGCACATTTTCGCGAACCATGACCAAATATACACAATTCCCATATTGACTACGTATACAATCATTCGTTACTGTTCCTTTTTCCAATTCATATTGTAAAGCTTCATAACAGCCCCCGCATTTTCTCCCGCGTCATATCCCTGCCGTCTGAGGGTTTCTTTAATGCGCGCTCCGTCAGGCTTTGCCGCCTCTGCTGCCCGTAAAACCGCTGTTGCCCATTGTCGGGGCGGTTCTTTGAGGCTGAGCCTTTTGACCAGCCCGAGCCCGGCATCGGCTTCTTCCGTTATGCCGTCTGATATCACGCACGGCACCCCGGAGGCCTGCGCTTCAACGAGCGTGACAGGCAGCCCTTCATAAAGAGACGGCATGACAAATACATCCAGCGTTTTCAGCAGGGCATGAACGCGTTCTTCTATGCCGATAAAACGCACATCATCATCAAGCCCCAGCTTCGCCGCCAAATTTTCCATGTCGGTGCGAAGCGGACCGTCCCCGGCGAGAACCAGCTGTAAACCGATGCCCCGCTCTTTCATATCAGCGGCCAGCCGGAGCAGAAATTCATGGTTTTTTTCTTCTGTAAAGCGGCCGATATGGCCGATCACCAAACGGCCGTCTGCAATGCCCCGCTTCCTTTTTTCAGCTTCTGTGTCCGCGCACCCGCCGGCAAATAAGTCGAGATCAATGCCGTTCGGCAAAAGATGCACGTCTTTTTCTTTCCCGAATAAGAAACGGCCCGCGTCTTCTCCGCAGGCGCACAGTGCCGTGGCGTTTGCCGTGATCAGCCGTCTGAAAACAAACAGCTGCATCCCGGCAAGCCGCGACGCCCGCCCCCGCCACGACGTACTGTGCGAATGGCAGATCCGCACCGGGACGCCGGCTAAACGAGCGGCCAATGCGATAAATCCAGACTGAAAATCGGTATGGGCGTGCACGGCGGCAAACGGGCCTTTTTCCTTAATCACCCGCTTGACCTGTTTCACAAATGTAATCGGGTTTGTGCTGCCGATGCTCGGCACATAAAAAAGCCGTCCGCCGAGAGCGAGAATTTCCTCATCATAAGCGCACGGATCGTTCCTATGGGTTAAAAAATCAAACTGCACCTTCGTTCTGTCCATCTTCCGGTACAAATTCATCATCATCGTTTCTGCGCCGCCCCTGTTCATACCGCTGAAGATGTGCAGCACCCGCATCGGTTTGTCAGTCATGTTCGGCAAGCCCTTCTTTTTGGCGGATGTCCCTGTTTTTATGATAACGGTTCATGACCGCGGGCGGCGTAATGGCGCGGATGAGCGGTTTTGCGATATACGCGTAATGGGAAAGCGGCAGCTTCAGCCGTCTGCATGCCTGAAAAACGAGCACCGCATTATCAATGGAATACGTAAACGATCTCCTTTTAAACGCATCACTGTCCTCTCTGACTTTATACAGCGTTTCTTGGAGATTGTACCCTCGGAAACCCGCTTCAAAAAAGCGCAGCCACAAATCGATATCCTCCATCCGCCGCGTCCGCCTGACTGACCGGTAGCCGCCAAGCGCTTTGTACGCTTCAGCCCGCATCATAATGGTGCCGTGGCAGAATGGTGTGCCTTTCGCCATAATTCCCGGTTTCGGCACGGGCGGCAAAAGCCGGGCGCCCCTTACACCGAATTCGTCAAATACGAGCATGCCCGTGCCTACGACTTGATAGTGGGCGTGCTTGTTTAAGAAAGCGGCCTGTTTTTCCAGTCTCCTCGGGTTGGAGATGTCATCACCGTCCTGCCTGGCGATATAATCCCCCGTTGCGTATGTCAGACAGCGGTTAAGCGAAGCGGCAAGCCGTTGATTTGTCTTATTTTGAATCAGCGTAATCCGGTCGCCGTAATGATCCGCGTAACGGCGCGCAATCTGATACGTTCCGTCAGTTGACGCGTCATCACACATGATCAGTTCCCAATTCTTATACGATTGGCTCAGGATGGATTCAATACTCTCCGCTAAAGTCTCTTCGCAATTATAAATTCCCATGATGACGGAAATTTTCGGTTGTGCTCCTGCATTCATACGCTTTTCTCCTTTTTATCCATATAACCGGCGTAAATGTGCGCCATTTCCTTTACCGTACGTGTTTCTGAAAAACATTCCGCCGTCCTGCGCCCTTCTTGCCCCATTGCTTTTCGCAGCCCCGGGGAGCGGTACAGCTTTTCAATCCGATCGGCAAACGCCGCGCTGTCCCCCGCCGGCACGAGAAAACCGTTCACGCCGTCTTCGATGATCTCGCGGTGCCCCCTGTTGTCCGCGGCAACGGCGGGCTTTTCGGCAGCCATTCCTTCAAGCAGATTCATGCCGAGTCCTTCGCGGATGCTTGAGGCGACAGACAGATCAGCAAGCTGAATCAGTTCATGAATATCGCGGCAAAAACCGTAAAACCGCACCATGTCGGATACACCGAGTGATTCAGCCTTTTTTCTGTACGGCTCTTCCATCGCGCCTTCTCCGGCAAATACGAGTTTCAGCTCCGGAATGCGGTTCCTCAGCAGTGCCGCAGTTTCAATGAGAAGTCCCTGGTTTTTATTGCCGTTTAATTCAGCGGGGTATACGAGAATAAATTCCCCGGCGCCGAAGCCGTGTTTTTCTCTCAGACGTTCACTCTCTTCCCGGCTCACAGGGCGAAACCTGTCTGTATTCACCCCGATGCCGTGTATTTTTTTCGCGCTGCAATCTGTTTTTTTCATTTGCTTGGCCCGTTCGTAATCCTCTTCATTAATCGTAATCAGACAATCCGTATAAGAAGAAAGAAATTTTTCGATCGGGTAATAAAGAAGCCAGTTTTTCAGAGGCGCTCCGTCGCAGAAGTGAAAGCCGTGCGCGGTGTACAGCACCTTTGTCCCTTTTTGGCGCGCTTGTCTCGCCGCAAGGCGTGCAAGCACGCCGCCGACCGGCGTATGACAGTGAATCATGTCGTAGCCGTTGTCCTGAATGAGCCGTTTCAGACGCCTGTAAACAGAAAGATTTTCGGGATGAAACGGCGAGCGCCGGATCGGAATGGAAAACTTTTCATCAACGAACGGAAGATTCATATTGCCGCCTGCCGCGACGTGCACCTCCCAGCCCATATCCTGAAACCATTGAAAATACGGAAGATGAAAGGCTTTAAAATGATAATCGACTGTGGCGCAGAATAATACTTTTTTCGTCATCTTTCTGTCCTCCCATCACACGCCTGCGGCCGCTTCTTCATGTACTGATTCGATCGCCTCAAACAGCCTTTTTCTCAGCTCTTCTTCAGGCAGACGGCTGAATTCCTCCATAAAACGGATGAGCACGGCCCAATTCCCGTCCACCGCTTTCCCGATATGGATTTTCGGAAAAATCTGCTCCGTATGTACTTCATTATGATTCAGCAATTCTTCATACATCTTTTCTCCCGGACGGATGCCGGAGAATTCGATGGGAATCTGTTCTGTCGTATAGCCTGATAAATGAATCAGGTTCTTTGCCAAGTCGACGATTTTGACGGGTTCTCCCATATCCAGAACGAAAATCTGCCGCCCCTTTGCAAGCGCCCCCGCCTGAATGACGAGTCTTGACGCTTCGGGGATCGTCATAAAATATCTTGTCATCGCCGGATGCGTGACGGTGACGGGTCCGCCTTTTTCAATCTGCTTTTTGAAAATTGGAATGACGCTGCCGCGGCTTCCGAGCACATTTCCGAAACGGACGGCGGCGAATTTGGTGCGGCTGACCTTTCCGAGGTTCATGATGACCATTTCTGCAAACCGTTTCGTCGCCCCCATGACATTGGCCGGATTGACCGCTTTGTCAGAAGAAATCAGCACGAATGTTTCCGTTCCGCACATGTCGGCGGCTTCGGCGACATTTTTCGTGCCGATAATGTTGTTTTTAACGGCTTCTTCCGGATTATGTTCCATTAACGGCACATGTTTGTGGGCAGCCGCATGATAGACGACGTGCGGCTCGTATTTTTTCATCAAGGTAAAGATTTTATCTCTGTCCTGAATATCGGCGATCTCCGCGTGAAAGAGCACCTCTTTGCCGAAGCGTGCGGACAGCTCGGTATGTACAGAATGAATGCTGTTTTCTCCGTGGCCGAGAAGGACGATTTCCCGCGGAAGAAACGCGCTGATCTGGCGGCAGATCTCAGAACCGATTGAGCCGCCGGCGCCCGTGACCAGAATCGTTTTTCCCTTGATGCTGTCAGAAATTTTGCTCGTATCAAGGGTGACCGGCTTTCTGCCGAGCAGATCTTCGGCTTTTACATCTCTGATGTGTCCGGCAGCCTGCGTTCCGAGCAGGATCTCGTCAAATTGCGGCATGATTTTAATATGGGCGCCCGTCTGCACACATTCTTTGTATAATGTCTGAAGCTCATGGGTGCAAAGAGACGGAATGGCAATGATGATATGGTGAATTCTCAGCCTCTGCACCGCCGGCATAATGCTTTCTTTTCCGCCGATGACGGGCAGGCCCATGATTTCGAGCTTATGCTTCGTCTGATCATCATCAATAAAAGCCACAGGCATGATTCCGAGATCGTTTTTCTGGGTAAGCTGACGGACGAGCAGCGTCCCCCCCGAACCTGCGCCGATGATCAGCGCCCTGGAAGAGTCATTTTGCTTCCTGCCGATCGTTTCTTTCAGCACCCGTGAAATCATCCGGCTTCCTCCGATGAACAATAGCTGAACCATCCAGCTGACGGCCAACAGCCGGAACAAAATCGTGTGGAACACCCCGTATTGGACGGCCGCTGTTACGGCTGCTGACAGCGTGATCCCCTTCATCAAGGCAAGCAGCTCGCCTATTCCCGTGTACGTCCATACCTGCTTATACTGGTGAAACATAAAAGCGCATACATGATGGCTGATCAGCATGCTCACGGCAGTCAGCAGCAACGCTCCGGAGTCATAAAAGTGATAAGAATCCTCAAAAAATTGATATCCTATAACAACGGAAAGTAAAACGAGATACGTATCCAATGCAAATATCATTGAAAGTCTTCTCCGGTAAGTCAATCTTTCCCCTCCTCATTTATCGGTTTAGCTGATACGGTTTTCGTTAAAAAACAGACATAACAGCTAAGCCGATAACAATGCATCATCTTAAGATAAATTGGGCATTTAACCCGTCCTCACACCCCGCCACCGACGACCAGCATCTAAGGCAGCGAAAAACGCCGCCCACAGCAGAGCCGAGTGCCTCCGTTGATAAAGGTAAGGAGACATCACCTGCACCGCTCAATACGAGTAGTGCTCCGTTTTTTTGATTTTCTTTTTATTCAGCAGCGCCCCCAAAAGCTTTGCCTTTGACTGCTGGAGCGCGTCTCTCGCCTTTTGGACGGTATCCATTTTCGTTTTTCCGCTCAAGACGACGAGAACGCTTCCATCTGTCTGATTCGCTAAAATCTGTCCGTCCGCCACAGCCAAAAGCGGAGGTGAATCGAAAATAACCAGACTGTACCGGCTGTACATCTCCTGAATCAGCTCTCCCATCGCCTTTGAAGATAAAAGCTCAGCCGGATTCGGCGGCGTCGGCCCGCTCGTTAAGACATAGAGGTTGTCAATCAGCGTTTTTTGCACCGTTTCGCCGAGGGAAGCGTTTCCGACTAACACATTCGTAAGGCCTTGTACATTTTCAAGCTGATAGGTCTCGTGTATCGTCGGTTTTCGTAAATCCGCATCGACGAGCAGCACCTTTTTTTCCTGCTGCGCAAATACCGCGGCAAGGTTGGCGGCGCTGAATGATTTTCCTTCTCCCGGAACGGAAGAAGTGACGAGAATAGAGCGCAAATGGGTCTGAACAGAGGAGAACTCAATATTTGTCCGAATGGTGCGGTATTGTTCAGCCACCAATGATTTGTGATGTAAAACGGATATTTGAGCCAGTCCCCTTCTTGATTTCTTTTTTCTGAATCCCAAACGCCTCACTCCCCGAAATATTTTTCATCAGACCGTGTCTGCTGATTTTTGATGTCATACACAACCCCTAAAACAGGCAAGTCTGTTTTTTCGCTGAGCTGCCGCTCGCTTTTAACGGTTTCATCAAGAAAGTGGAGAAAAAACGCAAGCGTCACACCCGCCATGAGAGCCGCACCGAACGCCATCATGATATTTCGGATGCGCGAAGGCTTGACCATCGGGCTTTCCGATGCTTTTGCCTCAGACAAAACAATGACGCCTTTTATATTCATCCTGTCACGGACTTCTTTTTTAAATGTCTTCATCAGCGTGTTCGCTATAGCGGCGGCCTGTTTCGGATTCTCGTCCTGCACCGCTACGGTAATGATCTCTGAATCGGTTTCGCTGCTTGTCGTGATCTTTGCTTTTAAAGCGGATGCCGTCTCAGAAAGATGCAGCGTCTGCTTCACTTTCTCAAGCACAACCGGGCTTTTCATTATCGTTTGAAACGTATTGTTGTAATGAAGATTCAGCTGAACGTCGCTAAGATTCGAATTTTTTTCACCGCTTGTTTCATGAATGAGCACTTGGGTCGATGACTGATAAACGGGCGAAATCACCCGGAATTGGATGTATCCCGTCACCAGCGTTACAACTGCTGTCATGATAAAAATCAGTAAAAATCTGTGTTTAATAATGTCAAATAGTTCTTTGAAACTCATATTCTCATTCATGTAATTACAGCCTCATCCTTATTGCATCAGGCTTAAACGCCCCCTTCTGTTAATGATTGGATTATAAAAGAAAAGGTCGAAATTTGAAAATTTCAAATTAAGCCATTTGGTTCTTTTTAGAGAACATTATCATGATTTTCCTCTTATTTACTGCACTTACCTTATAATTTTAAATTTTATAAAGAACGAAAGATTTCTTATAATGAACAAAAAAGCCAGTATACAGGGGAGAATTCAGCACAATGATTGGAAGAATAATTCGTTTATACCGCAGAAGAAAAGGCTACTCTATTAATCAGCTAGCAGTTGAAGCAGGTGTCTCTAAATCTTATTTAAGCAAGATAGAACGGGGGGTTCACTCAAATCCGTCCATCCAATTTCTGAAAAAAGTATCCGCCACCCTGCAGGTCGATCTGACGGAGCTTTTTGATGCCGAAACGATGCTGCATCACATGGGAGGCACGGAAGATGAGTGGCGCATCCACCTTGTGCAGGCCGTGCAGTCGGGCATGCCGAAAGAAGAACTGTTCACCTTTACGAACAAACTGACTGAAAAACGCTCGGAGCCCGCACCCTACCGCAACAGAAAACTGACTGAATCCAACATTGAGGAATGGAAAGCGCTGATGCAGGAAGCCAAAGAACTCGGCTTGTCCGTTCAGGAAGTCAGATCATTTTTAGAACGGAAGCGTTACTGATGATATGCTGATGAAAAGGCTTTTATTCGCTTCATGTCTTCATCTCTGTTTATAATGAAAAGAAAAAAGGGGATGAAATGATGACAAAACTTACCGTTCAAACCCGCTCCGGCGCACTGAAAGGAACTGCCGGCCGCGGCGTCCGCACATGGAAGGGAATACCGTACGCGAAGCCGCCCGTCGGAGAGCTCAGATTTAAAGCGCCGGAGCCGCCCGCACCTTGGGACGGCGTAAAACATGCCGACTCGTTCGGGCCGATTTGTCCGCAGCCGGATGATATGCTGTCTATATCGTTTTCCGGAGATATACCGGCTCAATCTGAAGATTGCCTTTACCTCAATGTTTTCGCCCCCGATTCAGAGGGCGAAAAAAAGCCTGTCATGGTATGGATACACGGCGGGGCATTTTATTTAGGTGCCGGAAGCGAACCGCTTTACGACGGATCTGCCCTTGCCGCTGACGGAGATGTCATTGTAGTGACACTCAATTACAGGCTCGGACCGTTAGGCTTTTTACATTTGTCTTCTATTCATGACGCGTATTCCGCCAATATCGGGCTGCTCGATCAGATCGCCGCGCTGCGCTGGGTGAGGGACAATATCTCCGAATTTGGAGGAGACCCGGATAACGTCACGATATTTGGTGAATCGGCAGGCGGCATGAGCATCGCCTCCCTTATGGCAATGCCTGACGCAAAAGGCCTGTTTCATAAAGCCATTTTAGAAAGCGGCGCCTCTCATACGATCCCGGCGGACATGGCAAAAGACATCGCGACGGCATTTATTCATGAAGCCGGCACTGATCAATTGCAGGAGCTTTCCGTTAATGACCTGCTTAAGACTGCGGATAAAGTGCGGCGCTCACTAGATCAAAACATTTTTCAGCTTTTGTTTCAGCCCGCCATCGATCCGGCCACATTGCCTGCGGAACCGGTGAAAGCCATAGCAGACGGGGCCGCAGAAGGCATACCTATGATCATCGGAACCAATCGTGATGAAGCATATTTGTTTTTCACCCCTGATACAGACATTCATTCCGAGAAAAAACAGCAAGATTATTTGCATTATCACCTCGGAGAGAACTGCACCGAGCAAGCGGCAGATTTATATCCGCATTCATTAAAGGGACAAATCGATATGATGACGGATCTGATTTTCTGGCGGCCGGCTGTCGCTTTCGCACAAGGACAGTCGCAGCACGCACCGGTCTGGATGTACCGCTTTGATTGGCATGGCGAAACACCGCCGTTTCATAAAGCCGTTCACGCTCTGGAATTGCCGTTTGTGTTCGGAAACTTTGATTCTTTGAGAAAGACGCTGCAAGAACCGCTCGGTGATGACGCAGAACAGCTTTCCAAACAAATCCAATCCGCATGGCTCGCTTTTGCAAAAACCGGAAACCCGAACACCTCTCACTTCAATTGGCCTGAATATGAAACCGATTCACGCGAAACTTTGCTTTTCAACACGGATACCGCTGTCGAAAGTGATCCCGATTCAGCAAAACGCCGCATCCTGTTTCAAGCATAAAAAACGCCAAGGGAGCCGGCTCCCTTGGCGTTTCGTTTTCATCTCACTTCAGACATCAGTCAGTTTCGCAGTATATCCATTTCCACATTAACCCTGATATGTTATATTCTAACCCAATACGTTAACAAACATTCATAAAGGAGTTTTTATATGGAGAAATCAAGTATTATCGGCACAGCTGCCGTTATAATCGGGGCGCTTATGACCTTAATTTCATTTATCTTCCTGCGCGACACTGATTTCTATGCCGTGAGGTGGATAGGGGTTGTTATCATGGTTGCAGGGTTTTCATGCGGGCCGGCCCACACCATTTCAAAACATAAAAACAAACATGAAAAAGAAACCCGGTAACCTTTCCTGGGTTTCTTTCATACACTTCATGTCATCTCACTTCATAATGCAACTCCGCAAATTGCTTATAGCGCCTGACATCAGTCAGCTTCAGCCCTGTCTCCCGGTCTCCGGGTTTGAACAAAGAAATTCCGCGGCCGAGCAGAACGGGGGCGATCTGAATGATAAACTCATCGACAAGTTTTTCCTCCAAAACCGGGTGCAGCAGATCACTCCCGCCGACAATCCAAATCCGCTTGCCTTCTCGGCGTTTCAATGCTTTTATAAAATCGGCAGGCTCTTCATGAATAAACCGCACATGTTCAGTACACCCGGTCAATGTCCGCGAAAACACATAGCATTCTTTACCTTTGTACGGAAATTCCTCAGGCAATAAAACCAATATTTCCTCGTATGTTTTTCTGCCCATGATGATCGTATCGACAGATTCATAGAAAGCTTCATAATCGGTGCCGTCTTCACCTTCAGTTCCGATTAACCAATCTAAAGAATGATTTTCCCGCGCAAGATAGCCATCTGCGCTGACAGCTCCGTAAAAAACGAGCTTTCTTTGACCGCTCATAAAAATCCCTCCCCTTTTTTATTATACCTTGAACATGCTGATGAAATGAAAAATGATAGAATCGGGTAAAAACCTCCGTTACCGGGTTTTCGTTTCTCTCTGCTTTGGAGATGCTGTTAATATGCCGTCTATCCATCTTCCGGTAATCGGCATAAAGAAATGAAGGATGATCCCTCCTAAACAAACGGTTAATAACGTTCCGATGCCTACCGGACCTTTTAGCATCACGGCCAGTATGAAAAATATGAAGTAAATGACCGTTCTTGAAAAAAAGATGCTTCTCCCGGTTAAATCGCGGACAATTAGCGTTAACCGATCAACCGGGATCGGGGCGAAATTTGTGTGCAGATAGGTTGCGGTTCCTATCCCTATCACAACTAAACCGATTGCAAAACAGCCCGCTTTTCCGTACCACAGTTCAGGCGTTATGACTCGATGCAGAAAAAAAAGCCACATATCAATCCCGATTCCCGTTATAAACGCCGTAATCATCCCTGAAAATTCCGGCCTTTGCCTTTTTAACATTGAATTACAGCAAATGAACAGGAAAGCGATGATGATTTCCCAGCTTCCCACGGTAAGCCCTGCATGGACGGACAATCCCACAATAAGCGCATCAAAAGGCGACGTTCCAAGATCTGATTGAATCGTGACAGAAATACCAAAGGTCAAGATCATGATTCCTAAAACATAAAAAACATATTTCACCTTATCGTCCTCATTTTCTTATTTTATGTTGCAAATACAACAAAAATACGTTATGTTTACTATACGGTATTTTCGTTGCAAACACAACAAAAAATCAGCTGATATGATAAATGAAGAAAGGAGCTGTATGACCATGAGTATTCAATTAAAAAAGTGCAGCCTTAACGATATAACAGAGCTCCGGGAGATAAGCATTGAAACATTCAATGATACATTTAAGGATCAAAATTCACCAGAAAATATGAAAGCTTATTTGGAAAATGCATTCCGCTCTGAACAGCTGAAAAAGGAATTATCCAATCTGTCTTCTCAATTCTATTTTGTTTATTATCATGATGACCTTGCGGGGTATGTAAAAGTCAACATGAACGAAGCACAGTCAGAAAAAATGGGTGAAGATTCTCTTGAGATTGAGAGAATTTATATAAGAAAAAACCATCAGAAACACGGACTTGGCAAATATCTGCTGAATGAAGCGATGAAAATCGCAACAGCACACAATAAAAGGAACATCTGGCTGGGCGTATGGGAAAAAAACGAAAATGCAATCGCCTTTTATCAAAAAATGGGATTTGTCCAAACCGGAGAACACTCTTTTTATATGGGGGATGATAAACAAGTCGACATTATCATGACCAAAACCCTGTCGTAAAAGAATACAAAAAAACCCGGCCAAGCTGCCGGGTTTTTTCTCTTATTTTAATTTTCCCGCACGGATATCATCGGTCATTCCTTCGTACGGCGCTTCTGAAATCAGTGTTTCGTTATTGATTCCCGCATTGTTGAGATACGTAATATCCGCAAACTCGGGAACGACATATTTCGGGTATGTTTCATATTTCTCACGTGACTCTTTCATCACGTCAATGTAATCATTTTGGTAGCACACCGTGATTTCCGGATGCTCATGCACCCATTTCGGGAAGAAAATAATTCCGTGCATCCGTTTTTCATTCGGCATAAAGTTTAAGGAAACGTCTGTGCCTGTCGGTTCAGTCCATGACACTTTGTATACGCCTTCTGTCAGCTTGACGATATTCACTTCCTGGTCGCGCACCCAGCGGCCGCCTACCATTCCGCTATGAATCCGATAGTCGATCGTATGATCATTTTTAATATAGATTTCATACTCCCAGCCGTTTTCATACGTGTAAATCATATGGCTTCCGATAAAGTTTTCCATGTTGACTCACTCTCCATATTATTATTGAACTTCATAAATATCTAACCGAATGTCATCCGGCAATCTGACCGCAGCCCCGATAAACAGCCGGTCCTGCAGATGCTGATATGCCTCACTGCTTGTTTCAAACACAGGCACATTGCGGAAATACACGTGCTCGGGATCAATGATGCGGTTCACTGACTCATAAATGACTTTTTTAAAGAAGGTTCATTCAAGGACGTATCACCTCCCGAGACATTATGTTTATTTAAACATGTAACTATTTACACGTTTAATTGTAACGCTGTTAAAATGGACTGTCAAATAATGAGCTGTTTCTGATTATGTTTTCCAATGTTCAATGAAAAAAGACAAGGGCGGCAAATGCCGAACCCTTGTCTTTTTCGTTTACTATATGTTCATACCAGACGAGCGTCTTCTTAGTAATCACAATCTTTATCTCTGCATTCTTTCTTACTTACAGCGTCTATTGAGTGCCCCATGATCTTGTCATTGGCCTTATCATAAATACCATCGAATTTATTCGATGTATCATCGTTGTAATAGCCAAATACCTCTATCCCGCCCATTGGATCTATCTCGTATTTATCTTTCTATGTAACGTTATGTATGCCTTCATAATTCGCTTTGATAAATTTCTCCATTCGTTCCTGAGCAATCTTTATCTCTTCAGCCTGAACATTTTTATCATTCATACTCTTCATTATAAAACCTCCGGCTGCTATTAAGATAATGAAGATAATAATATATTTTTTCACAGAATCATCCGTTCCATGAGTTATGATGAAGCTCGCGGACTAGAAAAAATGGTCGGTGACATCCGGTGCATTTAGGCGTCTTAAGATTTTTCTTCCGTGTCCACAGAGGATCATATAAGCGGCATTCCAGAGTACTTCTTTATTCCAGCGTCTTTTTTAGTATTCACATTCTTTTTCCTGACATTCGGGTTTTTCTTCCGCATCGACTGACGAAACTCCTATTTCATCATTCGTTTTGTCATAAAGTCCGAAAAATTCTTTTTCCTTATTACCATTCAAGTACCCCTTCACGGAAATACCACCCATAGGATTTATTTTATAATCGTTAATGTATGTAATTTGCTTTATATTTTTGTAATTAGCTTTTATATAGCTTTCCATTTTATCTTTCGCTTGGATAAAAAGTTCTTGTTCTGCTTCTTTTTTATCATGTTGGTACTTCATGTAGATACTTCCTGACGCTATAGTTATTACAAATATCAGGACAATCATGTATTTCTTCACAGACTCATCCTTTCTTAGATTAAATTTACATTAACCTCAGAGTGTTGTACATGTCTAAAAAACATCAATGTATCAAATATCAGTGATCGAGATTACTTTTATATAAGCGTTAGTTAGACTAGCCTAAAGGGTGTGTGAACTTCTAAAAAAGTTTATAGTCAGATCTAGATTTAATGAAGGAGAAGGGAATTCAAAGCTAGAAGGAATTGGCTGATTTAGTTGGTTCAACTGAGGTTACGATAAGCAGATTTAAAACAAATACAAGATATGATAACACAACACTATTCATTATTAACAGGATTAAAAAATGCACCTATGAAAAATTTGTTTTATGTCCAGGAGATTAGAGGAAGAGCAATACAACAAAATTAGCCCAGCTCGATTGAGCGGGCTAATTTATCTTGTACAAAGCTTATCTTTACATTCTTCTTTTGGTTCGGCATCAACCGTATATGACAATATTTCTTTATTGCCTGGGTCATATAGACCTTCAAACTCTTTTTTTCCATTAGTATAACCCTTAACACTAATACCGCCCATTGGGTTAATATAGTAATCCTCAGAAAAATGGATATCTTTCACATTTTTATAGTTCGTTGTTAAAAACTTTTTCATATGATTCTGGGCTTCTTCGAATAACGCAATCTCTTTTTCCTTTCGATCATACTGATGCTTCATAAAAAGTCCCCCAACTGCTATAATTATTAAAATAAGGATAATTATGTACTTTTTCTTTTTCATTTGGAAATCAACCCTTTCCTGTCTCATTTTACAAAAATAAGGAGGCGTTGTATATGAATTACAAGATTAAAGTTCCAAAAATAACAGATAAAACTTATTATACGCTAAGTCAGGAATCTTACAACCGCGAAAGATTAGCTGATAAATTGAAAACGGGGAAACCGATACAAACAGACCAAAAAACTTATTGGTACGTTGAAAAAATAAAAACGGACGAAGATACCGGATTAGACGCGGTTGTACTATCACAAGGGGAAAAAACACAAGATGGTAAATGGATAAAATCAAAAAACCCCGAAAACGTGGTCGTCGCCTTTGCGGGAACCGATATCGGAAAAGACCCGATCAATGACGGCGTAAAAGCGGACGGCGGCAATATTGTTTTCGGAAATGATCCGAAAACAGAAGTACATTATATTGTAAAAAAAGACGCAAAGGATACGTCGAAAACACTTGGAACCTATCACGGAACGCCCTCTCAAGACGCCATGCTCACAACCGGAAAGTATAAGCTGATAACGAAAACATCGCAAATCGATCAAGCCGATCAGCTGGTACGCGGCGTAAAGAAAAAGTATGCCGGAACGTCAACGATTATTTCAACAACCGGCCATTCACTCGGCGGCGCTGAGGCCGAATACAGCGCGGTGAATAATGATGTGTACGCCGTCGCGTTTAACAGTCCTTCCGTCGTGAAACTGCACGATGAGGAAACACAGAAAGACATCAACAGCGGCATTTACGATCCTTACATCCGGTCAATTATCAATCCGGACGACATGGTCGGGGCGGGTTATTGGAACGAATATGACCGCCACAACGGGACAACGATTTATACGAAAAACCCCTCGCTCTCACAGTTCAGCCGAAAGCAGCGGCTTGATGGGAACTTAAACGAGCAGATCAGCAAGAATCTCGCTTATTTCTTCACTACCGTCATTCTGAGAAATCCGGATACACACGGCTTAAACGAAGCAAATTTCGTGTTCGACAGAAACGGCACTATCGCAAATCCGAACGGAGATGAGTTAGTCTTCGATAAAAACCTCGGCGCTCTTCTGCCGGCCGGTGCGATCGGAAGCGCAGATACAATAAAAGTAACGCCGAAAAACGCAAAGAAGCTGGCTGAAAAGGTGCAGGCTATGACTGAAGATTTGCGAACGATGAAAAAAGAAGCGCAAAACGCCTATCAGGAGCACGATGAAAAAATCGCCGAGCTGAAAACAGAATTTTACGGCCAAGTCGGACACGGCTTGTTTGATCAGCTTCAAGCACAGGACGTGACCAATACCATTGAAGATATTGCGCAATCCTACGATAAAGGCCCGATTTTTTATGACACTCAGGCTGAGCAGGCGTTTATTGATTCCTTGCAGGCGGCGATTACGGACCTTGAAGAGATTGGCGGATTCTTACATAAAATAGCGGATGAATTTCAGGAAAAAGACCAGATGCTCGCAAACTGGTTAAGATGATAGAGGTGGATACATAATGCCGACATTAGACGAACTTTTAGAACACAAGGACGACCCGATGAAGAAAAGGCTGCAGCGGCAGATGCTGAAAACCGTCATGACACAGGCAGCGGGGATAAAACTGGAGACAGTCCGCCGAACGCTGAAACCGACATTCGAAATGGATACGTTGAAAGATGAATTATATGAAGTGTATTCAGCACTCTTGAACAGCTTTGAAGGCAAGGCGCAAAAAGCTCTCGCACAGCGGATCAGTGAAAGTGCGCGGCTGATTGCCGGAACCGAACATAACAGAGACACATTCGTTAACAGTTTCAAAACAAGATAAAATAAAAAAACCTCGCAGATTTATCATCTGCGAGGTTTTTCCTATCGTCTTAACTGAGACGCGCTCGGAGGGATTCGAACCCCCGACAGACGTGGTACCGGAAACCACCGCTCTATCCAACTGAGCTACGAGCGCACGTTTTTTCAATCAGATACCTTTATATTATAATAAAGAAACGCACAGAAAGCAACTCTTTTTTGATAATGCACAACAGGATTATGCAGCGTCCTCATGCAGCATAATCCTGCATCACTAAGAAAAAGACGTTGATTCAACGGCTAATGGATTTCACAAGGAGGCACTCTATGAAACGATTTATATTTCAAGTTGTTTAATCAATTTAGCTGGATTGCCCCCAACTACAACATTATCTGGTACATTTTTAGTAACTACAGCACCTGCAGCGATAACTGCATTATTACCTATCGTTACTCCGGGATATATGACTGAACTTCCTCCAACCCATACATTATTCCCGAAAGTAATAGGCTTTCCATATTCTAATCCCGTATTGCGGTCAGTCGGAAGAAGCGGGTGTGTAGCTGTATAGATTTGGACACCGGGCCCAAGCATACAATTATCTCCGAACCGCACTTCACATATATCTAATATGGTGCAATCAAAATTTGCGAAAAAGTTTTCGCCTACAAAAGTGTTATATCCATAATCAAACCTGATATTTGGTTCCATATATACGTTTTCTCCTGTTGAACCAAGTAACTCCCGCAATAAATTAGTCCGTTTATCGGCTTCAGTTTCTAAAGTCTGATTATACATTCTAACCAGCCGTCTTGCGTTTTCTCTGTCTTTTGCTAATTCAGAGTCAGACGGGTTATATAATTCCCCGGCTAACATCTTCTCTTTTTCTTTTATCATTACTATTTTCTCCTCTTATGTGTTATTACAGGCAGTTATGCAGGGGTGCCGCGTGAATCGCTCCTTTTACAGAAGCGGCGGTGATGTTCACTTATCTGTTCGCACAGCGTCTCCTTTGATATGACATCAATTCAAAGGCATCCCCCGCACCGGCTGTGTCGGAAACAGCGGCTTTCAAGCCTTTATCTTCATATGACTCGCCATTTTTTAAATAAACCGCCGCACCTTCGCCTCCTTTTGTCAGTACAACGACGTTGATACGGCCGGTAAAAAGCGAAGCAACTGCTTCTCGCTCGTCATCGATACTGGTGATAAACCGCCGCACCTCATCAGAGGCTTTCATGATATCCGCAAGGGGAAAAACGTTAGAAGCGTCTCTCGGGCAGCTTGATTCATCAGACCGTAAAGGGAGCCTGATATTAGGGTCAAAACTGATCATCCCGCCGATTTTTTTGAAAGTCTTCGA
This sequence comes from Bacillus sp. ChL18, assembly GCF_026241425.1. Lineage (NCBI taxonomy): Bacteria > Bacillati > Bacillota > Bacilli > Caryophanales > Bacillaceae > Bacillus > Bacillus sp. ChL18. Next base: position 678,027 of record NZ_JAPHWE010000002.1, on the reverse strand, counting down.
TCACTTTGATATGCGCTTGCTTCATCGGACTTTTAACCAAGTCTTTCGAACAGATCTCCTTGATGAAACCATTTCTGCTTTACCTCTTCCGGTGAAAGCGCAAATCAGCAGCATTCTTCCGATAAAAATGAAAGCTTCTTTCCCCCGGCCTTATCTACGAAGACAAAAGCCAATCCGGTTTCGCCTTCATCGCTTCGAATGAAATAAGAAACATCTGCGCCATTTTCCTCAAGGACACCAACGGTAATCCCCGAAATGATCATTGGCGATTTTCGTCAGCATGACGGCACGCGCGCCGGCGGCATCGCGCTCAAAGGATGTGACATCTTGCAAAGCCTTTTTTTGGAATGGAATAAAATCAATCAGTATTTCACCGATGCAAAATATTTTTTTCAAGTGACTCCTTTTCCTTCCATATGTCTTTTAGAGTCCAATAGGTGAATTCTTCAACCCTCACAGCGCCTTTCTCAGAAAACAGCTCAATCCCCAATCTGCCTTCATTCGGATAGATACGGCTTGTCATCGTTGTTTCTCCATGATTTGCGAATACTTCAATCGAGGATCTGTCAATAAAGATACGCAGCGCCAGCTTGCCGTTTGTATCCGTCTGCACCCTTCTCACACCGTCTTTCGCTTTCCCCATCTTGGTGCAATCAAGTGTCAGCTTTTTATCCGTTAGATTGTATGTCAGCACAAGTTCTTCTTCGTCAAGGCCGCGAATCTTAAAACCTGCCGTTTCGGCATCGGAATCGTTTACATCAAACACGACTCGGACTTCAAGCAGGTCTTCCGACGTCTTTGCCAAGTAACTCCCTGAAAGCGATCGTCCGGCACATTCCCGATATTCCGTTTTCCGCAGCTGCTTGGTTTCTTTCACGGGATTCATCAAAAGTTTATGATCATCACGCAAAGTCAGTTCTCGCGGCAAAGTCAGTGCACCGCACCACCCGTCCGCTTTTGTCGGCATCTCAGATTCCCACATATCCATCCAGCCGATAGCAATTCTGCGTCCTTTATCATCTAATAATGTTTGCACGGCGTAAAAGTCATGGCCGTGATCCAGTTCTTTAAAAGCGCCGTGTGTAAATTTGTTTGTTTCATCATGATAGTCACCGATTAAATAACCGGTTTGATGTAAATTTTGATAGGAATCGCCGTCCGCCTCGATCCCCTGTGGCGAAATCAGCAGGACATGCTTGCCGCCTAATTCAAAGAAATCAGGACATTCCCACATATAGCCGAGATGACCGTCACTTTGGGCGAGAACCCCCGCGTATTCCCAATCACGCAAATCAGGTGAACGGTATAAAACGACCCGTCCGACGTTTTCTTTTGAAGAGTTGCCGATGACCATATACCAAACATCGCGATGCTTCCATACTTTCGGATCGCGGAAATGACGGGCGCTGTCTTCCGGCGGTTCCGCAATAACGGGGTTTTCCTGAAGCTTTTCAAACACGGTTCCATCTTGGCTGACAGCGATATTTTGAGTTTGATAGAATAGGTCTTTCTCTTGATCAATTATATTATGTCCCGTATAGATGAGGGCTAATCTTCCATGATCATCGACCGCGCTTCCCGAAAAACAGCCGCTTTGGTCGAATTCATCGCCCGGAGCTAAGGCAACCGGCATGTGCTCCCAATGAATGAGATCTTTACTTTTTACATGTCCCCAATGCATCGGTCCCCAATGCTCATCATACGGATGATGCTGAAAAAAGACGTGGTATTCTCCTTTAAACTGAATAAGCCCGTTCGGATCATTGATCCAATTCGCCCGGGGCATAATATGGTACCCTAATCGATAACGAGTGTTCATCTTTTCCTCCGCTTTTTTCAAAGCTTCCTCTGCCTGTTGGATTCTATCCATTTGTGACATCCTCTCTATATCTGTTTTTTCGAAAAGGTTGAGTATACAGAACGCCTTTCTTTGAATCTAACAAAGTAAAAATTGAAATGATTGTGAAACATAGAGCCAGGGTTCCCATGAAAAGATATGTGTGACGGAAACCTATACTGTCGTATAAACCACCCGCAATCGGGGAGAAAATCGATGTGCCTACTTGAGATGCAAATTGAAAGCCGACAAGGTAAAGAACTGATGAAAGACGTGTATCAAAATTCGCGGCTAAATACTTGAAAATCGCAATCAGCATGATTGGCAATTCTAAAGCATGAATAAGTTTCATTGATGAAATTCCGAACGGTCCGATGACAATTCCAGACCCAATAATACGGAATGACATCAAAAGTCCCGCGAGTATCAAGCTTTTTTTAGGACCGAGTCTATTAACAATAAATGGGGCCAAAAACAACATGCCCGCTTCAATAAATACTTGAAATGAGTTTAAATATCCGAATATTTGATTCCCCATAGCTGGAGAGGGAAATAAAGAAGCGTAGTAAATCGGGAATTGCTGATCATAGACGCCGTACACGCATGCCACCCCGATTACGTACAACATTAAAAACCAAAAGTCTTTTAATAGAAAGAGTCCTCCTACGTCTTTTAACCGGATCGAATCCGCTCTTTCCTTATCATCATCCGTCATTTCAATTTTTATGGACATAATAATGACCACCAATATGACTGCTGAAAGGGACGCAATCCAGAAATTGATATTCGGATTGATATTGAACAGCTGTCCTGCAAAAAAAGTTGCTGCTGCCCATCCGAGTGAACCCCACATCCTTGTCTTGCCGTATTCGAACTGGTATTTTCGGCTGACCTTTTCAATATAAGTTTCAATAGCGCCAACTCCAGCAAGAAAAGCAGTTCCTAGATAAATACCGCCGACAATGGCGCCAAGGAAGACATCATATTGTAAAAGCGGTCCGTAGATAAAGATATAAAACGGCCCGGTAAAAACGATAAGTACACTAATCATAAATAATATGTTTTTCTTCAGCCCAAGTTTATCAGAGATAAAGCCGTATAAAGGCTGCATACACAAAGTAAAGATAGCGTTTACAGAAAAGATAATCCCAGTCGCCGATCCATTCAATTTGACTTCCTGTCCCAACCATATCGCAAACAAAGAGTAGCTGGAAGACCATGTGAAAAAGAAAAAGAAAAGATAAGCGCTCAGTTTCCAATACAGACTTTTTGAGCCTTTCATTTCTACAGCTCCTTTAACCCAACATTGATATCTATTTAATACCTGTTCCCGAACCGCTAAGACCTTCCAAAATGTAGCGCTGAGCCACAATATAAATCAAGATCAAAGGGATGGTGGAAATCGTCAATACAGCCATAACTTGATTTGTGTAGACAGGCTCTGTGCTATTGATTGCTGTAATCGCAACTTGAATCGGAAATTTCGACTTATCCGTCAAAACCATCAGCGGCCAAATATAATCATTCCAGCTGCCGATAAAGGCTAAAGTTCCGACAGTGGCTACAGCCGGTTTAGACATCGGTATCATAATCCTCCAGAAGATTTGCCATGTATTTGCTCCGTCAAGCTTGGCCGATTCAATCATTTCTTCCGGAATTGACATGAAAAAGTTTCGGAACAAATAAATATTGAATGCCCCCGCTAATGCCGGCAAAATAACGGCAAGGCGTGTATCGACCAGACCGATTTTATGAATAATTGTAAACTGTGAGATTAAAATCGTTTCAAACGGCACAATTAAAAGCGCCAACAAAATGCCAAAGAGAATCTTTTTCCCTGTAAATTGCAGTTTGGCGAATGCAAACCCTGCCATTCCGTTAATCACAACAGATCCGGCTGCTACGCACAAGCCATAAAAAAGACTGTTACCAATATACATGAGCAAATCAAACCGAGTCAGCACTTCCTTATAGGATGAAAACCATTCTGCCAGATGAAGAGAGGGCAGAAACGCTTTGAAACTGTTCATATTATTGTAAATTTCCGCTTCCGGTTTCATTGAGGATGCGATCATCCAAATGAGCGGAAAAATAAATAGAACGGCCAGCAAAACAAGGCACGTGTACTCCAGAATTGTCAAAGGCCCGACCTTACGTCTCAATGGTCTTCATCCTCCTTAACCAGCTTGCGTTGTGCGAGTGTCACCAATCCAATAATCGTTCCAAACAAGAGCGCGATCGAGCTTGCATATCCGACCATCCGATCGGTAAATCCGGTTTGATAAATATAATAGACAACGGTCATCGTTGAATTGACTGGTCCGCCCTGGGTCATAACCATGGGCTGAACAAGGAGTTTAAACGCGCTGATCAGCGTTGTGATAAAGATAAAAACAGATGTCGGTTTTAACAAAGGTAATGTAATGTAAATAAAACGCTGCCATTTATTCATACCATCTAATTGCGCCGCCTCGTAGACATCCTCGGGAATGTTTTGCAGACCCGCTAAAAAAATGAGCATCTGAAAACCTGCTCCCTGCCAAGCGGAAACGACAACGATCGTAAAGATTGCTTGCTTAGGGCTCGTTAAGAAAGGCTGTGGTGATAGACCGAAGTGCGCCAATATATTATTTATCATACCTTCATTCGGATTCAGCAAATACAGCCACAAAACGGAAATGACAACCAGTGACATGACGACGGGACTAAAGTATGCGACTTTGAAAAAAGCGTTCGCTTTGCGCTTTTTATTCAATAGGAGGGCAAGCCCGAGTGCTGCCCCGACCTGTAACGGTATCAAAAAGACGACAAATGTAATGGTGTTACCCAAACTTTTTAAGAATATTGGATCCTGAAAAAGTTTGATGAAATTATCAAAGCCGATAAACTTACGCAAATCAGGCGTCAGCAAATAGTAATCTGTAAATGCGTAGTACACAGCCATGATGGAAGGAATCACAAGAAACATTAATAAAATAAGCGATGCCGGCCCTAAGAACATATATGCGACTGCGTTTTCCCGCCAGCGTATTTTTTTCACTGGCTTTCTTTCTAATGGAAAGGCCGGTCTAGTCTCTTTCAATATTGTTTTATTCATGGCGCCCACCTGCTAGTTTGCCTTATCGATGGCGGATTGCATTTCTTTTACACGTGTATCCAGCACTTTTTGAATATCCTGATTTTGATCATAAAAGCTAATGTCATCGATTGTTTGCTGAAATGCTCGGGTTACCTGCGGATATGCCGGTGTCACCGGACGTGCATGCCCTGTTTCTTTCAGCTGCTGCATAAAGACATTCATTTCATCAGAAAATTCTTTTGTCAGCACTTTCTCTGATGAATAACGTACAGGCAGGGCGGCGATCGATCGGCTTAATTCGATATTGGAATCCTTATTGGTCATCCAATCTACTAATTTTGCTGCCCATTCCTTATTTTCAGATGCTTGTGTCATTGCGAACTGCCAGCTTCCTGAAGGAGAGACAAGCTTTTTGGTTTTTGGCGATACAGGATATGGCATCACTCCATAATCGACGTTGGAAAAGTTCGTTTTCAGATCGGTTATTGTCCACACGCCGCTCATCTTCATCGGGTATTTCTCCGTCTCAAACGCTTGTTTGACAGGGGTGCGTGTAGTATAGCCCTCTTTAAGCATCGTTTGTATAAACGTCATCGCTTCAACAGCTGGTTTTTCGTTAAAGACGCCATCCGCTTTCTTCCCGTTTTCTGAAAGAATATCCCCGCCAGCTGACCAAACAAACGGTAAGAGCGCATAAGTCAATATTTCGTCTTTTGACTGTAATTGCATGTCGATGGCTGGTTTTTCAAATTTATTTTTCAGCGTTTTGCAAAGCTCAAGAAATTCATTCCATGTCCAAGGATCTTTTACTGTTGGCAGCGTTTTCAAATCAACCCCGGCATCCTTAAGCATTTTTTTGTTATAGTAGATGCCGACCGACGATTCACTGACGCCAATTGCATACAGTTTACCTTGGTAGGTGCCTTGCTGCTTAATGCTCGGCAATAAATCATCCTGGTCTTTCATATACTCATCCAAAGGTGCAATAACGCCAGATTTTGCATAAGCTGCAGTATTTGGTCCGTCCAAAGTGATAACATCAGGCAGGGTGTTTGTTGTCAGTGCCGCATTCACTTTGTCTTCATAACCTCCGCCGTTACCGCTTCGGGGAATGAATTCAATTTTTGCCTCGACATTTTCTGAAGCGTACTTTTTATTAAAAGCATCCACCCTTTTTTTATAAACCTTTCCTTCTTCATTATCATCAGATACATGCACCCACATTGAAATGATTTTTTTTCCGCCGCTATTTGCACTTTCGCTTTTGTTGCACCCCCAGACTGCAAACATGAGCAACAGTGACAAACTTCCTAACATCCATCTTTTCATATTCGTTCATTTCCCTCCTTTTGCCAAAAAACATAAAAGCGCTTTCAAAAAGAATTGTATGTCAACCGGTTTCATATGTCAATCGGTTGACATACAATTTTCTGATTATTTCAATCAAACAAAAACGCACCCTCTTTATATGAAAACAGAAACATGGAATGTCCTTGCACATGTCAGCCTGATTCTCTAAAATAAGTGCGTGACGGAAATTGTAAGCCATTTCAGTAAGCAGGAGGGCACGGGAATGAAGCCTAACATTCATGATGTTGCGAAAATAGCGGGAGTTTCATCTACAACCGTTTCGCGGGTATTAAATAACCGCGGCTATATCAGCGAAAAAACAAAAGAAAAAGTGTACAAGGCGATGGAAGAAATCAATTACTTTCCAAACGATCTGGCCCGCTCTTTATTCCGAAAACGAACCAATTTAATAGGACTTATCATCCCAAACTCCAGCAATCCGTTTTTCGGCGAACTCGCCTTTCATATTGAAAGCATTTGTACGTCCATGGGCTACAAACTGCTGCTTTGCAACAGTTTACATCGAAAGGATAAGGAAGAAAAATATTTGGAGATGCTGATAAGAAACCAAGTGGACGGCGTGATCGCCGTGACTTACAACCGGGGAATTCTCAATTATCACAAGCAAAATCTGCCGATTGTCGCCATTGACCATTACTTATCGGACACGATTCCCGTCGTCGGCTCAGACAACTATGACGGCGGAAAAAAGGCGGCAGAACTGCTGATTGAAAAAGGGTGCCGGCACATCGTCCATATCAACGGCCCGCTTGAACTCGAGACACCGGCAAACCTCAGAAGAAAAGCATACGAAGACGTCATGCATGAACACGGACGGAGGCCTATTACATATGAAGTACCCTTTTATCAGCATTACCATGACATTATTTCAACATTATTCGATGAACAGCCTGACACCGACGGAATTTTTGCCAGCGATGATATCATGGCGGCTGCAGTGATGACCGAGGCCAAAAAACGGGGAATAGACATCCCGAATCAATTAAAAGTGATCGGTTATGACGGCACCGAAACCGTTCAATCGGTTCTGCCGGATTTGGCAACCATCCAGCAGCCGATTGAATTGATTTCCAAAACAGCCATCGAGATTTTAGCAAAAGAAATTGAAGGCGAATTTGATGATTTGCCGCTGGAAACGTATTTGCCGGTACGGCTTTTGGAAGGGCGGACAACGTAGTCAGACTCTTCAGCCGTACGTACCGACGCGATTGCGGTCTATTTTGAGCGCTCCCGCCATATCATTTTCTCAAGCGCCGGCGCTGATCATCCTCATTTCCACTTTGCTGTTTGAACTTTTTGTTTTATGGGAAAAATGGTGTTAGAAGAAAAGGTTGGCATTTTGGTCAGCGTTTTGTTTGACCTTTATTGACCAAAAATGTATCATGTAAATACATACTTACCTAAAAGGTGAAGGAGGAGCATTATGAATTTAATACCTACAGTCATTGAACAAACGAACCGCGGAGAAAGAGCTTATGACATTTACTCCCGTCTTTTGAAGGACCGTATTATCATGCTTGGATCTGCGATTGATGACAACGTTGCGAACTCCATCGTGTCACAGCTTTTATTCCTTGAAGCGGAAGACCCTGAAAAAGATATTTCCATTTACATTAACAGCCCTGGCGGATCAATCACTGCCGGCATGGCAATCTATGATACAATGCAGTTCATTAAACCGAAAGTATCCACGATCTGCATCGGTATGGCCGCTTCTATGGGAGCATTTTTACTTGCAGCCGGAGAAAAAGGCAAACGTTACGCGCTTCCTAACAGTGAAGTTATGATTCACCAGCCGCTTGGCGGAGCGCAAGGACAGGCGACAGAAATTGAAATCGCGGCAAAACGCATTCTCTTGCTTCGCGACAAATTAAACAAAGTGCTTGCTGAACGTACCGGCCAGCCGCTTGAAGTCATTGAGCGCGATACAGACCGCGACAACTTCAAATCAGCTGATGAAGCCTTAGAATACGGCTTAATCGATAAAGTGCTGACACGCAATACAGAAGACCAGAAGTAATGCCCAAAAAACCTGCAAGAGATGATGTCTCTTGCAGGTTTTTTTCACTCTCTGATGCTTTTTAAAACCTTTCCCCTATACTGCTTCCATTCTTCCTTCAACAGCTCAAACGACAATTCACCGGTTTGCCTCACAACCAGATCAGCACCAAGCATCGACTGTTCACACCCGACACCGACCGCGAACATCCCGGCAGATTTGATTGCAGAGATTCCTGCTTCAGCATCTTCTATTGCCGCGCATTCAGCCGCGGAAACACCGAGCAGCGCTGCAGCTGTTAAAAAGATTTCTGGATCAGGCTTCCCCTTCGCAAGAGCCGCCGGGTCAACAATGGCTTGAAAATCATCGATAACCGCCAAACGTTTTAAGATCGCGCGGGCATTGCGGCTAGAAGATGCTAACCCGATTTTTATATTTTCATTTTTTAATTCACAAAGAAGCCTGCCGATTCCCGGCAAGAGATCTTCCTGCGTCAATCTGCTGATCAACGTTTGATAATATTGGTTTTTTTGATGCAGCAGTTCTTGTTTCTCCGCATGTGTAAACCTTTTTTCCGCTCCGCCAAAAATAAGGATCCTTTCAAGTGACGCTTCCCGGCTGATTCCTTTCAGGTTTTCATTCACACTTCTGTCAAGGGGAATATCGATTTGTTCCGCCGTATATTTCCAAGCGAGAAAATGATATTCCGCAGTATCTGTTATCACTCCGTCTAAATCAAAAATAACCGCTTTCATATGCTGATACCCCTCACAGCTTCATAAGGTTTGAGGCTGATACTCTTCAAGTCAGCCGGCTCCTCCGGATAGTTCGAAATCAGGATTTTCCAACGCTCATGGATCAGTTCCGGAGGCGCTTCGAACCGGGCCTTGTCTTCCGACAAATTCACAACGACGAGAAGCTTTTTCCCTTGATATTTACGGATATAACAATAGATTTGCGGATCATCTTCCAGCAGCAGCTGATAATCTCCGTATATCATGATCTTATGTTGCTTTCGTAATTGAATGAGCTTCTGATAGTAATAGAAAATTGAATCTTGATCTTCCAAGGATTCTTTCACATTGATTTCTTGATAGCGGGAATTGACCGCTAACCAAGGGTCTCCGGCTGTGAATCCGGCATGTTTTCCTGCATCCCATTGCATCGGCGTCCTCGCGTGATCCCGCCCTTTCTTCGCCGCGGCTTTCCGGAAGTCTTCCTTCGTCATCGTCTTGTTTTCGATGACTAGTTCACGATACGCATTTTTGATCTCGAGATCGTCATACATCTCCAGCGGCATATCACTGTTGACCATGCCGATTTCTTCTCCCTGGTAAATAAACGGGGTGCCTTTCATCCCGTGGAGAACCGTTGCGAATGCTTTCGCACACTGTTTTCGCAGCTCACCGTCATTGCCCCAGCGGGAAATCACCCGCGGCTGATCGTGGTTCTCAAAATACAAGGTATTCCAGCCGCTATTCATCAACCCGGTCTGCCACCTTGTCATCGTTTGTTTTAAAGCAATTACATCAAACGGCTTGATCTGCCATTTCCCATTTGGCGAGTTTTGTTCTGTATCGATATCCATATGTTCAAATGTAAAGATCATATTCAGCTCTTGCCTGCCTGCATCCGTATATTTTTTCGCCTCTTCAATATCAGAACCGTTTGCCTCTCCGACCGTCATGCAGTCGTAATGAGAAAGCACTTCCCTGTTCATTTCTTGAATAAATTCATGCAGGCGGGGGCCGTTAGAGTGATAACGGCCGACAATATGGGAGCGGCTGTTATCTGTTTCATAGTCCGGAAAATCGGTATGTTTGGAAATGGAACCGATCACATCCATCCGCCAGCCGTCAACGCCTTTATCCATCCAGAACTTCATCAGATCATACACTTCCCGGCGAACGGCTTCATTTTCCCAATTTAAATCAGGCTGTTTTTTCGAAAAGTAGTGCAAATAATACTGTCCTGTCCCTTCATCGAACGTCCACGCCGAGCCTGAAAAAATCGATCCCCAATTATTCGGCTCAGAACCGTCCGATTTCGGGTCTTTCCAAAAATAATAATCCCGGTAAGGATTGTCCTTCGACTTGCGGCTTTCAGCAAACCAGGCATGTTCATCCGACGTGTGGTTCACAACCAGATCCATGATGATTTTCATTCCGCGCTGATGCACTTCATCAATTAACTGAAACATATCTTCATTTGTTCCGAATTTTTCGTACATGTTTCTGTAGTCACTGATGTCATAGCCGTTGTCATCCTGCGGAGAATCAAACACGGGCGACAGCCAGATCACATCCGCGCCAAGTCTTTTGATATAATCAAGCTTTTTGATAATGCCTTGTAAATCCCCAAATCCATCTCCATTGGAATCATAAAAACTGCGCGGGTAAATTTGATACACGACAGCTTCTTTCCACCACTCACTCATCAGGCATTCTCCTTTCACATCGTTCATTCAGCATCATCGGCTCGCCATAAACTGTGATGGACACCAGTTCCCCTTTGACAAGCTCAAAGATGGCGCGCCTTTCTTCGACCGTCACCTTGATCAAGCGGTTTCGATAATTGATATGGAACGAGTAACCGTCCCATTCATTCGGCAAAAATGGGGTGAATGAGAGCGTTCCTTTTAAAGTACGCATGCCGGCAAACCCTTGGACGATCGCCAGCCAGCTTCCCGTCATTGAGGTAATGTGAAGGCCTTCCTCCGTATCACGATTGTAATTGTCGAGATCAAGCCTTGCTGTACGCTTATATAATTCAAGCGCCTTCTTTTCCATCCTCAATTCGGCAGCGAGCACCGCGTGAATGGAGGGCGATAAGCTTGATTCATGAACCGTCATTGGTTCATAAAATTCATAGTTGCGGCGTTTTTCGTCTATAGAGAAACGGTCAGGAAATAAATAAATGCCTTGCAGCACATCGGCTTGTTTAATAAAGCTGGAGCGGAGGATTTTGTCCCATGACCAATTTTGATAAAGAGGCCGTTCAGCTGGATCTAATTCGTCAACTGATTGCAGGTCTTTGTCCAAAAATGTGTCATGCTGAACGAAAATTTGCAGTTCTTCACTATACGGATAGTACATGTGCCGGATGATTTCTCTCCAGACTTTCAATTCTTCTTCCTGCACATCCAGAAGGCGGCGTTTCTCCGCTGAGATCCTTTCGAGACTTTGCAGAGTATAATCCAACGTCCAAGCCGCAATGACATTCGTATACCAATTGTTGTTAACGTTGTTTTCGTATTCATTCGGCCCTGTGACGCCATGGATCATATACTTATTTTTTCGTTTCGAGAAGTGAACACGGCCGGCCCAAAACCTGCTGATCTCAACAAGAACATCTATACCGTATTCATCCATATAGGCGCGATCCCCTGTATATTGGACATAATTGCAGATCGCATAGCAAATCGCGCCGTTGCGGTGAATTTCTTCAAACGTAATTTCCCACTCATTGTGGCATTCATCTCCGGTAAACGTCACCATCGGATAAAGCGCCCCCTTCATCCCCAGCTTGGCGGCGTTCCGTTTGGCAGACTCCAAATGATGATAGCGGTACAAAAGCAGGTTTTTCGTGACTTCCGGCTCGGCTGTCGCCAAATACATCGGAATGGCATACGCCTCGGTATCCCAATAGGCGGCACCGCCGTATTTTTCGCCTGTAAATCCTTTCGGTCCGATGTTCAAACGGGCATCTGCCCCGTAGTATGTCGAGAATAACTGAAAGATATTGTAGCGGATGCCTTGCTGAAGTTCCTCATCTCCCTTTATCTCTATATCCGCTTTTGCCCATCTTTCCTTCCACTTGGCAATATGCTGCTGTCTCGCTTCTTCATAACCTTGCTTAAGAATAGCCGCCAAAAGCTCCTCCCCTTTCGAAGTAAGCTCTGCTTCTTGAACATCGCGTGAAGTCGTGACAACAATAAACTTTTTCAATGAAGCTTTGTTTTGGTAGCTGAAGCGATTTTCAGCATACATGCCGGAAGTTTGAAAGCTTTGACTGACATATCCTTCTGTCAAATTTTCCATTAAGGCGGAGACGGTGAAACGCGGCGTTCCGAACGGATTGTCGAGCGTTTTTGCCGTTATGTGACCGCGGCGGCAGTCCGCTCCTGTCTCTTTTTCCTGCCAAAACCGCTCTTGATAGTTTGAATCTTCGTTTACAACATTGCCATCAAGATAAGGGACAAGCGTAATAACGGCGTCCCCTGTCAGACACTCCGCTTCATAATGAATCGCACATAGCTCTTTTACGGCCAGGCTGAGAAATCGTTCTGATTTGATTCGCACGGTTTTATCCTGAATACGGACAACAGCGCTCCTCCTCAGAATTCCTTCTTTCATATGAAGCTCTAACTCAAATGATTCGAGTCGGTTTTGATAGAGATCGACTTTTTCACCGTCAAGATACACATCTATACCAATAAAATTCATCGCATTGATCACTTTTCCGAAATAGTCCGGATACCCGTTTTTCCACCAGCCTACCCGCGTTTTGTCAGGGAACCACACGCCCGCAATATATGTGCCTTGATGGCTGCCGCCTGAATAGCCCTCTTCGAAATTCCCCCTGATGCCCATATAGCCGTTGGCAAGAGAAGTCAGGCTTTCCTGCAGCCGTATATACTCTTTTTGAAATGTATTGGTTTTGATTTTCCATTCATCAATCTCAAACAACCGCTGATTTATCATGTCTTCCTCCCGAATGAACATTTTCATTATGACGGCGGGTTTTAGCCATATATCTGAATAAAAAAGCAATCATCAACGTGACGCCGCATGTATGAACCATTAATACAGTAATCAAATCAAAGCGGATCAGCCCGATAGCAGCTGCCGCGAATGCAGGCAGAGCCGATGCGCAAATCGCTGCAGAAGCTGCTTCCTTACATGACGCGATATCGATCATTTTTGATAATTTTGCCATCCAGATGCCTCCCGCAAGCACAGCTGTAAAAAACAGCTGGATCAAAAAAATCACCGCGCACCCCAGCATCATGATCATCGGCTTATACTGTGCCAGCCACAATTGACCGATAACAGCCTCCGTCTCATATACGCCCGGGTCCGTAAGCCTGGCGTCCGCTTTCCCATAGCGAACTGAAAACCCCATTCCGTTTTGGTCGGTCATAATCAGCCGGTCAGGCTGGAATATGACCGCGTTGTCATATCCTTTTACACGCAAACGCCCATTTTCACCGTTTGGTTTCCATTCATGCTCCATATCGACTGCCAGCAGATGTTTGCCCTCTTCGATTTGATCAAAACGCTGTCCGCCTGTCAGTTTTCCGTTCCTGATTTGAATACCGTTTAATTGTTCGGCAAAACGATCATTCACTGCAGAAAGCGCCGCAGGCATAACCAATTTGAGGCTGAAGCGGTCCATTTTCAAAAACGACATCGTAAACGGCGCCATAAGGCAGGACGTCAAAAACATAAAGAGAAAGGAGAGCTGAAGCCAGCTGAATGTTTTCCCGTAACGGCAAATACCTGAAGGAGACACCGACGCTTTAAGACTGCGGATCATAAAGCTTTCATTTTGCACACTCTTCATTGAACTACCCCTTTGTTCCGCCCGCCGCCAGCCCGGATACAAAGTTCTTTTGGAGAAAAAAGAACAAGATGCATATCGGCAGTGCGGCAAGTATAGCCCCCGCCGCAAACAGGGCGACTTTTTGCTGCTGCGGATTTGAAATGAACGACTGCAATCCTACTGCAATGGTCAGCCTTTCCGGCGAGCGAAGCAAAAACTTCGCCAGCAAATAGTCCCCGAACGGCGCCATAAACGCCCAAAGCGCTTGAACGGCAAGCATCGGCTTCACAAGCGGCAGCACAATGGAGGCAAATATCCTGAAGTGCCCCGCTCCATCCATCCGCGCAGCCTCATCAATTTCTCTCGGAACTGTATCAAAATAACCTTTCATCAGCCACGTGTTCATCGGAATTCCGCCGCCGATATAGATCGCTGTCAAAAACCAGTATTGATCAAGAGCGCCTATCAGCATGGCCAATACATAAAAAGCAGTCAGCGCTGCCATTGTGGGCACCATTTGAATGATTAAAAAGAAGACAAGACTCTTTTTTCGCCCCGCAAACCGATAGCGGCTGTACGTATACCCGGCAAGCGTTACAATCGTGACCTGCAATACCATGACTGACAGCGCGATAATCAGCGTATTGCTGTACCAATGAAGATAGAGCGTCTCTTCAAACAGCCGCTTAAAATGATCAAAAGTCCAGGAACCTGAGAAATCGAGCTGAAAAGCCGTCACATTTCCCGCACGGAAAGCGGAAGAGGCCGTAATCAGCAGCGGATATAAAATGACAATGCTTAAAACCAGCAAAAATAAATAGGTGCAGATTTTCGTAAGCATTCCGGCCGTTCTGGAACCCATCTACATCACCTCCTCATTGCCGAAAGCATTTGACTTTTTAAAAGCAATCAGGGAAATTCCAATGACGACGAAAGAAATTAACAATGTCACGGCCGCTGCCACAGCATATTGCGGAGAAGTGCCGGTTGTCAGTTTATAGATCCAGGAAATTAAAATATCGGTCGACCCGGCACCGGCTCCCGCGCTTCCCGGACCGCCTTCATTAAACAAATAGATGATCGAAAAATTATTAAAGTTAAATGTGTACTGTGTAATCATCACCGGTGCCGTCGCAAATAAAATCATCGGTAATGTAATATTGCGAAAACGCTGCATAAAAGAAGCCCCGTCAATCTTTGCGGCTTCATACAATTCACCCGGAATCGACTGCAAGACCCCCGTTACCATGACATAAATATAAGGAAAGCCAAGCCAGGTCTGAATCATAATCAGAGCGGTCTTCGTCCAGAAAGCATCAGTCTTCCACGCGATCGCCGGCAGTTCCACAAACGGCAGGTGGTTAATTAATGGAATCACCTGCGTGTTCATCGCCCCTATACTGTCATTAAAAATATTGGAAAAGCTCATAATTGTGATAAAGGCCGGAACAGCCCATGGAAATAAGAAAATCATTCGGAATATCCGTCTGCCTTTAATAAAATCTTGATTCACGAATAGTGCCGTTACGATCCCCAAAATGATTTGCAGCGTTGTTGCACAGATTGTCCATATCATGGTCCAGCCCAGTACATTCACAAATGTTTCCCGGTAGGAACCGACAAAAAAGATATTCAAGAAATTTTTAAAGCCGACCCAGTCAATCAGACTGTTAGGCGGTATATGATAAAAATCATAGTTTGTTAAGGCAACAAACAGAGTCACCAAAACAGGAAAAATAATCACAAACACCATCATGAGATATGCCGGCAGTGTAAATAAATAAGGAAACCCTTTATCTCCCGCATGGCGGATGATATCCTTGGCCGCTGTATTCACCTTCAAACCCGCCGCTTTCATAGCGGCGGTATGACGGAAATCATAAACTGAAAAGATATAGAACATGAGAAAAATCAACGTCAAGATCAATTGCAGCGTGCCTTCAATCAGCATAAATAATGAGTGATCTTCACCGGGAACACTTCCCAAGGTAACCAATCCGGTCAGCGCCTCAATACCGAAAACGCATAATTCAACAGCAAACAAACTCGTAATGACCAGAAATAAGATCCCCTTTGATATCTGCTGATTCGCGATCTGTCCAATTCCCGGAATGATCGATAAAAACCATGACGCCTTCCGTTTTTGGTGTAAAAGTGTATCATCTTTATTCATTTTTCGCCCTCTATTCTTACGGACACTTCCCCTCCGATTTTATTTCACATACTTTTCTTTGATGTTTTCTTTTATGACGTTTACCGCATCATCCGCCGATTTTTTTGCTGTTTTTTTCCCCGAAGCCGCATCAAACATTAAACTTTCAGCGCCGGTCCATACCTCGGCCATTTCAGGAATATTCGGCGCAGGTGCCGCTGACTCATATTGTTTAATAACAGCTGACGCCAGCTCATTTTTTTGCTCCCCCGCTTTCTTCCTTGCGGCTGTGTTGGCCGGAACTTCATTTGTATCCTCATAAAAGGCGTAAGCATTGGCATCATTTGTTGCATACTCAAGCCATTTTTCAGCCAGCTCGGGTTCCTTTGTATATTTTGAAGCAACCCAGCCTTTGCCGCCCGCAAACGGAGCATATTCTTTTCCGTTTGGCAATGTCGGAATAGGAGCGGCGCCATAGTTCAGGCCGGCCTCTTGAAAATTGGCAGCCGACCAAGGCCCGCCGATGATTGCAGCCGCTTTCTTATCCAAAAACATTTGCTGAATAAAATCGTCTGCGCTTGAGTTATCCTGCATGCCTTTTGGCCAATATGTTTTAAACCATTTCTCCGCATATTTCACCGCTTCTGCAGCCCCTTTATTGTTCAGGCCGATATCCCCGGGATCTGTGCCGTTTTTCCCGAATACATATCCGCCGTAACCGGACAGCAAACCGTACGACATATAAAAGTCAGTCCACTTTGCTAAAAATCCCGTTGACTTTCCTTTTTCAGAAGCAAATGAAAAGCGGGGATCCTCTGTTAATGTTTCAAGGTCTTTAAATGTTGCCGGCGCTTTTTTTATAAGATCTTTGTTGTAATACAGAACAAGCGTCTCAATCACCAGCGGCATTCCATACACCTTTCCGTTAACCGTTACCTGCTGCATCTCTTTATCTCCAAAACTTTTTGTATCAGCAGGTTTTAGATCAAGCAAATGACCTTGCTGCGCCAAACTGCCGATCCGGTCATATGCGGCAAGCATAACGTCAGGCGCATTGCCGGCAGGGCCGTCCAAAGGAAGCGCCTCCAGCTGATCGAACATTTGCTTTTCTGCAATGTTGATTGTGACGTGATTCTCTTTTTCAAACTCTCCTTTAATGCTTTCAATATATTTTTTATAGGTTTCTTCAACGGACACGGTCAGTACCTTTTTGCCGTCAGAGCCAGCCGATTCTTTTGAATTTGAACAGGCGCCGAGACAGAATGCCAAAACTGATGCCGTCAATAAAGCCAATCCCTTTTTGACGAACCCCGCCATATCTTTTCCCCCTTTTATTATGAATCTATTACAATTCTACTCCGTTAGAGAAAGCGGTTTCAAAGCCTTTCAGTCTGTTACCGATAACAGAATTCAGACAGGGGCGTCAGCACTCAAAATCAAAAATTCTCCCGGCTGAACAGCAATAGCGGCATCATGTTGAAGGATCTGATCCGTCCACGCATCGTAAACTATTCTGCTTCTCTCCATATTAAAATCTTGTAAACGGATTTCCCCGGCCCGATTCCCCTGATTAAAATAGAAAATCAATTGCCTGCCATTGAAAACCCTCGAAAAACTGATACAATCGTTTTGATCATCAAGCAGATGCCACTCAAGACTTCCGTACGTCAATAAAGCGTTTTCTTTTTTTCGTAAGGTGATTAAGCGTTTCATAAAGCTGAGCATTTCCCGGTTTTGCTTTTCCTTTTCCCAAATCATACACTTCCGGCATAATGGATCTCTCCCGCCGTCCAGACCGATTTCCGTTCCGTAGTAGATGCAGGGCGCCCCTGACTGGGCAAACATAAAGGCCAGCAGAGCGCGGGCTGTTTTCTCATCATTTCCGCACCTTGTCAGAAGACGTTCTGTATCATGGCTGTCCAGTAAATTAAACATCACCTCGTTGGCCTGCCGCATCCCATTCATCAAGTGCGCGTTTAATCGATAGGCCATGGATGAAGCAGAAATCTCCCGGTCAGCAAAATAAGCAATCATCGGCTCTGTGAAAGGATAATTCATCACGGCGTGAAACTCATCTCCTCTGAGCCAAGGTTCCGATGAATGCCATATCTCTCCCAAAATATAAAGATCGGGCTTCTCGGCCGTTACAGCCTGCCTGAATGCCTTCCAAAAAGCGTGATCCACTTCATTTGCCACATCTAAACGCCATCCGTCAATGTCAAATTCACGAATCCAGTACAAAGCAATCTCAAACAAATACCTTTGTACTTCCGGATTAGCCGTATTCAGCTTCGGCATATCAGGCGTAAACGCAAACCTGTCATAATTGTCTTCTTTCACAGGAAAAGAGTGAATATGGAACCAGTCTTTGTAGCGGGACCGGGCCCCGTGTTTTACAACATCCTGCCACTGCGGAGAAGCGCTGCCTATATGATTAAAAACAGCATCCAGCATAATTTTCATTCCCCGCTGATGAAGCCGGCTGACCAATGTCCGGAAAAGCTCCCGATCCCCAAAATGCGGATCGATGGAATAGTAATCCAGCGTGTCATATTTATGGTTGGATGGAGAGGAGAAGATCGGAGTCAAATAAATTCCGTTCACCCCTAATTCTTCTAAATAGTCTAGCTTGTCAATAATCCCCTGCAAATCTCCGCCAAAAAAATCATTAACGCCCGGGTCCTTGCTCCCCCAAGGCAGTGCAGCTTCCGGTGACAGGTCTTCCCTTCCATTCGCAAAACGTTCCGGAAAAATTTGATACCAAACCGTTGATTTCGCCCATTCAGGCGCTTGAAATGTATCCGCCTCATGAACAAACGGAAGCTTAAAATAATAATGAATCGTTTCCAGCGTTTTTTTATTTACAGGACAGACCCCTGACGCTCCGAAAAAGATGTTTTCATGCTGGTCTGAGACAATAAATGCATATTGCAAACGCCTGAATGGCGGCGACACTTCAGCAAACCAATAATCATGGTTTTGGGTTGCGGCTGTTTTTCTCATTGGCTGCTCGGCTGCCGACCACCTGCCGCCGCTGTATTCATAAGGATCGCCCCAAACCAATCGAATCTGATCAGCATCACCTTTTTTCGTCCGGATTTTGATATGCACCGTTCGCCCGTCATAAGAATAAGCATCAGCACTGAACGGCTGATGGTGTATTGCGGCATATTCCATCATGTTTCCCCCTTTTTTATAGGCTGGCTTATGCTTTGAAGGTAGCATGATGAAATCGGGAGAAGCAATCGTTTTTCTCTTGTTACCGATAACAGAATCAAGCTTTCACAAAGTTGATTCCCGCACAATTAACTCCGGTTCAAAAAACAAATGACCTTGAGCTGCGCCGCCTTCATTCATTTTTTTCAGCAGCATTTTCGCACAGGCCTCTCCCATTTCCACAACCGGCTGTCTGACCGTAGTCAGCCGCGGGGAGGAAATGCGGTCAAGAAAAACACCGTCATTTCCAGTAACGGCCACATCTTCGGGAATTCGTTTTCCGAGTGACTGCACCGCACGAATGACCCCGAGCGCGATTCGGTCGGTGGCGCAGACAAACGCGGCTTGCCGGCCGAGCGTTTTCAAAACTTCTCTTGCCAGGCTTTCGCTTTTTTTTGAACTGTTAGCGATCCGAAACAGCTTCGTTTCTCTGCAGCTCTCTTTCATCGCCCGAATATACCCCTGTTCTCTTGAGCGTTCGAATGGCTCATCCAAATCAATGCCGAAAAAGACAACCTCACGCTCCCCCAGCCCCATGACATGGCGGGTTGCCATAAAAGTCCCTTTTTCGTTATTCACATCGACGAAATCATAGCCCATTTCATTTTCTCCAAATACGACTAACGGCTTTTCAAAAGCTTTGATGACAAATTCAAAATCGGCCTTTCTCAAGCCGGTGGCAATAATGCCGTCGCATTGCCCGATATTGAGTGAATTTCTTGTCACAAGCTGCAAAGCATAATGATGGCGATCCAGCTCCCGGCTGATTCCGGTCAGCAAGTTCATGTAATAGGGTTCGGTCGTATCCATTTCCTCAAGAATCAGCAATTTGACAACCTGTGTTCTGTTTTGCACAAGCGCTCTTGCCGCATAATTAGGGATGTAATTCAGCTCTTTCATTGCGGAATGAACGAGCTTTTTCAGTTCATCTGTTACCGTATCAGGGTGATTAATCACACGTGACACCGTCATTTTCGAAACATTCGCTCTCTTAGCCACATCTGACAACGTCGCCATTTTCCGTCTCCTTCCGCTTTTAGATAGCCAATCCGAATTAGTTAAATTATACTACGATGGTAATCTGGACATAAAAAAAAGATTTCCCTAAGGAAATCTCACATTGTCAAATACACTCGATTTTAATGAAGTCCGCCCGGCACTCACACACATGCCAGATGGCTCTTTTTTATATTTCCGTCCATTTTTTCTGAAGGATCGGGTACGAGTAATTGTTCATCTGCTCAATCAGCTCATCCGGGCGGGAGGAGCTGTGTATCAGCTTCAAATGAGACTCATTCGAAAATCCTTCCTGAATGCTGTACTTGACCATCTTCATCATCGGCTCAAAATACCCGTTCACATTGTACAGTCCGATCGGTTTTTGATGAATGCCGATTTGCGCCCAGCACAGCACTTCAAATAACTCTTCATATGTTCCGAAGCCGCCGGGCATGGCAATGTACCCGTCGGCAAGTTCACTCATTTTCGCTTTCCGCTCATGCATGCCGCTGACTTCAATCAGCTCCGTCAGATTCTGATGAACAACCTCTCCGCTGAACAGCCCGCTCGGCATGACGCCGACAGCTTTTCCGCCGCCTGCCATTAACGCATCGGCGACGGTTCCCATCAGACCGACCCGTGAACCGCCGTAAACAAGGCCAATTCCCTGCTCTGCCATATATTCACCCAGTTCGGCCGCTTTGCGTTTGTACTCTTCATTTACCCCCGGGTTTGACCCCGCAAATACACAAATGGTTTTCATTTTTTCATCTCCGTATCTATATATGTACATCAATAAATCAAAATACACTATATATTGTCCCATCTCTATATGATAATATCAATAAGAATCATACAGGACATAAGGAGTGTTTCACATGCAGATGGCTGAAGCAGAACGATGGACGAAAGATTTTTATGAAAAACGAGGATGGACGGCGTACGGGCCATTTATCAGAATCGGCTTTTTAATGGAAGAGGCGGGTGAGCTCGCCCGGGCGGTAAGAGCATATGAAATCGGCAGAGACCGGCCGGATGAAAAGGACGCGACCCAGGCTGAACGCAGGCAAGAGCTGATTGAAGAAATGGGTGACGTCCTCGGAAATCTGGCCATCCTTGCCGATAAGTACGGAATCACGTTAGAAGATGCGATGAAAGCCCATCAGGAAAAACTGATCAAGCGCTTTGAAACCGAATAAAAACACGGCCTGTCCGCTTTTTCATGGACAGGCCGTATCTGAATTTATCCCGTTATCTCGTCCTGATGCTCAAAGAAATGCTGTTTCCCGATTTTATGAAACAGCCCCGTCTTCCGGATCAGCTCTCTCGGCTGTGATTGCAATCCGACGATCATCAATCTCCCGTTATGCCGTTTGATCCGGTTCATCACGTTCCCCAGCACCGCTTCTGCGGAGGTATCCATGTAATGTACATTATTCATCAGCAGAATAAGCGTCTTCGGCTTTTCCTGAAGCCTCTCCAGCAGCGATGATTCCAGTGAATCAATTGAACCGAAAAACAGCGGCCCTTCAATGGAATATGTGCTGACGGATGAATCATTTTTAACCGATTTGACAGCGGCATGCGGTGTTTTGATGCTTGTTGATTCGCTCATTTTTCTGATAAAGAAAACAAAAGCGAGCACGAGACCGGCAGAAACGCCGATGATTAAATCAAACAGAACCGTCAGTAAAAAGGTTGCCGCCAGTACGAATGAATCAGTGTTTTTCAGCCGCATCATATTGGCGACTTCCCTCCGCTCACTCATGTTCCAAGCCACCACCATCAATACCGGTGCCATGCTTGCAAGCGGTACATGAACGGCAAGCGGGGCGAAGACGAGCAGTACGAGGAGGACGGTGACTCCGTGGACAACACCGGAAATCGGAGAAACTGCGCCGTTTTTAATATTTGTGGCGGTCCGCGCAATCGCTCCCGTTGCCGGTATGCCGCCGAAAAGCGGCGCTGCCATATTGGCGATGCCCTGCCCGACAAGCTCCCTATTGCTGTCATGCCGTGATCCTTTCATATTGTCCGCTACCATCGCCGATAATATGGACTCAAGTCCGCCGAGAAGCGCAATGATCAGAGCCGACGGAAACATCATGATCATGTTATCAATTGAGAAATCCGGAAGCTGGAAAGCCGGAAGCTGCCGCGGGATTTCCCCGTAAGCAGAACCGATTGTCGCCATTTTGTCAGGAAAAAACACGACCGCCGCGGCTGTAGAGACAAGCAGCGCCACAAGCGCGCCCGGAATCTTCGGCATCAGCCTGGCTGATAACAGCAAAATGGCCAAAGCAATTCCCGCGATGAGGATGCTGTACAAATTAAAGGTTCCGAGCTTCTTGCCGATTTCCGCAATGTTGAGGATAAAGCTTTCATGCTTTTGGATATCGCGCAGACCGAGAAAATGGGCAATCTGCTCCGAGAAAATCAGCACCGCAATTCCGGCCGTAAATCCGACGATCACCGGCTTCGGCACGAATTTCATAATCTTTCCGAGCTTAAATACGCCAAACAGGACGAGCATGACGCCTGCCATAAAACCGGCTACAAGTAAATTCTCAAAACCATACTGCATCACAATGGCAAATAAAATGGGAACAAATGCCCCCGTAGGCCCGCCGATCTGATATTTAGAGCCGCCCAACAGCGAAATCAGAATTCCGGCCACAATAACGGTGTAAAGCCCGTATTCCGGACCGACCCCCGAGGCGATGGCAAAGGCCATTCCCAATGGAATCGCTACAATTCCGACCACAATTCCCGCGATTAGGTCTTTCTGAAATTTCTGCAAATTGTATCCCTGATATCTGCCGGTAAATTGCATCGTCAGCTGCATCCTCCTTTGACTGTTTCATAACCGTCAACGACAACATCCAGCGTCCCCGTCCCCGGATCGATCACCAGCCCGTGCACCGGCACCTCTTCAGGCAAGAGCGGATGATGCCTGACCATATTCACGCTGTGGGCCACGCTTTCTTCGACGCTGTGAAAACCGGTCAGCCATGTTTCCAAATCGACTCCCGCATGCTGCAGAAGGCTGAGACATTTGTCCTCCACGCCGCGCTCTTTTGCTTTATTTAATATGGAAGCCGCATTCAATCCCGACATTCCGCACTCGCGGTGACCTATGATGCAGACTTCCTCTGCCTGCAGTTCATAAACGGCAACCAAAATGCTCCGCATGACACTTCCAAATGGGTGAGAAACAATGGCTCCCGCGTTTTTTATGATTTTGGCATCGCCGTTTCTGAGTCCCATCGCCTGCGGCAGAAGCTCCGTCAGCCTTGTATCCATACAGGATACGATGACAAGCTTTTTTTTCGGGAATTTTGTCGTTTGGTAAGGTTCATATTTCCTTTCTTGGACAAACTGCTGGTTGTGCTCCAAAATGCTTGATAAAGAAACCATTTTTCTATTCATCTCCCATCCGATTGTATTGCAAGCCTTCTTACCCAGCTTACAGTAAGGAATTATAGCACAGAAAAAGGCCTCAAAAGCGCTTTCAAAAAAAGACACGATAATTTGACTGTAAATTCAGATTATGTTCATTTATATCTTTCAAAAATAATAAAATTTATCTTTACACCAACCTATAAAGCTTTTGAAAACAGCGGTTCCGCTCATTTTGCCTTCAGAAATATAGGCGGATTCTGTTATTGTTTGGAGAAATCAAGCATGTACATTTCTTTTTCTTTCATTTTAAGTTCAAAAGAACCAGAAATTTATCGTAATGCGTTTGAATATTTCTCACGTTACCGCTTCTCTTATATAATAAAATAGAGAAGAAAGACAAAGGAGGAGAAGCCCGTTGAAACCCTATGTATTCATCGCGAAACCGATACCGCCGGAAGTCGAACAAATGATAGGCGAGCATTGCCGATATGACATCTGGAAAGAAGATACCATTCCAAAAGAGGAACTGTACGAAAAAATGAAAGATGCTGAAGGGCTGCTGACATCCGGAACGGCGGTTGACAGTGATTTACTGGATCACGCGCCGAAGCTGAAAGTCGTCAGCAATAATTCAGTCGGCTATGATAATTTTAATATTGAAGAAATGAAAAGACGCGGGGTTGTCGGCACGCATACGCCGTACACCTTAGATGACACTGTCGCTGATCTGGCTTTTTCATTAATCCTGTCTTCCGCCAGACGGGTTGCCGAATTGGATCGATTCGTCCGCGCCGGCAAATGGGGAACCGTTGAGGAAGAATCTCTTTTCGGTATGGATGTCCACCATCAGACATTAGGAATTATCGGCATGGGCAGAATCGGTGAACAAGCTGCCAAACGGGCAAAATTCGGCTTCGATATGGACGTGCTGTATTATAACCGCAGCAGAAAACCGGATGCTGAGAGGGAACTCGGGGTTACATATGCCGACTTAGATACACTGCTGAAAACATCAGACTTTGTGCTTTTAATTACGCCGCTTACTGACGAAACGTATCATATGATGGGAGAGCGGGAATTTAAATTGATGAAAGATACGGCATATTTCGTCAATATTTCCCGGGGAAAGACGGTTGATGAGAAAGCGCTCATCCGCGCATTGCAGGAGGGCTGGATAAAAGGCGCCGGTTTAGATGTGTTTGAAAAAGAGCCGATCGCCGAAGACAATCCGCTCCTGCAGCTGGAAAACGTCACATTGCTTCCGCATATCGGGTCAGCAACGGCAAAAATCCGCTTGAATATGTTCAAGCAAGCCGCACAAAACATGATTGACGCCGTATACGGAAAAACGCCGAAAAACCTCACGAAGGAATTTCAATGAGATGAAAAATCCCGGCCGTTCAGCCGGGGTTTATTTTTCACTAGATCAAAAGTACTATTTTTAAATTCTTTCTATTCCTTTCTCTCGATGCTGATACAATGAAAAGGAATCAGCTTCACATGATAAAAATGGGAGGTATTGCTTTGAAAAAACGATTATCGTGGATTTCCGTTTGTTTGCTGGTGCTGTTCTCCGCGGCGGGGATGCTGTTTTCCACGGCTGCCAAGACGGATACATCTTCTCACAAGGCGCACACTGAAGCACAGGTTATCAACACGTTTGACGGGGTTGCGGATTATCTTCAGACCTATCATAAGCTTCCTGATAATTACATTACAAAGTCAGAAGCGCAGGCCCTCGGCTGGGTTGCATCAAAGGGGAATCTTGCAGACGTCGCTCCGGGGAAAAGCATCGGCGGAGACATCTTCTCAAACAGGGAAGGCAAACTCCCTGCCAAAAGCGGACGGACGTGGCGTGAAGCGGATATTAACTATACATCAGGCTTCAGAAATTCAGACCGGATTCTTTACTCAAGCGACTGGCTGATTTATAAGACGACAGATCATTATCAAACCTTTACAAAAATGAGATAAACACATACAAAAAACGGCTTCCCTGCGGAGGCCGTTTTTTTTTTGCAGAGAACCTGCGAGCTTCATATAAAATGAGCAGTAAATTTTTCTTCAAACTCTGACCGGTCTATTCTGCTGTTTTCCGCCGTGCCATCGTGTTTTTTTATTGTTATATTGCGTTCAGACAGAACCATGTGCCCTTCCGGTGTCCGCTTAGAAGCAAGCAGGCGTTTGTTGAAAGGAGAGCGTTCATGTTCAAAGATTGTTTGTTTCATAGACTTGAGGTCCTTTTCATCGATTTCTTCAAGCGAAAATGCGTAACCTGTCTGCCAGCCGTCCCCTTTGTTCATTTCAAGCAGGTATGTTCCGAATTCCGTCTCTTCTATCTTCACGCGGAACGCTCCGGCCGCTGATACCGTCTCGTCTCCCGACATCGGCACAGGCTGCATGGCGAGATTGAGGCCGAAGCCTGCATCAGCGATGTACTCATTCTCCCCGGCGGAAAGAAGTACGGCCGCATGTGTGCCGGGCAGCGCCCAGCCGTTTTTCCAGACCGTTCCGCGGATCAATTTGACATCCAATCCGGCATCTTTCAGGATGAAATAAAGCAGTCCGTTCAAGTCATAGCAAAGGCCGCCATGAGGTTCCTTCACCATGTGCCGCCACAGTCCTTCTTTCGTGACGTCATATTCTTTTTTGGACAAAACCGCGCGATTTTCAAACGGAAACCGATACGCGAGCGCCTTTAAAAACTCCGGCAGGTTGCTGAAATCGAGGGAATCCTTTTCCCAGCCTATCGTTTGATAACAATCTTTCAGAAACTCATTCATCGTTCCGTCCCCCTTACAAAGTGTTTACACTTCTTCCTGCACATAAGCGGACAACTTTTCCAGCGCTTCCTTTTCATCATCGCCTTCAGCGATCAGAGTGACTTCCGTCCCCGTGCTGACCGCCAGGCTCATTAATCCCATAATGCTTTTGGCATTCACTTTCTTGCCGTTTTTCTCAAGAAACACATCTGATGCAAAACGATTTGCCTCCTGTACAAACAATGCAGCGGGGCGCGCCTGCAATCCCGTCTTTAAACGCACTTCCACTTTCCCCTGAACCATAAGATCTCCCCTTTTCTGTACGGTTATTTCAAAGTGATGCTTTGTCCTGTACGCAGCTGTTCTGCGATTTCATCGAGCTTTCTCAGCCTGTGATTGATGCCGGATTTGCTGATTTTCCCGCTTGCAACCATTTCCCCCAGTTCTTTCAGCGTGACCTCCTGATAATCAATCCGCAGCTGCGCAATTTCGCGAAGCTTTTCCGGCAGCGCTTCAAGACCGATCCGTTCATCAATGTATTTAATATTTTCCACCTGTCTGAGCGAAGCCCCGATGGTTTTGTTTAAGTTTGCTGTTTCACAATTGACGAGGCGGTTCACTGAGTTTCTCATATCTCTGACAATCCGCACATCTTCAAAACGCAGCAGTGAATTGTGAGCGCCGATGACATTCAGAAATTCAGTGATTTTTTCCGCCTCTTTTAAATACGTAATATAGCCTTTTTTCCGTTCAAGCGTTTTGCTGTTCAGATGAAATTCATTCAGCAGCGCGCATAATGAATCGTTATGTTCCTTATAAAGCGAGAAGATTTCCAAGTGGTACGACGATGTTTCGGGATTATTCACAGATCCCCCCGCCAAAAACGCCCCTCTCATATAAGAACGTTTGCAGCACCGTTTCGCCACCAGTTCCTCAGAAATATTCCGTTCAAATATAAAGTTCTCTCCGAGGATTTTCAATTCCTCTAAAATCAGCTTTGCATTTTCAGAAAAGCGCACAATATAAACATTGTTTTTTTTCAGCCGCATTTTTTTTCTGACTAACAGTTCGACCGATACATCATATTGTTTCTTCAGCAATGTATAAATGCGGCGGGCAATCGCCGCATTTTCGGTTTGAACGTCAAGCACGAGATGGCGGTTTGAAAATGACAGGGAACCGTTCATCCGAATCAGCGCGGACAGCTCCGCCTTGGCGCAGCAGTCCTTCACTTCCAGATTCGTCAGTTCTTTTTTTGTTTCCGATGCAAATGACATATTAGCCACCTCATTTCAAAAGGCCTCTAGTCCCTTAATAAGTCGACAAGAAGAGAAGCCACTTTATGTGTATCGTGACGGATTACGCCATTTTTATACGTGATAATCTGATCCCTGATGACCTCAAGCCCCATGGATTTCAGCTTTTCAACATTGAAGTCGACGGGCCGGGCCAGCTCTTTCGCATATTTGCTTTTGATTTCGTCAGGGATCTCCTCATTGTTGATTAAGATCGTGTCGATAAACGGCTGCTCCATATGATCGTTCAGCGCCTTGACATGGTCGGCCGCACTGTATTGCAGCGTCTCTCCGGGCTGTGTCATAACGTTGCATATATATACTTTTTTGGCCGCAGCCTTGACGACTTCCTCTCCGATTTTCGGTACGAGCAGATTCGGAAGAATGCTTGTGTACAGGCTTCCCGGACCGATAATGATTAAATCGGCCTGACGGATGACGTCAATCGTTTCCGGGAGCGGATCAATTTTTTCAGGCGTAAGAAACACCCGTTTAATCCGCTGTCCGTAAGAAGGGATTGTCGATTCTCCGGAGACGACCTGCCCGTCCTCCATTTCAGCGTGAAGAACGACACTGGTGTTGGCAGCCGGCAGCACTCTGCCGCGGACATTCAGCACCTTGCTCATTTCGGTGACAGCGTGAAAGAAATCACCGGTTATATTTGTCATCGCTGCCAAAATCAAATTGCCGAGCGAATGTCCGGTTAAGTCGCTTCCTTTGTTGAAACGGTGCTGAAACAGATTTTCAACGAGAGGCTCAACATCTGACAAAGCGGCCAGTACGTTACGAATGTCACCCGGCGGCGGAATTTGAAGTTCATCCCGCAGACGGCCTGAACTTCCGCCGTCATCAGCAACTGTCACAATCGCCGTAATATCAACGGGCTTATGCTTTAACCCCCGAAGCAGCACGGACAGACCCGTTCCGCCGCCGAAGATTGCGATTTTCGGCTTCTTATTCATTTTCGGCTTCTCTTTTCAATGTCCCGGTGAGTGACATGAGTATAGAAATCTTTTTTAAAATAGTCAGCCAAATACTCAGCGAGCGTGACGGAGCGGTGCTGGCCGCCCGTACAGCCGATCGCGATGACAAGCTGGCTTTTACCTTCCCGCTTATAAGACGGAAGCATAAAGCCGAGCAGATCAACAAGCTTTTCAATAAACTTTTGTGTTTCGTTCCACTTCATCACATAGGATGACACTTCCTCATCCTTCCCCGTAAGCGGCCTCATGCTCTCAATGTAGAACGGATTCGGCAGAAACCTTACATCAAACACGAGGTCGGCATCTATCGGAAGCCCGTATTTGAACCCGAATGACATTACGTTCACTGTAAATGTTTCACCTTGGTTCGTGGCGAAATGCGCCACGATTTTTTCACGCAGATCACGCGGTTTCATATCCGATGTGTCATAGATCAGCTGAGAGCGCCCTTTCAATTCTTCAAGCAGCTGGCGTTCCAGCGCGATTCCTTCGAGAGGAAGCCCGGTAGCGGCCAGCGGGTGAGAACGCCTCGTTTCTTTGTATCTCGTCACAAGGATGGAATCCTTAGCGTCTAAAAAGAGAATGCGCGGTGTAATCCACGGATTTTCCGCCATTTCATCCAGCGCCTCAATCAGCCTGTCAAAAAATTCGCGTCCCCGCAGATCCATGACAAGCGCGACCTTGCTCATTTTTGAACTTGATTCTTTCATCAGCTCCAAAAATTTCGGCAGCAAGGAAGGCGGCAGATTGTCGACGCAAAAATAGCCGAGATCCTCAAAGCTTTGAATGGCGACGGTTTTCCCCGCTCCAGACATTCCCGTAATGATGACGAGCTGAATATCATGGTTTTCATTCATACTCATCTTTCTCCCTCCTGCGGTCTTTCTTTTATTTAATAAACTGCGGATCTAAACGATAGCTGAGCAGCTCGAAGTCCGGCGTATACGTAAAGGTGCCGTGCAAAAGCCCTTGGCCCTTGATCATAAAATCAAGGATATGCCCGTCTCCGGGGGCCATCGGAAGGCTGTGGATATCTTTTACGTCATGCCACTTCAGAACGCCTTCCTCTGATTCAGCGACATTCCGCCCCGTGTAGGAATCGGCGACGAAAGTAAACATCATCCACTCTGACACGATTTGTTCCTGTTCCTTAATAATAAAGGTAAACACGCCTTTTAACTGCGGATTTAGTATATAAATGCCCGTCTCTTCTCTGTACTCTCTGATGACGGAATCTCTGACGGACTCGCCGCTTTCCATCTTCCCGCCGGGCGCGACCCACCAGCCCCGTCTCGGCTTTTGGAGAAGAAGAACCTGATCATCTGTCTGCAGCACACAATTTGTCACTCTTTGCACAAGTACGTCACCTAACCTTCTCAACAAATCATCGTCTCTTCATTATACCGTTTCGGCATGTCTCTCACAATGCAGAGACACCGACATCCTTTTCTTTTATTTGACAGAAAACAGAAAATCGCAAAAAAAGGGCACGGATACTGGAATCCGTGCCAAAGTGTATTCATTAAAAAGGGGGTCAATTACTACATTCATCTTAAAACATCAGTATTTCACCCGTGTTACAGCGTAATTAAAACACAGTAACGATTCAAAAACTGAACATTACAGTGATTATTTAACGGTTTTGAGCGTTTCCTCAAGCTCTTCCACATAATGCTGAACGCTTTGAGCCGCAATACTTCCGTCGCCTGTCGCCGTTACGATTTGGCGGAGCGTTTTTTCACGGATGTCTCCCGCGGCGAAAATGCCTGGAACTTTTGTCTCCATTTGAGCGTTTGTTTCAATGTAGCCTTCTTCATTTGTGATGCCCAAGTTCTCGAACGGTTTAGAAAGCGGAAGCATACCGATATAAATAAAGACGCCGTCAGCTTTGAATTCTTCTTCTTCTCCCGTCACGGTGTCCACAAGAGTAAGTCTGCCGACTTTTCCGTTTTCCTCATGGATTTCTTTTACGGTTTTGTTCCATTTGAAGTCAATTTTCTCATTGTCAAAGGCACGCGCCTGAAGAATGCTTTGCGCACGCAATTTGTCACGTCTGTGAACGATGGTGACTTTTGAAGCGAAGCGTGTCAGATAGACGCCTTCTTCAACGGCGGAGTCTCCGCCGCCGACAACGACAAGCTCTTTATTTTTAAAGAACGCGCCGTCACAAACCGCGCAGTACGATACGCCGCGGCCGCCCAGTTCTTTTTCGCCGGGAACGCCGATCTTTTTGTATTCCGCTCCGGCAGAAATGACGATGGCGCGCGCTTTATATTCTTTTGAACCGGCTTTGACCGTTTTATATTCTTTGCCGTCAACGATTTCTTTAATATCGCCGTACGCATATTCCGCACCGAATTTTTTCGCATGTTCAAACATTTTATTAGAAAGTTCAGGGCCGAGAATGCTTTCAAAACCCGGATAGTTTTCAACATCCTCCGTGTTGGCCATCTGGCCGCCCGGAATTCCTCTTTCGATCATTAATGTGGATAAGTTCGCTCGTGATGTGTAAACAGCAGCGGTCATCCCCGCCGGACCCGCGCCGATAATGATCACATCATAAATTTTTTCTTCTGACACCATGATTCACTCCTTTTCGAAATGGGGCGCACCCTATATGACTAAGAATCCCCATCAATCGTATTCCTTACCCATATCCTATTAAATCTGAAGGCAATTCGCTATTTTTTTGCTCATTTTTCTGAGAAACCATGATTAGGCGGCTCCTGAGCGGGTATACAAATAAAGAAAGAGCCTTCCGGGATAGAAGGCCCTTGTCTTATTCATTATTGCACGACACGTCTTACATTGCCGTTGAATGCTTTCTTCCAGTAAGGGTTGCTCATAGAATCAATGGATACACCGTGTGATGTATTATCGTTCAGGAACGTTCCGTTACCTAGGTAGATGCCGACGTGGCCGTTTGTTTTATACGTGTTGAAGAATACTAAGTCTCCGCGTTTCATGTCAGACGCGCTTACTGCTTTACCTCTTCCGATTAATGTATCTGTGTTTGTGCCGCTTGCAGGTCCGAGGTTAACGCCTGCGTTAGCATAAGCCCAGCGTACGAATGAAGAGCAGTCAAAAATACGGTTGTTAATATCAGATTGAGTGCGTCCGCCGCCGAATTTGTACGGGGATTGACCCACAAGGCTTGAACCTACGCTGATCGCGCCTTCAATACCGCCTGAATTTGAAATAACAGATCCGCCGTCAGAATCATCTGAACCGCCGCTGTTATGAGATGATCCGCCTGAAGTGCTCTTCGGTTTGCTTGAGCTGTCAGATGAATCAGATGATGTTGAAACAGCCGCTTTTTTCACAGTTTTAACCGCCGGTGCCGGCTGGCTGTCATCTTTTTGGTTTTGGTCTTCAGAAGCTTTTTGCGCTTCTTCCTGTTTTTTGATCAGGGCAGCCGCTGCAGCCTGCTCAGCTTTAATGCGCTTCTGTTCTTTTTCAGTGTCAGCTTTTTCGTTTGCAAGCTTTGATGCTTCTTTTTTCAGATCAGAGATAGCGGAAGCCGCTTTTTTCTGTCCGTTTTTCGCTTCGTCGAAAAGCTTGTCTTTCTGATCAAGCTGTTTGTTCAGGTCTTTTTGCATAGACTCGAGTTTTGCAAGATCATCTTGAACTTTTTTCAGCTTCACGTTAAGTTCAGCTTCTGCGTCTTCGAGTTTCGCTTTATCCTGCTCCTGCTGTTTGATCAGCTCTTTATCCGCATCAACGATAGAAGATACCGCAGTCGCACGGGAAATGAAGTCTCCGAAGCTTGTCGCCCCTAAAAGAACATCTATGTATCCTTGAGAACCGCCGTTTTCCTGTAAAGAACGAACGCGTTTTTTCAGGATTTCATTGCGTTTTTCAATACGCGCTTCTGTTTCTTTGATTTCTTTTTTCAAATCAGCGATCTGCTTTTTCGTTTTTTCGTTTTCAGCTTTTTTATCTTCGATTTTATTGCTTGTATCCAACGCTTTAGCGTTAATGTCTTTCAGTTCTTTTTCAATCTTAGCCTGCTTGTCCTGAAGCTTAGACAATTCTCTTTCTTTTGCTTCAAGGCTTGAAGCCACCTCAGATTGCTTGCTTTCAATTTTCGCTTTTTTGCTGTCTAATGTTTCCGCCGATGCAGTTTTTGTAAACGGGATCAAAAAACTGCTTGTCCCGATGACGGAAGCCAAACCAAGTGTTAATAAACTCTTTTTCACTTTTTCTTTCCTCCCTTTTACTTTAAACCTGTTCTCATTTGGAATTCTATTATGAACATCAAAGTTACGCTCCCTCACATACCCGTGAGGCTGATGATTTTTATGTATGAATCTTTAAATCTTTTAAATTGGTATAGATTATACAGCACATGTAAAATAAACTAATCTCTTATGTACGAGACTCATTATACCATCATGTTTCGACAATTTTTATTACAGTTATATTTCAATGTGATTGCAAATCTCATATTTTGCAAAATAAACGGTGATTACAGCCCGATTTCGATTCAAAAAGCAAAAAAATACGTATGAATACCTCTTTTTTCGGCGGTAAAGTTCTGTTTTGTCCCTTTCTGATAAAAAAAGAACCGACTCTTTATATAGAAAGAATCGGTTTTATTCTAATATATCGTCTATTTGTCTGATGTATTTCGAAAGGGTTGCCGGCGTTATACCGTAAACGGCTGCCGTTTCTTTTTTCGTCGTTTTTTCGCCGTTTGCTTCTTTCCATACATATGCGATGGCTGCTGCCCATGCCCGCTCATTCTGTACGGCAGCGGCGGCGCGGATGTGCTGAATGACGTGAAAAACCCAGCAGCTCATGACGTCAGTTTTTAAACTGTCGGCTTCCGCTTTCTCCAGAAGCTTGACCGTCCGATACGTGAACACCGCATCACCGGAGACGCCAGAAGCGCCTTTTTCACCGGAAAGCAGCAGTCTGACGAAATCTTGTTCAAACGGTGAAACGGCGCGTTTTGCCGTCAGAACTTTTTCAAGCTGGTCCCGCTCTCCTTCAGCGCTGCTGATATAATAGGCGGCAAGCCGCTGTTCAAGTGAAGCAGGCAGCGGTTCCTGCCGCTCCGCCCAAGGCGCGGGCCGGTCTGATTCGGGAAATTCGGCTTCGGCCTTTTTCCAAATGGTTTCCGCAAATTCTGTGCGGCCTGTCCCGTAGGCTGAGGCGGCAAGCCAGTAATAAAACGTGTCGTCGCCTTCGAACCCGCTTTTGTAAAGAGAACGGAGCCATTTATAACCGAGATCATGTCTGCCGACAAGCGCTAGCGTCGCTCCCAGCTTATAGCGCTGTTCGAATAAAATCGGATACACATTGGCGAGTTTTCCGCTCAATTCTCCGACTTTTTCATCTTCTCTCTCGTAATAGCAGAATACAAGGAGGTTGCACAGGGCATGGAGATTGCCTTCATTTTTCTCAAGCACTTCGAATACCGTCTGTTTCGCTTTTGTGACATTGCCTGAGTAAAAGTAGGCGAGCGCCAGGTTGTTGTATGCAGACCAAAGCTCGGGGTAATCGGCCGTAATCTCTTCAAGCATGACAACCGCTTCATGAAGCTGGCCGCTCTCAAGAAGCGTTTTTGCCCGGTCCTGCCTGATCAGCAGCTCATCCTGGTCATAGAGCGACTCGTCTTCACCAGCTTCACCGAAATCCAAAAGCTCCATCAGATTTTCAATCTCTTCGCTGAATTCCCCGTCCGGATCGGCATCTGAATAAGCCGCCGCTTCTTTGTATGCTTCCTGAAAGAGTCCCAAATGCGCGAAATTATTCGCTTTAAAGTAATGACACTCGGGCATTTCTTCTTTCAGGTTCACCAAAATAAAGTCGAACAGCTCATTTGACTGCTGGTAGTGGCCCATTTCAGAATAAATGACGGCCAGCCGGGACAGCATTTCGGAATCATTCGGCTCGAGGTGGACAGCCCGCTGAATCAGTTTGCTGGCCCGCTTTAAATTCCGCTCTTTATATGCTTTTAAGCCTTTATGAAAAAAATATTGTCCATCCTGAAGCAGCTGGACAATTTGCGCGTGCTTTTTCTGTTCAGAAGTGTGTTTTCCCACAAATATCCTCCGTTTTATACGTATTACCGTCAGTAGTATACCATAAAACGGTTTCACCTCAATAGTTCAAAAGACAGGATCGGCTTCGTTTTTTACTGGCTGGTTCGACCAGATTTTAGCTGTTTTTTTCACGAGGCTCGGCTGGAAGAATGACACGGAAAAGGGTTCCTTCGCCGCGCTTGCTCTCAACCTCTATCGAACCGCCGTGCAGCTCTGCGATTTTTTGGGCGATGGACAGGCCGAGCCCGCTTCCCCCTGCGTTTCTCGCCTTATCCGCTTTATAAAACCGTTCAAATACACGCTCCGCCTGTTCAGGCTCCATTCCGATTCCGTCGTCGGCGATTTCGACAGCCGCCGCTCCCGGCAGATCTGCAATTTTAACGGAAATGCGGCCGCCTTCACCGGTAAATTTTACGGCATTGTGAATCAGATTCATCCATACTTGGCTGAGCAGTGATTCATCTCCGTACACATACGACTCCTGTAAATCAATGAGAAACTCAATCTGTTTGGCGGACCACTCAGGCTCACAGGTCAATATGGTGCGCCGCAGCTGTTTGTCAATGCGGAACGGTTTTTTTTGTATGGGTTCGGTTTGGCGTTCGAGCGCAGTGAGCTTCAGCAGATTTTCACTGATTTTTGATAATCGTTCTGTTTCTGTCTCGATGATGTGTAAGTAGCGCCCCCGCTCCTCATATGATAAATCCGGTTTTTTCAGGAGATGCGCGTAGCCCTTTAATGAAGTGAGCGGGGTTTGGATTTCATGGGAAACGTTCGAAATAAATTCTTGTTTCAGTTTTTCCATTTCACTCAGTTCCGCGGCGAGTGTCGACAGTTCATCAGCTAATTTCGTCACGGGGTGGTTCCGCTCAATCTTCTCCATTTTCCGGGAAGCGGCCGCTGTGAAGTTGCCGCTCGACATTTGCTTGATCGTGGCGGTGAGCGAATCCCAGATCGCATGATGTCTTTCACGTGCTGACTTTGAAAAAATAAACATCGTTACAAACAGCAGGCCGAAAACAAGCCAAAGCGTCAGAATCTGCTCGGCGTACGGCACAAGTAAAATCGGCCATATGAGACCGAATCCCTGAACGATCAGGTGAGCCGCCAGCCATAAGAATGCGGTGACGGTGAGAAGGATGATGATTTTTCCAGCCGTTCTGAAGATCCGTTTCATTCTGTCACCACAAACCGATACCCGAGCCCCCGCACCGTATAGATGGCAAACGGATAGTCTTTTTCCGGAAACCGTTCTCTCAGCCTTTTAATATGCACATCAACCGTCCGCTCGTCACCTTCATAATCAAAGCCCCAAATATCTTCTATTAATTGTTCTCTTGAAAACGTCTTATTCGGATAACCGGCGAGCTTAAATAAAAGCTCAAATTCACGCCGGGGCAGTGTCAATCCCGCTCCGCCGCCGCGCGTTACGGTGCGGGATTGCTTATCTAATGTGACATTTCCGATGGTCAGCAGTTTTTCTGCGGTGATCCGGTACCGTTTCAGCAATGCTTTGACCCTTGCTTCCAGCTCAAGCGGCTCAAACGGTTTAACGAGATAATCATCCGCTCCGGAAGTAAAACCTTGCACTTTGTCCAGCGTTTCGCCTTTTGCCGTCAGCATCAAAATCGGAATGTCCGTAAAGCTGCGGACGGCTTCACTGACTTCAAACCCGTCCATTTTCGGCATCATCACATCCAGTATGATGAGATCTACAGGTGCTGATTCGATCAGCCGCACCGCCGCTTCCCCGTCTCCCGCTTCTGCGACGTCAAAACCGCTCTGCTCCATCATAAGGCGGACAAGCTCACGGATATGGCGGTCATCATCCGCAACCAATATGACAGCCATGAAAATCCCTCCTTCTGATTTTTTCTTTTCATGAATCGACATGATGTTTATAAGCCGTCTTATTTTTTCATTGTCTCCTGTACCGGCATACACGCTTATGGCTTGGCTCTTCATCGTTACCGACCGTACACCCGTATGAACAGGATTCCGGCTGCAAAATAAAAAGCAGCTTTTTCAGCTGCTTTTTATTCATAAAGTCTTGCTTTACACAGCTTTGTTTTCTAAGTCGGCATTCAGCTTCAGCTGCTGCTCCGCAAAATCGCGGTACAGCGAATGGGATGCCATTAATTCATGGTGTGTGCCCCGTCCGGTGATTTCACCCTGTTCGACAAAGAGAAGCTGATCTGCATCCACAACCGTGGATAAACGGTGGGCAATCACAATCGTGGTGCGCCCTTTCATTAAGACTTCGAGCGCCTGCTGCACCCATTTTTCAGATTGGCTGTCCAGACTTGATGTCGCTTCATCAAGCATCAGAATGCTCGGGTTGCGAAGGAGCGCTCTGGCAATGGCGATGCGCTGGCGCTGTCCGCCTGACAGCATAATTCCCCGCTCACCGACCTCGGTTTCAAATTTCTTCGGTAAGTCTTCAATAAATTGCAGAGCGTAGGCCATGTCGGCCGCTTGCCTCAGTTCCTCATCGGTCACTTCGCGTTTTAATCCGTAGCAGATATTGTCGCGGATGGTGCCTGACATTAACGGGCTTTCTTGCGACACGTAGCCGATATGCTCCCTCCATGACTCCAGGGAATACGCATCAATCGGTTCGTTTCCGAGCAGGATGCTGCCGGCCGTCGGATTGTAGAATCGTTCAAGCAGCTTAAATAACGTTGTTTTCCCGCCGCCGCTCGGTCCGACAATCGCGGTGACTTTGCCGGCCTCAATCGTTGCCGTAATGTCTTTTAAGATGGTTTGATCTGTTTTGTAGCCGAATGAGACTTGTTCAAGCTTAATCGGCTGATCCGCGTTTTCAATGGCTTTTCCGGTTTGGATATCTTCTTCTTTTTCTGCAAGAATATGAATCATCCGTTCCGTTGCGCCGATGGATTTTTGAAGCTGTGTGAAAAATGAAGTGATCTGGCCCATCGGCATAATGATCTGAAACAAATACAGGATAAAGGCAACGAGTGCGCCGGCTGTCAATTCACCGGATGACACCTGCATCCCGCCGTACCCGATGACAGCGACCAGCGCCGCCATTAATACAAGTGTAATAAGCGGGCCTACGAGCGACTGCACCTTCGCTTCACGCAGCCCGAGTTTAAAGAGCGCCATGATGCCTGCTTTTCCGCGTCCGTATTCCGCTTCTTCAGCGTTTGACGCTTTTACAAGCCTGATTTCCGGGAGGATGTGGTTTAATAATCCGGTGAATTTCGCCGTTTCATCCTGTGTTTCCCGAGAAATTTTAAACATTTTCCGGCCGATCGGCACTAAAATCACCGCAGCCAGCGGCACGACGATCAGCACGAGCAATGTGAGCTTCCAGTTCATGAAAAATAAGATCGTCAGTGACCCGATAACGGAAATGATTCCGGTAATAAATCCGCTGATATTGTTTGTGATCAGCTCTTTTACCACCATTGTGTCATTGGTGACACGGCTGATCGTTTCTCCTGTGGCGTTTTTGTCAAAATAAGAGACGGGCAGTTTAATTAATTTCTGCCACAACAAATCACGCAGTCCCGAGATGATTTTCTGGCCGCTGTAGTTCAGGGCGTAGGTGGCGTAGGCGCTTAATGCGGCCTGTACGATAAACACGGCTGCGATGATTCCGATTTGCATGCCTGACAGCGACGACATGGAAAAGCCGTCAACGAGCTGCTTTGTCAACAGCGGAATCAGCAGGCTGACGAGCGTTGTCACAATACTGAGAGACAGCGCGAAGGCCAGCATACCGTATGATGGTTTTGTTTTTTTGACTAATGAAAAGAATGAGCTGAATTTCCCTTTAGGTTTTGGTTGTTTATTCGGCATATGTTTTCCTCCTATATCACTGTTTATACTATAACGGATGTGCATGAACGGAATATGAACAAAACGTATATTTTTGATAAAAACCAAAATAAACTCTATTAGTCAATATTATCAAATTCATCTGCCT
Organism: Bacillus sp. ChL18; assembly: GCF_026241425.1. NCBI lineage: Bacteria > Bacillati > Bacillota > Bacilli > Caryophanales > Bacillaceae > Bacillus > Bacillus sp. ChL18. Next base: position 639,386 of record NZ_JAPHWE010000002.1, on the reverse strand, counting down.
CCGGTTGCGGAAATAAGAAATATTTAATTGAATGTTTAAGTTTGACAGATTAAAAACCTCACGGATCTCTCCGTGAGGTTTGTTTTACTCAGATGCTGAATGGCGTTTCGCAAGGACGTCAAGCACGTCGTCCAAAGGAAGCGACTGCTCACGCAGAAGAACGAGCAAATGATACAGCAAATCCGCCGCTTCCCATTTTAATTCTTCATGGTCGCGGTTTTTCGCGGCGATAATAACCTCTGCGGCTTCCTCGCCGACTTTTTTGAGGATTTTATCGACGCCTTCCCGAAACAGATACGTTGTGTAGGCTCCGTCAGGCATCTCCGCCTGCCGTTTGGCGATTACGCTTTCCAGTTCGTTTAAGATGCCGAAACGATCCTGCGCGTCCGCTTTTTCCGGAGAAAAGCAGCTGTAACTTCCCTTATGGCATGCGGGTCCTGAGGGCTCCGCAAGCACGATGAGGGCATCTTGATCGCAGTCATAACGGATGGCTTTCACCTTTTGGGTATTCCCCGACGTCGCTCCTTTATGCCACAGCTCCCCGCGTGAACGGCTGTAAAACCAGGTTTCTTTCGTTTCTATCGTTTTTTCGTAGGATTCACGATTCATATAAGCCAGTGTCAGCACTTCTTTGCTTGCCGCATCCTGTACGATGGCGGGAATCAGTCCGGCCTCGTCAAACCGCAGTTCATCTGCCCGTTTCATCTCACATTCACCCCGTGTTTCTTCATATAATCTTTCACTTCTTTTATAGATGTCTCTTTGTAATGGAAAATGGAAGCTGCAAGCGCGGCGTCCGCTTCACCGATCGTGAAGGCTTCAAGCATATGGCGCGCGCTGCCGGCTCCCCCTGACGCAATGACGGGCACCGGGACGGCACGTGTGACAAGCTGTGTAAGCGTATGATTAAAGCCTGTTTTCTCACCGTCTGCGTCCATGCTTGTCAGCAGGATTTCACCCGCTCCCCGGCTGACGGCTTCTTTTGCCCAGGCCGTGACTTCCCACTCGGTTTTCTGTCTGCCGCCGTGTGTGTACACTTTATAGCAATCCGAATCTTCGTCATACTTTGCGTCAATCGCCGCGACGATGCATTGTGAGCCGAAAAAATCCGCTCCTTCCGTAATCAGCTCGGGGCGGAGAATGGCCGCTGTATTAACGGATACTTTATCAGCGCCGGCGCGAAGCATTCGTTTCATATCGCTTAATTGATTGATTCCGCCGCCGACCGTAAACGGAATCGCCAGTTTTGCCGCAACCTGTTCTACGACGTCTGTCATCGTCTTGCGGCCTTCGTGAGAGGCGGAAATGTCGAGAAAAACAAGTTCGTCAGCGCCCTCCCTGTCGTAGGCTTCGGCCAGCTCGACAGGATCGCCCGCATCTTTCAGCCCGAGAAATTGAATGCCCTTGACGACGCGTCCTTCTTTCACATCGAGACACGGAATGATTCGTTTCGTGATCATGCGTCCTTCACCCCGCTGAGCGCTTCAGCCAATGAAAATTGTTTTGTATACAGCGCTTTTCCGATAATCGCTCCCGATACGCCGGCGTCTTTGAAGCGGGCCAGTGCTTTGAGATCGGCGACTGAGCTGACTCCGCCTGAAGCGATGACGGTTTTTCCCGTTGCTTTTGCGAGCTGAACGGTGCTTTCGATGTTCGGTCCTGACAGCATGCCGTCAGTTGCAATATCCGTGAAAATGAAGGTTTCCGCTCCTTCGGCCGCCAATTCACGGCCCAGATCGGCCGCCCTTACCGAGGATGTTTCCAGCCAGCCTTCCGTCGAGACATATCCGTTTCTTGCATCAAGGCCGATCGCGATTTTGCCGCCGTATTGTTTCAGCATGCTCTTCACAAATGCCGGATCGGATACGGCTGAGCTGCCGAGAATGACACGATCAACACCTTGTGATAAATAACCGTACACATCCGCTTCAGAACGGATCCCGCCGCCGATCTCGACTTTGATATCAAGCTGCCGCGCAATGTCAAGAACATGCCTGTCGTTTACTTTCCTGCCTGCTTTCGCGCCGTCAAGATCCACGAGATGAATCCACTCGGCGCCTTCTTGTGCAAATTGCGCCGCCATGTCTAAAGGAGAGTCACCGTATATCGTTTCCTTGCCGTAATCGCCTTGGATAAGGCGGACGCATTTGCCGTTTCTCATATCGATTGCCGGATATAATGTAAAAGCGTTCATTTCTTCACCTTCTGTTCCGCTGCCATTTTTGTAAATTGCCTTAAGATCGCCATTCCGGCCGTACCGCTTTTTTCCGGGTGAAACTGTGCACCGAAGACATTGCGTTTCCCGACGACGGCCGGAACACGAACGCCGTACTCAGCGCTTGCCAGAAGATCGCCGTCTTCCATCCCGTCTATATAATAGGAATGGACAAAGTAAACGAAGCCTTCTTCCGCTTCCGAAAGCAAAGGAGACGTTTTGTGAAACGTCAGCCGGTTCCAGCCCATATGCGGCACCTTCAGCTTGTTTCCTTCGGCATCTCTGTCTTTGAGTCTCACAGCTTTTCCGGCTAATAAACCAAGTCCTTTTGCAGAGCCGTTTTCGGTGCTTTCCTCGAAAATGAGCTGCATGCCGAGGCAGATGCCGAGGAGCAGCTTACCCTCGTCAACCATACGGTGTATGAATTGATCAAGCTTTGTGCTGCGTAAATTGTCCATGGCGTCACTGAATGATCCGACACCGGGAAGAATAAAAGCATCCGCTTTTTCAAGCTCTTCCGGCCGGTCTGATACGACATACGGGACGCCGACGCGTTCCAGCGCCTTCGATACGCTGAATAAATTTCCCATACCGTAATCAATTACACCGATCATTTACAGCATTCCTTTCGTAGACGGCACACCCTTGACGCGCGGATCAATGGATGACGCTTCATCAAGCGCTCTGCCAAGCGCCTTAAACACGGCTTCTATCATATGATGGGTATTCGTGCCGTAATGAACGATGACGTGCAGATTCATTCTCGCTTCCAGCGCCAGTTTCCATAGGAATTCATGTATCAGCTCTGTATCAAACGTTCCGACTTTCGCTTGCGGAAATGCAGCGCGCATCTCAAGGTGCGGCCGGTTGCTCAGATCTACGGCGACTTGGGCGAGCGCTTCGTCCATCGGCACAAGCGCTGATCCGTACCGTTTGATCCCTTTTTTATCACCGAGCGCCTCCAAAAAAGCCTGCCCTAAACAGATGCCGATATCTTCAGTCGTATGGTGATCATCTATCTCCGTATCGCCTTTTGCGTCAACAGTTAAATCGAATTGCCCGTGCTTTGTGAACAAATCAAGCATGTGAGTCATAAACGGCACATCCGTGCTGATGTCGGCTTTTCCTTCTCCGTCTATTTCGAACGCCAGCTTAATATCCGTCTCATTTGTTGTTCTGGCGCGTTCCGCTTTTCTCATCGGTCATTCCTCCGTTTCTCGCTTCAATCGATCTTGCGTGCGCTTCAAGCCCTTCCAGTCTCGCGAAGGCGGAAATGCTGTCCGCGTGTGTTTCAAAAGCCTTCCGGCTGTATGAGATGATGCTCGATTTCTTTTGAAAATCTGTTACATTCAACGGGCTTGAAAACCGCGCCGTTCCGTTTGTCGGCAAAACGTGATTCGGTCCGGCAAAATAATCGCCGACCGGTTCAGCGCTGTATCGTCCTAAGAAAATCGCCCCCGCGTGTCGGATGCTTCCAAGCAAAGCCTCCGGCGAATGCGTCATGATTTCTAAATGCTCGGGCGCCAGCGCATTCACCGTGTTCACCGCATCTTCCATCGATTCCGCGATATAAATGCGGCCGTGATCCTTGATCGACGCTTCGGCGATTTCTTTGCGCGGCAGCGTCTGAAGCTGTTTATTCACCTCATCTGATACCGCTTCGGCAAGCTTCCGTGAGTCGGTGACAAGCACGCTTGAGCTGAGCGTATCGTGTTCGGCCTGTGAAAGCAGGTCAGCGGCGACTTCGTCGGGCACCGCCGTATCGTCCGCCAGAACCACGATTTCACTGGGTCCGGCAATCATGTCAATATCCACAACACCGAAGACTTCACGCTTTGCGAGTGCTACAAATATATTGCCGGGGCCCGTAATCTTATCAACAGGCTGTATCGTTTCAGTTCCGTAAGCGAGCGCGGCAATCGCCTGCGCGCCTCCCGCTTTGTAAATTTCCTTTATGCCGAGCTCAGATGCCGCCGCCAGAACGCCCGGTGAAAGGCGGCCGTCTTTTCCCGGAGGACTGATGAGAACGATCCGTTCCACTCCCGCAGCGAGAGCGGGGATGACATTCATTAAAACGGAAGACGGATAAGCGGCTGTCCCGCCCGGCACATATACGCCCGCGGAATCGAGCGCCGTTATTTTCTGCCCGAGCATCGAGCCGTCTTTGCGATGGTAAAACCACGAGGATTGCAGCTGGCGTTCGTGATATTCTTTAATATTGGCAATCGCCTGTCTGATCACTTCCAGCAGCTGATCATCAAGCAGACGGTATGCCTCGGTGATTTCCTCTGCGCTCACGGCCATTTGGTTCAGGCTGATGCCGTCAAATGTTTTTGTATAGGCCAAAACGGCTTTGTCACCGTTTTGTCTGACGTCTTCAATAATCCCCCTGACGATTTTCCGCTGCTCTTCGGTTCCGCTGTCGATGGAACGCTTCAGTGAGAACCGCTCGCTTCTATTTACTGCGGTTATTTTCATTGTGCCGTTTCTCCTTCCACAACCTTGGCCAGCCTGGCCGCCATTTCGTCGATTACATCATCCTTCATGCGGTAGCTGACCGGATTGACGATAAAACGCGATGTGATGTCACAAATATGTTCTGATTCAACGAGACCGTTTTCCTTTAATGTCCGCCCGGTTGATACGATATCTACGATTCTGTCAGCAAGCCCGATTAAAGGCGCCAATTCAATCGAACCGTTCAGCTTAATGATTTCCACCTGCTCGCCCTGCTCTCTGAAATAACTTGACGCAACATTCGGATATTTCGTCGCGATCCTCGGGGCGACTCCGTTCCAATCCGCTCCGGGAAGCCCCGCAACGGCGAGATGGCATTTGCTGATTTTCAGATCGAGCACCTCATACACGTCACGCTCTTCCTCAAGCATGACATCCTTTCCGGCAATACCGGCATCAGCGACGCCATGCTCGACATAAGTCGTCACATCCATCGGCTTTGCCAGAATAAAGCGGAGATTTTCTTCAGGAACGTCAATGATCAGCTTTCTCGATTCTTCAAACTCCTCGGGGAGCCTGTATCCGGCCTGCCTCAGCAACCCGGCCGCTTCTTCGAATATCCGTCCTTTTGGCATTGCCATTGTGAGTACCTTACCCATTCTGCTCTTCCTTTCTGGCACCGATAAAGTATGTGACGTTTGCGAATGATTTTGTCATATGATCGATATTTTCAATGCCCGCCAGATCCTGCAGGACGACTTTTCTGCCTCTCGCCCTTTCTTTCTCCGCGAATAAAATGGCCTGCGCCCGCTGCTCCTTGCTGAAAATCACAGCGTCCGCTTCACTAGTTTCTTCCTGGATGCCGAGCGCTTCAATCAGCCTGTCGATACGGAGCCCGAAACCCGTGGCGGGAGCGGGACTGCCGAAATGGCCGAGAAGATTGTTATAGCGTCCGCCGCTTCCGATGACAAAACCGACATTGGCCGCATACACTTCGAATAAAATTCCCGTGTAATAACTCATATGGCTGACCATATTCAGATCAAGGCGAATATGCTCGGCACAACCGTAATCCTCAAGAATGTCCCACAGGTCTTCCAGCTCCTGAATCAAGCTTTGTCCGGAGATGCCGATGATCTCCTCCGCCTTGGCGCAGATCTCTTTCCCGCCTCGCAATTCCAGAAGTGCGAGCAGCCGGCTTTTGTCTATTGAAGAGAGCGGAAGCGATTTGACATGTTCTCTGTACCCCACATAATTCTTTTCAAAGAGAAAGCGCCGCAGAACATCCGCCCGCTCGGCATTGCCCAGCACCTCGACAAACAGCTCATCTGCGAGTCCGGCATGGCCGATCGCGATTTTAAATTGGTGCAATCCCGCGTTTTTCAACGCGCCGGCCGCGAGTGCAATCACCTCGGCGTCCGCGCTTGTTGATCCGTCGCCGATCAGCTCCGCGCCGACCTGTTCGAATTCGGCCGGACGTCCGCCTTCCCGTTCTTGAGCGCGGAAGACGCTTGCCGCGTATCCCGCTCTGAGCGGATGATTATTTTTGTGCAGCTTAGACGCCGCCACCCGGGCAATCGGTCCGGTCATGTCAGGCCGAAGCACAAGCGTTTTTCCGTCCTGATCGAGAAGCTTAAACAGCTGCTGTTCTTCAATGGCTGACTGGACGCCTACTGTTTCATAAAATTCAAGGGTCGGCGTCTCCATAAACTGATAACCCCATTTATCAATTAAATCCGTCAGTGTGGAACGGACTTTCTTCTTTGCTTCGTATAAACCGGGCAGCGTATCTCTCATGCCATGCGGTTTCTCAAACATAAACATTTGCCTTTTACACCTCCGCTTTGTCTGAAGGAAAATTCCGAATCCTTTAGTTCGCTAATATGATAATATGTTAGCAGATAAAAGAATGAATTGCAACGCCCAATATCCGCCTATTCTTTTCCATAAACATGGCTAAAGAATGAACAAACCTGTAAACATATCGGAACGATCGAATCATATTGAGCAGAAGTGCTATAATACATAGAATAGCTTCATCAGAACAAGGGAGAGTAATAATGAAGACGCTTGGAACATTATGTGTGCTGATTCTGACAGCCATCCTTGTCTATCTCGGGTATAACATCTATACAAACGATATTCATTTGAATTTTTTTAATCAGCAGTCCGACGAGCCTGATGAGAAAACACCGTTAAAAGGGAGCGCGTCACCGCTGAATGTCGTTCTGTACAGACAGATGGATTCTCCCAGACTGTACAATGGCTGTGAGGTGACAAGCCTTGCCATGATTTTGAACAATGCCGGATATCATGTGTCAAAAAATACATTGGCGGATAAAATCAATAAAGTTCCGCTCACATACAGCAGCGGGCTGAAGGGAGATCCGAATGAAGGATTTGCCGGAGATATGGAAAACGGCCCGGGTTTAGGCGTTTATCATGAGCCGATTGATAAACTTGCCAAAGAATATGCGGGAAACAAAGTATACGATCTGACGGGAAAAGACATTTCTTTAGTGTACCGCCAGCTTGAAAAAGGGCGGCCGGTCTGGGTGATTACCACCACATCCTTTAAGCCGGTTGATCATATGCAGACTTGGAATACGCCGAACGGAAAAATCGACATTACGTTCAGCATGCATAGCGTAGCCGTCACCGGTTATGATCACGATTATGTATACGTTAATGATCCTTACGGCTATAAAAACAGAAAAACAGACCGATCTGACTTTGAAAAAGCCTGGAAGCAGATGGGCAGCCAGGCCATTGTGATCAAGTCATAAAAAAACCCCGCTGACGTTAATCAGCGGGGTTTTCCATTCGTTTTTTCATTTCTTCGTCCGTATAGATCACCTGCATCGGATTTCCTCCGACAAACGCCCCGGCCGGGACATCTTTATGCACCAGCGTGCCGGCTGATACAACGGCTCCGCTCCCGATGGTGACGCCGGGCAGAATCGTTGTGTTTGCCCCGATCATCACCTCGTCACCGATTGTGACAAAACCGGTCCGGTACTCATGTATTAAGTATTCATGAGCCAAAATCGTCGTATTGTAGCCGATAATGCTGTTTTTTCCGACAGTGATTTTTTCGGGAAACATGATATCCGGCATCACCATCAGCGCGAATGACGTCTGTTTTCCGACATTCATTTTCAAAAAGGTTCGGTACAGCCAGTTTTTCACGCTTAAAAACGGCGTATACCTTGCGATCTGAATGATGATGAAATTTTTCATCACCTTCAGAAAGGGAACCGTCTGATAAACATGCCACAATGAATTTGCACCTGAAACCGGATGGCGGTCTGTTTTTCTCACGGATTACTTCACTCCGGTGATGTGCAATAAATCACTCATTTTCTCGAGCATATAATCAGGTTCATAGGCGGAAAGCGTCTGTGCGCCTTTAATTGTCCACGCGACGCCGGCTGTTTTCGTGCCGGCGTTTTTGCCCGCCATGACATCGTGATAATTGTCACCGACCATTATGGCTTCCGACGGATCGCACCCAAGCCGGCTGAGCGCAAGCCGCACAGGCTCGGGGTCAGGCTTCGGATGCTTTACATCATCAAGCGTGACGACAGTATCGAAAAACGCCCCGATGCCTGTCAGCTTCAATCCCATATTGACTGTATCCCTCAGCTTCGTGGTGACAATACCCAGCTGATACCCCGCTTTTTTCAATTCATCCAGCGTTTCATAAACCGTTTCGTACTCCGTGACGAGCTCATCGTGCTTTTCATGGTTGAATGCTCTGTACATGCTGATCATCTCATCGCACTTTTCAGCATTAATGCCTGAAAACGTTTCATACAGAGGCGGGCCGATAAACGGAAGCACATCTTCCCTTTTGAACTGCCCCGGGCAATAATGATCAAGCGTATGAAGGTAAGAAGCGATAATCAGTTCATTCGTGTCAATCAGCGTGCCGTCGAGATCAAATAAAATGGCGGTTACACGTTTATCAGTCATCTTATGTCCTTTCCGATTTCAGGCGTCAGTCCGTGTCGGCATACCGCTTATCGGCATACCCCTTCATGCGTCTGAAAATCATTAAAATAATCGCAAGTACAATCAGCACAATGGAAATGACCTGCGCGATCCGAAGCTGGTTCGTAAGCATCAGGCTGTCCGTCCGCATTCCCTCAATAAAGTATCTGCCGATCGAATACCAGATCACATACGTCAAAAACAGATTGCCCCTGCGCAGGTTCACGCGGCGGAGCAGAAGCAGGAACACGACGCCCGCAAAACTCCACAGCGATTCATACAAAAACGTCGGGTGATAATATTGTCCGTCTATGTACATCTGATTAATGATGAAATCCGGAAGATGCAGACTTTCCAAAAATGACCGGCTGACCGCTTCACCGTGAGCCTCCTGGTTGATAAAGTTCCCCCAGCGCCCGATGGCCTGGCCGAGCAGAATACTCGGCGCGGCAATATCCGCCAGCTTCCAGAATGAGATGCCTCTTACTTTTGAAAAGACGACTCCCGTTGCGATCGCGCCGATTAATCCGCCGTGAATCGCAATGCCGCCTTTCCAAATTTTAATGATTTCCCCGGGGTGTTCCGAGTAATAGCTCCACTCGAAAAGCACATAGTATGCCCGTGCGCAAATGATTGCGATCGGGATGGCGAAAAGAACAAGATCAATAAAAATGTCCTTTTTCAGCCCCCGCTTTTCACTCTCCCTCATGGCCATCCAAAGCCCTAATAACGCGCCCGCGCCGATAATGATGCCGTACCAGTGCACGGATAATGGCCCGAGCTGAAAGGCAATCGGATTGATTGGTGTTCCTGCTTCATTCATATCATTGCCAACTCCTATTCGTCTTGTTCGCCGTCCTCAATGACATCCGCCAGCTTATTCGTGAATTGCTCGGCAGCATTTAAGCCCATCCGCTTCAATCTGAAGTTCATCGCCGCAACTTCGATAATAACGGCGAGATTCCGCCCCGGGCGAACGGGAATGGTCAGTTTTGTAATTTCCGTATCAATGATTTTCATTTTTTCTTCTTCAAGTCCGAGACGGTCGTATTGTTTCCCTTGCTCCCAAAGCTCAAGGTCCATGACGATTGTAATTCTTTTATTGCTTCTGACGGCGCCCGCTCCGAACAGCGTCATGACATTTATAATGCCGAGCCCCCTGATTTCGAGCAGATGCTCAATCAGATCAGGCGCGTTCCCGACAAGGGTATCCTGATCCTCCTGCCGGATTTCAACGCAGTCATCCGCGACAAGACGATGGCCTCGTTTGACAAGCTCCAGCGCCGTTTCACTTTTACCGACGCCGCTTTTTCCCGTAATGAGCACGCCGACGCCGTATATATCCACAAGCACGCCGTGAATGGCCGTTGTCGGCGCGAGACGGCTCTCAAGAAAATTCGTCAGCCTGCTTGACAGCCTGGTTGTTTTCAGAGGAGATCTGAGCACAGGCACACCGTTTTGCTCGGAAGCTTCTACAAGCTCCGGCGGGATCGGCATATCTCTGGAAAGTATGATAGCCGGCGTCACATCGGTGCACAGCGATTTCATCCGCTGTTTCTTATCTTCCTCGGGAAGCTGATCGAAAAATGACAGCTCCGTTTTTCCTAAAAGCTGCACCCGTTCTCTCGGGTAATATGTAAAATAACCGGCGATTTCAATACCGGGCCGTGATAAATCACTCATCGTAATCGGGCGGTTAATCCCTTCTTCTCCGCTGATCAATTCTAAATGGAACTGCTCCATTACGTCTTTGGTCCGAACCTTTGCCAAGATATGTTCCTCCTGTTCTGGGATGTTCCGAGCTTTGAACAGTTATATTTTATCACTTTACCGTCTGAACCAAAACAGATTTATACAATTCCGGCATAACTGGTATAGATAACTAGTCTGAAAAGGAGTAAAATAAAACTAACAACTAACCAGAAAGGCGTGTTTTAAAGTGGCTGAAAGCTTGTTAATCAGCGGTGCGGACATCGTAACAGAAGAAGAAATCATCCGAAACGGATTTCTCGGTATAAAGAACGGCATCATTTCTTACGCGGGGAAAACAAGACCGCAAGAAACGTATGAGAAGGAATGGAAGGCGCCCGAGGGTTCATATGCGCTTCCCGGAATGATTGATATTCATATTCACGGCGGATACGGCGCGGATACGATGGACGCTGATGTTGCAGCTCTTGATACAATGTCCGCCCGGCTGCCCGAAGAAGGAACAACCTCTTTTCTAGCGACAACGATCACACAACAGCACGAAAACATTGAAAAAGCGCTCGTCAACGCCAAAGAATGGACGTCTTCCTCACCGCAGGCCCAAAAAGGCGCTGAGTTGATCGGCATTCATTTAGAAGGACCGTTTGTCTCTCCGAAAAAGGCGGGAGCACAGCCGAAACAATGGATTACTCCTGCTGATGCCGGGCTCTTTCAGAAATGGGAGCGGCTCTCGGGAGGGATGATCAAAATCGTGACGCTTGCGCCGGAAGAAGATCCTGATTTCAGCCTGATCCGTTATTTAAAAGACCAAAACATCATCCCGTCAATGGGACACACAGACGCAGGAGCCGAGCTTTTAGAAAAAGCGGCGGATGCCGGGGCAGTGCATATGACGCACCTCTTCAATGCCATGAGCTCCTTTCATCACCGTGAGCCGGGGGGCATCGGTACGGCTCTCGCCTGCGGCCGCATCACGGCGGAGCTGATCACCGACGGCATTCATTCCCATCCTTTGGCCGTTAAGCTTGCCTATTTGGCGAAAGGAAGCCAAAACCTGATCATGATTACAGACTCCATGCGGGCAAAAGGGCTTAAGGACGGAGAATACGAATTCGGCGGACAAAAAGTCACCGTTCGCGGGGACACGGCGCTTCTCTCTGACGGGACGCTGGCCGGTTCCATTTTAAAAATGAATGAAGGCGCGGCGCTCATGCGCAGGTTTACAAACTGCTCATGGCCGGATATAGCAAATATGACATCGGCAAATGCGGCCCGCCGCCTCGGCATATTCGACCGTAAAGGAAGCATCGCGGAAGGAAAAGACGCCGACGTTGTTCTGACGGACGGACAGTGCGGCGTGCTGGCAACGATTTGCCGCGGAAACACCGCATATATCTCAAGGGAGGCTGATTGGACATGAACGTTATCACATGCAGACATTATGAAGAATTAAGTGAAAAAGCCGCAGCGATTATTGCTGAAACAGTGAAACAAAAGCCGGATGCCGTTCTCGGCCTTGCGACGGGAGGCACTCCTGAAGGCGTATACAAAGAACTTGTGCGGATGCACCGCTCAGAGGGCTTGTCATTCCGAAATGTCACGACGATCAACCTTGATGAATACGCCGGGCTTTCTCCCGAGGACAAAAACAGCTATCATTATTATATGAATACACATTTTTTTGCACATATCGACAGCCGAAAGGACCGCCACTTTCTCCCTGACGGACGGGCAGACGATCTTGATGCCGAATGCGGACGCTATGACCGATTGATTCAAACACTCGGCGGAGCGGATATACAGCTTTTAGGCATCGGACACAACGGCCATATCGGCTTTAATGAACCCGGGACGCCATTTGAATCCCGAACCCATGTTGTTGAGCTGAATGAAGAGACAAGACAGGCGAATGCGCGGTACTTTCCGTCAATTGATCAGGTCCCTGTAAAAGCCCTGACAATGGGGATCGGGACGATTTTGTCCGGCAAACGGATTTTGATCATGGCATCCGGAAAAAGCAAGGCCCAAGCGGTGAAGCAGCTTCTGGACGGGCGCATCAGCGAAGCATTCCCCGCCTCCGCCCTGCACGCGCATCCGGATGTGACGGTCTTGATTGATGAAAAGGCTGCGGGCGGCGATTGAAAGGATTTGACCTATGCAGATTGATAAACAATCTCCGATTCCGATTTACTTTCAGATTATGGAACAATTAAAAACACAAATCAAAAACGGCGAGCTGAAAGCGGATGCGCTGCTTCCGTCGGAGCGGGAATACGCCGAACAATTCGGCATCAGCCGAATGACGGTGCGCCAGGCGCTTTCCAATCTGGTGAATGAAGGGTTTTTATACAGGCAGAAAGGCCGGGGAACGTTCGTCAGCAAACTGAAGATGGAACAGCCGCTTCAAGGGCTGACAAGCTTTACGGAAGATATGAGAAGCCGGGGCATGAAGCCGGGGAGCAGACTTGCCGAATACCAGCTGATTCAGGCGACGGAAGAATTATCTTCTATCCTGGGATGCGGCTATCCGGCAACGCTTCATAAAATCATCCGCGTCCGGCTGGCGAATGATATCCCGATGGCGATTGAAGCCTCGTACATTCCGTTTGACAAGGCGGGGAAACTGGATGCCTCTCATTTTCAATCATCCATGTATGAGCATATTGAAGCGTACAATCAGATGCCGATCTCACGGGCTAAACAAGAGCTTGAACCGGGAGCCGCTTCCGAGGAAGAAGCTGAGCTGCTCGGTATCCAGCCCGGCGCCCCCGTCCTCTATATCAAGCGGACCACTTATCTGCAGGACGGCACTGCCTTTGAGCACGTCAAATCCGCCTACAGAGGCGACCGCTACACATTCGTGCATTATATGGACAGGGTGAAATGAAACATCTCCAACCGTTACGGGTTGGAGATGTTTTTTTGATCTGCCATTTTCAAATCAAGCCGGTGAATGTTCTCTATGACTCTGTCAAAACGAAGAGGCTGTGGTTCTGGTATCTATTTTTTATAAAGAAAAGAGTAATAAAATGCTACCCTCTGTTTTGGACAATATACGGAACCTGCTTTGAAACCAGCAGCAGCGGTTCTTTGTTTTTATGAGCCAGCGAAAACATGATTGCGCCTTCAATCATCGAGTTGATTGTCATCCCGAGCTTCTCCGCTTCCTCTCGTTCAAACCCATGCTCAAGAAATTTTGCCGCAAACACATCCGTCCACTTCTTGAACACCTCAACACATGTGCATCTTAACGTTTCATTGATCAGAGCGGTCTCACCCGCCAGCAATCCAACCGGCACGCCCTCAATATTCTGCGGATCATTAAACTGTTCAGCCGTTACATGAATAAAGTGCTGAATCGCTTCTATAGGGTCCGCGAATTGAGACATACTATTCTGTATTTGCTTTTCAACGCATCTTCCCGTATATTTGATCGCCGCAATGGCGAGTTCTGCTTTTCCGTTTGGAAAGTGATGATACACAGACCCTCTGGGTGCTCCGCTCTCTTTTATAATTTGATTCAAACCAGTCGCATGATATCCCTGAATCTGAAAAAGATATGCAGAGGTTTGAATAATTCTTTCTTTTGTCCCGGTTTTACTGTTCATTATGTTTCCTCCTGCATATTACGAAAACCAATCGATTTTAGTATAGAAAAGGGACATAAAAAAGTCAAAAGCACTTATCACAGCAGGGCGCCGCCATTTACGCACAGAAAAAATCCTGCTGACCGTCAGATTTTCTTCTGAGCGATCAGCAGGCTGTATTTTTTTCGTTATGGGTTTGAGGCATGCCTGAAATCAAACTGATCCGGAGCCGGGCGATACGGCGTATTTCCCGTTTTGAACATCCACAGCGGTGATATTGTTTTGCCGTTGTACGGGTCCTTAACGACGGTGTACCAGTAATAAACGGAATCAGGATGCAGGCCGTCCCAGACCCAATTTGCGGTTTTTCCGCTTTTTACGTGTTTTTTATGACTGAGCAGTTCGTTCGTATAGACGTTGCATTCAAAATAATCGGTCGCCACCCTTTTCCTCTTCGGCTGTAAATCCATTTCTGCCGAGAATTCGTCTTTATCAGCGAACAGATCGGTGTCATAGTAATTGATGTCATCCGTGTACGGCGAGTAGGAGAACATGTGAACCTGATTGGCGGCCTGATCGAATTGCATCATGCGCATAAAGCCCTGCCCCCCTTCCGGACCGTCCTGGTAGTCGGTCAGAATTTGGTGGACGAGGCGGTCCGGTTTTCCGTCCCCGTCATCGTCAAGCGCATCGGTTTTTTTCATGGCGTTATGGTAATGGCCGCTTAATACCATCGCCACATTGCGATTCGGCTTGACGACTTTTCGATAGATCGTTTCCCCGATCGGGCTTCGATTTCCGCTCACAAGCAAGTACTCATGAAAGCATAAGATGGCGGTTCGGTCCGGATACCTCTTCAGCACTTGATTGATCCAGTCAATCTCTTGTTCCGCAATGCCCCAGCCCATATAAATCATAATAAAATCGTTCCCGCTTGCCGACAGCAGGTCATAATGCCCGCGGTTATTTTTGTATGATCCGCCGTAATGCATGTTCTGTTCAAACCGGCGGCTCCCGAAGAAATCCCCGAAGGTTCGGTATGTGCCGTCTTTATGGCCGACGTCGTGATTGCCGGCAAGCACTCCGTACGGAATCCCCGCCTTGTCAAGCGTCCGCATGGAGTGATCGGCGTTTTTCCACTGTTTCATCACCATTGAATCATCGACGATATCACCGGTATGAAAGACATATTTAATATTGTGCTTTTCCTTATTTTCTTTGATCCACTCCGTCATTTTGTCAAAAATGTGCGGGTGCCCTTGTGCGTAATACTGTGTATCCGACATCCAGACAAACGTGTAATTGCCTTTCGCCGGTATTTGATCCTGCACGATGACATTCATTTTTGAGTTCTTCACCACATCCGCTGCGGAAACGGCGGCTTTTAATGTAAACGGCTTTTTATCTTTGGCAAGGACGCTGTCCGCCTCCTGCCAGCGGCTTGTCCGGTAATTCCAAATATACATGGTTACCTTTCGGCCGGGCAGAGAGCTTCCTTTCCAGACCGCCTCGGCCAGATCCGTTTCGTCGATAGACGGGTCAACGGAGACTTCGAATCGGTGATAAGGAAAACGCTCCACACTTTCCGCCGAAACGGTTTTTCCGTCATTTGCCGAGATGCGGTTCATTTCCGGCAGGGTAAACGGCATTTCATTTTCTTTTATGCCCCTCGGCGGTTCCGTTAATGAGGCGTGTTTATACACTTTCACGCTGCCCGGATTCCGCGCGGTATAACGGAAGCCGCGATAAAATGATACATTCATGTCATCCTTCGTCGGGTCTTTTACCCGGACGGACAGCTTTGCTTTGTGGGCGCCGATTTTTTGATCCGCAAGCTCCGGCTGGTTCGGCTCCTCCCGTTTGATATGGAAGGTGCGGACGGACGTTGTTTCATTTCCGGCAAGGTCTGCCGCAATGATGGTAAGGGTATGTTTTCCGGGCTTGAGATCGGCTGATGACGTGTGATGCGGGAGCGTAATGCTTTCTCCGTCCAAAAATGCTTTGACCTCTTCCACTTTGCTCCATTTGTCACGGATGTCCGCATTCAGCTCAACATTACCTTTCAGCGCCGCGCCTTCTTTGATACCCGGGACAATCTTCGGCCCCGTATTGTCCACCCGCACAGATTGGCTCAGCTGCTCCTCACCGTCGCTAACAAAAATATGGTGATAGCCTTCAGAAAGCTTCGCCGTGTTCCACGGCAGCAGCCGTGACGTAAACAAATGATCCGGCAGGCTGAATGAGAAGGTCTTCTGCTGATTCGCCCGCCTGCCGTCACCGATAAACAGCTGCTCAGCCGGATCCGTCTTCCCGTCTTTGATCACCGTTCCGTCCGAAAGCACCAGACGGGCATGTTTCACGACAAAATCATCCCGATTCTCTCCCGTGTCATAAGGAGAAACCTTTGAGCCCGAACGGATGGATACTTTCTGTGTTTTGCCCCCTTTTTGCAGCAGACGTTCCGGAAGGAGAACCGAGTGCGTTCTGTAGCGGTGAGACGGATCGTCAAAAATGTGCAGCACCTCGTTTTCCATCATGACGGTGTTTTGAAAATAAAGATTCGTTTTCCGGGCATCGAAGGCGAAATAGACTTCTTTTTCCAGGGCCGGCCGGGTCTCCTGCCGCTTGCCGTCAATCCACAGCTTGATCTTATCGGCGCTGACGTCGGAAGTCGCTTTGAGCAGATAGGTGCCGGATATCGTATCTTCGGGTTCAACATTCATTCTGAGTCCGTGTGATTTGCTCGTCTGTTCAATGTCAATCATCTTGACGGGCGTTTTTGCTTCATTTTCTCCATCACTGGCTGCGATATAATACTCAAGCTGATCCTGGCCGAGCAGCTCCGGGGAATAAAGAATGTGATGGTATAAGCTGTCATTGCGGTCTTTTTCGGCCAGAATTCGTTTGAATGGTTTTTTCTCATTGGTCCGGTAATAAAACGCGGCTGTTTTGACAAGGTTTTTGTCTTTTATGTCAGCCTTTAATTCAATGCTTTCAGCGGGCCGGACGGGCTTTCTGTCTGTAAGGTCTTCGATGACCGGTTTTTCCTTGTCGGGTTTTATCACCCTTTTCTGCTGCGGGATCTGCGCCTGAAAAACAGAGCCCGGTGACGGCTTATGCTCGCTCGTGGAGATCCTCAGCAATTCTCCCGTTCCGTTCAGCGGATATTTGTACAGCAAAGAAGTCAGCCGGCGGAAAGCGTGTTTACGGTAATGCGCTGAGGCGATACCCTTTCCGGTATTTGCCGACAGCACCACCGTACGCGGGCGGCCGTTGGACATTCCGTCCGTCCCTTCGATGACGGCGAGATGTTTTCCCTCCTTCAGGCGTGTCCCGTAATAGCGGTTGAAATCATCTATCGTCAGTTCTGATGCGGCGCGTCTCAGCCAAAACACGTAAGTCCCGCCTGACGGAATGACGGTATCTTCTTTCGGCCTCCATATCATATCTGATTCCGGCCCTTCCTTCGGATAGCGGTAGCGGATGTGATAGTCTTTAAAATGAATGGGTCTGTCCGTCGTGTTATACACCTCGATAAATTCATAGGCATCAGCGCCGTCTTCATTTTTCGTATCAACCGCAAGCTCCGTAATCATCAGCTCGGGAATATGATTCAAATCGGCTTGATAGCCGTCCAGCTTCAGCCGCTTTTTCTCCGATTCCGCCCGCTGTCTGCCGTTGGTGAAAACGAGGTAATATTCCAATTCTCCATTCCAGATATCCCGCTTTGAAACCTGGGCCGTAAACAGCCGGATTGCGCCTGGCGCGGGCTCCATCGGCACCATTTTAAACCCCAGCTCATTGCTTTGTTTATAAAAAAGAAACGCCGAAAACGCTTGATAGTCAGCATTCCGTACATGAGCCTGTATGAACAGGTTTCTTTTCATTTCCGCCTTTACTTCGATTTGGGGAGGATTCTCCAGAAGCGGTATGTAATGAGGCGGCTGTCCGAATTCCTGCTGATTCACGGGGATTGCCGATTCTTTGCGCGCCGCATCCGCAGAAGGACTCACACAAAGCAAACCAATCAGAAAAAAGAGCGTCATCACAAGTTTCATCTCATTACCTCCCTATGCATTATGTTGCGTCAGGAGACTGCCGCTTATGTAAATCACACATAAAAAAGCTGCCCTCTCGGGACAGCTCGTTTTTTACCTTTTTCTAAGCGGCTCCAATATGCCTTTTTGGATCAGCAAGTGGAAAACGGACAGCAAGACGGATGCCCAAATGGCGGTGCCGAACCCATCAATCTGAAAGCTGTCTCCCATCAAGGCTGCGGTCATCATTAACGTAATGGCGTTGATGACAAACAGAAAGAGGCCGAGGGTCACAACCGTGACGGGCAATGTCAATATGACGATGATCGGCTTGATCAGTACATTTAACACAGAAAGAATCACACTGGCGATGACAGCCGCTCCGATACTGCTGATATGGACGGAATCAAAATATCCCGCGATAACGATTAATAATAAAGCATTTACTAAAATGCTGACTGCCCATTTGATCATTTATTTCAAATCTCCTTCTAAAGGTACAACAAAACACCAGATAATATATACAATCGGCACGATTCCGCTCGTGACAAGCGCTAATACAACGGTGATAATGCGTAAAAGCGACGCATCCATATTGACGTACTCCGCCAAACCGCCGACGACGCCGGCGATTTTACGTTTTTTTTCTGAACGGTAAAGTCTTTTCATCCAATCACCTCTGAGTATGCTTGAGCTTGATGGCTCCTGTTAACGATTCTGAGAAAATCGAGAGATGCTGATCATGGCCTTGATTTGATGCCAGCATCAGTTCTTTTTGAATGGTATCATTCTTTTCCTTTAAAATTTCCGCATCAATCAGCTCATGGCTGAGAGAGCCGAGATTGCTTTTCAGCTCCGCTTTCACCGCCGAATCATCAGGCAGAGCGATATCCACGTTTCCGGTCGTCGTTTTCGTGTAGATGGAGCGGCAGTGCGGCGCTGTCACGGTAAGCATGATATTGCCGTTAAAGCTTTGAACGTCAATGGATTCACTCGATCCGCGCAAATCAATTAAGCCGTTGATCGTTTCCGCTTCAATCGCGCCGCATTGATGTCCGGCCAGCTTGATTTGTCCGTTAGCCGTTTCCGCCGACGCTTTATCAGCCGTCAAATGAGAGAATGACAGAACGCCGTTTGTCGTTTTCGCCGAGAATTCTTTTACATGTAAATGTTCCCCTCTGATCGGTCCGTTAAACAGCTTCACTCTTATCTTATCGTACTCTTTCTGGGGAACATAAAGCGTGACATTGGTTTTCATCGTTTTCTTTTCCGTGCGGACAAAAAACTTATTGCCCTTCACTTCACACTCAATGTGCTGAAGAAATGCGGTGCGCGCCGCCTCCTGACTGTCCGCCCGGTACACTTTCGCCTGGCACTCCGCTCTGATATCTTCATCCGCCCACGGCACGATATTGACGCTGCCGTTTGCGATCTGCATATCAATGGCCGAGAATTCACTGTCTTTAAATTGAAAAATATGCTGCACTTCGTGTGCGTGGCCGAAATTCAGATCAAGATCCGCTTCCTTCACTTTTTTGACGGCAGAATCAATCCAGTCGAAAAGCTTCGCCCCGAGCGACGGCTTTTGGCTTCCTTTTGCCCCGCTTTCGAAATCTCCCGCAGGTTCCTGGACCTCCGCAGATAATGCGGTGATCTGCTCTTCTTTTTCTTTATATTCATGATCCAGTTTTTCAATGAGCGTCAGTGCTTCCTCCGCCGTCAGCATGCCGTCTTCCACAAGCTTTAAAATCCGTTCTTTCTCCTGTTTCATACAAAACTCCTCCCCCGACTTTTCTTACACCTGGCGTAACACCTTAATTCCCTGCACGATATTCCAAATGACCATTCCGATGAGGATCAGAAAATAAACAGCTGCTCCTGTTATCATAACAAAAACGGGCACCATACTCTCCCCCTGAGCCGTAATCAATCCGCCGACAACACCCGCGGTCACAATCAGCAATCCCGCAAACGGAATGATATGGGAAATCAGAGCGCGCATGGCATGCCGCTTCGTCTCTTTTTCATCGACGACAAAGTAAGCCACAATCGGAAGAATGAGCGGCGCGAGAAACACGCTGAAATAACAGATTGATGCAATAATCGCTTGATTTCGGTTCAATAAAAACACTCCCTGTGCCGTGATGTAAAAACCCTTCCTTATACATACGTATGACGAATGGGCGGGTTTCATTTTCATGCTAAGGACATGCTTCGTTATACGTAATTTTTGATTTCAGAGATTTCACTATAGAATCTTTTCCCCGAACCGATTACAATATGTAACAAAGCCTGACCGTATGCAAGGAGGACATACAAATGGAGAAAGATCCCGCAAACGCCCAAGTAACGGAAGAGAGTCTTCGAAATTTAATTCGCGAACAGAAAAGAATGAACAGCGAAATGCTGGCTGAATTGGAACAGATCAAAGCAGCCCCTCTTCCCATTTCCCATGATATCCAATATATAAAAGTGCTGCTGGACAGCAGCAGCACCCATATTCTGCAGGACTTAATGCATTTAAGCAGACAGCTTCCCCAACAGAAAAAAAGCCTGTAACAACAACAGCCCAAAACCGATGAGTTTTGGGCTGTTGTTATTGATCTATTACGTGGCTGCCGTTTCTTTTTCGGCCAGCAATGTTTTCATCCGTTTTCTATCACGTTCCATTACCGGTTTCAGATAGCGGCCCGTATATGATTCTTTCACTTCGACAACTTCTTCAGGCGTCCCGGAGGCTACGATCGTGCCGCCGCCCGCTCCGCCTTCAGGTCCCAGATCGACGATGTAGTCCGCCGTTTTAATGATATCGAGATTATGTTCAATGACCAAAACGGTATCTCCGTTATCAACGAGTCTTTGAAGCACAACCAAAAGCCTTGCGATATCATCAACGTGGAGGCCTGTCGTCGGTTCGTCCAAAATATACAGCGTCCGGCCGGTGGAACGCTTATGCAGTTCGGAAGCGAGCTTGACGCGCTGCGCTTCTCCGCCTGACAGCGTCGTCGCCGGCTGGCCGAGCGTCACATACCCGAGTCCGACATCGGCAAGCGTTTGAAGCTTGCGTTTGATTTTCGGGATATTTTCAAAGAAAGACAGAGCATCTTCCACCGTCATATCCAGAACGTCAGAAATGCTTTTTCCTTTGTATGTGACCTCAAGCGTCTCCCGGTTGTAACGTTTGCCGTGGCACACTTCACACGGGACGTACACGTCAGGAAGGAAATGCATCTCAATTTTAATGATGCCGTCGCCGCGGCAGGCCTCACAGCGCCCGCCTTTTACATTAAAACTGAACCGGCCTTTTTTATAGCCGCGCACCTTTGCTTCATTTGTCTGCGCGAATACATCGCGGATATCATCAAACACACCCGTGTAAGTTGCCGGATTTGATCTCGGTGTCCGGCCGATCGGCGCCTGGTCGATGTCGATCACCTTATCAAGGTGGTCGAGGCCTTTGATCTCTTTATGGCTTCCCGGTTTCGCTTTGGCTTTATGAAGCTTTTGCGCAAGCGCCTTATGCAGAATTTCATTCACAAGCGTGCTTTTTCCGGAACCGGACACACCTGTCACCGCCGTAAAAGTGCCGAGCGGGAATTTGGCGTTCGCTTTTTTCAGGTTGTTTTCTGACGCGCCTTTGATTTCAATGAACCGGCCGTCAGGCTTTCTTCTCTCCGGAGGCATCGGGATGAATTGAGCCCCTGACAAATAACGTCCGGTCAGGGAGTCCGCATCATTCATCACTTCTTCAGGCGTCCCCGCCGATATGACGCGGCCGCCGTGAATGCCGGCGCCCGGACCGATATCTATCAAATAATCGGCAGCCATCATCGTATCCTCATCATGCTCCACGACAATCAGTGTGTTGCCGAGATCCCTCATGTTTTTCAGCGCGCTGATCAGACGGTCATTGTCACGCTGGTGAAGGCCGATGGACGGCTCATCAAGAATGTACAGGACGCCTGACAAACGGGAGCCGATCTGCGTTGCAAGCCTGATGCGCTGGGCTTCTCCGCCTGACAGCGTTCCCGCCGCCCGGCTCAGCGTCAGGTAATCAAGACCGACTTTATCTAAGAAGCTGAGCCGCTCCACAATCTCTCTTAAAATTAAATCGGCAATCTGCATATCTTTCTCAGACAGTGTCAGTTTTTTGAAAAATTCCAGCGCATCGCCGACGGAAAGCTCGGTAATGGTGCCGATGTGGCGCCCGTTGACCAAAACGGCCAGCGCTTCTTTCTTCAGCCGGTAGCCTTTGCACGTCGGGCACGGCTTCTGTGACATGTACTGCTCCATCTGTTCACGGATATAATCGGAGCTTGTCTCTTTATACCGTCTCTCAATATTGCGCAGTACGCCTTCAAATTCAATTTCATTTTCGCGCACTTGTCCGAAATCATTCTCGTATTTAAAGTAGATCCGTTCATCTCCGCTGCCGTACAGCACTTTATCAAGCTGATGCTTCGGCAGGTCTTTGACCGGAGTCTCCATATCAATGCCGTAATGGCGGCAGACCGCCTGAAGCAGCTGCGGATAATATTGTGAACTGATCGGCGTCCACGGCGCGATGGCGTGTTCCTTTAATGACAGCTCAGGATTGGGAATGACGAGCTCAGGGTCCACTTCCAGCTTCAAGCCGAGACCGTCACAAGTCGGACAGGCGCCGAACGGGCTGTTAAACGAAAACAGCCGGGGTTCAAGCTCTCCGATAGAAAAACCGCACAGCGGACAGGCGTGATGCTCGCTGAACATCAGCTCCTCCTGACCGATGACATCTATCATGACACGGCCTTCCCCTAAGCGGAGCGCGGTTTCCAGTGAGTCGGAAAGCCGGGCGGCAACCCCTTCCTTGACGACAATCCGGTCAATGACGACTTCAATGGAATGCTTTTTGTTTTTTTCAAGTTCAATATCGTCGGAAAGCTCGGCCATTTCTCCGTCAATCCGCACCCTTACGTAACCTTGCTTTCTGATTTGGTCAAGCACTTTGACATGGGCGCCTTTTCTGCCTGAGATGATCGGCGCAAGCACTTGAAGCTTCGTCCGCTCCGGATATTCAAGAATCCGGTCAACCATCTGTTCAATCGTTTGCGACGTAATTTCAATGCCGTGCTCCGGGCAGTGCGGCTTCCCGACTCTCGCGTACAGCAGCCGGAGATAATCATAAATCTCCGTTACCGTTCCGACTGTTGACCGCGGATTGCGGCTCGTCGTTTTCTGATCAATGCTGATCGCAGGAGAAAGCCCTTCGATCGCATCGACGTCCGGCTTATCCATCTGCCCTAAAAATTGGCGCGCATAGGCAGAAAGCGATTCAACATACCGCCTCTGTCCTTCCGCGTAAATGGTGTCAAAGGCAAGGGATGATTTTCCCGATCCGGACAGCCCCGTCACGACGACGAGCTGATCCCGCGGAATCGTTACATCAATGTTTTTTAAATTGTGCGCCCTTGCGCCTTTCACCTCGATCCGGTCAATTGCCATGTGTTCATCATCCTTCCGCTTTAAGCTCTAACAGTAAATCACGAAGCTCTGCCGCCCGCTCGAAATCAAGCGCTCTGGCCGCTTCTTTCATTTCGTGCTCCATTTGCTCAACGACTTTCTGGCGTTCTTTCTTCGTCATCTTCGCCAGTTTAGGCGCGGCTTTTGTTTTATATTCTTCTTTATCCTCAGCGGCCTGCGTCGCGCGGATCACATCGCGGATTTCCTTATTGATCGTTTGCGGCGTAATGCCGTGAATTTCGTTAAAGCGCTCCTGCTGTTCCCGGCGGCGCTTCGTTTCATTAATCGCGATTTCCATCGAATTCGTGATTTTATCGGCATACATGATGACG
Source organism: Bacillus sp. ChL18 (assembly GCF_026241425.1). Taxonomy (NCBI): domain Bacteria; kingdom Bacillati; phylum Bacillota; class Bacilli; order Caryophanales; family Bacillaceae; genus Bacillus; species Bacillus sp. ChL18. Next base: position 615,556 of record NZ_JAPHWE010000002.1, on the reverse strand, counting down.
CGGCCTTCCGCGTTTCGTGCCGCCCGTCCGATCGTCTGAATCAGCGAACGTTCAGAACGGAGGAAGCCTTCTTTATCCGCATCGAGAATGGCGACAAGTGACACTTCCGGAATATCAAGCCCTTCCCTCAGCAGGTTGATGCCGATTAACACATCATGTTTTCCGAGGCGGAGGTCACGGATGATTTCAATCCGTTCAAGCGTCTTAATCTCGGAATGCAGATAATTGACCTTAATGCCGATTTCCTTGAGATAATCGGTCAGATCCTCTGACATTTTTTTCGTTAAAGTCGTCACAAGAACGCGTTCATTCCGTTCTATCCTCGCCTGAATCTCGCCGATCAGATCATCAATCTGTCCTTCGATCGGACGGACGTCAATGAGGGGATCGAGGAGTCCCGTCGGTCTGATGATCTGCTCGATCATTTCCGGCGTATGCTCAATTTCATACGGTCCCGGAGTCGCCGACACGTACACGATATTGTGCATGTGTTTCTCAAATTCCTCGAATCGGAGCGGACGGTTGTCAAGCGCTGACGGCAGGCGGAACCCGTGATCGACAAGCACCTGTTTTCTCGCCTGGTCACCGTTGAACATGCCGCGCACCTGCGGAATCGTCACATGTGATTCATCAACGACAATCATAAAATCGTCCGGAAAATAATCAAGCAGCGTATATGGCGTAGAGCCCGGCGGACGGAGTGTCAAATGTCTTGAATAGTTCTCGATCCCTGAGCAAAAACCCATTTCCCGCATCATTTCAAGATCATATCTCGTCCGCTGCTCAAGCCGCTGCGCTTCAAGGAGCTTGCCGTTTTCGTGCATCACTTTCAAGCGCTCCTCAAGCTCCTGTTCAATATTCAGAATCGCTTTTTCCATCTTTTCCGCCCGGGTGACGAAGTGGGAAGCCGGGAAAATCGCGACATGGTCACGGTCGCCGAGAATTTCTCCGGTCAAAGCGTCGACCTCTCTGATCCGCTCAATTTCGTCTCCGAAAAATTCCACTCTGATACAATGTTCGTCACGGGAAGCCGGAAAGATTTCCACAACGTCTCCGCGCACGCGGAACGTCCCGCGCTGAAAGTCGATATCATTGCGGGCATACTGGATATCCACAAGCTTTCTCAGCAGCTCGTTCCGCTCAATTTCCATTTCCGGTCTGAGCGACACGACCATTTCCCGGTATTCTTCAGGTGAACCGAGACCGTATATGCATGACACACTCGCAATAATAATGACATCTCTCCGTTCAAACAGAGAGGATGTCGCGGAGTGTCTCAGTTTATCAATTTCATCATTAATGCTTGCGTCTTTCTCTATAAAAGTATCCGTTTGAGGCACGTACGCCTCCGGCTGATAGTAATCGTAATAGCTGACAAAATATTCGACAGCGTTGTTCGGGAAAAACTCCTTAAACTCGCTGTACAGCTGTCCGGCTAGGGTTTTGTTATGGGCAATGACCAGTGTCGGTTTATTCACTTCTTTAATCAGATTGGACACGGTAAAGGTTTTGCCCGTCCCTGTCGCACCCAGGAGAGTCTGGTGTTTTCTGCCTTCCTGTATGCCTTTGACAAGCTTTTCAATCGCTTGCGGCTGATCTCCCTGGGGCTGATATTTCGAGACTAACTCAAAACGATCTTTCACAAAAAAGCCTCCGTTTCTTTACGAAATCTTCCTATTGATATAGTAACACAATGACGGGCAAAATCACTAAAAATACGAACTAAAGTTCGATGGTTTGTTTTTACCAAGTCAATTTTTGTATAAAAAACCTGCTTTTATGGCGTAAAAGCAGGCATTCTATTTCATATTCACCATGTCAGGCATTGTCTTTCTTTTTGTCTGCTTCTTTTTTGGCCATGTACAGCCCTCCGGCCACCAGCGATACGACATCCAATCCCACGATAAAATACGTTTCGGTATAACCCTTTAAATAGGATGCGAAAAGCAGTGCGGCTGTGAGAGCGATCGCCACATAGTGGTTAAACGTGACGCGCGTAAAAAGGACGACCAGCATAAAAGGGAAACATAATGCAAAAACGGCTTTTGTAATCACAAAAACCCTCCTCGGGAATTCTTCATCTCATCTGATTATAGTAAAAAATGAAGAATCGGACAATCGTTCCCCTGCTATCACAATACCCTTTTTCAGCAGTCTTCAATCATCTGTCAAAAAAAATGTGAATATAAATCCATTGAACCATTAACCAGATGAATCGAATTACCTTTCTTCAGCCGAAAGGATGAGAAGGTTTAGGTCTTTGTATCTTTGACAGTTTCTTCCTCCCTCTTTACAATGTAATGATAGTGTTTACTATCATTTTTTTGGATGAAGAAAAAAAGGGGGTCATACCGCATGTATTCAGTGCGATTTCAAAAAGCGGAAGAATCGAGCCGCTCTGCAGGAGCAAAAGGAATGAACCTGATTAAACTGACGAAAAACGGGCTGCCCGTTCCCGGCGGTTTCATCATTCAGACGAATGCCCTGACACGTTTTATGGAAGACAACGGGCTTCAAGCAGATCAGGAACAGATGGAGCGCGCCATTATGAACGGCACGTTTTCAAAAGAGCTTCGGGAGGAACTGACCGCGTCGTTTTATGAATTGAGAGAATCATACGCCTCTGTCGCCGTACGTTCCTCCTCCGCGTCCGAAGATCTTGAAGGGGCTTCTTTCGCGGGCCAGTACGAAACCTATTTAAATATCAAAACAGAAGAAGAGTTTCTCGGAAAAGTGAAAGAATGCTGGGCTTCCTTCTTCTCGGCGCGGGTAAGCGGTTATAAAGAGAAAATGAACAATGACACCGCAGAACCGTTAATGGGCGTTGTCGTGCAAGGGCTTATCAATTCCGAGGTTTCAGGAGTCATTTTCAGCCGCAACCCCGTCACACATGATGACGGAGAACTGATGATCAGCGCGAGCTACGGTCTCGGAGAAGCAATCGTCTCCGGCAGCGTGACGCCCGACACATTTATCGTCAATAAAGACACATTTCAGATTGAAAAAGAAATCGGCTTAAAAGAAATGTATATCGTTTCTAAAGACGAAGGCGTGACGGAAAAAGAGACGTCCGCTGACATGAGAAACCGCTTCTGCCTTGATGACGAGAGCGTCAAAGAGCTTGCCATGCTGACGATAAAGACGGAAGAACTGTACGGTTATCCCGTGGATCTCGAATTCGGATTTGCCGAAAATAAGCTGTATCTGCTTCAGGCCAGGCCGATTACAACGATCGTGCAGGATCAGAAAGCGGCAGACGAAGAACGGGAATTTATCATGACGCCCCGGGATCAGAAAGATTTTTGGCTCAATATGGAGGCCAATATAGAAGGCCCCGTCAGCCCGTTATTCGCCTCACTTATTGTGCCGGCTTTGGAATACGGCCTCAAAGAGAGCACGAAGACATTCCCTGTAATGGGCATCGAAATCGAGCGTGTCAAACTTCATCAGGGCCGTGTTTTTTCCAGACAGCATAAGACGGACGACAAGCTGCCCGCAGAACAGTTAGAAGCGCTTTTCCCCGTCTTGGCTGACCGTATGTACGATATTATTCAGGAAACCTTTCTGCCTTTTTATCAAAAGCTGGACGAACTGGCGCATACAGACCATACGCCGGAGACTGCCCTTGATGCGTTCCGAAACCTGCAAGACTTCTATTTAAAAGGATACGCAGAACATTTCAATATTGTCTTTCCGCAGGTTGCGTTAAACATGATACTGGAATCTATGTACGGACAGGTTGAGAAAGAAAACACCTCCCTTCTGTATGAAATGCTGGCTGGCGTCATGAATAAGTCATTGGAAACCGACAGACAGCTCTGGCTGCTTTCCGGACAAGTAAAAGACAGCCCTGAGCTGCGGCGCGTCTTTACGGTTTCTCATGCCGACGAGCTGCATCAGACGCTTCTGCAATCAAATGAGGGAAAACGCTTTCTCGAACAAGTCGGTGAATTTTTACAGGAATACGGCTGGAGATCCGTGAAAAGTCATGATCTCATTGAAGAAACTTGGGCAGAAAACCCTTATTTCGCTTTGGCCAACATTCAGAACTATGTCCGGAACGGATACGATTTTGACAGTGAGTTTCATAAAACGATAGAAAAACGAAAACAGCTCTACACCGACTTTATGGATAGAATTGAAGATGACGGCTTCCGGGAGACGTTTGACCGCTATTATCAGTGGACATTGTCTTCATCCATCATCAAAGATGATCACCATTTTTATATTGATGCGATGCTGGACGCCAAAGCGCGCCTCTGCCTTCTGAAAATCGGCGAGCTGCTTCAAAAACAAGGCGTAATCGATGATCGGGAGGATATGTGGTACTTATACAGCGATGAAGTCGAGAAAGCGCTCGTGTCGCCGGTTCCGATGAAGGAAAAAGCCGCTGAACGGAAACAGCTCTTCCAGCAATATCAATTGCTTGAAGCCCCCGCTTATCTCGGGACTCCGACTTCGGAACAGCTGAAAACGGCTGAACAGATTACCGGCGCCATCACAGAAGATGAAAAAAACACTGAACATCAAATTTACGGACTTGCGGCGTCAAGCGGAATCGCAAGCGGCCCTGTAAAAGTCATTCGTGACGCAAGTGAATTTTCCCGTTTTTCAACAGGAGACGTGCTTGTCTGCAAAATGACGACACCGCTGTGGACCAGTCTGTTCCAGGATGCAAAGGCCGTCATTACGGACACGGGCGGCATCCTGTCACATGCGGCGATCATCGCGAGAGAATACGGGCTCCCGGCCGTTCTCGGCACACGTGCCGCGACTGACAGGCTCAACGACGGAGATATCGTCACGGTGGACGGGACAAACGGCAAGATTACGATTGTCAAACGCGCTTCATGCTAGGTTTCCCTCTTTATTGACGGCCAGGGCGGGTGTATACTTGTCCTGCCAGTATTTACGCGAGGTGAAACATGTTGAGGACGACGAACAAGAGAATTATTGACGCCGCGATGAATCTGATCATCCAAAAAGGATACCGCGCAGCGACAACAAAGGAAATCGCAGAAAAAGCAAAAGTAAGCGAAGCAACGATTTTCCGTAATTTTAAAAACAAACAAGGATTAATGAAAGCCATGATTGAACAGCAGACGCCGGTTCCGGAAAGCATGATCACTAAGGCGGAAGGCGATCTGTATGAGGATCTTCTTCATTTCGCCGCGACCCTTCTTCAGCAATTGGAACAAAAAAAAGAAGTGTTCCGCATCTGCCTGCGCGAACCGGAACTATTCGAAGACGTCCTGCAGGATATCGTCGTATATCCGCAATCCGTGAAAATGCATTTAATCGTTTACTTTAAGGAGCTGACAAAGAAAAATATGATAAGCCCCGGCAGCGAAGAAGCTAATGCAGACGTCTTTATGACGATGATTTTCGGTTATTTTATACACCGGCTGCAGCTGGGGAAAAGAGTCATTACTCTCTCTGAGGAAACGATGCTGAAACACAGCACTGAGATTTTCATGAAAGGCATTACCGGCCGGTCATTTTCCGGCTCCAAGGAGGATGAAGGATGGGTTCAAAGAAAGAATGGGCGCTGATTGTTTCGCTTTTGCTGGGAGCCATACTCGTTCCTATCAATTCTACGATGATCGCAGTCGCCCTTTCATCCATTTCCCGCTCATTCAGCGAATCAATTGCCAGCATCACATGGGTAGTGACCGTGTATTTAATCGTGATGGCCGTGACACAGCCCATTGCCGGCAAACTCGGTGATATGTACGGAAACAAAAAAATGTATTTATGGGGCGTCGGCCTTTTTCTCATCGCATCATTGGGGTGCGCCCTCTCGCCAAGTCTTTTCTTATTGATTTTCTTCCGGGCGCTTCAGGCTGCCGGCGGAGCTTTGCTTACGCCAAACAGCATCGCCATCATCCGCCATGTCGTGTCTGAAAAACGGCTTCCGAAAGTATTCGGCTTTTTCGGCCTCGGTGCCGGGCTGGGCGCGGCTCTCGGTCCGTTTATCGGCTCTCTTTTAATTGAGAGCTTCAGCTGGCATTCGATCTTTTGGGTCAACATTCCGTTTCTTGCAATCGCACTCGTGACGGCATTAGTGATGTTTCCTAAATATAAAGAAGAAACGTCTGACGCTCCGCTTGATATCATCGGGTCCGTTTTGCTTGCCGGAAGCATTGTATCTATTATTCTTCTGACGAAAAATGAAAGCTCTTTAGGCTATTGGGTGTACGCGCTGCTCATTCTCATATTTGTTCCGCTATTTTTCAGGCGGGAGCTGCGCACGAAACATCCGATTATTGATTTTGATCTGTTTAAAAACACGACCTTTACGAGCGCCAATCTGTCGGTTCTGTTAAGCAATTTAATGATGTACGCCGTGTTATTGATTATGCCGCTCTTTATGACCGGCCACTTCAGCATGAATACGTCGCACAGCGGCATGGCGCTGTCAGTCTTTTCTGTTTTCATGTCCGCCAGCAACTGGGGCGGAGCTCAGCTGCATCAGAAATGGGGCGCGCGAAGAATGATTTTTCTGTCCTTCGGGCTGATGGCCGTAGCCAATCTCTTATTTCTGCTTTTGGTTTATTCCCATTCCGTTCCGTTTCTTATGGCATCGCTTATTGTCGGAGGCATCGCGTCAGGTGCGGGGCTGACGAGCATGCAGGTATCTTCTCTTGCGACGGTAGAACCGGGCATGTCCGGCATCGCATCCGGGATTTTCTCCACCTTCCGTTATTTCGGAAGCATTATTTCTTCAGCACTGATCGGTTTAATCTCCGGGTTTCATATTCTATTCATCATATTGATCGGAGTTTCTGTGATCGGCTTGTTCGTATCGCTTGGTATCAAGTCCGTGGAAACCGTTCAGACGAAAAAAAGCCATTCGGCATAACGAAAAAGGTTCCGTAAGCATCTGCTTTCCGGAACCTTTTCTAGTTTTCCTTCTTATTTTTCTCTCTCGAAAGTGTCACCGCACTCCCCCGCTGTACATTTAATTGTACTTCTCTATCTCTCACTGCTCTGCCAGCAACAAATTCACCATATCACTATAGCTATTCAAACCGTCTGTCTGATTATTTGCCTTCAGATATACATCATTTACATTTCTTGAAATACTTGAAATAACACCCTCATACTTATCCCGGTACTGCTCATTTTGTTCTATATCATGCTGCACCGCCTTGGACAGACTGGACATTATATCAGACGCCTGATCTGGATCCACTTTCTTTAGCTCAGATATAGAATAATCAAATGCTAGAAAAAAACCACTGTAAAGTATCATTGGATCATCCTGCTGCTTACATGCCAGATAAGCTATAAAATTAGCCTCATCCTCATGCATGAAACCACTCTGATGTGCCAATTCATGCGCCATAGTAGCAGGCACCAAAAAAACTGGCACATTAACATTGATATTGGATTCATAAGTAAAAGGGACAAAAATACCATGTATCCCTGCATGCGACATTAGTTTTGACATCACCACTGGTTTTGGTGTTGAATATGAATGCTCCAAAACAGGATATTTCTTTGATAACATTTGCATCGAGAACACTGCGTGTTGTGCATAATAATCAAAAACCTCTGGTACATGAGCCAAAAGATCAGTATCCGCTAACTTTTCCCTTGCCAATTCCATTTCAACGGCAAGTGACTTACTCAATTTAACCAGTTCTTCCTTGCTGTAGTTCTCTTCTTTATATTCGGTATGAGACAAAAAAGAATATCTGTGATAGTTTATTCCACCCAAAATAGTATAACAAAAATATATCACGCTACAGATCGTAACGATTCCTAGAGCACCACGATAAACTACCATCCTACGTGCACCTTTACTCATGATGACCTTGCGCACATAATAAACGATATAAAATAGAAATAGTAACACAACCAACACTACGAGCCATTCACTAACAGAAAATGTGACCCAAGAAGGTACAAGTCCTACTGTTTTTGACAATAACGGATATACAGACCTACTGTATTTCTCCGCCCAATCCTGATGGTTCTGCGCATATTTTGTCAGTATGTAAGCTATAACTCCAAGTGAAATCAACGGTAATCTCTTAAGTAAAAGCTTTTTTATCATGTACTCCCCCTATCCAACATAACCATTATAATCAGTTATTCTTAATATATATCCTGCAAAAATTCATCTTCTAAAGGTTTTGGAATTAGCAATAACCTTTCCAATAAGCCATACCTCTCCTTCATTTATTTTTTTATTATTTCAAAATAAAACAGCTAAGAAAATATAATTTTCTTAGCTGTTTTACTTTTATAGCTGATTTTGAAATCTAGTTTAGGAGTTCTTGAAACTATTCCGAATAATTATGAAAAATCACATTATAATGCTGTCATTTCTTCTTGCTCATGTTCATCCTGAACGAATAAAATACCTAATTCATGATGTTCGCCTTCATAGGACGCGCGCTGATCAAATCGGATCTCACCGTTCAGGCCGATGATCTCCATTTTTACAAATGCGCGGTTTTTTTGAAGTGCTTCATAAAAATCCGATACATGCTTCACGGGGATGCCGTTTACTTTCGTAATAATCTCACCGATCTTCAGCTCAAGATCATCCGCGGGTGTATTCGGAATGATGCCGAGCACCATTAAACCCTGATCCCGCTTAGAGAAATAAAACGGAGCCGCGTTATCGTTCAGCCGCTGTCTTAATGATAAAAACAGGCGTCCGAGCACCGCAATACAAGCGGCAGCTCCGGCAAGCGGAGTCCACCAAAGGGCCGCTGCCCCGAATGCGGTCACGATAACCCCGAGAATCATGACACGTTTCGCCGTTATTCTTATGCTGACTTCCGGAAGTGACCCCTGCACACGCTGTCCGAAGCCGGCGATATAAGGAATCCAGATCAAATGGAAAGAGCCGCCCGGCACGGTAAAGACAGGCCACCAAGAAAGGTGTGACTCAAGCCCGCTGCCCGGCACCAATAAGAAAAGCGGAAGCAGCCATGCGCGATTCGCCAATTGTCGGCCGATGGGCAGGCCTCTGCTGCTGACGACAAGCGCCGGAGATGTTTTCAGATGCGCTGAACGGCAGGCAGCCGCTCCCTCCGTGATAATCAAAAGGCCCATAAACACGGCCGCCGATGCCCAATTCACGCCGAATGCCTGCGGAAACCGATCCGCAAACGGCACTGTGTGGGTATACTGAAGGATAAACGCAATGAACATGCCGGCGCTGACAATATAAGCTGAGGACAGCCAATTCATACGGAACGTCAGCGAAGCCAAAGCCGTCACAGCCGCGATTATGCCGAGAAGACCGAATGGAATCGAAATTCCCAGTCCAAAAAATAATATGGAGAGAAGAATACCCGGTATAAGTCCTTTTATGTATGTAAAGATAAGCTCGTCATACATATCCGCGATTTTTGTATGAAACGTATGGCGTTCACGTTTGATCCGCAAATATCCGCATGCGAGACTTATGATGATAAAAAACCAGAACATCGGGTGCAAAAAAAACAGACCGATACTTTTCAGAAGTTCAATTCCCCATTGAACAGACACTGCTTTCACCGCCTCAAGCCAAACATTTTAATTCTATTCTACCAAATAATCATTGGCTTGAATATCTCAAACGTCTATCTCTCTTCCGTCATCCACAATGTTACATTTGAGAGAGAGAAATCTTTCAGATAGTGGTCAACCTCCACCTCGATCACGCCGCTGATCAGGAGCATGGACCGCTTAATATCCGTCAGATTGATTCCTAAACGTTTATGGTTTTTCATTAAGTAAGTGAAATAATGCTTCGCACACTCTTCATTGATTTCGTGAACGCATTCAACATTTGTGTAATTGACCAGGTATCTGCTGAACAGCATAAGAAGACTTAGTGCTTTTGTTGATGAAAATGTGACGTCTTTTGTTCTGTCTTTTAGTTGTTCCACTAATTCATAATATTTCTTTTCACGCACAATACTTGCCCTCTTCAATTGTGAACCCCCATTTTTTTATCCAGATAAGCACGGGTGATTACAGCTGCCGTGCTGAAGCGCCGCAAACACTTCTGCTTTCGATACTGAAATGCAGCTGCCAAACTAAAACTGTTCTCTATTAGAACCTTCTTTTATTGTAAGAACTAAAACTGACTGAGGCAACTTTCAAAAGTTTCATTTTGAATACATATTAACTCGGCATAAAGTCTCTCTTCTCTATAAATATCGGGTAATGTTTGTCCTTTATAAATGTTTAAATGTGAAAATTTTTTTAATATCTTGTCAAAACCGACATAATTATATGTCTTTTAGTTCATTTTTAGAGTGCGACAAAAGAAACAGGAGACGTAAAAAACGCCTCCTTTTCATTTATTTTACAAATAATGATTTTAACGCCATTTGCAGCTGTAAATCATTTTTTTCGTCAGATTTCTTTTCATTCATCAGCTGATTCATTTTTTCCGCTGTCTTTTTATCAATGACCGCTGTTTTATCAAGCTTGTACCGGTCTTGAAACGCCAGAACGGCTTTTTTCATTGTTTTGCTGAAATAGCCGTCTGCTCTGCCCGGGTCGAAGCCTAGGCCTTTCAGCAGGATTTGAGCGTGCTTGACATCCGCGCTGTTCATATCAGGCTGAAGCGGCTGTTTCAGCTGAAGCGGTCCCGCCGCAAAATAATCCGGCTGGCTCACGGCGATTGTCGGAGCAATACCTTTTTTGTGAATCCAATTGCCTTTCGGTGTCAGCCATTTATAAAGCGTCAATTTAATGTTGCTCCCGTCTCCCATAGGCACGGCCTGCTGAACCGTTCCTTTACCGAAAGAAGTGTCACCGACAACGTCATAATGTCCCGCTTCTTTTAACGCACCCGCAAGAATTTCTGAAGCGGAGGCGCTTCCTTTATCCGTGATGACATTGACGGGATACGGCTTCTTATGTTTTAAGGTTGAGAAATATTGTTTTTTATCGCCGTTACGCTCCGCAATTTGGATATACGGCATGTCTTTTGTGATGAAATGCTTTAAAATTTGTTCGACGCTTTGAAGGTAGCCGCCGGGATTCCCTCTTACATCAAGGACGAGACCGTCAATCCCTTGTTTTTCAAGCTTTTTCAGCGCCGCGGCGAAGTCCTGGGCGGTATGCTCGGAAAATGTCGATATTCCGATGTAGCCGACATGATGACCGCCTGATTCTTTGCGGGAAGCAAATACGGTTTCAAGCGGGATTTCCGCTCTTTTAATCCGGAATGACAGCTGTTTATCAGTACCCGGACGCTGTATTTTAATAGAAACCTTCGATCCTTTTTTTCCTCTGATTTTCAGCACGGCTTCGTTTAAACCTTTCCCGTTCATTGACTCACCGTTTATGCTGATGATTTCATCATTCGGCTTGAGTCCCGCTTTTTCCGCCGGAGATTGCTTAAACGGTGATACGATAATGATTTTACTGTCCTCCATACCGACTTCAGCGCCGATCCCTTCGAAAGAAGAATCAAGAGAATCGGAAAACTGCTTAGCGGTCTGCTTGTCCATATAAACGGAATAAGGGTCGTTTAATGTAGACAGCATCCCCTGAATCGCTCCTTCAAGAAGCTTTTCTTTATCTACATTTTCCACGTATTCGTTCGAGATCAGCTCATATGCTTTTTCGATTTTTTCCATTGCCCGGCTTCTTTCTGCGTCTGTTGAATTCGGCTGTGCCGCCCCGGCAATATGAGCTCCGCCGCACATGATGCTGACGGCCGCTATCACTGCGATCATTTTCTGCTTCATCGTTTACCTCCTCTTAGTCCTTTTACGAAAACCTGGAGATAGTATGTGTAAATTGCAAAGAATTCATGTAACGGCAACAAAAAAATGAAAACGCGAGATTGTTACATATATATGGGTAACGTATAATATTTTGTATGCAATTCATTAAATATACAGGAGAATGGGATATGAAAATAAAATTATCGATTTTATCCGCGGCGATTCTGGCCGCAGGCATTACCGCCTTTGTCTGGCAAAAAACAGAGGCCAATGAAAAAATGCAGACGGACGCCTTGTATGTTTCTCCCGCAGGCAGCGACCAAAATGAAGGAACGAAAGAAAAGCCGTTCCGCACATTAAAACATGCGGCTGAAAAGGCAGAGGCCGGGACAACCGTATTGATTCGGGAAGGGACGTACGATGAAACGTTTGAAGTAAAGCACAGCGGCACGGCCGAAAAGCCGATTACATTTCGGAACTATCAGAATGAGCATGTCGCCATCAGCGGCAAATCTGCGCCAAAAAGCGATTCTGAAACTCCGTTAATTCAAATCCGCAATAAACAGTACATTACCATTCACGGCGTTACGCTTGAGAATCTCTCCGTATCATCAGAAGATGCGACGGCCATGGGGATCTGCGTCACCGGATCAAGCAGTCATATCAACATTGACGGCAACCATATCCGAAACATTAAAACCACGGCTGATGAGGGAAATGCACACGGCATTGCGTTTTACGGCACAGGCGCCATGAAGGATGTCAGCATCACAAATAATACGGTTGAAAAACTGACGCTCGGCGCAAGCGAAGCGGTCGTGCTGAACGGGAATGTTGACGGATTTAAGATTGCCGGCAATACCATCCGGGACAATAACAATATCGGGATTGACGTGATCGGATACGAAGGAACGTCCAAGCAAAACGACTATGCACGAAACGGCGTCATTGAAAACAATACGGTGAGCCATAACTCTTCTTACGGAAATCCCGCTTACGGAAATGAATATTCAGCGGGCGGTATTTACGTTGACGGCGCAGAACATGTGGACATTAAGAATAACACCGTTTACAACAATGACCTCGGCATTGAAGCCACTTCCGAACATAAAGGGAAATACGCACGAGATATCCGGATTACGGATAACAAGGTGTACGGCAATGCTTACACCGGTATTTCAATCGGAGGCTATGACACGAAACGCGGCGGCACCATCAATTCGGTGATCGCTCATAACATTATGTATCGAAATGACACGAAGGACCTTGACGGCGGCCAGCTGCTGCTGCAGTACGGCACAAAAGGGAACACGATCGAAAAAAACATCATGACGGCAAGCGGTTCACGGATTTTTATCGCAAATGATTATACGAAAAACGAAGGCAATACCGTTAATCATAACGTCTATCACAAAGAAGCGGGAAAAGACGGCATTTGGAATTGGAAGAACAGAGAATATGATTCATTCACAGCGTACCAAAAAGGAACGGCAAACGATTCGGATTCCATTTATGCGGACCCGATGTACCGTGACGAATCGTCTTATGACTTTACATTAAAACCCGAATCACCGGCCCTGCCTGTCATTCAGTAACGAAACCATTAAAAAAAGCCAGTCTATATCAGACTGGCTTTTGTATTTATACACGAAGGAATTTCCGGATGGAAGTCAGACTTCCCCATACTCCGATAACCGCGCCGATCAGAATGAGCACAAGTGATACTTGGAACACAAACGGACTGTACGGCAGAAGTGAAACAAATGAGCCCTGAACTTTCGGGGCCACCCAAGCGACCATCGACTGGTACGTACTCAGCACGAGAGCGATCGGTATGATAGAACCGAAAACCCCCAGCAGCAGCCCTTCCAGGAAGAACGGCCAGCGGATAAACCAGTTTGTCGCGCCGACAAGCTTCATGATTTCAATCTCTTTTCTTCTGGCGAAAATCGTGATTTTAATCGTATTTGAAATTAAGAACATCGCCGTGAACAGAAGGCCGATGATTAACGCAATCCCGATGTTGCGTGACACCCCGACGATCTTAAACAGACGGCTGACTTCTTCTTTCCCGTATGTCACTTTATACACATGATCCAGCTTCTCAATTTTTTTCGCGACTTTCGGCGTATCATGCGGATCTGTCGTTTTGACGATAAACGCGTTGTTCAGCGGGTTTTCCTGATCTTGCATTTTCATGGCCTTTCCGCTGTCGCCGAAGCTTTTGACCAATTGATCAAGCTCTTTATCTTTAGATGAAAACTCTACGCTCTGGATTCCCGAGATGTCTTTAATCTCATTCTGCAGCGTATCCTGCGTTTTCTTATTAGACGTCAGATCGATTAATACTTTAATTTCCACTTCTTTTTCAGCATTTTTAGCCATGTTGTTTAAATTCAGCATAATGACTAAAAACACGCCGACCAAAATCAATGTAACGGTAACGGCACTGATGGATGCAAATGTCATCCATGTGTTTCTTCCGAGAGATTTAAAACTCTCACGCAAATGGCGCCCGAGAATTTTAATCATAAGAACCATACTCCCCTCTTGACTCATCACGCACAATAATTCCGTCTTCGATCGCGATGACCCGTTTCTTCATGGTGTTTACTATTTCTTTATTGTGTGTCGCCATCACAACGGTCGTTCCGCGGTTATTAATCTCTTCCAGTGTCTTCATGACTTCCCATGATGTGACCGGGTCAAGGTTGCCCGTCGGTTCGTCAGCTATCACGACGTCAGGATTGTTGACGATGGATCTTGCGATGGAAACACGCTGCTGTTCTCCTCCGGAAAGCTGGTCGGGAAACTGCCGCGCTTTATGCTTCAGCTGCACAAGATCGAGCACTTCGAGCACGCGTTTTTTAATGACTGACTGCTGCTCTCCGATCACCTCAAGCGCAAACGCGACGTTTTCAAATACCGTCAATTTCGGAAGAAGTTTGAAATCTTGGAAAACAACACCTATTTTACGCCGCACGAAAGGAATCTCTTTTTCTTTCACAGACGCGAGATCTTTATGATTAATCAATATTTGTCCTTTTGTCGGCTTTTCTTCTCTGTAAATCATTTTAATAAAAGTAGATTTACCGGCTCCGCTCGGTCCTACGACATATACAAATTCTCCGGGATGAATTATGACTGACAGCCCGTTAATCGCTTTTACACCGTTCGGATAGGATTTATATACTTCTTTCATCTCTATCATGAAATCACCTAATCTTTTATTTATGTCTTGCAGCCATAGAGTTCGCAAACGTACAGCGGTTTATGGCCGATTCGTCAGGAAACAGATGAAAAATCTGAAAGTTCCTTTTCCTCAGTACACTTCATTATACGTCAAATTTAGACATATTACTATTACAGTTTCTTTTCATTCCCAGACCGTGAAAAAACCTTGCCCCTATAACAGGCAAGGTTTTTCTGTTATTTTTTCTGTGACAGCCATTTTGCGATCTCAGCGGCTTCCTTATCATTTACAAGATGGCTCGGCATATTGCCGCGTCCGTTTTTAATGATGCTTTCAATTTTAGCTTCATCATACTTCCCGCCGACTTCCTGTAAATTCGGACCTCCGCCGCCTTCTAAGTCTTTTCCGTGGCAGCCGATACAGCTTTGCTGATAAAGCTCTTCTCCTGCTGACGCAGATGCTTTTGACCCGCCTGAGCTGTCAGAGCTTTCTTTTTTCGATTCATTGGAACCGCCGCATGCCGCCAGCAGGACGGACATGGTCAGAACCAGCGCAAGCAGCGCCCATTTTGATTTCATATGTAAGATGCACCCCTTCGCTATTATAACCCCGTTTACGCGCGTTTGAAACCCTCGCCGAGCACCTCGCTTGCGTCTGCGACAATGACAAAGGCTGACTCATCAATCTGTTTGACGATTTGTTTCAGTTTTGTGAATTCGGTCTGGCCGACGACACACATTAAGATCGGCCGGTCATGTTCCGTATACCCGCCGACTGCGGAAATCTTCGTCACACCCCTGTCGATTTCTTTAAACACAGCCGACCTGACGGCTTCTTCATGCTGCGTAATGATTAAAGCCATTTTGGAGCGGTTGAACCCGACCTGCACGACATCAATCGTTTTGCTTGAAATAAATACCCCGAGCATCGCATACAATCCCTGCTCCACTCCGAATACGAGCATCGCGCTCAGCACAATTAATCCGTCCATGATGGCAAGGCACGTTCCCAGCGACAGCCCCGTGTATTTGTGAATGATCTGCCCCGCCAGAGCCGTTCCCCCCGTGGAGCCTTTGCCGAGATACACGATGCCGATTCCCGTTCCGATCCCGACGCCTCCGAAAATCGCCGCCAGCAGTTCATGGGTCGTCGCGGCAGGCAGATCTCTTGTTAAATAGACGGCGAGCGGCAGAACGATGGAACCGACCAGTGTCTTCATTCCGAACTTCCCGCCGAGAATGATCACTCCGGCGATAAACAAAGGGATGTTAATAATCCACTGCACGTAAGCCGGTTCAAAACCAAACGTTTCTAAAATGGTGCTGATCCCGCTTACTCCCCCCGCTGCTATACGGTTCGGCAGCAAAAATACGTTAAACACGACCCCCGTAATCGCCGCGCCGATCATGATGTATATATAATCTTTGATCAGACGGAGCGGCTTATTGTGATTCACATCCATGCAAAATCCTCCGTTCTCCGATTTTCTCTCGATAGCATTTTAAGTCTTCCCGGCTTAGAAGTAAATAACAGCCAAATACCGTATTAATTTGCTAAAGCGCTGTTGTGAAAAATGGAGAAAGAGAACGGATAAAAAAACACACCTTGCCACAGGCAGGTGTGTTCCCGGATTACGACAGTTTAGAACGTAAATAGGCGTCAATGAAGATATCGATATCTCCGTCCATAACCGCCTGCACGTTCCCCATTTCGGTATTGGTACGGTGATCTTTCACCATGGAGTACGGATGGAAGACGTACGAGCGAATTTGGCTGCCCCAGCCGATTTCTTTCTGTTCGCCGCGGATTTCGTCAAGCTCCGCCTGCTGTTCTTCAATTCTGCGCTGATACAGCTTCGCTTTGAGCATTTTCATCGCCCGGTCGCGGTTTTTGATTTGTGAACGTTCCGTCTGGCACGTGACGACTACATTTGTCGGCAGGTGGGTGATCCGAACGGCTGAATCAGTCGTATTGACGTGCTGTCCGCCGGCACCGCTCGCCCGGTACGTATCAACTTTAATATCTTCGGTACGAATATCAATGTCGATTTCTTCATTGAATTCAGGCATGACTTCACATGACACGAATGACGTGTGGCGGCGGCCTGATGAATCAAACGGAGAAATCCGCACAAGACGGTGTACGCCTTTTTCCGCTTTTAAATAGCCGTATGCATTGTGGCCTTTAATAAGCAGTGTGACAGACTTAATTCCTGCTTCATCTCCCGGGAGATAATCAAGCGTTTCAACTTTGAAACCGCGTCTTTCCGCCCAGCGGGTATACATTCTGAGCAGCATGGAACCCCAGTCCTGAGATTCCGTACCGCCGGCTCCCGGATGAAGTTCTAAAATCGCGTTGTTTTTGTCATATGGTTCACTGAGCAGCAGCTGAAGCTCAAATTCATTCAATTCCTTCGTTAATGACTTCAGCTCTTTCTCAAGCTCTTGCTGAAGGTCCTGGTCAGGTTCTTCTTTTAAAAGATCATGTGTCATTTGCAGCTCTTCGTGAGACTCGCTCAGCTGATGATAGGAGTTCACGTATTCTTTCAGACCGTTCGCTTCGTTGATGACGGTTTGGGCCTTCTGCTGGTCATTCCAGAATTCCGGTTCCGCCATCTTTTCATCTAATTCTGCAATGCGGGCTTCCTTTGATTCGAGGTCAAAGAGACCCCCTGAAGTCCGCTAAACGAGAAGCCATATTTTCGAGCTCTGCCCTGATTTCTGATAATTCCATTCCATTCACCTCATTAAAAGATCCGGGGCGCCATAAGACGCAGACCCGGTCATGTTCGCTTCATACAGTCGAGACTATTCTGTCCGGCCGCAGCAATTTTTATATTTTTTTCCGCTTCCGCAATGGCAAGGCGCGTTGCGTCCGATATCCACAACTTTTCGCACCGGCGCTTTTTTCGCTTGTTTGGCCTCATCGCCGTCCTGCGGCTGATGAGCCGTCGTTTGGCCCTGAACAACTTCTTCGCGTTCCAGATTGCTTTCAATCTCGGCCTTCATGACGAATTTCGCAACTTCGTCCTCAATGGACTCAATCATGTGCTCAAACATTGCGAAACCTTCCATCTGATATTCACGCAGCGGATTTGTCTGCGCATAAGCGCGGAGGTGAATCCCTTGACGCAGCTGATCCATCGCATCAATATGATCCATCCATTTTGAATCAACGGCACGCAATACGATGACTTTTTCAAATTCACGCATCTGCTCTTCGCCGAAATTCTCTTCTTTGTCATTATATTTCGTCATGATGCGGTCCATGATCATCTCATGCATTTCGTCCGGTTCTTTTCCGAAGATATCGCTCTTTTCAAGCGCGCCTTCATCAAGATACGTTGTATTCACCAGCTCCACGAGGCCGTCAAGATTCCATTCTTCCGGAAGCTCCTCTTTCGGCGTATAAGCGGCAATCGCACGTTCCAGAGAAGACTTGATCATGCCTTCAACAATGTCACGCAGGTTGTCAGAGTCAATGACTTCAAAACGCTGCTTGTAAATGACTTCGCGCTGCTGACGGAGCACGTCGTCATATTGAAGAAGCTGTTTACGTGAATCAAAGTTGTTTCCTTCGACACGTTTTTGAGATGATTCCACGGCGCGTGACACCATTTTGCTCTGAATCGGCGTGGAGTCATCCATACCGAACCGGTCAAGCATCGCCATCGTCCGTTCAGCTCCGAAACGGCGCATCAATTCATCTTCCATTGAAAGATAAAATTGTGTGATGCCCGGGTCTCCCTGACGTCCTGAACGTCCGCGGAGCTGATTGTCAATCCGGCGGGATTCGTGGCGTTCCGTACCGACGACTGCGAGACCGCCAAGCTCTTTTACGCCTTCGCCGAGTTTAATGTCGGTTCCGCGTCCCGCCATGTTGGTCGCAATCGTGACAGCGCCTTTTTGTCCCGCTTCTTCAATAATCTGAGCTTCACGCTCATGGTTTTTGGCATTCAGCACCTGATGCGGAATCCCTTTGTTTTTCAGAAGTTTAGAAATCAATTCAGACGTTTCAACGGCAACCGTACCGACAAGAACCGGCTGTCCGGTCATGTAGCGCTGGGCGACATCCTCCGCCACCGCCTTGAATTTCCCTTCCATTGAGCGGTAGATCAAGTCCGGACGGTCGTCACGGATGACCGGCTGGTTGGTCGGGATGGATACAACCTGCATGTTATAAATATTACGGAATTCTTCCTCTTCCGTTTTTGCGGTACCGGTCATACCGGCCAGCTTTTCGTACATACGGAAATAGTTTTGGAACGTAATCGTCGCCAATGTCATGCTTTCATTTTGAATCTCCAGGCCTTCTTTCGCCTCAATCGCCTGGTGAAGACCTTCGCTGTAGCGGCGTCCTTTCATCAGACGGCCGGTGAAGGAATCAACGATGACGACCTGGCCGTCCTCAACAACATAATCCACGTCTTTCTGCATCGCCGCATGAGCTTTTAAAGCCTGGTTGATATGGTGGTTCAAGGCCACGTTTTTGACATCAAACAGGTTGTCGATGCCGAACGTTTTTTCAGCCTTCGTCATTCCTTCTTCCGTCAGCTGAACGCCCTTCGTTTTGACGTCATACGTATAATCCTGATCTTGCTTGAGTGTGCGGACAAACGCATTTGCCTGCACGTACAGTTTTGTGGACTTCTGAGCTTGTCCGGAAATAATCAATGGCGTTCTCGCTTCATCGACTAAAATTGAATCGACTTCATCAATAACGGCAAAATGAAGCGGGCGCTGCACCATTTGTTCTTTATAAAGCACCATGTTGTCACGCAAATAATCAAAGCCGAGTTCATTGTTCGTTGAATACGTGATATCGGCTGCGTAAGCTTCGCGTTTTTCGTCTTTTGACATCGAATTCAGGTTCAGGCCGACTGTAAGCCCGAGAAACGCAAAAATTTCTCCCATTTGCTGGGCATCACGGCTCGCCAGATATTCGTTGACCGTTACGACGTGAACGCCTTTTCCTGTCAGCGCATTTAAATACACGGGAAGCGTGGACGTCAGCGTTTTCCCTTCCCCTGTTTTCATTTCGGAGATGTTCCCCTCATGAAGGGCGATGCCCCCCATCAGCTGCACTTTAAACGGGAACATGCCGGTTACGCGGCGGGAAGCTTCACGAACGACGGCAAACGCTTCGACAAGAAGGTCATCCGTCGTTTCTCCTTTTTCAAGCCGCTCTTTAAATTCTGCCGTTTTATGTTTAAGCGCCTCGTCAGAGAGATTTTCATAATCTCCTCTTACGGCATCAATGTCATTTGCTATTTTTTCGTATTTGTTCAGCGCACGTTTGGTCGGATCAAACATTTTATTTAAAATCCCAAGCATCTATAACGCTCCTCTATGTTCACATGCAGATTTTGCATGGAATAAATGATAATTTTCTGTCCATGTATACCTCTCATTATCATAACATACCTTTTGCTATTTCCAAAGAATTTGCAGGTAAAGATAGAGAAAAACCTTCCGCGCGTTCACGGAAGGCTGGATGGGTTTATTCAGTCGGTTCAATTAATCCGTATTTGCCGTCATTTCTGCGGTAAACGACATTTGTGAGATTCGTCTCCGCGTTGGTGAATACGAAGAAATTATGGCCGAGCATATTCATTTGGAGAATCGCTTCTTCATTATCCATCGGTTTTAAATTAAAACGCTTTTGACGGACAATTTCCGGGCTGTCATCTTCAATTTCGTCCTGAACCGCTACGCCCGTATCAGCAGCGCTGCCGTTCTCGAAATAATGTTTCGGAAGACCCTGGTCGCGGAATTTTCGGTTGACTTTTGTTTTGTGCTTTCGGATTTGACGTTCCAGCTTGTTTGTTGCGAGATCAATTGCATTGTACATATCCTCGTTATGCACTTCAGAACGAAGCGCCAGATCAGTCATCGGAATGGTGACTTCAACTTTGGATTCCTTATCATTATAGAATTTTAAGTTGACGTTCACATCGGCATTGACGCTCTGCTCGAAATATCGCTCCAGCTTGCCGATTTTTCTCTCCACATGATCCTTTAACGCAGGTGTAACCTCAATGTTTTCTCCTCTGATATTGTAGTTCATCAAAGAACGCCTCCCTTTATCTAAGGATATGTAACTATTTCTCTTTTACCCCTTCTGATCCCTGCTGAAACGTTAAAATAATGTGTAAATTCGGTGAACGATGACGAATGGTGTCGGTATTATCAGGCAGCTTCCGGCAGGATTATAAGTATATGCGGAAGACGCAGGCAAAAGACCTGCCGCTTGCAGCAGGTCTAGTGAAGAACATACGGTTTGATGCAGTCGTGCGTCTGCTCCATCCATAGCTTATAATGCGGCAGAAAGATGGTTTTTAAAAACTCCTGAAAAGGGGCGGACGGGAAATCATAATCATTTAACATGCTGAAATCCTGAAAGATCTCGTCAAATGAGCGGATCGCCGTCTTCACGCATCGGCACTCAATGATAGACAGCAGAAGCGCATGAGAGGAATCGAGATGAAAAAAAGCCTGAATCAAATCGTTGTAAATCCGCTCGCCCTCCGTCTTAAAAAAATCATCCTGCGTGTCCAACAGGTAGCAAAGCCCCTCATCAATCGTAAAAAGAAGCTGGTAATAGGCTGACACCAAATGGTAATCGTTCAAACTTCTCAAAACACTCACCTATTTGCGTTTGTCGTAATAACGGCCGTCACTTGTCGTTTGATGATACGGATTGAAATACGTATTATGGTAGATTCGTTTTTTCTTAAGCGTTTTTATTTCATTTCGGATACCATCCTGAATCCGTTTCACTTCGCCGGTAATCAGACGGTCCATCGCGGCCACCTGCTGAAGCAGCGTTTTTTCCTCTTCGGAAAAAGGCGGCTTAATGCCCGCAAGCATCTCCTCCCTTTTCTCCGTAAATGCCGTAACGCTGCTGATGAGACCGTCGCTTTCCGGGGCGTCCTTCAGTGCGGCGTACATGTTCTTCGTTTCGTTATACAAAGAAAAGACATTGCTGTTCATCAGGCAAGGCCGCCCGCGCCGTGGCTGTTTTTCCGTTCACTCTGCATGGCCTGCTTCCACGTGTCGCGAAATTCAGTAACGAGCTTTTCCGCTTCATCTAAAAACTCTCCGTTATTCTGCACGTTCGCATCGATCAGCCGGCGGCGGATGTAATCATAAATGGATGACATCTGCTCGGAAATCTCAATCTCCCGATTTAACGTGAGGCTGAGCTCTTGAATGATGTTTTGCGCCTTTACGATATTTTCATTTTTGGCTTCAAGGTTGTTTTGCTTCATCGCCTGCCTTGCCAGCTTAATGAATCGCAGGCAGCCGTTATAAAGCATAAGGGTCAGCTCTTCCGGAGCGGCTGTAAAGACGGATGTCTGCTGATAAGCAGCAAAAGGATTATTTATTGCCATTTTTATAAAACCTCCAAGGTTATGATGTTGAAGATCCTAACATTGACGTGAGATATGAAGATTGGCTGTTCAATTTCTCCAATGCCGTATCCAGTGCGCTGAACTTTTTATAATATCTCGTTTCGATGTCATCCAGCTTCGTTTTCATATTGGAAATATTTGTTTCTATTTCATTCAGGCTTTTTCCGATGGCAAAGCTGGTTGATACCGAGCTTTCCGTACCCGCCTGTTTTGAAATTTGGGTCTGCATTTTGTTTAATGTGTCTTTTAATCTCCGGGCAATCCCCTGTTCCTCCGGGTTTTTGGTTTTCGCTGTATCAGGACTGTCTGCATTAAACAGTTTAGCCACGAGAGCAGGATTCTCGGTAATTTTCTGTTTCAGTTTCGCTTCGTCTTTAATGACAAGCTTTCCTTGATCCGTATAACTATCAGACGTCTCAATTCCGAAATCGGCAAGCTGATATTTTTTCCCGTCAATCGTAACCGTTGAGTACAGATCAAGCCGCATCTCCGCCAAACCGTTCTGCAGCGTGCTGTCGCTCCGTAATAAACCGCTTTTGGCTTTTGCCTCCCACTGCTCAATCTGCTTATCGGTCATCGCTTCTCTTTGTTCATCGGTTAGCGGCTTATAATCGCGGTATTTTGATTCTGTTACCTTCTCGTTTGCACTTTTAATTAACGTATTGTATTTATCAACGAAATCTTTAATGTTGTTAAAAATGCCGTCCGTATCAGTCGTGCTGTTAATCGTAACCGTTTTATTGCTGTCCGTCACGCTGTTCAGCGTGTATTTGATGCCGTTGATCGTAAAGTTATTTGACGTTTTTGTCATTTCAAGCCCGTTGAACGTAAACTTCGCGTTTTTCCCTTCGGCATTGGCCGTCAGTTCATTTGTCGCATCATCAACTGCAAAACCGAGCTGATCTTTCAGAAAGCTTTTGGTTGCGTCATCACCTGCGGCAAGGGTAAACCCTTCCCCCGTTTTATTGGAAGTGAACGCGATCGTATCCACATAATCCGAGCCGTTGGAGATTTTCTCTTTTAAAGCCGTCACTCCGAGACCCGAGCTGTTCAGTTTGGAAATGACATCGTCAATCGTATCGGTTGCGGCGATCGTGACGTTTACCTCAGTCGGCTTCGTTTCACCCGGATTTGTGACATTGAATTTCAATGTTTGGCTTTGACCCGAAGTGAAATTGATGACCCCTGAGGATTTATAAGTCGTCGGCGTAGCCAGCTGCTGTACAGACATGCTCGTTGAAATATTCTGTTCAGCACTGACGGCCGCCGCGGTCACACTGGAATCTGAACTTGTTACTGTTTTTTTATTCCAGTTTGTGGACATCAGCATATTATTAAATGTCGTAGAATACATGTCGGCAAGCTGGGTATTCATTTCGCGATATGCATCGCGTTTCCATTCAAGCGTCTGCTTTTGCTGATTTAATTTATTAAGCGGCTGCTTTTCGGCATCCATCATTTTTTTCACCAGAGAATCTACATCAAGACCGGAATTAAGGCCTGTGATTCTTGTGACCATATGTACCCTCTCCTTTTCGGCGTTTAGTCGTATACGGCTCTATGACAACAGTGAGTTTCCGACTGTTTATCATATCACAGCTCCATAAATGTATGATCTTATTCTTATATCGGTCATATTAAAAGGTTTTCAATAATTTAACTGCAAAATATAATGTTTCATTTTGTCAATAGGGTTCTTTGGCATGATGAAGGGGGAAATAGCTGAAGAAATAAAAAAAGACCCTGGAGAACCAGGATCTTTCCGTCATTAACCTTTAAGCAATTGAAGAACTTGCTGAGGCTGTTGGTTAGCTTGCGCAAGCATAGCTTGAGAAGCCTGAGTAAGGATGTTGTTTTTCGTGTACTCCATCATCTCAGAAGCCATGTCTACGTCACGGATACGTGATTCAGCAGAAGTCAGGTTCTCAGAAGAAGTACCAAGGTTGTTGATTGTGTGCTCTAAACGGTTTTGAACCGCACCAAGTTTAGCGCGCTCGCTAGATACTGTGTCGATAGCTGTTTTGATTGTTGTAAGAGCTGAAGACGCAGCTTTAGCTGAAGATGAGATGTCGATACCTTTTGTTACTTTAGAATCTGCAGCTAATTTTTCAGATGCAACAACTTTACCGTCAGTATCATAATAGCCGGCTGCTTTTGTAACCTTACCATCTGGATCTGTTACTTCATCCGCCCAAGTAGCAGTGCTTCCGTCAGTTGCTGTAAGTGTATTTTGATCATTGGATACTGTATAAGTCGTACCAACTTTCAGGCTTTCAGAGTCCATTTTATTGATAGACAGGCTCATTGTTTGGCCTTCGTTAGCTCCGATTTGGAACGTAAGGTTTTGCGCAGTTCCGTCAAGAAGTTTCTTCGTGTTGAACTCAGTGTCAGTAGAGATTCTTGTTACTTCAGACGCTAATTGGTCCATCTCTTTTTGAAGCTCAGAACGGTCAGAATCAGTGTTTGTATCGTTCGCCGCTTGTGTAGCAAGCTCGCTCATACGCTGAAGAATGCTGTGAGTTTCGTTCAATGCACCCTCAGATGTTTGGATAAGAGAGATTCCGTCTTGAGCGTTTTTAGACGCCATGTCTAAACCGCGGATTTGAGAACGCATTTTTTCAGAGATCGCAAGACCCGCAGCGTCATCACCAGCGCGGTTGATGCGAAGACCTGAAGATAATTTTTCCATGTTTTTTGCAGCAGAGTTTGAACCTGCATTCAGCTGACGGCTAGTGTTAAGAGCCGCGATATTGTGGTTGATTCTCATTTTGTATTTCCTCCCTGAATTGTTTTTCGCACGTCCTTGTGCATTTGCGCAGCGTCATTCCGAAGAAAATTTTTCCTCTCATTGGCTACAATATATATATCGGACGGCCGCTTCCATTGTTTATATTGAAAATAAAAAAATCCTCACTTTTTTTGTGAGGATAAGTTAAGTAATAAATCAGTATTAAAAGATACAGCTCTGTTGTTCTCTTCCAGGATCGACAAGTAGATTTCTTTCCTGTGAATATCTACGTGCTGAGGCGCTTCAATTCCCAGCTTCACTTGTTCTCCTTCGATGGCGATCACCTTTATTTCAATATCCGGCCCGATCTGAATGGACTCATTCACTTTTCTTGAGAGAACTAGCATGATCCTCCTCCTATCAGATGTTTTGTTTCATAGGAAGCATCATGTAAAATGATTTGTTTCGCCTTCATTTCCTTTTTATTGACGATAATCGGCGCTTTTAAATTGGCGGTTGTATTTTCAAAAGGCTCTTCCAGCGTTAAAATCGCCATCACTTCGACGTCCTCTATATCTTCAATATGCAAAAGTTCAAGCGTCGCATGGTCAATGTCAAATTCGTACCCTTTAAAGAAAATAAACGGACTGGCGACAATAAAGGCGATGTGCTCCTGTTTGACAGACTGCAGCGCCAAAAACGGTGAATCCTCCGACAAAGGAAGAACAACAAATTGAGTCTCGTCATTAAATCCCGGCAGGCCGTTTTCAAATGAGATAATCTGCCCTTCATCTATTCTGATTTCTCCGTGATATTTTGTTTTAATTATCATGCTTCACAATCCTTTACCACTTTCATCTTTTATTCTGCGTTGCCATCGTCAACCGAAATCGTCACCTTAGGGTCTTGCATCATATCAATCTGAACTTTCCCCGGCGTATAATTCCATACAGGTTTATTGACGGCTGCTTCAATTGAAGGTTTGCGGGCTTCAATATCAATCGTAAGCTTTGAAGGAATGCAGTCAATGTCGACGAGAAACTGCGCAGGCAGAAAGTCGCTGAATTCGCCGAATGGATCGGGCGGTCTGACATCTGCTGCCTGCCGGGCCATCACATTGCCCGTTTTCTTTTCGATAGCCGCCATTTCCTTCCCTTCCCTGACTGTTTTTGCAATAAACTCGCTGCAGGCTTCCGCACCTTTCTGGGCGGCTTCAGCGTTCAGCTTTTCAAATGATTTGAGATTCAAGTTCTCCCACGCCCTCGTCTGGTCAATCGTCAGTTTGGCCGGCGTACTTTCAATGTTCAGCTCTGCCGGCGGCTGTTCGATTTCCAAGTCAGCGGGCGGCTGTTCCATCTCGATTTCTTCCTTTTGAAAGGTTATACCGATTTTAGCAGGCACACTGTCAATAATCAATCTCGGCATCTGCACAGAGATCCCTCCTGTTTATAGTATTTTAGTAAAAAAAGCGATCTCCCTGGTGTGAGTCGCTTTTTTATATATTGAAGACGGTCAGTTATATTATTTCAGGAAGTCAATCAGTGACGGCTGAATGATATTCGCATTCACTGACAGCGCTGCTCTATGAACCGTCTGTTGAGATAAATAATCAACAATTACATCTTCCATTTCTACATCTTCATTATCCGACAATACTTTTTCAGCGGTTGCCGCTTGTGATTCCAATCTTGTCTGAATGAGTTCCAACCGGTTTGTGCGTGCGCCGATATTGGATTTTTCAGCATTCATTTTGTCAGTAAAACCGTCGATATCTGACAGAATTTGATTTGAATCTGCTTCGGACAGCGTGCCTTTGCTTAAAGAAGCTTCTAGGGAGTTTAGAAATTCAAATACATTATCTCCATTTTGTGCGACGCCTCCGAAAGCTGAGTTTGGATCAGAATTCACTTTCAGCACTGCTCCGTTCGAGATGTTGATGTTAACATCCGAAGCACCGGTATAATTCTCATAATTGTACGTATATGTGCCGTCGGCATTTTCAGTGATCGGCGGGACGTCTGAATTTGTTCCGTTAAACAGATAACGTCCGTTTACCTGAGTATTCGCGACAGAAACGAGCTGCTTTTTCAGCTGGCCGATTTCTGTACCGATTGCTTTCAATTCTGTTTCACCGTTCGAATCACTTTTCGCCTGAACCATCAAGTCCCGGATTTTCCCCATAATATCCGTTTCCGAGTTTACGCTTGATTCCGAGTTTTCCAGCCATGTAAAGCCTTGCGAAACATTCCGCTGATACTGGTTTACCTGCGCAAGCTGAGTACGGTACTGCATTCCCTTCATTGCAACGACCGGATCATCAGAAGCTTTCGTGATTTTTTTCCCCGTAGACACTTGCTGCTGAAGCCGATCGAGCTTGTCATAACTTGAGCCGATAAATCGAAGAGAATTTTTTGCGATCATCCCTTGAGTTACTCTCATTTACTTATCTCCTATCTTCCTCCGGTGCCCATACCGTTAATAATTTTATCGAATATTTCATCCTGCATCGTTATGATCCGCGCAGCCGCATTATAAGCGTGCTGAAACTGAATCATATTTGTCATTTCTTCATCTAAAGATACTGCACTGATTGATTGTCTCCGTTCATCGGCTGAAAGGGTGTTGCTTTCAGAGTTGTTCATAAGATTGGCCGCTTTTTGTGAATTAACGCCCAGCTTTCCGATAAGGGATTCATAAAAGTCATTAATTGTAGTGGTTTCACCGTTAATAGTCAGCTTGCTGTTCTGTACGGCTGCAAGATTTGTCGCGTTTGTGCCGTCACTTTTTTCTCCGTTTAACGACGCTGCGATATTATCAGTAGACGCAAGAATTTTGTCACTGACTTTTATTTTCGCTGCCGCACCTTTTGCAGGCACCGCTTCACCCCCGCTGAAATCAAAAAATGCTGCGCCCTGTTCACCTGTATAGGTCTTCCCTTTTTCATGAACTGCATTAAACGCGTCAGCAAAGGATAGCGCCATATTGTCAAGAGCCGTCAGCATTTCAGGATAAAGACCTTTTTCTTCTCCGTTTGACATATAGCCGTATGATTCAATAAGACCTAAAAGTGAGCCTTTTCCGGTAAATGCATCCGCATTGACCGTACTGCTGCCGACTGACACACTCGACACGAGGCCGCTGTCCTTGTCGTAGTTTATTTTCATTTCTGAAACTGTTTTTGTGTTACCGTCGAGCAGCGTACCGAGAGAATTGTTGTTCCCGTTCAGCAATTCGACGTTAACCGTGCCCTCAGCAGTCGCCAAGGCATGTCCGCCCGACTTATTATATGAAACTTTAATATTTGCCATAGAAGATAATTGATCAATCAATCTGTCTCTTTGGTCATACAAATCATTAGGGAGCATACCGCTCGGCTCAACTGCCGCAATTTGATTGTTAAGGTCATTCAGCTGATTGAGAATGGAATTGGCCTGATCCGCTGTGTTATCCAGGTTCTTTTTAATATCACCCTGAATGTTAGTCAAAGAGGTAGATATATAGTTAAAACTTTCGGCAAGAGATTTCCCCTGCTCCTGCAAAACTGAGCGCGCTCCCGTATTTTCCGGATTCGTCGCCAGGTCCTGAAGGGCATTCCAAAACGAACTGAGCGATCCGTTTAATCCGTTATCGTCAAGCTCTTTCATGACGCCTTCCATTTGCGACAATGAATTGGAACGGGCTGTATAGTACCCTAATTTTGTATTTTCAGTTCTGTACTGATAGTCTAAAAAACTGTCTCTGACGCGCTCAACTGAACCGGCTTTAACTCCTGTTCCGATTTGGCCGGCCGTCAGATCACTGTTTTTTGATACTGCGGGATAAGGGCTCGTCGATTGTAATGTGACGCGCTGCCTCGTATATCCTTCTGTATTTGCATTTGCAACGTTATTTGAAACTGTGCTCAATGCAGTCTGCTGCGCACTCAATGCACGCCTTGCTGTTTCGAGCCCCATAAAAGTCGATGGCATTGAAAATCCTCCGTTCTAAGCTTTTGAATCGAATAATGTCAAACGGCTGACAGGCTTGCGCGCCGCTTGCGGCTCTTTATAATTCATATTCTCTTTTTCACCCGGCATGATCATATCGAATGCCCCCGAGATGAATTGTAAAGCCTGAATCGTGAGCTGTTTGTTCATCTCATTCACTTCTTTCAGACGGTCAAGAAGCGCAGACAAAGAGTGAAATAACCCTTCAAGCTCCTGTTTTTCACTGCCTGAAGTTCTGGAGATGCATGCAGCAATTGTATTGTCCTCACCGCGGCTGAGAAACTGAGAAGTTAACCTGATTCGTTCTTCCTCAGTCTGCCCGATTGCCTGAATATACTTTTGCTCTTTGGTCAATATGTTGGAGAGCTCTTTTGTTTTACCTGCTTTCAGCGCTTCCGTTTTCTCCTCAGACAGCGTGAGCAGATGTTCATGCAGTGCGCAAAGTCGCTTCAGTTGGTCAATAATTGGCTTTGCTGACATTGGCTTTCTCCTTTTTATTGCTTTTTATAGAAATTCACTATGTTTTCAGCGATGCTGTTTGAATCTATTTTATATGTTCCGCTCTCTATATCCGCTTTAACCTGAGCGATTTTTTCCTGACGTGTTTTAGTGACCGCATCTGACGCATTTTGAAGCTCTTTTGCATGAGAAGAAATTTCCACTTTGTCCTTCGGCTTTGCAGCCTCTTTTTGTACGGCTTGCTTTTCGTAATTTTTTTGGTATGGATTAACGGATTGTGTTCCGTACTGATTGATTTTCATAGGATTCCTCTCGCTTTCTGTTCGCAGTCTAATTCTTTTATCGACTGCGTTATCAGTTAGTTTAGGGAATCAGGTGTTTTTGGTATTATAGGCATAGTATGTGTCTTTTGTACTGTTTTTCTCTTCGAATTCAGCGGCTGTTTTTTGGTTCATATGGTCTAATTGCGACTCAATATCTGTCTGACAGGACTTGCAAAATTTCCCCGTCCTGATTGGATTTCCGCACCTTTCGCAAGGATATGCCAAATTTGGAAGCTGGCTGATCTGAATCCTTTTTTGTTTGATAAACTTGAGGATCAGCTCTTCATCCACACCTGTTTCCTCAGTGATCTGCTGCATCGTCGACTGTCTGTTGATCTGCTTTCTCAAAAATTTATAGACGGTTTCAAATGCTTTTTCTTCTTCTTTAATACATGCCTGGCACACGGTCTGCAGGTTCGTTTTAAAAAATAAAGCATTGCATTTTGGACAATTCGCCAATTCACCCATCGTATTAACTCCTATTCCTTCTTTAATCTGCCTTATATTTCTATCAATTATATCGGCAGAAAAAAAGAATGATTTAGCTCCTGATTAAAGTAAAAGAGGAGACCGATGACGCTTTGCCCGCTGTCAGCAGGACTTCGGCGGCTTGGTGAAGTGTGGCGCCCGTCGTATAAATATCATCTATTAAGATGACGTTCATACCTTCGGCGGAGTTTTCGGCTGCTGAAAACTTTTTTTCTGCAGACAGCCTGTCTGTTTTGCTCTTTTTGGATTGTTTTTCGTTGTTCAGTCGGATGAGGGGGGAAATGACGGGCATTCCGAGCAGAGAGGCCAGCAGCTCGGATTGATTGAATCCGCGTTCCGCCAGCCGTTCGCCGCTCAGCGGAATAGGGATGAGAGTATGTGTATTTGATGGATATGCCGCTTTAAAGCCGGCAGCAAAGTCACGTTCAAATGCTTGAATGATTTTCGCATCACCCCTGAATTTAAACCGGGCCAATGAGTCCTTCATCGCATCATTATACAAATATACCGAACGGTTTTGCCGCAGCAAAAAGCGCTTTTCCGTTTTTGATTCCCGGGCCGCACAATCAGCGCATTTTTCATTTGACTCCTGAGGCCTCCCGCATATACTGCATACGGGGCCTTCAATTTTTTCGAATTGGCTGCTGCATATGCTGCATACCTCTTGCTCGGGCGCCAGAGAAAACAGAGATCTCCAAGTCAATGAACTTGAAATTGGTGAGTCACACAATAAACAATTCAGAGATATTACGCTCCTTCCCGAGTTTCACAGAACTCGCTTGGATTAACCGAAACAATCGCCGCTGATTCAGCCAGAATGACAAGCAGCGCCGTATTTTTCTGTTTATCAACTATCTCTGCTTTTGCATAAGCAACTTTCTTTTTATCTGTAACATATGCCGGCTCAGCCCGGTTTAATGAAAGTGCCAGTACATCATTTTTGCATACCCGGCATGTACATTTCATATGAAGCTTAGGCATATGGCGGTCGAGAAGTTCCTTTAATATGATTTCTTTAGAATTGACAAGCATGCTGACAGCTCCTCATAGGAAAGTATGAGTATACTGTATCACGTTTTCTGAAATTAACTAGTCCAACAATTTACTTTTTTGTGCCAATTTGTTCATATGTTCAATATGTTTTTTTGCTTTTTTCATTCCGTTTGTAATTCCGAAATGAAACATGACGACATCACCGCTGAAATGTTTATAATGCCTTCCCGTTCTGCCTGCGATCTGTACGAGCGCGCTCTCAGTAAAGATAGGTGCTTCTGCGCCGAGGACACATGTCTGAACTTTGGGCACGGTAACCCCTCTTTCTAAAATCGTAGTCGTTACCAGCAGGTCAAGCCGGCCGTCTCTGAACCGTTTCACTTTATCCTTTCTGAATGTGTCTTCCGCATGTACGCCTTCTGCCCGTATGTTTAATTTCTGAAAATAATCCGTTGTCTTTTTCAATACGTGTACAGACGGAACGAATAAGAAAACAGGCAGCTCTGATTGAAGTTTTTGGCAAACCCAATCCGTTACAGAGCGCGGCAGTTTTCCTTTCTGAAGCTTCTTCTTCCAATTGCCGCACCACAAAAAACGCGGCTCCGGGAGGGGTTTCCGATGATATCTGGCCGGTATGCGGGCGCTTTTCAGCAAACCGGCTTCAGCCTTCTTTTTTAATGTATCTGAAGGAGTTGCCGTTACATAAACAAGGGCGCTGTTTTTCTTCCTCGCTTTATCAACAGCGAATCTTAATGTCTCATCGGCTGAAAAAGGAAACGCATCTACTTCATCTATTATCACGACATCAAAAATGTCTCGGTAGCGCATCAGCTGGTGAGCTGTTGAAATCATCAGCGGAGTCAAGCGGCCTTTGTCCTCGCTGCCGCCGTACAAAGCAGAAACTTCGACTTTCTCAAATGCTTTTTTCAGTCTCGGCAGCAGTTCAAGTACGACATCTGTACGCGGAGTCGCGACACAGACGCGCAAACCGTGATTCAGCGCAAACTCGATACCCGGAAACAGCATCTCTGTTTTCCCCGATCCGCAAACCGCCCATACTAACAGCTCTTGTCTCTCTTTTATCGCATCTGTAAGCGCGGCGGCCGCCTGCTTCTGTCCGTCTGTCAGTGTTCCTTCCCAAGAAAGCTTTACAGGCTCCCAGCTGTTTTCAGAGGCTTGATTCCAAGAATATAATGATGTCAGTTCATCAGCCCTTCCCATCATGACACAGGCACGGCAATAGGTAATATGCCTTTTGGCAGAGGGCGCCCAAAATGCCGCAAAGCAGGCTTGATCAAACTGGCCGCATCGTTGGCAAATGTAACGGTTTTTCCGGCGGATGATTGACGGCTCGTCCGTTATATATTCTGTTTCTATTAAACGCTGGATGCGATGATCTGAAAACGGTATCTCAGATCTCAATAAATGCCGGCCGTAAAAGAAATCCCGCACCTCTGAAAACTTTGAAGCACCTTCGGACATCTTCCTGCCTCCTTTCTGCACAAAGTATGCCTTGCCGGGAACTTTTTGTCGAATTACGAAAATTAAAAAATAAAAAATCTCCGCTCTTGAAAACGGAGATTTTCACTTAGTTTTTAAAGCACCAGCCGATTCCGATGGCGCCTTCGCCCAAATGGGTTCCGATCACGGCACCGAAATAGCTGTTATAGAATTCGACATGAGGATACTTACCGCTTAACTCCTGTATAATATCCGCCGCTTCTTCTTCCCTGTTTGCATGGATGACAGCGGCCCGCATCGGGATTCCTTTACTTGCATCTTCCCCAAACAGCTCAAAAATTCTCAAAATCGCTTTTTTGCGTGTCCGAATCTTCTCAAAAGGAACAATTACCTTATTGTCAAAATGAAGAATAGGCTTTACCTTTAACAGACCGCCGATAAAAGCCTGAGCACTGCTTAGACGCCCGCCCCGCTGGAGGTGTGATAAATCGTCCACCATAAAATACGCACGGACTGTTTTTTTCATTTCTTCCAGCTCTTTTATAATCTTTTCCGGTGAGTCAACACCGTCTTTAATGAGCTGTGCTGCCTTTAATGCATAAAAACCTTGTGCCAAACAGCTGATCTCTGAATCAAAGGGATAAACTTTAATATGATCAACCATAGTGTTTGCTGAGACGGCGCTGTTATATGTTCCGCTGATTCCGCTGGACAAATGTATGCTTATGACTGCATCATATGTTTTGCCCAGTTCTTCGTACAATGCGATTAATTCACCGAAAGAAGGCTGAGACGTAGTCGGCAGCTCATCATGATTTTTTACTTCTTTATAAAAACTTCTCCAGTCGAGTTCTGTTTCTTCGCGGAATGTTTTTTCACCGAAAACCACTTGGAGAGGGATCATATGAATATGATGTTCTTCTCTCATCTCTTTCGGAATATATGCTGTACTGTCTGTTACAACTGCAATCTTCATCACTTTACCTGCCTTATTAAGTACTTAATAAGTATTTTAATAGATATGCAGCTGTAAAAAAAGACTTGCCATAACAGGCAAGTCTTCTCACACATGACTAACGCATCTCTACCCAGCCGTTTTTAATGGCCACGACAACGGCTTGTGTCCGGTCATTAACGTTCATTTTCTGCAAAATATTACTCACGTGATTTTTCACTGTTTTCTCACTGATAAACAATGATTCACCGATTCCGCGGTTGCTTTTTCCGTCTGCAAGCATTTGCAGCACTTCACATTCCCGTCTCGTTAATATATGTAATGGTCTCCGGATTTCCGGGTAAACCTCATGCTGAGGATGAGCAGAAACTCCACTTGTCGCAAGACGGCGGAATTCGTTGACAAGATTGTGGGTTACTTTCGGGTGAAGGTAAGAACCGCCCTCGGCTACCACTTTCACTGCTTCGATTAAAGTATCTGCGTCCATCTCTTTCAGGAGATAGCCTCTTGCACCTGTTTTTAAAGCATGAGTCACATAGTTTTCATCATCATGGATGGAGAGGATAATCACCTTAGATTCAGGGTACAGCTCAACAAGCTGTTTAGTAGCCTCTACACCATTTACATTCGGCATATTAATGTCCATTATGACAACATCGGGATGATAATGCTCGACGATTCGAGCCGCCTCATCTCCATCGTCACCTTCTGCTACCACTTCAAAGGTAGGTTCAAAATCCAATATTCTTTTTACACCCTCACGGAATAGTTGATGGTCGTCGATAATAACAATATTTACTTTAGTCACACGCTACGCCTCCTTATCCTATTGTTCTATATACGCCGCTGTTCGGTCAATATGTCTTTTGGCTCTATTTAACAAATTATAGGCCGAGAGATAACGGAACCTTAATCATGATAAATGTCCCAAGACCTATTTTAGAGTCTATCGTTATCGTTCCTTCAAGCAGATCTACTCTTTCTTTCATTCCCAGCAAGCCAAATGACTTGTTTTTCTTTTGTTTAGCATCCTTAATATCAAAGCCTTTTCCATTGTCCTTAATGATGAGAACGACAAAATCAGCGGTTACTTCCACTTTTACTGTAATTTCCTCTGATTCTGAATGCTTGAGTGCATTTGTGACGGCTTCCTGAGCGAGACGGAAAAGCGCCACTTCAAATTGCGGGGCAAGCCTTTGGTTCTCCGTGTCTCCGATGCACTGAAAATGTATTTTCACCTTTCCGTTGTATTCTTCAGTTGTATAAAGATATTTTCTCAGTGTCGGAATCAGCCCAAGATCGTCCAATGCCATCGGTCTTAAATCATATATAATCCTTCTGACTTCGTAAAGGGCATTCCGCACATTCTGCCGTAGATTTCTGATTTCCTGAAATCCGTCCTCCGTGCCGCGGTCGCGGAAGATCCGTTCAATTAATTCCGATCTCATCATGACATTTGCCAGCATTTGCGCGGGACCGTCATGGATTTCTCTGGAAACTCTTTTTCTTTCTTCCTCTTGGGCTTCAATGATTCTTAAACCGAAATCTTGTTTAGCCTGCGCATCGGCAAGAAGAAGCCCTACTTGGCGAAGGTCTTGATTCAGGTAATTCAGAACGACGGTTATTTGGCTGACTAATGATTCTGACCGTTCAATGATTTCCTGAAGCCCCAAAAGCCGGCGTTCTAAATCATCTCTGCGCTCCCGCAGCTGCTTTTCGCGCTGTTGGATCATCGTCAGTTCCACTTGAAGCTTGTGCGCCTTTTCATAGGCGTTGCGAATTTCTTCTTCGCTGAACTTATGGAAATTTCTGCTCACTTCAGACAAGCGGTTTCGTGCGTGCCGCGTATGAACTTCAAGTTTGTCGCCCAGCTCAATGACTTCGTACACCTGCTGTTTGATCTGTTTGAGTTCTTCAACCAGCTGCTCATATTGCTGGCGCGACTGCTCTCCGATTTGAAAAACCTCGTCCTTGCTCCCGTCCACGGTTTTCAGCATTTTCATAAGTATAGAATCCAAAACTTTGGAGTCCATCTTCGATTTATTCATCTGTCTCCCTCCGTAACGGTGTTGTTATGTATTTTTATTATAAATGTAATTGAACTGCAATTTATGTCGAATTATAATGAAAGAATGCGTATATTCTAGAAAAAAACATTTTTATATAGTATCTTACTCTTTCATGATACCAAAATATGCGCAAAAATTCTAAAGTCTGTTCGAATTTGTAGAAACAAGTCTTTTAATGCTTGTCAGGAGGGTCCAGCAATCATGCTGCACAGCTATTTAACAGTTAAAGAAACGGGTGAACATGAGATTGTGATTGAAAAATCGCGTTTTATCTGTCACCTGAGCCGTGCTGCTTCTGAAGAGGAAGCGCAGGAATTTATACAAAAGATAAAAAAACAGCACTGGAATGCGACTCATAACTGCTCAGCTTATCTGATCGGCGAAACCGACCATATACAAAAGGCGAATGATGACGGAGAACCAAGCGGCACAGCCGGCGTCCCCATGCTGGAAGTGCTGAAAAAACGCGGTCTGAAAGATACCTGCGCGGTGGTTACCCGGTATTTCGGCGGAATAAAGCTCGGTGCAGGCGGATTGATTCGTGCATATGGGAAGTCAGTGTCTGAAGGCTTAAATCATATAGGAGTTACGGAGCGGAAGCTGATGCGGATTATGCATACATCAGCGGATTATACGTGGCTCGGCAAGATAGAGAACGAACTGAGAGAATCAGTTTTTTTACTGAAAGATATCCATTATGCGGATCATGTCGAATTTGAAACTTACGTTGAAGAAAAAGACAAAGACGAGTTTATAAAATGGATGACAGAACTGACGAACGGCAAGAGTAAGAATACAGAGGGAGAACTGACGTATTTAGAAACAGACGTCAGCCCTAAAGGAGACTAATGTAATGGCTGAACGTGTAAGAGTGCGTGTTCGAAAGAAAAAGAAAAGCAAACGAAAGATCATATTCAAACGGATTTTGCTGCTGCTTACCCTCGTTTTGTTAGTCGCTGCCGGGTTTGGCGGATACAAAGTATACAAAACGATCAATGCGGCAGATAATGCATATGATGCCCTTTCCCGCGGAGACAAATCAAAACTTCGGGATAAAGTCATCGATATGAAGAAAAAACCGTTCTCCATTTTGTTTATGGGGATCGAAAATTATGCCACAAGCGGAAAAGGCGGACGATCAGACTCTCTTATTGTCGTTACCCTTGATCCGAGAAATAAAACAATGAAAATGCTGAGTATTCCGCGTGATACGCGGGTGACGCTTGCCGGCGATACAACCGGTAAAAAATCAAAAATCAATGCGGCTTTTGCTAAAGGCGGGGCGGATGAAACCGTCTCAACCGTCGAAGACTTATTAGGCATACCGATTGATAAGTATGTCACTGTCGATTTTAACGGCTTTAAGGATGTTATTGATGAAGTCGGCGGAGTCAATGTAAAAGTGCCGTTTGACTTCGACGAAATGAGTGACGTCAGTAAAAAGAAACGGATCTACTTCAAGAAAGGAAACATGCATTTGAACGGTGAGCAGGCTCTGGCTTACGCGCGGATGAGAAAGCAGGATAAGCGCGGAGACTTCGGCCGGAATGACCGCCAAAAGCAAATCCTAAATGCACTGATCGACCAAATGTCTAAAGCTGGAAATATTGCTAAAATCGATAAAATCGCTGAAACAGCAAGCAATAACGTCCAAACGAATATCCGAATCACTGAAGGACTCGCCCTTCAGCAGATTTACAACGGCTTTACCAGCAAAAAGATTGATACACTGACCATAACAGGATCAGATTTATATTTAGGCGGCGGCGGAACCGCGTCTACGGGCGGAACGTATTATTTCCAGCCCGATCCGACCAATCTCGAAAAAGTACGGCAGGAATTGCAGAAACACCTGGATTACCCGTCCGGAAGCAGCACGGCGTCCGATCCTGCTTCTGACAGCACAGGAACGGACAGTACGACTGATTCGACTTCCGGCAGCACGGGGACAGACGGCACGACTGATTCGACTTCCGGCAGCACAGGAACAAGCGGCACAACCGATTCAACCAACGGTACTGCTGGTGCAAACGGTACGGACAGCACACAGTCCGGCGGCACAACAGGCTATTAAGAGTAAACCCGATCCTTTGAGCAGGATCGGGTTTTTTTATATAATAAGAGAATAGCAGAATCCACAAAAAAGCAGACCATTCGCATGATCTGCTCTTTTTAATTTTTCTTTACCAATCTCTTGTAAAACTTGGTAAATGGTTTAAATTGTTCATTTACTAACCCTGTGACCTCTGCTATGATTTGCATAAATACAATCAATACAAAAATAATAAACAGCGAAAGCCATATGGTCGCGCTTTTCAGCAGGATGGCACTGACGCTGAAAATAAAACCGATTAAATAAATGATAATGACAGCCGTGCGGTGTGACAGCCCGAAGGCCATCAGCCGGTGGTGTATATGTGACTTATCAGGCGCTGAGATCGGCTGTTTGTTTAAAATCCGCCTGATGACGGCGAATGTCGTATCAAAAATCGGCACGCCCAAAATGATGATCGGAATGATGATACTGAATAAAGTAACACTTTTATAAAGACCTAATAATGAGAGTACTGAGATGACGTATCCGAGAAAGAGCGATCCGGTATCTCCCATAAATATCTTTGCCGGGTGAAAATTATAAAATAAAAATCCGAGTGTGCTTCCTATCACGACAAGTGAAAGTGACAGAATAAGGATTTTCCCTCCGGACAACGCCATAACGGCGATAGTGGAGAGTCCGATGACCGACAGGCCGGCAGCGAGTCCGTCCAAACCGTCAATCAGGTTCATCGCGTTCGTAATACCGACGATCCATAACACAGTCAGCGGGTAAGCGACCCATCCCAATTCTAAACGTTCCGTTAAAAACGGTACGGAGAAAAAGTCCATTTTCAGTCCCGTGCTCACAATCATAATGGCCACGGCCAGCTGGACGAAAAACTTTACCTTTGCGCTTAATTGGTATTTATCATCAAGGATTCCTAAAATAACAATAATAAACGCACCCACCGTGATGGCGGTCATTTTCGTTTCATTATATATGCCGGCCGCGAGCACACCCGCCGCTACGCCGATAAAGATGGCCAAGCCGCCCATACGGGGCATTATTTTATCATGTACTTTTCGGTTGCTGGGCTGGTCAACTGCACCTATTTTGATCGCAATTTTTTTTACGATAGGAGTTAGGATTAAA
Organism: Bacillus sp. ChL18; assembly: GCF_026241425.1. NCBI lineage: Bacteria > Bacillati > Bacillota > Bacilli > Caryophanales > Bacillaceae > Bacillus > Bacillus sp. ChL18. Next base: position 576,606 of record NZ_JAPHWE010000002.1, on the reverse strand, counting down.
ACCGTTAGCAGAGAGACAAAAAACGCAACAACTATGCGAAACATGCGTTCGTCAAGCATAAAGAAGTCTCCTTTGGAATTATATGAAGTCTTTTCTGATATTGAACCGTTCCTTCCATTATAATTCTTACTAGTTATTATAACAAGCATCATCAAAAAGAAACACGCAAATCAAAAAATGCGCTTTCCCTTTTAATGGGATTGCGCATTTTTCAATATACCCGTGCATTCGAGCATTCGGCCGAATAAAACATTCCAATCCCGTCTCCGGGCCAATTCACGGCGCAAAGCCTCGTATGATCCGCTGCGGTCCGCTGCCAGAAGCGCGTCGCAGGCCGCGATGAAATCTGCGGGGTCACTGCCTTCAACGTATTCATAGACGAAAGGCCTTTTGATTTTTGACGTAGAAGAAAGGTTGCAGCCGACAACCGGTTTCCCGGCGGCTAAAAATTCAAAAAGCTTAAGCGGAAATACCGCGTCATTATAAGGTGAATTTTTATACGGCATGATGCCGATGTCGACAAGCTGCATATAGGACGGCACTTCATTCGGCGCGGCAGGTCCCGTCCAGATGACATTCGGGCGTTCCAGAAGCGACTTGAAATCCGGATCGTCCTGAGCCGTGTTCGGGCCTACCAATAAAATCGTCCAGTCAGGCCTCACATCTGCCGTTTCCGACATAAGCGCAAAATCGAGCTTCGGTTTGATTCCGCCGATAAAACCGAGAACCGTTCCGTTCCGTCCCCGTAAAATGTCTTCATCCGGCTGTTTATTTTCCCGTGAAAACAGGTCATATTCCACTCCGTTTTCAATGGTGAACACTTTCTGGTGCGGGTTCTCCAGCTTTTTTCCGACCTCCTGGTGCAGACAGTCAGATGTACACGTAATGGAATCGGCACGCTGAATGATTCTCAATTCCGCCTGTTTAATGATGTTTCTTCTAACATTTGACAACACCCCGGACCGGCCGCTGATCGGAGCCGCCCACAGATCACTGCAATCATAAATCACTTCATCCCAAGGAAACAGATCTGCCAGAAGCGGAAAACCGGGGAAGGTGTACCATAAGCAGCAGCGGGCCCCTTCTCCTTCTTCCTTCAGCATGTTCACCAATGGTGAAAGCTTATGCCTGTAGCACATGTCTGTATACCTGCCGAAGCGGAAAGCTTTTTGCTGCATGACATCCTTTACAGTGAACTGCCGGATTCCCTCGGCGATCCCGGCCATCTGACCATCATTGGCTCGCGGAGACGGGCATACCCAAATGACGCTTTTCGTTTCTTTTTGCCGGGCAAGAAATTCAGCCAGCCGGTGCCGTCTGTATCTCAGCCGGTCATGCCCCCATTCCGCCGCTCCGACGATTACATGAATAATCGATTCCACCTTCATCACCCAGCTCCTCTGACGCCTACAGTCTTTTCATGACCGCGTTTTTCGCATATTGCATAAAACACCACGAAGCCTTGATAAAGTGCAGGCGCTCAATTTCTCTATAAACAAACCACGTTTTTTTTGCGGCTTTCCACTTGTTGCTTGAAATCGAATTCTGCACAAGCCTGTATTCTGAAAGGCACTCATTCAGGCCGTAAGCCGTAAATCCCCTTTTCAGCAGGGAAAGCCATGTCGCTAAATCCTGCCGCGTTCTGATATCAGGCATTTGAATCTGCCCCGTCTGCTCTCTGTCAATCATGACCGTTAAACATCCGATAATCGTGTTTTTTAAAGCTTCATCATATGACAGGCTTTCAGGGGCTTGAATCGTTTTGTCCGTCGGCGTTCCGTCCTGCTCCATGACGCTGTAGCCCGTAAATGAAAAAGCGCAGGACCGCTCTGCCATAAACGCAAGCTGTTTTTGAAGCTTTTCCTTTTTCCATCTGTCATCGCTGTCCAGAAATGCAACATAACGGCCCTTGGCATGTTTAAGGGCTGTATTTCTGGCAGCCGCGGCTCCCCCGTTTTGATCTAAATAAACGACGCGGATCCGCTCATCCTTTTGTTCATATTGCCGTAAAATATCTCTCGTTCCGTCCGTTGAACAATCATCCGCGATAATCATTTCCCAATGCGGGTGGCTTTGATGTAAAACGGACTGGATCGTGTCTTCGATATATTCACTTGCGTTATAAGACGGTGTAATGACAGATACGAAAGGTTTCCAGTTTGTCATGGTCACATCTCCATCGCAGATTTTTACAAGGACTCTCTAAAAAACTCAGGAATGACAATGAACATAAATGCAACTGCAATGCCGATTAAAACGCCCAGAACCGCTTTCTTTTTCGGCGGCATGCCTTGTCCCGCCGTTTCATTCATCGGCTCTGAATTGATGATGCCGGCCGCTTTCAGGTTCAGCTGCGTATTTTTCAATTCGTATAAAAATCGTTCCTTATCCACTTTGGCGTCCGCACTGACGGTTTCTCCTTCAAGCGCAGCAATACTCTGCCGCACTACTTTTGCCCGTTTTTCAAACAGGTCCTGGTCATTCTTCAGAAAAGTTTTTATGACGGCTTGAAACACCGATTCGGTCTCCTGTTTGTTTTGGCCGCTGTAGCTGACCGTGATCAATGAATCTGATTGTGTTTCGACAGTCAGTTTACTTTTCACGGCCGCTCTTTCTTCGTCTGTTTTATCAGGTAAAGCCTGCTTTAAAAAGGCATCGCTCGTCAAAAGGAGCGGGATTTCTTTTGTATTGTTATAAAGCGGATGATCATAATTTCCCGCGGCGATCGCGGCTTCTGATGTAAAACTGCTGTTTCCGCTGATTTTTGACGGCAATACATATCCCGCCGCCCCTAACACAACGGGCAGCGCAATGATCCAAATGATATTCTTTTTGATACGCCGGGTTATTCTTGTCAACATATCTTTCATCTCGCATCTCCCTGTTTTTCATAGTACGCCGTGACGGCAGGCTCCTTTTGTAAACGCCTCAATATATTGACCGCCGCGATCACGAGCGAGAGAAATACCCAGTGGAAAAATAAATTTGATACGGAGCTTGGGCTGATGCTGCTTACCAAAAAACCGGCCATCGCCGTGATAAGTCCTTCTGTGATCAGTCTTGACTGATTTTCCGATTTTCTTTCATGACATTTATAAAGTGTCCAAAAAAGGAACAAATAGACTGTCAGGTAACCGAGCATCGTAAGCACGCCGAAGTTCACCATAATCTCGACGAGCCAGTTGTGCACCTCAACTACGCCGCCCGTATCATAAACGGGCTCCGCTTTTAAATAGTAAGAGACGTTTCCGGCACCCACTCCGAACCCCCAGGAATCAATCACATAGTGAAAGGCGTTCTTTAAAAGATTCGCCCTCGCGATGTTGGAAGGAAGCGGTTGCTGTCCCGGCATCGCCTGCGGAGCTGAAAACAGATTCAAGACGGCATTGGTGATACGGCCCGCAAATAAAACCGCAAACAGCGCCGCACCCGCTCCCGCAGCGTACAGCGCGAGTTTTTTCAACAGGGAAGGCAGCAGGATGAAGACGTATACAGCCGCCCCCGCGCATATGCCCAGCAGACTCGCGCGCGAACCGGTCAAAATGATTAAATACAAAGCGCAGATCGCAAAGAGCAGGCTGACGGCCTTCACATAGCCGTTTTTCATATTTTTCACCGCCGCCGCATACAGAAAGAAACTGATGCACAAAAACGTCGCGAAATCATTTTGATTAAAGAAAACGGACGTCGGATAATGCTGTTTGTACTGCGGGCCGTTATAAAGCGTGGAGCTCGGCAGATGGTGGTGTGTAAAATGATTGTAAAAGCCGATCGCCATCACAAAAATGGTCATCACAAGCCATATGCCGTAAAAAACCATCAGCTGATCAAAGCGCTGAATGAACATGACAATAAGATAAATCAAAAACATGCCCATTCCCATTAAAGCTAAATATTTAATCCCGTACGTCACGGATTTTGCCCACAATAACGATAGGAGACCGTATGTAAACCATAAGGCGAAAAACATCAGAACCCCTTTTACATTCACCCGATTCCATCTGTCAATATGATGACGGTTTGTCAGGATGCCGGCGATGTGAAGGGCGCCTGCTCCGATTAATAACAGCCGGTATATAAATAAGCTGAAAAATCCGAGATGAACCGCAAAGAAGGCCTGATTTAAAAATGTACACGCGATCAGTATATAAATGAGCCCCATAAACATCTGACCGTTTGTTGTAAAGGCGGATAGCAAAGCAAGTCCGGCAATGCCGATCATGGCGGCAAGCAGCAGCACGGTGATTTTTCCGAAGCCGGCATCCGCCCTGACCGCCTCCAGCATGATGAATCCTCCTGTAATGACAGCGGCAAGCAGCACAAGAACATGTGCCGCTGAACGTTTGATACTCACATGGCAAACCCCTTTCCAAAACCGGCAGCCGAGCCGGGCTGCCGAGAGCCTGAAGACAAATCTTTTTCTATCTTGCCAGTTCTTTTATTTGCCGATCGGCATGAACCGCCGGACGTCCGACGGAATGATAAGTGAATCCTGAAACCCTCATATACTCCAACGGAAACATATTTCTGCCGTCAATGATGACCGGCTGTTTGAGCAGCTGCTTCACTCTCTGAAGATCCATCTCCTTGACTTCCGGCCAATCTGTTGTAATCAGGCATGCGTCCGCGTTTTTGATGGCACTGTACAGCTCTGTGTGATATTCAATGCCGCCGTCTCCTAATATCGCTGACGCTTCGGGAATCGCGATCGGATCATACGCTTTCACGTGAGCGCCCTGCTCTTTAAGACTTGTGATGATATCAAGAGCCGGGGCGGAGCGGACGTCATTTGTGTGCGGTTTAAAGGCTAGCCCCAGTACGGCCACGGTTTTCCCTTTTAAGGGACCGATAGCGCGGTTCAATTTTTCCGTAATACGGACCCGCTGCTTCTGATTGGTTTCAATGACGGCTTCCATCATTTGAAACGGATAGCCGGCGGCGTTTGCGATATGCAATAAAGCCGTTGTATCCTTCGGAAAGCAGGATCCGCCGAATCCGATGCCCGCCTGCAGAAATTTATTCCCGATCCGGCTGTCAAGACCGACGCCTTCTGACACGTGGGAAATGTCCGCCCCGACACGTTCGCAAATATTGGCGATATCGTTAATAAAAGATATTTTGGCGGCTAAAAAAGCATTTGCGGCATACTTAATCATTTCCGCGCTTTCAAGATTGGTCTTTACGATCTTCGTACGGAACGGCTTATGAAGCTCTTCAATGACCGAAGCGGCATGTTCGCTTGTGGCGCCGATGACCGCCCGCTCCATCTGCATCGTATCCCGCACCGCCGAACCTTCGCGGAGGAATTCAGGATTTGACGCGACATCAAACGGATGTTTTCCCTTTGACGCTTCGCTGACGATTTGATAAACGAGCTTTCCCGTCCCGACCGGAACAGTGCTTTTGGTGACAATGATTTTGTATCCGTTCAGCTGTTCTCCGATTGTTTGCGCCGCTGCCTTAATGTAGGTCAGATCGGCTTCACCCGTCTTTGACATCGGCGTACCGACGGCGATATAGATGATATCAGCGGCTTTCACAGCCGGCTCAATGCCGGCCGTAAAGGATAAGCGCCCGGCACTGACATTTTTTTCGGCTAATTCCTCAAGCCCCGGTTCATATATCGGGATGACTCCGTTTTGCAAGCTTCTGATTTTCGCTTCATTGATGTCACAGCAAGTCACATGATGGCCGATTTCCGCAAAACAAGTTCCAGATACAAGACCTACATACCCTGTTCCTAATACAGCGATTTTTTCCACAGCTTCATCCCTCTTTCGAAAGGTTCTCCTCTTGCCCGGCCCGGTTCATTACGGATCGGTATTTCTCTTTCAGCGCTTTCGCGTTTTGGGTTGCGTCAAAATACGTGCGGACGGTTTGATAAAGCTCCTCGGCTGTTTGCGGCGTCCAAGCCTCTCCTCCGTCATATTGCAGAATCGATTCTGCCAGCGTCTCAGGTGAACCCGGCTTGATCAGCAACCCCCGGTGTTTCCCGAATAAAGAAGCCAATCCTCCGACATCGGTGCAGATCACCGGCACCTTCAGAGCGAGCGCCTCAATGACCACAGTCGGCATGCCTTCGCTGTAGGACGGCAGCGCCATTACATCCGAGGCCAGCAGATAGTCCTGTACCTTGTCGTTCGGCACTTGCCCCGTGACGATATGAGCGGCTTCCCGCAATGAAGATGCGGCGGGACCGTCACCGACAAAGACAGCTTCATAATTTTCATCCAATGACTGAACGGCTTTTGATAAGTCGAAAACACCTTTCTCTTTGACAAGCCTGCCGATGAACACGATCAGTTTTTTATCCGGAGGAAGGCCGAGCCGTTTTCTGACGGCTTCTTTCGTCTCGTTCCTTTCTCGGAAGGCGTCAAGCGTGATGCCGATCGGAAGCACGCTGCACTCCGCTTCGATGAGCTTTTTCATTTGTTCCCGCAGACTGCCGCTCACAGCGTAAATATCGGCTGCTTCCCGCACCGCAAATGTAAATGCGCGATGAGCGCTTTTGCTGTAATGCGGATAGACATTGACATCACTGCCATGCAAGGTCAGTACATACGGAATGCCTAGAGCCTTCGACACAATGGCGGCCGCTCCGCCTGACGGCATGGCGAAATGCGCGTGAATCAGATCGGGCTTCAGGCCATGATTTCTAATCGCGGAAAGAACCGATGCCGCCATTCTTTTATGCGGCTGCGCCCATTTCAGCTGCCCGGGAACCGCCTGATAAAACGGCCGGTGGACGGACACGCCTTTCCGCCATTCATGCGCCGGCCTTATATCCTTTTGCCGATACGTCTTTTTCAGCACCCGGAATGGCGCGGCGAGTTTCGGCCGCGGACAAATGACGGTCATCTCCGCGCCAAGCTTTCTCAGTTCTTGGGCCTGCGTCTCATGAAAAACCCCTTCCCCCGGCTTTTCACTGCTCGGATAGACACTTGTCAGCCACAATACCTTCATAGCAAACGTCCTTTTCTTAATTTACTTTTCATATGCGGATAAGCTTTTCCTAACAGGAATAAATAACACAATGCGCCGCAGGCTACGGAGATCGCCAGACGCAGCTTGACATCAAGGCTGATCCGCTCCGTTCCGAAGCTGGCTGTAAAAGCGATGACACCCATTGCCGCCGTAAGCAGAAACGGTTTGGCCACGGCTTTGAAGTAAGCCGACAGCCGCAGCTTAATGACATATGCCAACAGCCAGCGCCCGATCAGGAAATTCAGGATGCTGATGAAAGCGTACGTCCAGGCTACCGTCAAGAGATTTCCGGACAACACGGCGGCGTACAAAGATGCACCATACAGCAGCATCACCCCGGCGTCCCAATAAAACGCCAGATCGGCCCGCCCTTTTGCGAGCAGCACAGATCCGTTCGGATTCATCAGGACCCTTAAAATCCCGACGATAGCGAGAACGTTTAAAACCGGGACAGCCGCCAGCCATTTTTCTCCGAATACCGAAGCCACGAATGCATCCGACACTGAAACCAAACCGAGCAAAAGCGGAAAGGATATCAGCGCGAGTATTTTGGTCATATTGAGAAATCCTTCTCTGATAACGCTGTTTTCATGCTTGTTTTTCGCAAAGACGGGAAACGCGACTCTCGTAATGATCGGATTAATTTTTAATACCGGAAGCGTGACAATCTGGTAGGCCAGATTGTAAATGCCGAGCGCCTCGGCGCCGATAAAACTGCCGATCATAATCATATCAATATTCGCCCCGAGCCGGTTCACAAGCCGGGAAGACAGCTGAAAGGCCCCGAAAGAAAAGAAGCCTTTCATTCCTTTCAGATCAAAAACGAACGCCGGTCTCCATGTTTTTCTGCAGGACATCCAGTACAGAATGCCTTTTGACGATTGCAGCAGCACCTGGGAAATCACATAGGCGAGAATCGGGTCCGTATAAAAAACCGCGGCCGCCAAATACACGAAGGACAGCACATTTGAAAAGATTTCAATCTTGCTTAGCGTGTTAAATGCCAGCGCTTTTTGCAGCATATACTGGTATTGCTGACCGATCGGAGCGATTAAAAACATGACGGCCAGCACGCGGATTAAATAGACAAGCTCCTCCCGCCGATAAAAATCGGCGATGAGCGGACTGCTGAAAAACAGCAGCGCAAACAGCGCAAGCCCCGTTATGATATTCAGCCAGTACAAGGAAGACATCTGTTTATCAGTCACATGATCTTTTTGAATGAGCGCGGCGCCAAAACCCATATCAAGCGCAATTTGGGCAAACACCACTACCGTTGTGATCATGCCGACAAGGCCGAATTCAGCCAGTGACATGACCCGCCCGAGCAGGGCGAATTGGACGATTTGAATGACCGTAATACACGCTGTCGAAATACTTGTCCATTTGGCGCCGCTCAAGATTTGATTTGTAATACTAGGCATCGTTTTCCCTACTTTTTTGTCTGCTGACCAGAATTTTTATCGCGCCCCGTCACCGGTCCAGATCACTTTGCACGTTTTGAGCATAATCTTCAGTTCCAATGAAAAGGTCAGGTTGCGGATATAATATAAGTCAAACATCAGTTTTTCCCTCGGTGTCATGTCATATCCCCCGTTGACCTGCGCCCAGCCGCTTAATCCCGGCTTAACGGCCAGCCGCTCCGTAAACCCCGGAATCTCGGCCTGAAACTGTTCCGTAAACACGGGACGCTCGGGACGCGGGCCGATCAGGCTCATTTCTCCCCGAAGCACATTTAACAGCTGCGGCAGCTCATCAATACGGGTCCTTCTGATAAAAGCGCCGACCTTTGTCACGCGGGGATCCTTTTTCAGCGCCCAGACCGCCCCCGATTTTTCAGCATCTATTTTCATAGAGCGGAGCTTATACAAATAAAACGGCTTCCCGTCTTTGCCTACCCGCTCCTGCTTATAAAAAGCCGGGCCGGGCGACTCCAAACGAATCAGTATGGAGAACAGGCCCATCACCGGGAGTGCCGCCAAGAGCCCCGCAAGCGCAAACACAATGTCCATGAATCGCTTAAAAGCCAAATAACGGGCCGTTCTTTCCGTAACGGCAGCGGAAGTCCCCTGCCGCACTGCATAGTTATTATTTACATTCATGCTTTTCTCTGCTCCCACTGACACACACCTCACGATTTGTTGGGATGTTTGATGACCTATGCCGTGAGTTTAGCAGATGGATGTTAATTGGAAGTAAAGGAAGCGTTAATGTTTATTAGAATGTTTCGATTATTGTTTTTTTATTGTAAATCTATTCATATCCATATTTGAGACAAAGCATAATGAAAAATAAAAAAACAGACCGGTATGAACCGGTCTGTTTCCATGAAAAATATTATCTGAAATAGGAGGAAACGCCTTGGGTGATCCCCGCCGCGAGTCTGTCCTTTTTCGTTGATTGTTTTAAAATATTGGCATCAATCGGGCTTGTGACAAAACCGGTTTCTAACAAGACACTCGGCATTTTAGAATACTTAATGACGTAAAATCCGGCAGTTTTCACACTGCGGTCACGCGTGCCGAGAGCAGAAACCATTCTCGGCTGAATATTTTGGGCAAGCCTCAGACTGTTTGCGGATTGGTACGTTTTATCATAATACGTCTCCGTACCGTTTGCACTGCTGTTATCATTTGCGTTCGCATGGACGCTGATGAAAATATCGGCGTTCGCCTTCGCCCCTTTGTTCACTCTCTCCTCAAGCGAGTCAAAGGTGTCGCCCTTCCTCGACATTACAGTAAGCGCGCCCGCCCCGTATAATTGATTGTTAAGACGCGTAGCGATATCAAGGTTTACATTTTTCTCAAGCAAGCCGTTTCCGGTTGCACCTGAATCCTGATAGCCATGCCCCGGATCAATAAAGACCGTTTTGCCGACAACCGGATTTTTAAGCTGCGACGCGGCATTGTTGCTTAAAGATGAAGCACTTCCTATGACGGTGAAGCTGGTGATGTTTTTACTTCCGATATACGTCCGGACGTCTTTTGACAGACTGTCTCCATTCGTCAGCAGGTGAACTTTCCCCTGTTTGGCGCTCAGCACGCCTCCGACGATGGTATCCGCCTCTTTAAAGCCATTGGTAACAAACGTATAGCCTGTGCTTAAGCCTGTCTTTTTTGCAAGATTCACAGACAGGTTATAGCGGTTTTTACCGCTGATTCTTGAAGGGTTCGGCAGTTTATTGTAAAGTGAGCTGCTGATGCTGCTTGTCCCGCCGATGACAATCGTGTTTTTAATCCTCAAGCTTTTGATCGCATTGGACGTAGAACCATTTAATGTCGAATCATTAGTGAATAAAATCGGATATTTTTTAGCGGACGCATAAGAAATCGCAGCCATTCCATCTGCATCAACAAACCCGTTGACCACAAGGGCTGTAGAAGATCTTGTCATTTCACCCGCAACTTTTGCGGCTGTGGCATATCTCGTGCTCCCTGATAACCGTTTGACACTGATGCCTAATTTAGCAATTTGATTTGCGGTATTTTTCGAAACGGCAGGTGTGCCGCCAACGATAATCACATTTTTCGTTTTTAAATCAATTAATCCCTTTTTTGTGCCCGCAGACAGCTGATCTTTATTTGTAAACAGCAGCGGCGCATTTTTTTGATATGCAAGCGGCGCAGCGGCAATTGCATCGGCATATGAAGTTCCGCCGGTGATAATGACCGTTTTCGCTTCACCCCATGATTGTTTTGCCGCCAGTACAGCCGTATCATACCGGGTGCTTCCGCCGATCCTTTTAACCGTGTTGTCAGCCAAAGCGGAAGGGACAAATAGAATGACCCCGAGAATAAAGACGGGGAGACATTTTATGATGAATTTCAATCCGATCTCCTCCACAGAAGTTTAGTAGTTTGTAAGTGCTGTATTAGGATAATAGAACGCAAGAATAGAAGTATACGGCTCCCCGGCCTCCGCTCTTTCTTTTGCTCCGTATTGACTCATTCCTACGCCGTGACCGTATCCCTTTCCTGATATCTTGATTTGCGAAGAATTACCGGACGCACTGGCGTATGTGCTTTTAAAAGATGAAGCTCCGATCATCGTCCTGAGTTCAGACGCTTTCACCTCAACAGATGCAGTCTTGTTCATGACATAGCCTTTCGACTTGTCATTCACATGGTACGTGACCTTCACCGCGGCGTCTTCCGCGCGCTGGCCTTTTGTTTTTCCGGTGAGCGAGAGATCAGAGATGCTGGCAATTTTTATGGAACTTGCATTGGTTTCTTTATTTTTCATCAGCCAATTTTTTATTCCGTTGAGCTGCGCGGCATTTGCTTCGTTTGTTTTAGACCACCAGGATGCGGGATTTTTCATATCCAGACCCGCTGGCAGCTGCTGCTTCTGCAATGTTAAAGACCAGCTGATTTCCGGATCTTTTGTATCCTTTTTAGCTACTAAATACGGCACTTTCGATCCCCACACTTCATCGCCGGCTTCCATGTAACCGCCATTGCTTGATGAGTAAGTGGCATCTATCAATCTGCCGGAATAAGTGAGCACTTTCCCTTTTGTTCCGTTAACGGCTGCGGTGGCGTTTGGATACCAGCTGTATCCCCCGTAAACCTGAAAGGCCGTTGTATCCGCGACTGTTTGTCCCATCTTGCCGATAGAGTAGGTGCGGGCGGCAACAGCCTGGGCTTTCAGCGCTTCTGTCGGCCAGCTTCCCGGCATTTCATTCGGCAGGACACCTTTCAGATAATCCTCAAAAGGAATGTTTTCATTAACAGGTCTTACATATTTGCCGGATTCCGCAGTGAAACTCATATTCCCCAGATATGGCTTCCCGTCAATGCTGATTGTGTTTGCTGTTGAATATTTTTCTGGAACCGCCTTGAAAGACGTTTTTCCGCTGTTAATGCCTGCAACGCCTAATTTGCCGCCGGACGTTTCAATACGGTACGTCTTTCCGTTTACGAGATAAAACTCTTTTGCGTAAGCAGCCTTAACTGAATCGGCAATTGAATTCGCGCTGCCTATTAATGTATAAGAATAGGTGCCTTTCTTTTTAAACAGGCTGGCTTCGTCGGCCGGTGTTTCGCTTTTTTTGATGTATACAAGCGGCATGTGATTTGCGGCGGCAATATTTGATCCGACAACGATGTCCGCTAATTTAGTCCCGTTGGCAGCCACCGTTTTGCTTGCATCCATGCCAAGCGAAGTGACTGCGTTTGCTGATATTTGATATCTGTTTGAGCCGGTAATTCTTTTGGTGACCGAGGCCTTCTTTTTAATTTGATACTCCACATCTTTGCTGACGCTTGAAGTGCCTCCCATGATGATCACTTTTTTAGGCAGATTGTAGCTCGGGAGGGAGTCTTTTTTCGTCAGGAGAATCGGATAGCCGTTTTGCGCGGCATAAGGCGCGATTGCCAGCGCATCCGTATATACATCCCCCGTTACTACGACCGCCTGGTCATAGCTGCCCATTTCGGCCGCAATATTTTTGGACAGATCATATCTGTTTTTTCCGCTGATCCGTTTCGTGCGGCCGTATTTCTTCAATGTCTTTTCCGCGGCTGACGAAATACTGTTCGTCCCGCCGATGATTAAAATATTATCCGGACTGAATTTCTTGATTTGCGCCTCTGTGCTGCTGCTCAGTTTTTTCGCTTCAGTCAGCAGAACAGGCGCTTTCAGTTTATTCGCTAAAGGAATGACGGAAAGCGTGTCCGCAAAATAAGCATCCGTATTAACGATGACTACGTTGGACGGGTTTTTCCAATACTTAGATGTCGCGGCGTTAGCCGTATCATATTTGGACGCGCCTCCCAATCTGACAACGGAGGAGACATCGCTTCCCGTCAGTTTATAAGTTCCTGAAGGTTCGATATTCAGAGTCGATTTATTACCAATATAATTCGTCAGTTTTACTGAAATATCAGAACTGGACGCAAAAGTGCTTTCCGGTAATAAAGCCAGGCTGAATATCACAGAAAAACAGACAGCCCATATTGTTTTCTTCAATTTTTATCCCGCCTTTTGCTGATCATGGTGTATTATTTTGCTTTCTCGATTTCCTTGATCTCTTTTTGGCCTTTATCATTTGTGAAATAAGTAATGCTGACTTTGTCATTTTCGCTGAATTTATTCAGAACATCAGAGAAGTCATCAGAAAATTCAAAGCTGACGGGCTGATCATCCACTTTTACTTCAATTGTGTGCGTATCCGCCATACCGACATAATATGCCGTTTCTTTTTGAGCCTGGTTCTCCGAAGAACCGCTTCCCTTCTTTGATTGATCCGCCGTTCCGCACGCTGCCAATACAACAGAAAAAAGCAGTATTAAGAACGAAGCTGCAATAGTTTTTTTCATTTTTTTCACCTCATCTTTATGTATCGTCTTATACTAACTTTTTTTTAAGGTAATTTTAAGGTCTTTTTGTAACCTTTTTTTAAGAATTTCGTCTATTACATGGTTATAAGTAAAAATATGACTGGGTTTATAAAGATTAGTAAATTGTATCAGGAAAGTTAATAGAAAAGGTGATGACAAATGAGAGCTGAACGAAAAAGAAAGAAGAAAAAAGTTCTTCTGACAATCGTAACAATCATCGGGCTGTTAGTTTTATCATCAGGAGGCTACGTCTACTACTTGTGGCACAAAGCGGCTTCAACGGTGGCAAGCATTCAGGAAGACTTGAAAAAATCGGACAAACGTGACACGGATATAGATCTCGGAAAGAAGGATCCGATTTCTGTTTTAATCATGGGCGTCGATGAGCGGAAAAATGACAAGGGTCGCGCGGATACGATGATTTATATGACCGTCAATCCTAAAACGAATACAACAGAAATGGTCAGCATTCCGCGTGATACGTATACGAAAATCTCCGGCAAAGGTACGATGGATAAAATCAACCACTCCTATGCTTTCGGCGGAACGCAGATGGCCGCGGATACCGTCGAGGACCTGCTTGACGTGCCGGTAGATTATTTTGTGAAAGTAAACATGGAGAGCTTCAAAGATACCGTGGATACACTCGGCGGGATTACGGTGAACAGCACGTTTGCCTTCAACTACGACGGGCACTCTTTCGGAACGGGGAACATCAGCCTGAACGGCGAAGAAGCACTTGCCTACACGCGTATGAGAAAAGAAGATCCCCGGGGGGATTTCGGCAGGCAGCAGCGCCAGCGCCAAGTGATTGAGGGGATTATTTCTAAAGGGGCAAACATCTCGTCTGTCACGAAATTCGGAGATATGTTTAAGGTCATTGAAAACAATATGAAAACAAACATGTCATTCGATGATATGTGGACGGTTATGACTGACTATAAAAACGCCCGCAGCAAAGTCACTCAGCATGAACTGAAGGGAACGGGAACGAGAATCAACAATATCTATTATTACAAATTAGATGAAGCAAGCCTCGCTTCAGTCAAAAAAGAATTAAAAGAAAGCCTGAAATAATAAAAAACTCTGCATATGATGCAGAGTTTTTTTATTCTGTAAAAGGCTGCGGACGGGTTTTTCTATAGCCGTACCGATAAAGCAGTTCTTCCACAATCCGTTTTGAAGCCGATCCGTCACCATAAGGGTTTGACGCCTTTGACATCCGTTCATATTCAGCCTGATCGGTTAAGAGCTGTTTTGTCAGCTGATACACCGTTTCTTCATCTGTACCCGCCAGCTTTAATGTCCCGGCTTTCACTCCTTCGGGGCGCTCGGTTGTGTCCCGAAGCACCAAGACCGGCTTTCCGAGAGAAGGCGCTTCCTCCTGCACTCCGCCCGAGTCGGTCAAAATGAAATTTGCTTTCGCAGCGAAGTTATGGAAATCCACGACCTCCAGAGGTTCTATTAAATGCACCCTGTCCGAATCAGCGAAATGGGCTTCTGCGGCCTCACGAACTGCGGGATTCAAATGAACGGGATAAACGACTTGTACGTCCTCAAACTCTTCAACGACTCTTCTGACGGCCTTAAACATCTGTTCCATCGGCCTGCCTAAATTTTCACGTCTGTGCGCTGTCAAAAGAATCATCCTGCTTCCGTCCAGCTTGTCAAAAATCGGATGAGAATAGTCTTCCCGCACAGTCGTTTGAAGCGCGTCTATCGCCGTATTTCCCGTGACAAATATAGAATCCGGCTTTTTATTTTCAGCAAGCAGATTCTGTTCAGCCTGGCTTGTCGGCGCAAAATTCACATCAGCGATCACGCCCGTCATCTGCCGGTTGATTTCCTCGGGGAAAGGAGAGTATTTATTTTGCGTACGCAGACCGGCTTCCACATGGCCGACAGCGATTTGATGATAAAAGGCGGCAAGGCTTCCGGCGAACGTTGTCGTCGTATCTCCGTGGACCAAAACGATATCTGGTTTTACTTCTTGGAACAGCTTGTCCAGTTTCAGCAAAGCATGAGATGTAATTTCTGAAAGCGTTTGACGCTCTTTCATAATATTCAAATCAAAATCAGGCGTAATGCTGAATGCTTCAAGCACTTGATCCAGCATCTGTCTGTGCTGTGCGGTTACTGTCACCAGCGAATCAATTTCCTGATATTTTTCAAGCTCTAATACGAGCGGAGCCATTTTAATTGCTTCAGGTCTTGTACCGAATACGGTCATTACTTTTAGTTTTTTCAACGGTTTGTCTGCACCTCGTTTTATATGTCGGATATCCCTTCATGTTAACATATTTATGCCGTTTCTTAGATATTGTAAAGCTTAATGGCAAACAAAGCAAAAACCGTTACAAGACTCTTTGAAAGCGGATTAAAAGGTGTGAATTTTAATCAATTGTGGTAAAGTGGAAAAAGACTAGGTTATAGTTCTGAAAAAAAGATTTTGCAGAAACAAGGATGGTGTTATTCAGTGAAGAAAGTACGCAAAGCCATTATTCCGGCAGCAGGTTTAGGCACTCGTTTTTTGCCGGCCACAAAAGCAATGCCTAAAGAAATGCTTCCAATCGTTGATAAGCCGACAATTCAGTATATTATCGAAGAAGCTGTCGAATCCGGCATCGAAGATATTATTATCGTAACCGGAAAAGGAAAAAGAGCAATAGAAGACCATTTTGACAATGCCCCTGAACTGGAACGTAATTTAGAAGAAAAAGGGAAAATCGAACTGCTTCAAAAAGTGAAAAAATCGTCAAATATTGCGGATATCCACTATATTCGCCAAAAAGAGCCAAAAGGACTCGGTCATGCCGTTTGGTGCGCACGCAACTTCATCGGCGATGAACCTTTCGCCGTTCTTCTCGGCGATGATATTGTCCAGGCTGAAAAACCGGGACTTCGTCA
The DNA here is from genome assembly GCF_026241425.1 of Bacillus sp. ChL18. NCBI lineage: Bacteria > Bacillati > Bacillota > Bacilli > Caryophanales > Bacillaceae > Bacillus > Bacillus sp. ChL18. The sequence continues at coordinate 560,374 of NZ_JAPHWE010000002.1, read as the reverse complement.
GCTGATGGATGAATACGAAAAAACATTGTCTTCAATCATCGGTGTTCAGCAAGTTCCTGAAAGCGACACACACCGCTACGGAATTATCGATCCGTTAACAAATGAAGGCCGCCGTTACCAGGTCAAAAATTTTGTAGAGAAGCCTGAACCGGGCACAGCTCCTTCCAACTTGGCTATTTTAGGAAGATACGTTTTCACTCCTGAAATTTTCATGTACCTGGAACAGCAGGAAGTCGGTGCAGGAGGAGAAATTCAATTAACGGACGCCATCCAAAAGCTCAATGACATTCAGCGTGTCTTCGCTTATGATTTCGAAGGAAAACGTTACGATGTCGGTGAAAAACTCGGATTTATCGAGACAACGCTTGAATTCGCCTTACAGGATCAGGATATCCGCCATAAATTAATTCCGTTCATGAAGGATCTTCTTGAAAAAGAAGAAGCTGACGAATAGAAAAAGCTGCCGAATCCGGCAGCTTTTTTTATGTGATCTTTACTTTTTAGACGTTACCGTCAGTGTTTTATCAGCATTGTTCACAGAAAAAGTATATTCCTGGTTTTTAAGCATGAGCAAATTCTGATTGATTTTGCTGCCGCCTTTTTCACTTAAAGCTGAGATGTCTGCGGGACGCGATAAATGAAAAACCACTTCGGAGACTGTATCATTGTCAATCACTACATCCGTTTTTGCATCGGATGTTTTTAATACGTTCCGTCCGTCAGCCGTTTGTCCGGCAGCTGGATTTTTCAATTTACTCTGTACATCGTCCCGGCTTTTATTGAGATATGATAGAAACTCTTCTGCTGTTTGGCTTGATAAACTGCCGCTGAAATCATTAAGCTGAACATCCGTCTTTTTTAAAGCGTTCACTTTATACAGATCAGTCTTTTTCATAAAGTACTCTTTATCGTTTAATTTCACTTTGGCCGCCTGGTTATTTTCGGCTTCTACCTGCACCTTCGTGCCGAAACTTACACTTGCGGAGGCTTTTCCTTTTATATCTTTTTCAGTATAAAGGTCCGCCTTTTCAGCTTTTACTAAAGCAGGTTTATTCACAGACTCATAAAGGCCGGCATCGCTCTGTTTGACGTGACCGAAAGATGTGATCGCACGCAGAGGCTTGTCTGAAAACATCGAAGCGCCTGCGCCGACAGCCAGCAATGCAAGCAGCGTAATCTGTATCGTATTGGCAATGAATTTAGGCTTCGCTTTCTTTTGCTGCGCCTGAGTGATTTTCTGTTCCTCGGCTGCCCGCGTTCTGCCTTCAATCTGCTCGTTTTGATATTTCTTCTTTTCTTTCTTTGAAAGCTTGTTGAACCAATCCACAAAAGCTTTATATTCTTTCACAACGGCTTTCGTTTCGTCGAACATGCGCATTTCGCCGTAATGCATCCAAGCCACCCGATCACACATTTTCTCAATCTGTCCGATGGAATGACTGACGAAAAAGATCGTTTTGCCGCGTTCTTTAAATTCCGTAATGCGGTCCACACATTTCTGATAGAAAGTCTGGTCCCCTACTGAGAGCGCCTCATCAATAATAAGGATGTCAGGGTCCATATGCGCCGATATGGCAAAACCGAGACGGGATTTCATACCGCTTGAATAGCTTTTAACAGGCTGATCTATAAAGTCGCCGATATCCGCGAATTCAACGATTTTTTCATAAAGCTCGTCTATCTGCCGATTGTTGAGACCCATCATCAAGCATTTTAAACGAATATTGTCTTTACCGCTTAATTGATTGTTTAATCCGGCAGAAATCGCAATTAAAGACGGCTGCCCGTTCATATCAATCTCACCGCTTGTCGGCGGAATGATCTTTGCAAGCAGATTGGACATCGTTGATTTTCCCGACCCGTTGATCCCTACGAATCCGATCGTTTCCCCTTCATAGACGTCAAAAGAAACATTTCGGACAGCGAAAAAACCTTTTTGATTTCTGTTTGGGAAAAACAGTCCTTTAATTTTGTCAGACTGTTTTTTATATAGAAAATACTGTTTTGAAACATTTCTGAACGAAACTTTTAGTTTCATCGTATAATCTCCTTACTATATTAAAGAAAGTCAACAAACTTATCTCTGAATTTCATATGAAGAAGTGAACCGACTGTTAACAACAGCAGTGTGACAAACCAGAAATACAGCGTGTATTTCACATCGTGGAAAAACCACTGCCCTTCCATAAAACTGTCTCTAAAGCCCTCGATAATATAGAAAAGAGGGTTTAACTTCAAGATGGTCAAAACCTCCGGCCTGTTTCCGAATTTCTCTGCAATGTCCCAAAAAATCGGCAGAAGAAAAAAGAGCAGCCTTGTGACGGCCTGAAGCAAAAACTGGTAATCCCTGATTAATACGCTGATAGTCGAATTAAACAGGCCGAAAGCAAACATAAAACTGATCATACAAAACAGGTAATAAATATATTGCAGCCAGTGCAGCGTCGGAAAAAGACCGTTGCTCAGCAGCACAATAATATAAATCCCCATCATCACAAAATAACTGAATAAATTCGATGCTATCACTACAGAAGGCAGTGAACTGATCGGAAAGTTCATTTTCGACACTAAATTTATCCGTTTAAAAACGCTGTTAGATGCATCCAGTATCGTCGGACTGATAAAGAACCAAGGAATTAAGCCGGCCAGCATCCAGACGATGAACGGTACGCTGTCTCCATTTCCAAGCACCATATCATGTCCGCCGCGAATCCCGAGACCAAATACGAACCAGTATGCCAGCATTTGAATCATAGGGTTGAGAAACTGCCACAATATACCCAAATAGTTCACTTGATACTTTGATTTCGTTTCGTACACTGCAAGCCGCATAATCAGCGGAAATGAGTTGAATTGCTCTTTCAGAATTTTTACCAATGCATTCATTCTAATCTTCCTTAGTCGTAAGTTTTAGGTAATAGCTTTGACTTACAAAAGCACCGCTCATAATTGTAACAGATTACGATGTATTTTTCACTTCATAACAGGCCTGAGTCCCATGAGCGCAATATGCCGTCACTTAAGCAAAAAAGCATAATTAACGTGGTTAAATTATGCTTTTTTGCACTTATTTACTTGTCCCCGAAAATCACTTTTACGGCTTTTTCAGACGATTCTCCGGTTTCTAAATAACAGAACTTCTCGTAAAAAGGTCCGAACGAATCCGGAAGCTTATAATCATCTGATTCCGTTTCATTGACCCATTTGATAACGTCACCTGTTTCTTTGACAAGCGGGCCGGGCGCTTCTTTTTCAAAGTCAAAGTAAAACCCTCTGAGTTTATCCCGGTACGTTTCGATATCAGGCACATAAAACAGCATCGGTCTTTTCAGATTTGCATAGTCAAAAAAGACAGAGGAATAGTCTGTTATGAGTAAATCAGAGACCATATACAGCTCACGGATATCTTCGTAGCTGGAGAAATCATAAGCAAATCCTTCATACGGTCCGAGATCAAAGTTTTCCGCCACGAGATAATGCATCCGTAAAATAATGACATAACGGTCGCCGATCGCTTCTCTCAATCGGTGAAGGTCTAAATCAAGGTCAAACTTGTATTTTCCCTTCTTATAAAATTGGTCATCCCGCCATGTCGGTGCGTAGATAATCACTTTTTTATCTTGCGGAAGATTCATTTTTTCTTTCAGCGCTTTAATGACAGAAGGGCTGTTATCCGTCTGAAGGAAGTCATTCCGCGGATATCCCGATTCAATCATGGTTTTATTAAACTGAAACGCCCGGGCGAATATTTCGGTTGAATATGCATTCGGTGAAATCAGGTAATCCCACTTTGAAGCCTCTGTCGTAAAGTTCCGCTTGTATTTTTCAGTGTTTGTTCCCGGCATATGCACTTCATCCATATCTACTGCAAGGCGCTTTAAAGGCGTGCCATGCCATGTCTGGACATATGTCGTATGCTCAGGTTTCGGAATCCACAGCGGCATACGGCTGTTGACAACCCAGTACTCGGCTCTTGCCATGGCAAACAGCCATTTGAACGTAAAGCGTTCGATATAAGGAATTCCTTTATCTTTAAATGTCTGTGAGTAAGCGGGGTTTACACTCCAGCAGAGACGGTATTCCGGCATCTCTTTGCTCATGTATTCATAAATCGCCCGCGGGTTGCAGCTGTACTGTTTTCCAGCAAAGCTTTCAAACATGACAAATTTCTGTTTGACAGGCAGTTTCCCCGCAACCCTGAATCCCGCTTTATAAGTGTTTTGTATTCTTTTCTCAATGAACTTTTTCAGCTTATTCTTTCTCTTGCGTACAAAGGAAGCGCCCCGTTTCAGCTTTCCTTTCACAAAATACTCCACGCGGGTGCTGAAGCTGTAATCGTTCATTCTCAGGTGGAGATTTTTCGTTTTCTTTTTCGTGAAAACGTGAAATCTGGCAGGCCCTTTCTCCGTTTTCAAAATCGTGAATTGGTTAGGGTTTACATGTTCAGATTTCAGAACCTTTAACGGTTTGCTGTTGGTGATAATCTCTTCACCCGTCCCGGCATCTTCAAAAATGAATTGAATATGGAATTGAAAGGTTAGCTGCTGATTCAATTCTTTATAAACAGCATTCAAATCAATTTTTGTATCAAAGCCTATCGTGTCAAGCATCGTTGTGTCCTGAACATATTCATCAAGGTCGTGTCTCGGCACGTCGTGAAGCGGATACTTCAGAATGAGAGGCTCCTCTTCTTTTCCTTTTTTCATTTTCAGAATCAGGTTTTTTTCTTTTATCTTTAAGGTTTCTGCCGCATTCAGCCGGAATGCAAAACCTTTCAGATGTAAGCTGCCGTCAGATTCGAGCTCCATTTCATCAATCCGCGTAACGAACTTTTTCTGCAGCAGCTTTAAGGAGAAATTCCCTTTCTTCGTCGTGTAAGGGAAAAAGAACATATGATGAGCCTCATCTTTATAAGAAGACAGTTCAATAGGTTCAAGGCTGGATTTTAACCGTTTTTTACTGATATCACTGTCATCATTGATAAAGGAGACATAGAAATCCAGACATCCTTTGCCGTCCGTATGGTCAGAAAGCAGATCCGTGCTCATGACAGCATGGTACTCCCCGCCTTCTCCTGCCAACCGTTTCAGAGGGACGGAAAGTTCCGCTTTTGTCTTACGATTTATAATCTGAAGAGAAGGCTCTTCCCCTGCAGTGACATTTTCACAGGATATCGTAATGCTGAATGTCTCTTCCTTTATGTTAAGATGTTTTAACTTGTATCTGACAGGATTTTCTATACCCATAAAATAAGTCTACTCCTCTGTTTCAATTAAACATATCCAATTACAATCATCATTTTGTTACTTTCAGCGAAAGGTTCTCCTTCACCGTCCGGTAGAATTGATATTGCAGTCCGTTCACTTCTGCCGTCACCTTTTCACCGTCTTCTCTGTTTAACATGACACGTTCATAATCGTTATAAATGACATACATAATATAACCGCCAAGTCCGACTTTTTCAATGTCACTTAACGGGATTTCAAGGACGTACCGCCCGTCTCCCAGTGACTGAACCGGAAACTGGTGGTGTACTTTCATGTTATCTCTGTGCTGAAACAGAATATATTGGGCATTATTTCTGTCCTGTCCGAACAAGCGGAACGTAACGGTGAATTTATGATCGGCGAACACCGCGCTTTCCGTTTCTCCGTGCATGCGAAGTTCGACCAGTTTATTTTCTTCATCCGTCAGCGGGCTTTCTAAATAAGCCAGCCCGTCTTGCGTCACGATGTTTTTATCGGGCTCTTTTTTAGACCAGCGGAACAGCTTTTCGACCTCATCATACCTTTTTTGAGTCAGCAGACGGAAGGCTGTTTTATGAATCGGATGAAAAAATGTCTCGGAAATATCGTATTTCGTCTTCTTTAACACATTCAGAATTTCATTGAATTTATTGTAGTAGGCTTCTTTGTTTTCGCTTTTCAGGAAGTGCATCCGATCGAAAAGACGCGTAATGGAATCGAATTCGATCAGGCGGTTCATCGCCATCTTCTCTTTTTCAGTATCTAATTTTTTGTTCAGAATATACTTCATTACGGCTATGTTCGTGTCGGTTTTTTCCATTATATTAGTCTGCTTTGTCAGCGACTCATTATTGTCCATTCTGTTCAGATAATAGACCGGTTCGGTTGACGTTGAAATATCTCCGCACGCCAAAAGAACATCCATAAAAAATTGCTTATCTTCAGCAAATTTCATTTCCGGATATCTGATATCATTATCTTTTAGAAATTGTAAGTTCATCATTCTTGCCCGCGGGCCGAGATGATAGAAAATATGCCGGATTGAAAAAGGCGATACCTTCGCTCTGTTCAGCGAAGACTCATGTTTCCCGATCGTTTTTTGACCGTTCACCTGCATTTCGATCGTTTTTCCGACCGCATAATTTACCTGATCTCTTTCAAGCATGTCGAATAAGATTTTAACTCCGTTCGGCGCAAACCAATCATCTGCATCCAAAAATGTAATGTACTTCGCATTTGCCAGCTCAATTCCCAAGTTTCTCGGATAAGCCGGGGTTCCCGTGTTGTCTTTCAAAAAGACGACTGTAATATTTTCATACAACTCGGCGTACTCAGTCAGGATGTTTCTGGAATCATCAGTAGAGCAATCATCGACCAGAATTAAAGAAATATGCTGAAAGCCGATGTTTTGAAGGATCACTGAATCAACTGTTTTCCTTACATATTCTTCTGCATTATAAACAGGAACGACTACCGCTACCTTCTTCTCTTCCGCCAATGCTTCTTTGTTTAAAATGGTATATTCGCGTTCTTCTACGGACGGCTTGGACTCTTTTTTATTCAACTTAAAAAAGTTACTAAGATTCATCTTTAAATTCTCCTCTTATTGTCTAGCTTTTTTTCAAAAGCGCATAACAAATATAGCGAAAATAACCTTATATTACAAGAAGTACTCCCTATCCGGAGGGAGTACTTCTTTATCATCTGTATATCCGAATGTTTCAATTACACCCCGGCAATTTCTTTTTTAATCTGTGTGGTGGAAATGCCTTCGGTTCTAGGGAGGTAGATGACTTCGCATTGATCTTTAAGGAAATCGAATTTGCCTTCCCAATCGTCTCCCATTACGAACACGTCGATGTTGTGATCCGCTACGTCACGTACTTTTTGATCCCAGCTGTTTTCCGGAATGACTTCGTCGACATAACGGATCGTTTCCAGAATCAGCTTTCTGTGTTCATAGCTGTGGTAGGCCTTTTTTTGTTTTTGCAGGTTGAACTCGTCTGTTGAGATGGCGACAACAAGGTAATCCCCAAGCTGCTTTGCGCGCTCAAGCAGTTTAATATGACCCCAATGCAGTAAATCAAACGTACCGTAAGTAATGACCTTCTTCATGAAACAAAAGCTCCTTTCTATCATCATACGTATAACAAGCAACTGCCCTGAAATGCTGCGCAGCTGTATCCTTAATCACTAAAGTGCCAATTTCGTACTCATGGAACCTCATTATATCACATAGCCCTGAAAAGGTTAAGCCAATGTAAAACGAAGTTAAAATCCACTTATTAACAAATGTTATTACAATAGGAGTTTAGCAGGGTTTTTGCGCGTATGATTAAAGAAATTGTTATCTTATTTATATTTTTGTAAAACTATTGTTAAGTTTATCTGAAGGTATTATGTTAAAATAAAGCTTAGCCTAAGTCACGAAAAAGTGAAAGAAAATCCCGTACAAAAAGGAGGACGGCAGATGCAGACTGAAATGGTGCACAACCTTTCTTATGTTAATGGAAATTTACAGGAGTTTATTTCATATTTAGACACTTATTATATCGCACAAAAGCAAGGAGCCGTCATTGCGACGGTCAATCCTGAGATCGGATACGCTGCGGCGAAAGACAAAGGTTATCATCAAGTCATTTCATCCGCGGATTTCGTCCTGCCGGATGGTATCGGCGTCGTGTTAATGTCACGTTTGACGCAGCACCCGCTGAAATCAAGAATTGCGGGATTCGATGTGTTTCTTGCGCTGCTCGGTCTCGCAAACCGGCAGTCTAAAAAAATATTTTTATACGGAGCTAAACAAGACGTGCTTGATGCCGTTTTGAACCGGATCAGCAAAGAGTATCCGAATATTGAGGTTGTCGGAGCCAGCAACGGGTATGAAGCGGATAAACGCTTCGTCGCCAAACAGATTTCCCGGGCGAAACCCGATCTCGTGTTTGTCGCCTTAGGATATCCCCATCAGGAACAATTTATTTATGAATACAAACATCTTTTCCCTCAGGCTGTATCGATCGGTTTGGGCGGAAGCTTTGATGTGTTCAGCGGAACGGTGAAACGCGCCCCTGAATGGATGATCAAAACGAATCTGGAATGGCTGTACAGACTGGTGACGAATCCGTGGAGATGGAAAAGGATGCTGAACATTCCGAAGTATGCTTTTACCGTTTTGAGAAATAATAAATCAAATAAAAGCCTGTATTCCAAGCAGGCAGAAGATCAAACGAAACAGCTTTAAACAAATAAAACAGCAAAAGAGATTGGTAATCTATGAACTTGCGATCTTTATTCGCCGCTTTTTATTCTATATATCTGTCTGTTCTCGGCGTTTTGTTCAAGCCTGTAAAGCCCAAGAACCATTTGACCCTGCTGGTATCTTTTGAAGAGAATGCGCAGGCTCTCATCCGTTCTTACAAAGCGCACGCTGAATCGCTTTCTTATGAAGTGACGGTTTTGTATACGAGACACGCCGTCAGTCTGAAAAAAGAGCTGGAAGGTGTCGGCTCTTTTTATGTAAACGAAAAACATCCGCTGCATCTTTTGAAGGCTGTTTTGATCCTTTTTAAGAGCAAAGTGGTGATAACGGATAACTATTTCCTCATGACAAGCGTCTTAAACCGCCGACCGCAAACGACATGCATTCAGGTGTGGCATGCGAACGGCTCTTTGAAAAAGTTCGGCCTTGAGGATGTGACGAATCAAAACCGCCCGGCATCAGACATCAGCCGTTTTAAAAAAGTGTACCGTTCGTTTGACTTTGTCACCGTCGGCTCAGACGCGATGGCTGACGTTTTTAAAAAGTCGTTCGGCATACGGGACGGCCAGCTGTTAAAAACGGGTGTCCCCCTGACTGACGTCTATTATGAAGCACTCAAGCCCGAACTGAAGCACAAATGGCCGAAAAAAATCATCTTGTACGCACCGACATTCAGGGATTATGATATGCAATCCTTTCGGCTGCCATTCACCGAAGAACAGCTCACAAACGCGTTAAACGGAGAGTATATGCTGCTTGTAAAGCTTCATCCTGCCGTTTTGCATCATATTTCGGCTTCGTTTGAAAGCGAATTGATCAAGAACGTGTCTGACATGCGTCTTCATGATCTCTTGAAAGCCGCTGATATTTTAATTACGGATTACTCTTCCGTGCCTTTTGAATTCGCGCTCTTAAATAAACCGATTTTCTTTTTCACGTATGATCTGGAGGAATATGATCAAAAGCGCGGTTTAATCGACAATTATACGTCCGTCATTCCCGGAAAGGCTTGTCATGACAGCGAAGCCCTTCTGGAGGAAATGACGAAAAAGCCATTTCGTGCAGAAGAAATGAAGCAGTTCTCGGACAAATGGAATATGTATTCAGATGGGAATTCGAGTGAAGCGTTATTGAAATTTGCGGAAACAAAAATGAAAAATTGTGCTGAAGCGCCTGCCTGAATCCGATGGCGGGTGTTTTTTGCATGAAGAAAGGGCTGAAGCATACACTTCAACCCTTTTTTTATACTTTCATATACACGGGAACATCATAGTAAAGCGTATAGTCATCCAGCAGTGAGTATAAGCTGTACATGCGGTTTACCTGCTTATACGCCCAGCCGATGTCTGTCGCATACTGATGGGCCGCGGCTGGAGACCATCTCATTTTATACAGCGTATCCTGCTCGTATGAAGGATTGTGAATATAAGACGCACCGATAAATTGGGCTCCGCCGATAATCGCGGCTTCCGGAGTAAACCAGCCTTGATTATACGCGTATTGTGCGCCGTAGTAATTCGGATTGCTGTCATAAGCCCCGATGCCGTACATGTTGTAAACCTTTTTACCATTATACATAATGCCGTTCGCAAGCTCTGACGTGCCATTGCCCGTTTCAAGCAAAGCATGCGAAATCAAATACACTTCATTGATGCTGTATTTGCCGGCGGCTGTAATAAAGGCCTGGCCTTTCCCTGTCAGTATTCCTTTATTGACCAGCACTTTTTGATTCAGTTCCGATGCGTTCAGTCCGGCTGCCTGAGAAAGCTTCAGAAATTGAAAGTAATACTTGCTGTCTTGTGCGAAGTGAGCCGGATTGACATACTGCCCGACTTCGTCACTGCTGGCGTTTCTCCAGCCCATGCTGAGTTTGGCCCAGCCGTTTGTCTGGCCTGTGATGCTGACTTTATCGCCTTTTTTCAACTGCCCGATAATATTGCCGGAGCTGACTTCCGGGGTTGACCGTATGTTCAGGACGTCGGCTGTGACCGTTCCGGAGGCCGTATTGATGTACGTAAGCGACGCATAAGCCGCGGCATCAGTCTGCGGGCTGACTGTCATTTGTTTTTTGACCATATCTGCCAGCGAGATGTTGTAATTGGTATTCATGATTTGCGGTCCGTTTTTTATTTTCAAAATAGCCATCGTCCATCCGTACAGCTTTTTCAGCTTTTGGGAGGCGGCGTCCGCTGACTGCGCTCCCGTGAATTGATCGCGAATGCGGAGTTCATAAACCGGATGGCTTTCACTCGTATAGCCGGCCTGTAATTGTTTGGCGCTGAAAAAGCTCATGCTTTTATTTAAAACGGTTTTACTGCTGAATGTTTCGGTTTTGATGACGTACTGTGCAGAGCCGGTTTTCCCCGTCTCCTTCACAGTGCCGGCCGCTTTGTTTTGCTTGAAAAAAGCAGTCACGCGGTCAATGTCTTCCTTTTTAAGCAGCGGTGCCGTTTCAATTCTGAATTGTGTATACGCCGCTTCACCTGTTTTCTGTGCGGAGGCAGATACTTTTTTCCCTTTGAAAAAGTCCAGCGAACGATTGATCTTTGCCGTATCAAGCAGTGATTCGGTTGTGACTTGGTACGTTGTGTCCGTCTGCTTGGATATCGTTTTTGAAATAGCAGTCAGTTTATATCCCGCCAGCAGATTCAATCCTTTTTTTATCTTCGACTGGTCTGCCGTCTGCTGAGAAAGCAGCTGATATTCGTTTTCTGCTGTTTTTCCCGCCGCTGTTCTTGCCGTCTTTACATGCTGCTGGCGGAAAAACGCCTCCGCTTGATCTGCCTGTGCAGCGGTAAGCTGCCCCGCCGTGATCCGATAAACGGACACTGATGCTGTCTTTTTGACAGGCGATGCGTCGCAATGCCATTTTTTCTTTTTAAAGAAAGCTTGAACACTTTGCAGCTGCTTAGCCGTCAGTCCGCTCATCGCGACCGTATAATTATTTTTCTTGCCGGCTTTTTGATAGCTTCCGCTGACACCCGTATTCTTCTTGATTTGGGTGATAGCATTTTGTACGGCGCTTACTCCGTTAAAATATCCTGACTGCACGTTGTACACGGTTGCTGTTTTGCTTTGGGCATACTTTTGAACATTCCCTTTAACGCCCGTTTTCTGCTGAAGCTGTTTCGCTAAACCTGCCGCAGCATTTGTATTTGAAATGTCAGAGGCTGTCACGGTGATATTCGGACTGGCCTTTGCCGTGACTTTCAGCGACGACTGCAATCCTGTTTGCTTTTGAAAACCAGTTTGGATTTGAGCGGCTTTTTGATCGCCGGAGATTGTTCCTGATTGGATCTGAAACCGGGCTGTTTCCCGTTTGATCTGACGGTATGACGCTTTCACGCCCGTCTGCTTCGTCAACGCTTGCGAGAGCGATTTTGCGTCCGCTTCGGCTGCCATCTCAGCAGTCACGACCTGCATGTACGGCTGTTTTGTCCCCGCCGGCTTGACGGCGCCGGTCACGCTCGTTTTTTTCGTCAGTTCGGCAAGAAGATTTTTCGTCTGCCGCTCGTCTGATAGAACGCCTGATGTGACGGTCACGTACGGCTGTTTGCTTCCGCTTGCGCTGTAAGTGCCGGTCACGCCCGTCTGCTTCGTAAAATCTTTCAGCACGGTTTTCGCATCCGTTTCATCGTGTAAGCCTGAAGCTGAGATTTGATAAGTGAGCGGCGTATTTCCGGCTTTCTTTACGTCAGCCTGCCACCCCGTACCCTTTTTCAATTTCGCTGCCGCTTGAAGCGCCTCGTTCTCAGAAGCAAATTGCTGCTTCGTTTCCAACTCGTAAACGGAGTAGTCGCTGTATGCGGCCTCAGCGGGCTGTGTAAGGGTGCAAAAGACAAGGAAAACGGCGGACAATAACATAGGTGCAACGAATCTCTTTTTCATTCCTTCTCCTCTTTCTGATTCAATTGGTTTCTATCAAACTAGTTTATTTATCGGCCGGCCTTCTTCATTTTTACAGAGAGAAACCACCCAATTTTCCAAATAAAAAAAACTTAATCCCAGAGCTGGGATTAAGTTTGGTTTTATATATGAGAAACGATGAGCGTGCAATCTCCGTTTATCGTAAAGTCAGGCATCTGATCCGGCAGTATGAAATGCGCGCCTTTTTCAAGCTTGGCAGACTTGCCTTCACAGATGATGGAGCCGCTTCCTTCTGTGACGCTGCACAGCATAAACGGAGCGTCCTGGGTCATTTCCGCCGTCCCGCTGATATCCCATTTGTATACAGAAAAATATTCTCCCTGCACAAAGGTTTTAATGGTGACGCCTTTTCTCGTTTCAGTTGATTCATCTAAAAATCCGTCCACATGAGGAACGGTGGCGGCGTTGACGGCATCGCGGATATGCAGATCACGCGGCTCGCCGTTCTGATCTGTACGCCCGTAATCATATATCCGGTAGGCGGCCTCTGAATTCTGCTGTGTTTCAAGCACGAGCGCCCCCGCGCAAATGGCATGGATGGTTCCGCTCGGCACATAATAAAAATCACCGGGTTTGATCTTCACGCGGCGCAGCAGGCCTTCCCAGTCACCGCTGTTAATCATGGTGACAAGTTCCGCTTTCGAACGGGCCGTGTGACCGTATATAATCTCCGCATTTTCTTTACAGTCAATAATGTACCAGCACTCAGATTTCCCCGTTTCGCCCAATCCATGCTCCTCGGCGTCATAATCGTCAGGATGGACTTTAACAGACTGATGGTGTTTGACGTCCAGTATTTTCGTCAGCAGCGGAAACCGGTCCCCTTCCGTTCCGCCGAATAATTCCCTATGCTGATCCCACAGTTCCATCAAGGTTTTCCCTTGATACGGACCGCTTTTGACCGTGCTCATTCCGTGCGGATGGGCTGATATCGCCCAGCATTCGCCGGTTGTTTCTGAAGGTATGTCGTATCCGAATCGTTCGCGTAATAACGTGCCGCCCCATATTTTTTCTTTACATACAGGCTGTAAAAAAATCGGCTCTTGCGTCATGTTCGTTCCCCTCCCCTTAAAAAGCGGCTCATATCCCATTCCCCCTGTGTCTTTTTTAAAACACGGAGGGAGCCGCGGTTAAAAACAATATGTATAATGGCTGACCTGCTCATTATACCATTCGGATGGGGCGGAATGCTCAGTCATTTCCTATTCCAGAATAAAATTCCTTGTTTGTCGCAAATTAAAATAACTGATGGAAAAAGGGGGGAACATTGTGACGATACATGCGGAGCTCGGCAAAAACCTTGAAGCGCTGAAAAAACGGTTCGGCCAAAGCGATGACCTGATGTTTTATTCGTTTACGTACGGAAACGGCAAATGTGACGCCTGTCTTATCTATATAGACGGACTGACCGACAATCAATTGCTTGCGGAATATATTATTTCGCCCGTGCAGGCGGCCGCCCTGCATCAAGAGGAACCGGCTGAAATACCGCCGTCATCCATCTCTTTCGGCTATCGTCACACCCGGCTTTCTTCACTTAAGGACGCGGAGGCAGACATTTTCTCCGGCAAATCGGTTTTGCTGGCGGAGGGATGGGAGGAAGCCCTTTCGTTTGAGACGGAAACATTTAAAATGCGTGATATTGAAGAACCGGCTTCAGAAGTGCTTGAACGGGGGCCTAGGATAGGTTTTGTCGAAAAGCTCCGAACGAACACGGCGCTGTTGCGCGAGCAGTCCGGTGATCCCAACCTCCAGATCAAAGAGATCACACTCGGCGAACGGACAAAAAAGCGGATCGCCGTTGCTTACATTCGGGATATCGCGCCTGATGATGTTGTAAAAGAAGTGATGAAAAGACTGGATTCGATCACCATTGATGACATTCCGGAATCAGGAGCGATCGAGCAGCTTATTGAAGATAACACGTATTCTATTTTCCCGACCGTCTTGACGACCGAACGGCCCGACCGGGTTATGGGCGCTCTTTTGGAAGGAAGGGTCTCCATTCTTGTAGACGGAACGCCTTTTACCCTTTTGGTGCCGGCTACCATTGATGAATTTATCCACTCACCTGACGATTATAATCAGCGGTGGGTTCCGGTTACCTTTCTCAGGCTGCTTCGGTATACATGCATTTTAATCACGATTTATTTACCCGGCCTTTACATATCGCTCGTTACGTTCCACACGGGGCTTTTGCCGACGAGAATGGCGGTTACGATTGCCGGGAGCAGATTGAATGTCCCGTTCCCTCCTTTTGTTGAAGCGTTCATCATGATTTTTACGATCGAGATGATCAGAGAAGCCGGACTCAGGCTGCCGAAGCCGATCGGACAGACGATCGGCCTGATCGGGGGCGTGGTGATCGGGCAGGCCGCCGTTCAGGCGAACATCGTCAGCGCGATGATGGTCATTGTCGTATCCGTTACGGCATTGGCTTCTTTTACGGCGCCCTCCTATGCGTTCAATTTTCCGCTGAGGCTCATCCGTATTTTTTCGATGATTTTGTCGGCGATATTAGGTTTATACGGACTGATCATGTGCTATCTGCTTGTCGTCGGCCATCTGATGCGTCTGAAAAGCTTCGGTCAGGACTATCTTATTCCGATCATGGCGCAGCCTGGCCAAGACTTAAAAGATACGATCGTCAGACTGCCGACGCCTCTTTTGAAAAAACGGCCGACCAGAAAAGAGACGAAAGATAAAACCAAGCAAAGGTGATCCCCATGAAAAAACCGGAAGACAAGCTGTCGTTTATGCAGACACTTCTCATGGTAAGCGGAACAATGATCGGAGCGGGCGTGTTAACACTGCCGCGCTCCGCCGCAACAGCGGACAGTCCGAGCGGATGGATCATTATTCTTGTGCAGAGTGTCGTGTTTATCGGCATCGTCCTGCTCTTTATGCCGTTTTTGCAGAAAAACAGCGGGGAAACCATTTATGAGCTGAATCAAAGCATCATGGGCCGCGCCATCGGTTCTCTTCTGAATTTATTCATCAGCTGTTATTTTGTCGTCACCGTCTGTTTTCAAGCCCGTTTTCTCGGTGAAGTCATCAATTACTTTTTACTGAAAAATACGCCGATGGGTGTCGTCATATTCATCTTTCTGGCGGTCGGCATTTACCATGTGACCGGCGGGGTCTATCCCATTTCAAAGCTTTATGCCTATCTGTTCCCGGTTACGATCGTCATTCTGATTATGCTGCTTATATTCAGCCTGAGACTGTTTAATCTGGATTTCGTCCGCCCGGTCATGGAAGGAGGCTACAAAAGCTTTTTTGAGATGTTTCCGCGGACCCTTTTGTATTTTTCAGGACTTGAGGTGATTCTGTATCTGGTGCCGTTTATGAAAAATCCGAAGCAGGCGAAAAAGGCGGCTGTCTTCGGCATCGCCAGCGCAGGCTTATTTTACAGCATTACGCTGCTTGTCGTCATCGGCTGTATGTCGGTCGCTGAAGCCAAAACGGTGACGTATCCGACCATTTCCCTGATTCACGCCTTAGAAATCCGGGGTATTTTCATTGAGCGGTTTGATATCTTTCTTTTAATCACGTGGACATGCCAGCAGTTTACCTGTATGCTCGGCTCTTTTAAAGGGGCGCATATCGGATTAAACACCATTTTCAGACTGAAAAATAAAAACAATGCCTGGCTGATGGGGAGCTTATTGGCAGTGACATTCGGCCTTTCGATGTACCCCGATGATATCAACAGCGTGTTTGCATTCGCGAATATTCTCGGGTATACATTTTTTGCCGTCATCATGATTCCTTTTCTCATTTGGTTTGTCAGCTGGATGAAAAAAATAGCCGGGAGGAAACAGATGTCATGACACTTTTCATCAAATGGGCGGCGGCGCTTTTCATACTGATGACGCTTTCAGGATGCTGGGACGCGAAGGAAGTCGAAAAGCTATCTTTCGCCCGGGGGCTGGCGATAGACGAGACGAGTGACCGCCGATATAAATTAACCTATCAAAACCTGCTGCCCCAAAGTGAAAACAGCCAGGCTTCCGGCCGGCCCGTGTTTGTCAATGTGACGACGCGGGGGGATACCATTCTTGAAGCCGTCAGTGAAGTCGCTTTAAAAGATCCGCCTGTTTACAGCGATCACTTAAAAGTGCTGATATTCAGCGACAAATTGCTGGCCGACCAAAATATCCTGCAGATGATGAATCATTTTATCCGCGATGATGAATTAAGGCGGAGCAGCTATCTCTTCGCGGTAAGAGGAAAAGCGTCCGATATTCTGACGGAGCCGACGCCGAATCAGCAGCAGCCCATGGCCGCGGAAAAGCTGATCGACCTTACGAACAACGGAAACTACAACGGGAAGATTTTACAACCGCTCCGAATCGGGAGAGCTTCAATTTACTGCCATAATAAACTCAGTTTTCTCATTCAGGCCGTCAGCAATCAAAAAGGAAAAACGGTGTATGACGGAGCGGCCATTATCAAAAACGCAAAACAAAACAGATTGGCGGGCTTTCTGTCATCATACGAAATACAGAGCCTGAATTGGCTGATGGGGACGATACGGGGCGGCGTGCTGCCCGCTTTGGATAAAGGGGGGCACCCGATTACCTTCGAGATCAAAAAATCAACATCTACCATCACTCCCAGGCTGAAAAACGGGAAGCTGTCATTTCATGTAGCGGTAAAAACAAAAGGACTTTTGTCAGAGGATCAATATGCCGGAGAAGATTCATTCGATCAGCACTATTTAAACGGGCTGGAAAAGATTTTCGAAAAAAAACTGAAAAGCGATGTGAAAGAAGTCATCGATAAGCTGCAGAATCAATATGAAACGGACCCTGTATTCTTTTCTGACAGAGTCCGCATTCAATATCCCGACTATTGGAAGAAAGTAAAGCATCATTGGGATGAGACCTTCTCGGAAGCGGCTTTTGACTATGATGTTTCCATTCAGATTACCAACTTCGGAACGATGGGACGGTAGCCTTCAGCCTGTTTTTTCGACACGGAGGAGAATCTGATAAATCCGGCTTTGTTCGGGCAGCTGTGTCACCGGAAATTGCATCGATTGCGCCATTCGTGTGATTTCCTGTAAAAACAGCTGCACCCGTTCATCCACGTGAACATACGTATAGGACTGCTTTTTCACGTCAAATGTCTCTTCCGGAAAGAGCGTGCGCACCGTCTGCGGCGTAAAAAACCGTAAGTGGGTGCGGTCGAGAATGCCGGCGTCTCTGTATGTCCAGTCACCGAGCAGAAGCGGGAACAGCGCTTCGGCGTGGGAAATATTCGGAACGCTGCAAACGATTGATCCGGCAGGCGACAAATAGGATGAGTACGTTTCAATGACGCGCCACGGGTCTTTTAAGTGTTCAAGGATGTCCGCGAAAATGATGCAATCAAAAAAGCCTTCCGGATAAGGCAGCTTCACTTCTTCGACATCTTCCTGCAGCACCGCTTCATAGTGTCCTTTTGCCGCTTGCGCCGCCAGCGGATGCAGTTCTATTCCGTACAGTTCGCAAGGCTGTCTGTTTTGAAGTTCCAGCCCCGTAGCCCCCGCGCCGCAGCCGACATCAAGTATCCGTTTCGCCTCCCGGGGAACGAGCTCCGCAATTTCCGGTCTCGGATGAGTAAAGTACGTAAAATCAGTGCCCCATTTTTCCGTAAACCGCTGGCGGTTCTCCGAATATAACTGATTGATATTGATGTCCTGATTAGCCGTAAACGTCGCGTGCCCGTGGTGATGCACAAAGGCATCGAGGGCGATGTGCAGGCTGTAGCCTTTTTGCAGGGCGCGCAGACATAGGTCATCATCTTCAAAAGAACCGTATCCGAATTGTTCATCGAACGGGCCGATGTCTTCAATGACGCTTCTTTTCACCAGAAGACAGAAGCCGACAAGGCGCAGCACCCGCTTTGTATGATGCTTTTCCCGTGCGCAATACGCCTCCGTGAATGGCTCCAGCTCAGCAAGCGATTGATATGCGTCATGGATCATTTGCGCGCCGCTGACATAGTTGCTGACGGGCCCGACCATACCGGCTTTTTCAGAATGATACAGCACCCTCAGCATGGAGGTGAGCCAATTTTTCGTGACCATCGTATCGTTGTTCAGAAACAGCAGATTTTCCCCCCCTGCCGCTTCGATTCCCTGATTGCACCCTTTGGCGAACCCGAGGTTTTTTTCATTTAGGATGACTTTGACGTCAGGCAGATTTGATATGTATTCTCTCGTTCCGTCTGAGGAACCGTTGTCAACTATAATCAGTTCAATCTTATCTTTGTCGGTGTATCGTTCAATGCTGGCCAGACATTTTTTCGTCAGCTCAAGTTCATTATATGTAAGGATAATAATACTCGTTTTCACCGGCATCCCCGCCTTTATCGTGACTTTATACAACGTATGACATATCCCCGTCATTTATGTGACCGGGCGCCCGCCGGCATCCGTTTTGAGGGGCCGGTGA
Source organism: Bacillus sp. ChL18 (assembly GCF_026241425.1). NCBI lineage: Bacteria > Bacillati > Bacillota > Bacilli > Caryophanales > Bacillaceae > Bacillus > Bacillus sp. ChL18. The sequence continues at coordinate 541,499 of NZ_JAPHWE010000002.1, read as the reverse complement.
TAACCGCCCCCTAAAACTGAATATTACGGATGAACTGTCCGCCGATTTGATTCTGATCCCGAGCCTCCGTTACGGCTTTTCAGATCCTGCTCAATTTCTTCAAGGCTTTTCCCCTTCGTCTCGGTCACTTTAAACCGGACGAACAGGAATGCCAGTATCCCGATCGCGGCATAAATGAGAAATAAATAGCTGATGCCGACTGCTTCCATTAACATCGGATAGGTTAATGAGACAATCAATGTTCCGGCATGCAGCATCAAAGTGGAAACACCCGTCCCGATACCCCGGACATGCAGCGGGAATAATTCAGGAAGCATGACCCACACGGCAGGCCCCCAGCTGACCGCAAACACAATGATAAACAGGCCTAAACAAATCACCGTTGTCCATGATGCGGCTGCTGAATGTTCAAAGAAGAGATTGACCGCGGCCAATACGAGCAGACTGATGACCATGCCCGCATTACCGGCCAGCAGCAGCGGCTTCCGGCCGATTTTATCAATAACTTTAATAGCCGCAAGCGTCATGATGACATTGACGGCGCCGATTCCGACCGTTCCCAATATAGACGCGGAATTGCCGAATCCGACACTGGTAAATGTTTTCGGGGCGTAATAAATAATTGTATTTGTCCCGATGAATTGCTGCAAAAAGGCAAGTCCGAGGCCGGCAATCAGCGCGGGTCTCACCCACGGCTCAAACAATTCTTTCAAGCCGCCTTCGTTTTCCTTTTCCGCTTCTTTCATCTGATCAATCTCATCATCAATATTCTTCGTTCCCCGCAATGATGAAAGGATTTCTCTTGCTTTCTCTTCTTTGCCGATCGTAAACAGCCAGCGCGGGCTTTCCGGCATAAATAAGATTCCGATCAGCAGAATGACTGACGGCACAACCGCAAGTCCAAGCATCCAGCGCCAAGCGCCTGCATCGGCAAATATATAGTTCACGATATAAGAAACGAGGATTCCGACCGTAATCATCAGCTGATTCAGCGAAGAAAGCGCCCCCCGTTTATGCTTCGGAGCCAGCTCCGATAAATAGAGCGGAACGATCGTTGTAGATGTTCCGACAGCCAGTCCGAGAATGATCCGGAAAAGAATCATCACCTCTGTATTCGGGGCAAAAGCGACCCCTAAACCGCCTATACAAAACAGCAGCGCCGCTCCCATGATGGCCTTCCGCCTGCCGAACCGGTCGGTCAGTTTGCCGGCGAATCCCGACCCGAGAATCGCCCCCGCCAATAACGAACTGACGACGAGGCCTTCTGTAAAGGCGTTCAGTCCCAGTTCTTTTTTCATAAATAAAATAGCTCCGGAAATGACCCCGGTATCATATCCGTATAACGCGCCGCCGAGTGCGCCGAAAAAATAGAGCCATTTATTCGAGTGTATGCTTTTCATGTTATTTAGACTCCCTTCATCCAACGCTGTATCCGCGCGGAATTGTTCTACTGCTTCTTTTGCCTGTTTCCGTCCGTTTCAAACCTTCCGCACCGTTAATATCCATTATTTTACTAATTATTTTTTACAAAGCGACGAAACATTTCCCGCTTCCTGCCGTCCAATATAATGTGAACCTGATGCAAAAATAACAGTAGATGTTGTCGAAATAGAGAGAAAGATTTGGAATTTTCTCATTTGAAGAGTTGCTCCAAGTCAACAATTATGGTACGCTTCACAAAGAATAGAAACGAGAGGTAATGATATGGAAGAACGATCTCAACGCAGAAAAAAGAAAAGACGCCTCAGAAAATGGGTGAAATTTGTACTGGTATTCGCCGCTTTCTTATTGGTGATCGCCGGTTCCGTCGGCACCTACGCATTTGTGAAATTGAATAATGCGACCAAAGAAGCTCACGTCAGCCTTGACCGCGGCGACCAGTCCGTAAAACGGATCAAAGAATTTGACCCGAAGAAGGATTCTTTCACCGTATTGCTTTTAGGAATAGACGCCCGTGACAATAAGGGCGAATCAGTAGATGACGCAAGAAGTGACGCCAACGTGCTCGTCACCTTCAACCGGAAAAAGAAAACAGCGACGATGCTCAGCATTCCGCGGGATTCCTATGTCAACATCCCGGGACACGGCTATGACAAATTCGCGCACGCACATGCTTACGGCGGTTATAATTTAACTTATAAAACAGTAGAAAACATGCTTGATATTCCGGTAGATTATGTGGTTGAGAGCAACTTCGACGCGTTCCGCGATGTCGTCAATGAGTTGAACGGCGTTACGGTAAATGTGAAAAGCCAGAAAATTGCCGATCGTATTAAGGTCGATACAAAAGGAAAAGTCGTGCTGAAGCCGGGCGTTCAGACGCTTGACGGTGAGCAGGCACTGGCTTATGTAAGAACACGCAAAGCGGACACCGATCTGATGCGCGGACAAAGACAGATGGAAGTGCTGAGCGCCATTATTAAAAAATCTAAATCGTTAAGCTCGATCCCATCTTATGACGATATCGTCGACAGCTTAGGGAAAAACTTAAAAATGAACTTATCTCTTAATGACGCCATCGGTCTGTTCCCGTTTATCACATCGCTGAAATCGGTGGATTCTTTGCAGCTGACAGGTTCAGACAGCTATATTTACACTCCTCAGTACGGCAAAAATATTTATTACTTCAAGCTGAATGAGGAAAACCTTCAAGAAGTGAAAACGAAATTAAAAAATGATTTAAACGCGTAAGATGTCACGGCGGGGTTAGCAAATCCCGCCGTTTTTCTGTTGAAAAAAAGGACATGAAGGTATAGCCTTTTAACTGACGGCTTTCTGCTGATTTCGCACAAAGCTGAACATACTACATGAAGCAGCTTTATTTTTAAGGAGGGCATCCATACATATGAAATTGATAGCCATTGACTTAGACGGCACATTACTGAACTCGGACAGTGTGATTTCTCCGGAAAACAGAGCGGCTTTACAAAGAGCGGATGAAGCGGGCATTCTCGTGGCCATCTGCACGGGCAGAGCCACGTTTGATGTAAAAGCGCTCTTAAAGGATTTGGATATTCCGATCATTGCGGCAAACGGCGGGACAGTCCATGACAAAGGATACCGCCTCGTCAGCCGGCTCTTAATGGATCAGCAGGCCGGGAAGGATATCGCCGCTTATTTAACGGACAACGACATTTACTTTGAGGTCTATACAGATGATCATCTGCTGTCCCCGTTTGACGGCGAGTCCAAACTGCAGGCAGAACTGGACATTCTGAAAAGCGCCAATCCCAAGGAAGATATTCGGACATTATGGGAGGGCGCAAAGACGCAGTTCAAACAATTCGGCATTAAACCCGTGCAGGATATACAGGCGATTTTTAACGGAGACGAACATGTTTACAAGCTTCTTTGTTTCTCTTTTGATATGGAAAAACTGAGAAACGCCAAAGAAGAAATTACACATCATCCGAAATTATCCCAGACATCTTCCGGGAAACACATTATCGAAATCCTCCCTGCCGGTTCCGGAAAGGGACGTGCTCTGACGGAGCTTGCCTCACTGTACGGAATTGAAAAACAGGATATTTACGCCATCGGCGACAGCCCGAATGATTTCTCCATGTTTGAAGCGGCGGGAAACCGCATCGCCATGGGCAATGCGATTGATGAACTGAAGGAAAAAAGCACGTATATTACAAAAAGCAACGATGAAAACGGCGTCGCATATTTCATCAACCGGCTTCTCGACAACGATCAATAAAAGGCAAAAGCCAGGTCTTTCACGGCCTGGTTTTTCATGTTTCCCAAAAAAGGAATTCCCAAAAATGAAAATAAATTGTAAGATAAAGAAAAAAGGAGTTTCATGATGTCGAATGCAATCGCTATTATAGGATGTTTAGCTTTTCTCTGCGCAGTCGGATACGGAATATTCCACCTCATATGCAAAGCGGCAAAAAAAGAAAAACATTTTTCAAAAAAGCTGTTTTGGCCCCTTCTTATCGGCGGATTTATCCTGCTTCTGACCGGTGCCTCCCTCGCAGAGCCGGACGCCTCGGCCGTGAAGGCAGAGGAGAAATACAGCACCCTTGATACCGCTTATCAAAAATTGACGAAGGAACACCAGGCGCTTGAGAAAAAATATGAAAGCATCAGTGCCGCGGGCGAAAAGGAGAAATCCGAAGCCGAAGCCGGCAATGAAGAAAAACTCAGCAAACTCAGCCAAGAGATAAGCGAGCTGAAAAAAACAAACAAATCACTCAAACAAGACAATGAGAAATTAAAAAATTCACAAAAGAAGCTCGAAAAGACCGCCGAAACGCTTCAGTCAGAAAATAAAACTTTAAAGCGGCAGAAAGCAGAAACAAAAACATCCGAAAACGCGGAAACGGCGCAAAACAACGCCCCTTCCTCCGGCGGACATGCCGAAACGAAAGCAGCCGGCACCTCACAGGGGTGCGACATTAAAGGCAGCCGGAACGGCATTTATCACACGCCGGGAAGTACATACTACGACCGGACGACAGATCCCGCGGAAATGTTCTGTTCCGTAGAGGATGCGGTAGCGGCCGGATACAGAGCGCCGAAACGGTAAAAGAAAAAGACGTCAGAGACACTCTCTGACGTCTTTTTTTTACGGAAGCCGGATGCTGCCCGCATATTTGTCCTTCCAATAAGCGCTTGTGTTCATATTTGTTATGGTAACGCCTGCGGACACGGTGGCATGAATCACTTGTCCGTTCCCGATATAAATGGCCGGATTCAGGCTTTCCGCTTTAAAGAAGACCAGATCGCCGGGCTTCAGATCTTGTTTATCGACCGGAACGCCCGCCTGCATCTGCTTGTCCGCATAACGCGGCAGGCTGATTCCTTTCGCTTTTTGATAGATGTATTGAACAAATCCCGCCGTATCAAAGCCGGTTTCCGGTGAAACGCCGCCTTTCAGATAAGAAATTCCGATATGATCGGCCGCTGTGGACACAACGGGATTTTCTTTAGAAATGGCTAAATTGCTGAATCGGCGCACCCCCGTAAAATGTTTTTTCCAGTAATCTTCCGACAAGTAAGAAATGGTGACTTTTGCGGAGCGGCTTGCTTGGATGAACCTTCCCTCTCCCGCATAAATGCCCGCATGGGAAATTCCTTTTTTATACGTGTCGCTGAAATAAATCACGTCCCCGGGCTTTATGTCGCTCAGTTTGATTTTCTCACCGACCAGCCACTGCTGTTCCGCAGATCTCGGCAGGTAAATGTGAAGTTTGTTTTCAAAAACATATTGGACCAGCCCCGAACAGTCGAATCCCTCCTCGGGCGTGCTTCCGCCGAAGACATACGGAATGTCGAGATAACGGGCTGCCTCCTGAACGATCGGATCATCAGCCAGTTCCGGATCTTTTGTAATCCGCTTTGCGCCAAGATATAAATTCATCCAATAACTGCTTTTTTGAAAGCGTGTGACGGTTACGCCTTCTGACGGAGAACTGTGTATCATCTCTCCGTTTCCGATATAAAGACCGTCATGGACGGGCGCGTTTTGTGTGGAATCCGACTTTTTGAAAAACACAAGATCTCCCGGTAAAAGGTCATTTTCTTTGACGGCGGCTCCGACTTTCCATTGATCACTGACCGTTCTCGGCAGATGGATGTTCTGTCTGCTGAAAAGATAATGCATCAATCCGGACGGATCAAAACCGTCCTCAGGCTCTTCGCCTCCGTAAACATATTTATTTCCGACAAGTTTTTGCGCGTCTGAAACCATCAGGACAGAAACTTGAGAATCCGCTTCAGCAATTTCCGTTCTCGTTACTGCGGGTGCCACAAGACAAATCATAAGGCCGGCAAGGATGTACTTCCTCCAGCTTGTGAGCATGTTTTCTATTCACTCTCCTCATTTTTAGTAGTTTTTACATCGGTAACTTTTAACAAATGTTTAGGAGAGCACACAAAAAAAGAATGCCCGTTATGGGCATTCTTTACTGGATTCGGAACAAACAATATGCCGGCAAGCGGAATCATGCGCTTATTTTGCGCTCGCTGTATCCTCTTGCTGAATTTTTTGCATTTCCGTGTCAATTTTTTGTTTTTCCTGATCTGTGAGCTGATCATTGTATTTAAACGCTGACATAAACATAAATACCATAATGATCGCGGCAAACGGCCATCCCGCTTTAATGATTTTCATTTGTTTTTCACTCCGCTTTCTTTTTTAAGATATCGCTGTGATCCACATCAAACGTTAATTTTCCATCCTTGACGCTCCAATCGAAATTCGATTCTTTCGTCAGTTCACGTACGATCGTTTTATGATTGATGCTGCCTTTTTTAACCGGTGCAGGCGTCGCTTCATGAATATTCATCGGCGTGACTTCAAAGCGTCCCGTGCCGTTTTTCTGCAGATGATATTGAACAAGCGCCGTGTCTCTCGTTCTTGTCCACCCCTGGTCGAATACGAAGTTGCCCAGGCTGTAGAAAATAACAGTGCCGTGGTACATTTCGATCGGTTCCAGCACGTGCGGATGGTGTCCGACGATAATATCCGCTCCGGCATCTGACATTGCTCTTGCCAATTGGCGCTGTCTGTCATTCGGATCATTATCGTATTCTTGTCCCCAGTGTGTTTGAACAATGACAAGATCGGCTTTCTTTTTGGCTTTAGAAATCATCGGAATAAACAGCTCTGGATCGGCCGGAAGCACACCCGGCGCATTTCGTTTAGCTGCAAAGCCTTTTCCGGAAACATCAGTGAAACCCAGTGTTGCGATTTTGATTCCGTTTACATCTTGATAAGAAATGTTCTGCTCGGCTTCCTTCAGCGTGAGGCCCGCGCCGACAAGTTCAAGATTTTGCTTTGAAAACTCTTCAACTGTATCCCGCATTCCTTGAGGGCCGTAATCCATCGCATGGTTGTTGGCTGCCGTGAGAACGGTGAAATTCATGTCCTTCAATACTTTTACGGCATCTTTGTTTGACTGAAGGTGGATATTTTTTTCTGCTTCTTTGTAGTTCTTTTTATATGTAACCGGGTTTTCAAAGTTCCCCGACACATAGTCGGATGCTTCGAAGAATGGCTTTGCGTAACGGAAGACACTCTCCGTGCCTTTATGCTTTGTCACTTTCTCGACATTCCGGCCCATCATAATATCTCCGACGAATGAGGCTGATACAAGGTCATCGGCATTTCTTTTCACACTCGGCGTTTCCGCCTTCCCTGTCAGAATGCAGACGAACATCAGGCAAAAGACGATCGGCAGCGCGATAAAAACGTGAAGATTGGTCTTCTTTTTCTGCTGTTTGGTCAGCTTCAGCAGTTTTTCTTGAAAGCTTAATTGTTTTTTCATCGTTTGACACACCTTACATTAGATTAAGTAGTAAGCAAACATAATGGCAAAAGTTGCGCCGCTTAAGAACAGCGTGCTGGCAAATGTAATCGTTAATCCCTGTTTCTGAATGGTATTGGCGATCAGACCCGGTACGATGATACCGATTCCGCGGAATTCTGATATCTCAAACGGTACGATCGGGTAAAGGAAATCAAGGGCGATTTTTAAGCAGATTCCCGTTATCAGCATAGCTGCGAATTTTCTGCGTCCGTACAAAATCATAAATCTGGATAAACCGTATTTGACGATCACGTATGTAAGAAGGCTTACTAACAATACGAGTAAAATAAAGACCGGCTGGTTAAAAACGAGTCCTAAATAACCCGGCACGACTAAACCGGCAGGTACGATACCTGTTTTTTCCGCGAAAATTAAACTGATTAACACGCCTAAAATAAGTGAGATGTATAAATCTGATCCGAACATTTATCCTTTTCCTCCTAGCTAACGAGCTGTTTCACCTTATACTCTTGAATTTTTTCAATTAATGGTTCCGCTGAACCGTGGATATTGCCGACGCCATATATGACACGGTTTTGCATTCTTGTTTTCAGCACGTCCATGATTTCGTCTGTTGATTTATATTCCAGATCGTGCAGTGTATCGGCAGGAATCTTGCCTTCTTCATAAGCTCTGACGATCGGTTCTGTCGTCTCGCCGATGAGTATGAGTTCCTTCGTTTTAATGTACGGAAGCACGTCGTTTGCGAACTGAATCGTTCTGTCCACACGGTCGGCGCGGCAGTTCATGATAACGATCGGTTCATCTGTCGGGTAGCCGATTTCCTTTACACGTTTCCATATATTTAAAGTAGAAGATGCATCATTTGCGGCAAAGCCGTTTACGAAATGACCGGGCTCCTTCGTGCTGAGCAGCGGCAGGATTCTCATAGCGCCAGGATCAGGCGGCGCATTCAGCATTCCTTTAAACGCCGTTTCTTCATCTATCCCAAGAGCCTGGGCAACGCCGAGCGCAAGGGAAGCGTTATCAGGAAAGACCATATATTCAAATTTACGAAGGTATTCATCTGTAATTTTAGAGTTATCCGCAATAATGACCTCGGTATTCCGCTCTGCGGCTTTTTCTTTAAAGAAGTCTGTGTATTCACTGTCTGTAATGACAAGGTGACCGTTATACGGTATCGTCGCGGTAAATGCTTCAGCGATTTCATCAAGCGTAGGCCCCATGACGTCCATATGGTCTTCAAGCACATTCACGATGACGCCGATGTTGGCTTGAAGGAGTTCTTCCTGAAAGATAATCTGATAATCCGGGTTTACCGCCATACATTCACTGACAATGGCATTGGCGCCCCGTTCTACGGTTTCCTTCATTACTTCTTTTTGCTCGCCGATATTCGGGCCCTGCGGTTTCCGTTTGATCGGTTTCTCCTCAGGTGTATCCCAATAAATCATCCTTGCATCTGTTCCCGTCGTTTTTCCGACTGTTTTGTAGCCCGCCTCCATCAGTATTCCGGTCGTCAGCCTCGTTACGGTTGACTTTCCGCGGATACCATTAATATTGACGCGTACTGGCAGAGCATCGATATTCTTCTGATGCCGCCTTTTTTCAATGATTCCGATGATTAGTACGGCAGCACAGGCTATAATGAGTAACCACATTGATTTTTGACATCTCCTTCTGTATTGATAAATTCATTCATCAGTATATAGCTTCACTATGAATTCTCAATCGGCATTATGTAACATAATCTTCCCGCTTTCACTGAGCCAAACTTCTCTATTAGTGACGCTATTCTTCCTATTATCGAATTGCTTTTTTTGGGAATAGGCAGGACTTCAACCTTACTTCAATTTTTCAAAAGATAAATGAATGCGTTTACATTTACGCACAGAAATTCATTTGGACCAATGGAACTACTCGCGTTCCGGAAGAAAAAGATGTAATGATAATCCATCTTTTCCAGCCCGTTTGTATCAGCGTTTTTCGCACTGCGCATACGTTTCGGGACTCTCTGTCCGCTGTGTGCAGACTGCCTGTTTTGTTAAGGATAAGGTCTTAAAGTCATTCATTTTTCCCCCGTATCCTGCTTTCAGTCCCATTCCAAAATAACTAGCGGAATGACTTGTACATGACAGAATAAGACGGGTCCGGAGTGTTTACAAGAAATACACATTTTATATGCGGAAAGCCTTTCTCCTTTTAAACCATTTACAGGACATTTATCCCTCTTTTGAAATAATTTTAATAAATCTTTATATTCGTTCAAGAAATATTCATCCATAAATGTGAAGTTCTTGGTAAAACATCGAGGAACTCCTCTATTTTATAAAATGCATAAAAAAGGAATACCCGCTGAAAACTACAGATAACCGGGAAAGGAGGCGGTCTGATGTCTGCGGATAAACAAAACAAACGGATTCCCGGCGATTTTGAATCGGCTGTACGGGAAATGCAGGAGCTGATGTGTGTTTGCGGTGATTTTAAAATACGAAGGATCAAACTGCAGGACCGTCATACCGCTTTCTTTTATATTGAACAAATGATAGAAGAACAGAAGCTGAATGAGTTTCTGTTAAGCGACACCCTGCAAAACGGCCCGCTTGAGGAAACGATGAATGCCGTCAGCAGTGCGGAAACGGATGAAACCAGAAAACTCATTGACGGGATTTTGGCAGGCCAGGTTGTTTTTCTCAGCGATGCATCGAGGAAAGCGAAGCTGTTTTCCGTCGGGCAGAATCCGCTGCGTTCCATTATGGAACCCGAATCTGAAAGTATCGTCCGCGGCGCCCATGACGGGTTTGTGGAAAGTTTGGAAACGAACATTCATCAGCTGCGGTTTCACATACAGGACCGCCATCTCTCCGTTCATTATATGGATATCGGGGAAAGAGCCAAATCAAAAGTTGCGGTTATCTTTGTTGAGAATATCGCCAATCCGGAGATTGTGGAGGAAGTGAAGCGGCGCCTGTCATACCTGCGTATAGACAGCGTGCTTGCGCCCGGGATTATCGAGGAATCAATAGAAGATAATTCGTTTTCCATTTTTCCGCAGATCATTCATACGGAACGGCCGGATAAAGCAAAAGCATGCGTGATGGAAGGGTGTGTGCTGATCATGATGGACGGGAGCCCGTCGGCTTTGATTGCGCCGATCACATTCTTTTCTTTTTTTCAATCTCCGGATGACTACAGCACGAGATGGATTTCCGCCAGTTTTTTAAGAGTGCTGAGATTTTTCGCCTTTATGATCGCGATTACGCTGCCCGCTTTTTATATCGCGCTGATTGCGTTTCATTTTGAAGTCATTCCCAACGATCTGATTATCACCATGAAAAATTCGATTGTTGATATTCCCTTCCCTCCGCTGATAGAAGCCATGATTATGGAGATTACGATTGAGCTGATCCGCGAAGCCGGTATCAGGCTGCCGAAACCGATCAGTCAGACGATCGGCATTGTCGGCGGTCTCGTGATCGGTGACGCAGTCGTTCAGGCGGGACTCATTTCTAATATGATGATTATCGTCGTAGCCGTTACGGCCGTTTCTTCTTTTGTGCTTCCTTCATATGAAATGAGCACGTCCATCCGAACGCTCAGATTTCCGCTTATGTTTCTGGCATCCTCGTTCGGTTTTATCGGCATCGCACTCGGCTTCGGGCTTATTCTGATGAACCTGTGCAAGCTTGAATCACTCGGCGTTCCTTATTTATCATCTCTGACGCCGTTTCATTTCAGCGACTTGAAGGATGCATTTATCCGGCTGCCGGCTTGGTTTATTAAAAGAAGGCCGTTTTATTTGAGACCGCAAGACTCAAAGCAGATGAAACATGTTCGGGGGTGGAGAAAAGATGAAGCCTAAAAAAATAAGCCCGCTTCAAGGCGTGTTTTTCATCAATCAGACGCAGATCAGCATCGGCATTTTGGCGCTGCCCCATTTACTGATGATGAAATCGGGAAGCAGCGGATGGATTTCCATTCTGCTTACCGGATTGCTCGTCCAGCTTACATTCAGCCTGTATATGATATTATTTCACCGGTTTCCGAAGCTGAACTTGTACGAAATGCTGGAGGAGGTATTCGGAACACTTGCCGGCAAAGGGGTGCAGGTGCTGTATATTTTATATTTCGCGTTTCTCTGCACGCTCATTCTTTCTGTATTTACACGGATATTGGATATCTGGGTGCTCCCGCAGACTCCGAATTGGGTGGTCAGCTTAATGCTGATCCTCGGTTCTGTCTATATCGCCCAAGCCCCGCTGAATGCGATCGCCAGGTTCAGCTTTATCTTAACGCCGTTTTTGCTGCTGATCTCTCTGCCGATTTTATACACGCTGGGAAAAGCCGATATCACATACATTATGCCGATTTTTCACGGAACCGCAAAAGACATGCTTACCGGGGTGCAGCAAACACTTGTCAGCATTACCGGCTTTCAGGCGGCGCTCGTGATCGGGCCCCTTATCAACTGCACCGTCAGCCAGCGTTACAAAATACTGACGATTTCAAACATCTTGATTATCCTTTATTACCTGTATATCACCCTTACTTGCTTTGTCACAATCAGCCCCGAAGAAATAAAAATGATCCCGGAGCCTGTGCTGTACCTGTTAAAAACCGTTTCATTCAGAATTATCGAACGGACGGATCTGCTCTTTTTGACGTTTTGGTTCGTGACCGTCTTTTCAACGCTGGCCAACGTGTTTTACTTGGCAAGCACCGGCATCGCCAAGCTGTTCAATCAAAAAGACCACAGCCGGTTTGTTTATCCGCTGGCCCTGCTCGTCTTCCTCCTGTCTATTTGGGCCACAAGCACAGATAAAACGATACAGCAGCTGGATCAGTTTTTCCGCATTTCCGATATTGTGTTTGTGTATTTGTTTCCGTTGTTTATGGTATTGATTGTCCTTGTACGCAAAAAGGGTGTCCGCCATGCGCATTAAAAAAGCGGTTCTTATCAGTCTCATGTGCGCAAGCCTGACACTTGCGGGCTGCTGGGATCAAAATTTGCTGAAAGATATTTCTCTCGTGCTGACCGCAAGCCTTGATGTTGATCATGACGGTAAAAATAAAATCGGCATCACCTATCGGAAGGTTCAGTCCTCCCAGGCGGAACAGGAAACAGGCGGCTCATTCATTACGACGGTGCTCAGCGCTTCCGGGCACACCATCCGTGAAGCGCGGTTTCAATTGGATAAGCTTGTCGACCAGCGCATTGACACGTCCAAGCAAAGAGTCTTATTAATCGGTGAGAAAATGGCGGAAAAACCGCTTTTTCCTTATCTCGATGTCTTTTACAGAGATCCGAAAAGCCCGCTTCTCGCTCATCCGGCGGTTGTAAAAGACGGCGAGGCGATTGAAGTGCTGAAGCTGATCGTCCGGCAGAAATTGATTGTCAGCAAGTATTTAACGAATTTATTAACAAGCGCTAATGCGGAATCAAATATCAGCATGGAGAATTTGCAATCCATCCGTTCAAGCATGCTGACGGCTGATAAAGATTTCGCCCTTCCTTATTTATCGATTAACGGACAGACGATAAAGGTAGAGGGTTCTGCCCTGTTCAGCGGCCAGCGGAAAGTGACTGAGGTGCTCGGTCAGGATTCGACCCTCCTGACCCTTTTAAGCGGGCAATTTAATAAATCGGCTAATATTAATCTGAAGCTGTGGGACAAATACAAAATGGATATTGAGAATTATCTTTCTCTCGGCATCACGGATGCCACGCGAAAGATTGTATTTATAGATACAGATCCGCAGCATATAAAAGTGAAAATCCGTTTAAAACTGAATGCACGCGTCTTGGAATATCCAAAGGACAAGCTGAATTCTTATACGGCAATCGACCAAATGAACAAACAAGCCTCAGCAAATTTGAACAGCCAGGCCAGATCGGTGATCAGCCATATTCAGGAGCACAACTCGGATATCCTCGGCATCGGCCGGAAATATCAAACCCATTATTATGAGCGGGGCAAGCGGCTCAATTGGCGTGGGGTCTATCCTTCCATCGAGATAATCCCTGATATCAAAGTGAGTATCTCACAAATCGGCATCGTGAACTAAAAGAGACCGCGGTCTCTTTTTTTGTTGCCAACCGAAATGATTCGTGTTACTCTTTTTATGTAAACGGTTACATAGTTGAAGGAGGAGTGTTTGTTGGCAACGATTAAAGATGTCGCAGGCGCTGCCGGCGTCTCTGTTGCCACGGTTTCGCGTGTCCTCAATGACAACGGCTACGTGCATGAAGATACACGAACGAAGGTCATGCTTGCCATGGAGAAGCTGAATTATTATCCGAATGAAGTTGCCCGCTCTCTTTATAAAAGAGAATCCAGACTGGTCGGGCTTTTGCTTCCGGATATTACGAATCCCTTTTTCCCTCAGCTTGCCCGCGGCGCTGAAGACGAGTTGCAGCGGGAAGGATACCGGCTGATCATCGGCAACAGCGATGAAGAATTGGAAAAAGAACTCGACTACCTGCAAACATTTAAACAAAATCAAGTTGCCGGTATTTTGGCGGCCACCCATTACCCCGACCTTCCCGAATACAGCGGCAGCCTTTACCCGGTCGTATTTCTGGACCGGACAAAAGAAGGCGCCCCATCCGTATTCAGTGACGGGCGGGCAGGCGGAAAACGGGCGGCTGAGGAAATGCTTCGCGGCAAAAGCACAAGCATCACGCTTGTCAAAGGCCCAGCCCACCTTCCGACCGCTCAGGAACGTTTTAACGGCGCACTTAACGTGCTGCAAAAAGCGGGCGCGCCGTTCAATGTCATCTCCGCCGCTTCATTTTCCATCAAGGATGCCGCCATTTTAGCAGAAGAATTGTTTGCAGCATACCCTGAAACCGACGGAGTCATTGCCAGCAACGACATTGCGGCGGCTGCCGTCCTCCATGAGGCGCTGCGGCTCGGCAAAAAAGTTCCGGAGGAGATTCAGATCATCGGATACGACGATATTCCGCAGAGCAGGCTTTTGTTTCCGCCGCTTTCAACCATCCGCCAGCCTGCATATGAGATGGGAAAACAAGCGGCAAACCTGCTGCTGCAATTGATAAAGAAAGAGCCGCCGAAAGAGACGGCCATTCAAATGCCCGTGACTTACATAAGAAGACAAACGACGAGAAAGGATGATCACCATGAGTGAAATTTGTGTTATCGGAAGCTGTTCTATGGATCTGGTCGTCACATCTGAACGGCGTCCGAAAGCCGGAGAAACCGTACTGGGTACAGACTTTCAAACTGTGCCCGGAGGAAAAGGCGCAAATCAGGCCGTAGCCGCTTCCCGCCTGGGCGCAAACGTATATATGGTAGGAAAAGCAGGCAATGACAGCTACGGAAAAGCGATTATTGAAAACCTGAAGGCAAACGGTGTCAATACGGACTATATGGAAACGGTTACACATAAAAAAAGCGGAACGGCTCATATTGTGCTCGCAGAAGGAGACAACAGCATCGTCGTCGTAAAAGGCGCAAACGATGACATCTCCCCCGATTATGCCAAAAGTGCGCTGGCAAAACTTCCCGGCATTGATATCGTGCTGATCCAGCAGGAGATTCCTGAAGAAACCGTTGAAGAAGTGTGCAGCTACTGCCGCGCGCAGCAAATTCCGGTTATCCTGAATCCCGCGCCGGCCCGGCCGCTGAAACAATCGACGATTGAGGATGCCGCATATCTTACGCCGAACGAACATGAAGCATCCATTTTATTTCCTGACCGGACGAAAGAAGAAGCGCTCGCCGGCTATCCCGGCAAACTGTTCATTACCGAAGGAAAACAAGGCGTGCGCTACTCAGACGGCACCGCGGAACGGCTTGTTCCCGCCTTCCCTGCAGAAGCGGTCGACACGACGGGAGCCGGCGATACCTTTAATGCGGCACTTGCCGTCGCACTCGCGGAAGGACGGGACATTGAGCAAGCGCTCCTGTTTGCCAACCGCGCCGCCTCCCTGTCCGTGCAGCACTTCGGCGCCCAAGGCGGGATGCCGGCCAGAAAAGAAGTTGAGGAGCTGCTCTCATGAAAAAACACGGAATGTTAAACAGCCACATTGCCAAAGTATTAGCCGATCTCGGGCATACAGACCTCATCGCAATCGCCGATGCGGGTCTCCCCGTCCCTGACGGCGTCCCTAAAATTGATTTGTCCTTAATGGCGGGCGTTCCCGCCTTTCGGGACGTGACCGGCCTGGTAGCCGGGGAGATGGCAGTCGAAAAGGTGATCGCCGCTTCCGAGATCAAAGACGCAAATCCTGAGAATGCAAGTTTCATAAAAAGCCATTTCTCAGTGCAGGCGATCGAGTACATGTCCCACGAGGAATTCAAACGGCTCACACAGAAAGCAAAAGCCGTCATCCGAACGGGTGAAATGACACCATACGCCAACTGCATCCTGCAGGCGGGTGTGATTTTCTAGAAAGAAGGGATCCAGCATGCACATCGGCATGACAGACATTCATAAAGCATTCGGCAAAAACCAAGTGCTCTCCGGCGTCTCATTTGAGCTTCTGCCGGGAGAAATCCACGCTTTAATGGGAGAAAACGGAGCGGGCAAATCGACGTTAATGAATCTGCTCACCGGGCTCCACCGGCTCGACAAGGGAAACATTACGATAAACGGAACAAATATGAGCTTCTCCAATCCAAAGGAAGCCGAAAAGCACGGAATCGCCTTTATCCATCAGGAACTGAATATATGGCCGGACATGACGGTGCTTGAAAACCTTTTTATCGGCAAAGAGCTGACGACGGCGTTCGGCGTTTTAGAAACAAAGAAAATGAAAGCGCTAGCAAAATCACAGCTTGAAAAACTGGGAGTCTCTCTTCCTCTTGACCGGGAAGCCGGACAATGTTCCGTCGGACAGCAGCAGATGATTGAGATTGCCAAAGCGCTGATGACAAACGCCGAAGTCATTATTATGGACGAACCGACCGCGGCGCTGACCGAACGGGAAATCAGCAAACTGTTTGACGTGATGACGGCGTTAAAGCGGGACGGCGTATCCATCGTCTATATTTCACACCGAATGGAAGAGATATTTTCGATTTGCGACCGGATCACCATTATGCGGGACGGCCTCACTGTCGATACGGCGCATATTAAAGATACTAATTTTGATGAAGTGGTCAAACAAATGGTCGGGCGGGAGCTGACCGATCGGTATCCGACTCGCACGCCGTCACTCGGCGATAAGGTGCTCGAAGTGAAAAACGCCTCAAAAAAAGGAAGCTTTTCACAGATCAGTTTCCATGTGAGCGCCGGAGAAATCCTCGGCGTTTCCGGCTTAATGGGTGCCGGACGGACAGAAATCATGAGGGCGCTGTTCGGAATTGACAGGCTCGATTCCGGAGAAATCTGGATTTCCGGCCGAAAAACCGGCATTCGGGGTCCGTACGATGCCATCCGCAAGGGACTCGGCCTGATTACGGAGAACCGCAAAGATGAAGGGCTGCTGCTGGATACGTCCATTCGTGAAAATATCTCATTGCCGAACCTGACCAGCTTCTCTCCGAAAGGCATCATTGACCGAAAACGCGAGGCGGAGTTCGTTGAGCTGCTCATCAAGCGTCTGACCATTAAGACCGCATCTCCGGAAACCGCCGCCCGGCATTTATCAGGAGGAAATCAGCAAAAAGTCGTCATCGCCAAATGGATCGGAATCGGCCCGAAAGTTCTCATCCTTGATGAACCGACAAGAGGCGTCGACGTAGGCGCTAAAAGGGAAATCTATTCATTAATGAATGAACTGACCGATCGCGGAGTCGCCATCATCATGGTGTCTTCCGAGCTGCCGGAAATTCTCGGCATGAGTGACAGAATCATCGTCGTCCACGAAGGGCGCATCAGCGGAGAAATCAAAGCGGCCGGCGCAACACAAGAACACATCATGACACTTGCCACGGGAGGGCAGCAGTATGAAAACTGAACCAATGACATCAACTGAACAAAAGCGATTTTCAATTCATACCTTTACGCAAAAACTCGGTCCGTTTCTCGGCTTATTGATTCTTGTGCTGATCGTTTCCGTTTTAAACCCGAGTTTTCTTGAACCCCTCAATATTCTCAACCTTCTTCGGCAGGTTGCGATTAATGCTCTGATTGCTTTCGGAATGACGTTTGTCATTTTAACGGGAGGCATTGATCTCTCTGTCGGAGCCATCCTCGCCTTATCGAGCGCATTGGTCGCAGGTATGATGGTATCAGGCATCGACCCGATCTTAGCCGTCATCATCGGCTGCGTGATCGGCGCCGTACTCGGCATGATAAACGGATTATTAATCACAAAAGGAAAAATGGCGCCGTTCATCGCCACTTTGGCGACAATGACCGTCTTTCGCGGACTGACCCTCGTCTATACGGACGGAAATCCGATTACGGGGCTCGGTTCAAATTACGCATTTCAATTATTCGGGCGCGGTTATTTTCTCGGCATTCCCGTACCTGCCATTACGATGCTGATTGCATTTGCGGCCCTGTGGGTTCTTCTGCACAAAACACCGTTCGGCCGCCGGACATACGCCATCGGCGGCAATGAGAAAGCAGCGCTGATATCGGGAATCAAAGTGCCCCGCATCAAGATCATGATCTATTCTCTGACAGGTTTATTATCGGCGCTGGCGGGAGCGATTCTGACATCACGCTTAAATTCCGCACAGCCGACGGCCGGGGAATCATACGAGCTGGACGCCATCGCAGCGGTCGTTCTCGGCGGAACGAGCCTGTCCGGCGGTCGAGGGCGCATCATCGGTACGCTGATCGGGGTTTTGATTATCGGTACGCTGAACAACGGCTTGAACCTTCTCGGCGTATCATCTTTTTATCAGCTCGTCGTCAAAGGAATCGTCATTTTAATCGCGGTGCTGCTGGACCGCAAAAAATCGGCATAGTAGGAGGACCATTATGAAGAAAGCCATCATCACGATCGCGGCATTATCACTGTTTTTGCTGTCCGCCTGTTCACTTGAACCGCCGCAATGGGCAAAACCGTCAAACACAAAACATAAAAAAGAATTCACTATCGGGCTCTCCGTCTCCACATTGAACAATCCGTTCTTTGTTTCATTAAAAGAAGGCGTTGTAAAGGAAGCCAAAAAACGAGGCATGAAGGTCATTATTGTCGATGCCCAAAATGATTCATCTAAACAGTCAAATGACGTAGAAGATTTGATACAGCAGGGAGTCGATGCGCTGCTGATCAATCCGACCGATTCATCAGCGATTTCAACAGCCGTCGAATCGGCAAATTCCCTCGGCATTCCCGTCATTGCGCTTGATCGTTCAGCCGAACACGGCAAAGTCGAAACGCTTGTCGCCTCTGACAATGTCAAAGGAGGAGAAATGGCGGCTGACTACCTCGCCGATCAGCTCGGAAAAGGCGCCAAAGTGGCTGAATTGCAAGGGGTGCCGGGCGCATCCGCGACACGGGAACGCGGAACGGGCTTTCATCATATTGCCGACAAAAAGCTGGATGTCGTAACAAAGCAAGCGGCGGATTTTGACCGTACAAAAGGATTGACCGTCATGGAAAACCTGCTGCAGGGACATCCGGATATCAAAGCCGTGTTCGCCCATAATGATGAAATGGCACTCGGGGCGCTCGAAGCGATTAACAGCTCGGGCAAACACATTCTGGTCGTCGGTTTCGACGGAAATAAAGATGCGATTTCTTCCATTAAAAACGGAAAGCTGACAGCCACGGTCGCCCAGCAGCCGGAGCTGATCGGAAAACTGGCGGCCGAAGCGGCGGAGCAGGTGCTCAAAGGAGAAAAAGTCAAAAAAACCATTTCCGCTCCATTGAAACTTCAAACACAAAAATAACCGGCCGATGTTTAGACTTCCGGTAAAACGTGAAAGGATGAAGTAAAAGGAGAGATACAGATGAAGAAAACAGCCAAAGCGGCATCCATTCTGACCCTTGCAGCGGGAATATCAGCGGCTTCAGCTGCCGGAATAACGCCTCTTCCGGAGACACACGCGCAAGAAGCGGTCAAAATTGACGATCTGTACAGCTATCCGCTTGACTCTTATCTCGTTTCCGCGGAAGCATTGAACGTCAGAACAAAAGCATCAGCAGCCA
Organism: Bacillus sp. ChL18; assembly: GCF_026241425.1. Lineage (NCBI taxonomy): Bacteria > Bacillati > Bacillota > Bacilli > Caryophanales > Bacillaceae > Bacillus > Bacillus sp. ChL18. The sequence continues at coordinate 522,143 of NZ_JAPHWE010000002.1, read as the reverse complement.
GTCCGAGAGCTGATACCCTTCATTTAGGCGACAGCTTAAAGATCGTTTCATTCCAGAACGCTGACTGGGCAAAAGTACATTATAAAAACGGAAAAACAGGATTTGTATCTACTCATTATATTGTTAAAGAAGCAACAACCGTAAAAACGACGGCAAAAACAAAAGTATATACAGACAAACAAGCGGTCAAGGCTTCCCTTGCCAAAAACACGAGCGTTTCTTTCCTCGGATGGAAAAAGACAGCCGGCGGCGGCATTGACTTCGGCTGGGCGCTTGTCGATTACGGGGGCGCAACGGGGTATATCAGCACAAAAGATCTGCAAAAACTGACATAATATCAAAACGGATTTCGCAAATTCAGCGCGAAATCCGTTTTTTCTTTCTTGAACAGTCAGAAACGTCTAAGGTTCGAAATATTTCTCAGGAAATATTGTCGGATGAAGATGAATGCATACGACTCTAAAATGGCTTCTTTACGTAATCCGCCAGGCGTTTGGCATTGTCACGGATAGCCGCAGCATCGGCGGTGCTTACCCCGTACATCGCGAAAGCCGGCAAATAGGTCATACCCGTAAAATTAGCCATTGCCTGAAACGGCCTTAAGAGCTCGCTCAGTGAAAAATGGTTAGACCCGCCTGCCTGATATGCATCCTCTCCGGCACCTACGGAAACAGCCAGCAGCAATTCTTTGCCGTGCAGCGCCTTTCCTTTGGAGCCGTAAGCCCAGCCATACGCCAGCACATGATCCATCCATGTTTTTAAAAGCGGAGGCGCACTGTACCAGTACAGCGGGAATTGAAATACGATCCGGTCATACTGTTCACACAGCTGCCGTTCCTTTTCCGCATCTATTTTCCCGTCCGGATATTCTTTATAAAGCTCACGGACCGTGATTTCATCATGATTTTTTAATTCTTCTGTCCACGCCTTATTGACCGCTGAGTTGTCCATGTCAGGATGAACCGCTAATACCAATACTTTCACAGCTACCACACCTTTCCCTTTTGACTGTATTTTACCTAATCTTTGCCGGTTCAGCCAAATAAAAAGAAAGCCCCCGAGAAAAATGAGGCTTTCTTTTTTAATTTATTCCGGGCTTCCTTCGGTTGTTTCGATATCCTTCGCAAAATTCGGATTATCTAAATTTGCGTTGAAAAAGTCCGCCGTATTCGGAAGCTTGAGGTTCATATTCATTTTTTGAGAAATGGTCACTTTACAATCTTTAATGACATAGTCAAACACGTGTCCGCCGGAATTGCGTCCTTCATCAATGAAGTGCAGGTGATATCCGGAAACAGCGATGCCGTTTGCGTAACCCGGCGTCCAGAAGCCGGCGATTGTACCCTGAATGTCGTCAAAGTTGAACACAGGCTGTGTTTTCACCGCTTCGATCATCGGAACGTACGGTTTCTCCTGGCGTTCTACCGTTCTTGTCTGCACCTTTTTAAATACGCCGTCTAAACGGATCGCATAAAATAAGTTTTTACTAGGCAGAAGGCTGGCGATTTCCTGCTCGAATTCTTCACGGGTCATTTCGCCGTCGATCGTATGCGTCATATCCGGCGTGAAAAATGTGAATGAGCAGAATGGTGACAGGTCTCCGCCTTTAACAGGCGTAGCCGTTCCGTCGCCGCGCAGACGGTAAAATTCTCCGTCAAATCCGATTAATTCGCCGTCCAGTTTGTTGAACGTGCCGATTCCGAAATCACCGAACTTCGGAATGTCAGCCATATCAAAATCTCCGTCATATACTCCGTCCAGCAGAGATGTCATTGTGGATACTTGATAGATCTGATCCTCAGGTGAGCCTTTTTCTCCGCGGCTCATCATATGGATGTCGCTTGCGTTTTTCATATTCCCTTCACTCCTTTTAAATTGGGCTGTTTTAGAAAACAGGTCATGGTGCGCAGAGTGCTAGAGAGCTTTTGCTTTCATTTTTTCTTTGAATTGCTTCGGAAGCATGTCGCTTGATAAATGGACATTGTCACTGTAATCGACAGGAATGTCAATGATGACAGGGCCTTCTGTGTTCAAGCCTTTTTGCAGCACGTCTGCCAGCTGTTCCGGTGACTCAACGCGCAAGCCGGTGGCGCCGAAGCTTTCTGCATATTTTACGATGTCAATGTTTCCGAAATCTACGCATGATGTACGGTTATATTTTTTCATTTGCTGGAATGCGACCATATCATATGTGCTGTCATTCCATACAAGGTGAACGATCGGCGCTTTTAAGCGGACTGCCGTTTCCAATTCCATTGCAGAGAACAGGAATCCTCCGTCTCCTGAAACGGATACGACTTTTTCACCCGGATTCACCAATGTGGCGGCAATCGCCCAAGGAAGCGCTACGCCCAATGTCTGCATGCCGTTGCTGATCAACAGTTTCAGCGGCTCATAAGCGCGGAAGTAGCGGGACATCCAGATCGCGTGAGAACCGATATCGCAAGTGACGGTTACGTCGTCGTCAATTGCATTGCGCAGTTCTTGGACGATTTGCAGAGGATGCACTCTGTCGGATTTATGGTCGCTTGGCGCCTTCTCGCTGTCTGTGAGCATCTGTTTTAATTCGCTCAGCACTTCTTGTTCACGGCTGCCCATATCAAATGTCACAGCGTCGTGTTCAATTTGTTTAACCGTAGCGGCGATATCGCCTAATAATTCTAATTCCGGCTGATAGGCATGATCGATATCGGCCTGGATTTCGTCAAGATGGATAATAGCACGGTCACCGTTTACGTTCCAGAACTTCGGATCGTATTCAATCGGATCATAACCGATCGTTAATACGACATCCGCCTGTTCAAGCAGAAGATCGCCCGGCTGGTTGCGGAACAGTCCGATCCGGCCGAAATATTGGTCTTCCAGCTCTCTGGACAATGTGCCGGCCCCTTGATACGTTTCTACGAAAGGCAGTTTTGTTTTGGCAAGCAGTTTGCGGATTTGTTTTACCGCCTCCGGTCTTCCGCCTTTCATGCCGACTAACAGAACGGGAAGTTTCGCCGTCTGGATTTTCGCAATAGCCGCGCTGACCGCTTCTTCCGGTGCAGGGCCTTGTTTCGGCGCCGGCACGCTGCGTACGTTTTTCACATTTGTGATTTCATTCACAACATCCTGCGGAAAGCTCACAAAAGCCGCGCCTGCCTGACCTGCTGACGCTGCCCTGAAGGCGTTTGTTACCGCTTCTGGTATATTCCCTGTTTCCTGTACTTCTACACTGTATTTTGTAATCGGCTGAAATAGCGCCGCATTGTCCAATGATTGGTGTGTCCGTTTTAACCGGTCTGCGCGAATTACATTACCCGCCAGCGCCACTACCGGATCACCTTCTGTATTAGCCGTTAACAAGCCGGTCGCCAAGTTGGATGCCCCCGGGCCTGAAGTAACGAGACAAACGCCTGGTTTTCCAGTCAGTCTTCCGACAGCCGCAGCCATAAATGCAGCGTTCTGTTCGTGACGGCATAAAACCAGTTCAGGTCCTTTATCTTTTAACGCATCAAATACTGCATCAATTTTTGCACCCGGAATGCCAAAAACATGTGTGACACCTTGCTCCACTAAGCAATCAACAACAAGCTCCGCCCCCCGATTTTTTCCAGAGGTTTTTAGTTCATTTGTTGCTTTTGCCAACACCCTCACTCCTTATTATGCATATTAAATATAAAATTTTAAGTAATTTGTGATATTATTCACTATACACTCTTTGGAAATTGACCTCCAATATCAATTCGCCGTATGATTAATATGTTTCACGAATAATTAACAAAGAGAAAGGAATGGATAAGGATGGAGCTTCGCCATCTTCAATACTTTATTGCCGTTGCCGAAGAACTTCATTTCGGCAAAGCTGCGCTTCGGTTAAATATGACACAGCCGCCTCTCAGCCAGCAGATCAAACAGCTTGAGAAGGAAGTCGGCGTGACCTTATTAAAGCGCACGAAACGGGTTGTAGAGCTTTCAGCTGCCGGAGAAAGTTTTTTAAAACACAGCAGAAACGCGATCGAAGAAATAGACAAAGCGATTGAAATGGCGCAGAGAACGGCGCGGGGAGAGCTCGGCCGCCTTGTCGTCGGTTTTGTCGGCTCGGCCACATATGAATTTCTGCCGCCGATCATTCGGGAATTCCGCGAAAAATTCCCCTCCGTTAAGCTTGATCTGCGTGAAATTTCTTCTTTCAGACAGCAGGAAGAACTTCTGAAGGGGAACATTGATATCGGCATCCTTCATCCGCCTTTACAGCATTCCGCGTTACATATGGAAAAGGTGCAGAGCAGTCCGTGCATTCTGGCTTTGCCGAAGCAGCACCCGCTTACCGCTAAACAGACAATCGACATTCAGGATTTAAAAAATGAACCGATTATCACATTGTCGAAAGAAACATGGCCGACTTTATACCTGGAGTTTGTAAACTACTGCGAGCAGGCGGGCTTCAAACCGAAAATCGTTCAGGAAGCGACGGAGTATCAAATGGTGATCGGATTGGTTAGTGCCGGCATCGGTGTGACCTTCGTGCCTTCTTCTGCTAAAAAGCTGTTTAATCTCGAAGTCGCCTATCGCGGCATTAATCAGGTGCAGCTCACGGCCGAATGGGTCATTGCCTACCGCAAGGATAATCAAAACCCGATTCTGAAACATTTTCTGGATATTATGAATAAGCGCCAGGCTTTATTGCAGGCGGATAAGGAAAATGCATAAAAAAGAGGGCCGCCGAAAGCAGCCTCTTTTTTTTGTGCTTTTATGGATTTTTACTAAATTGGTAGAAACGCTCAGTACACCTTACGACCTGTACCCGTATACATACAGTACAACTGATCAGGAGGGATAAAAATAACGGGGCGGCAATGACCCATCTAAAAGGAGGCACAACACATTACACATATTACCGTCATTTTGACCCTGATTTCTTTCTTTGTGACCATTATTTTTATATTTTGGAGACCCGGGGGATTAAATGAAGCCGTTCCGGCGTCACTGGGCGCCATTCTCGTTTTGTTATGCGGAACCGTTTCCTTTCATGATTTGGGGGATATAGGGTCAAAAGTCACCGGAGCATCAATCACCATTATCTCCACAATGATTATGGCAATCGCGCTGGAAAGCTTCGGTTTTTTTAACTGGGCGGCGGCCAAACTGCTTCACCGCGCCAAGGGATCGGGCATCCGGCTTTTTTGGCTGACCAACCTGCTCTGTTTTTCAATGACGCTTTTTCTGAATAATGACGGCAGCGTCTTAATCACCACTCCTATTTTACTATTGGTCTTACAATATCTCGGACTTAAAAGACATCAGAAAACACCGTATTTAATAAGCGGCGTATTAATTGCGACGGCCGCAAGCACCCCGATCGGCGTCAGTAATATCGTCAATTTAATTTCTCTCAAAATGATAGGCATGGACCTTTATTTGTACACCAATATGATGTTTATCCCCGGCACGCTGGGACTGGTGTTTATGGCCTTTCTGCTGTTTGCCGTTTTTTACCGCCGTTTGCCGAAACAGCTCCCCGATATTCCGGTCCACTTTGACTCGCTGGAACACAAACGATATCATCCGCTTCAGCCTCCGCCAGACCTGACCCAAAACAGCCGTACGAACATCATGTTTTGTGTTTTGGTATTTGTATTGTTCGTCCGGATCAGTCTGTTTGCAGCTTCTTACAACGGCATATCCGTTTCGCTCGTGGCTGTCATCAGTTCAGTCATCCTGCTTGGCTGGAGATGGTTTTATTTAAAAATCGGACCGGCAGACTTATTAAGGAAAGCGCCTTGGCATATCTTTATTTTTGCCTTCACGATGTACATTATCATCTACGGACTGCATAATATCGGACTGACGGCGCTGCTTGTTCAGTCTATTGAGCCGTATGTCTCACAAAGTATTGCCCATGCTGCATCTATTATGGGCATCGCTACATCCGTCCTCTCTAATTTGTTCAATAACCATCCCGCCTTAATGATCAGCACTTTGACATTAACGGAAATGTCCATCGACCCATTAACCGTAAAAATCATTTATCTGGCCAATATTATCGGCAGTGATATCGGATCATTGCTTCTGCCGATCGGGACATTAGCCACGCTGATCTGGATGCATATCATCAGACAGCACGGCGAAAAAGTTTCTTGGTCAGAATATATCAAAACGACCATTATCGTTGTCCCTCTCACCGTCGTGTTTACCATTACCGTTTTATATGTTTGGATCAGTTGGATTTACCTTTAGCTCCCATGAAAAAACTGCCTGCTGTATAAGAGAGGCAGTTTTTTCATTTATGGCAGGTGCATGGTTTTTAAATGATTCAATTTCCAAAAAACAGTATCGCCGTCTGCATTGGTCAGTTCAAGAATATTATCTGAGACATCCTGCAACAGCCCCACTTTATTCGGTATATCTCCTAAATCCAGAATAATCAGCTTCCCGATATATCTTTTTAATTGCTCCTCAAAATTCCGGACAAGGGGCACATTAGCGGGAACAACCGGCAGCTCTGAACTGTTTAACGTATACGGCGTCTGCTCATCGGAATAGGGTGTCAGCCATTTCAAATGATGCATCGAGATGAAAAGAGTCTTATAAACCGGAGAGAAGAAAACAAAATAATCATTTAAAACACTTGTCACATACCCATGAATGGAACGGTCTCCCGTAACAAATATTTCTGTGAATCTGCCTTTTATATGCTGGAGGGTATTCCGGTAAGAAAAGGAATGTTCCTGTTTTTCGGGATGCGGACTTTTTTTTCTTGCGTACGGTTCTTTATTCTCTTCGTCCGGGAGCGTCAATGTCATCCTCTGAAGATGCAGCAGCGGAATATAAAGAAACGTCCGGCCGTCATGAATCACAATGATATCCTGACCGATATCCAAAAGAGTTCCTGAAAATGTCGTATTCCCCGATATCTCAATATCGACTTGTTTATCCAGAAATCTGCTTAATCCAGCCATTTCATTCCCCCCTCTCCCGCGTTTACGGACAATCTTTCCAATCATTTACGGCCGTGTTTCCACCGATAATCTATTGTCCTTAATACAGTGGCGTAGCTATAAGAGTTCTCTTCCTCCCGTTTTGAGGATCGAACGGATCTTGATGATCTTTTCGACTTTTTAGAGGAAGTACGCTGCTCTTCGCGTGATTCTTCTTCATGCGGCTTTTCTTCTTCGGCGCTCTCTTTCTCACCTTTATTCTCGCCGTCTTTATTCTCCTCTTTTTTAGCTGCTCCTTTTGCCCCTTCGCTGATGCTCTTGATATGAAAAGGATAGATCCGCAGCACTTCTTTATCTTTCACAAGAGTGTAGTGGCCGTCGGAATTATCCACAAGTATACCTTCAACGGCTTCAGGACCTCCGCGGTTGATGGATACCCATTTGTGGATCAGGCGTTTAAATATGCCGTGAAAATCATCAGCCATTTCAAATTCCGGGCGCTCCTCCTCTTGGCCGTCCTCTTCTTGTTCCGCGCTGATGCTTTTGACATGGTCGGCGTTAAAATATACGATTCCGTCATCTTCCGTTTCCAGCACGAGAAAATCATCCCCTGTTTCGTGAAGCTTTCCTCTTTTCGATTCCGGACCTCCCTGATTCAATTGCACCGTGCGATTGGTCATCCGGCTGATCAGGTCTTGAAAATCATCAGCTTTTTCACATTCTGCCGCTTCGGCCGGCGATACGGTTTCACTCGTATTTTCCGTCACACTTTTCACGTGTTTCCATTGATAATAAACGATTTTATTATCAACCTGAAGAGCGATATAATCCGATTGAATGTCTGCTAATCTCCCTGTCTTGGACTCCGGGCCTCCCCGGTAGACAGTAATTACTTTTCCTTCCATCGCATGCAAAAAGTTGTCATCAGACCGCTGCCGCTTCGTATTGCGTTTCATCTATTGTCCTCCTAGTCATTTTTCTCATAATGTAAAAAGCATAATGCATATATACGTATCACGATTATTTTCGGGAACTGATTCACCAGCCTATTTGTAAAAAATCTTTCTTCATCTCCAAATCAGATATTCCACCGCTCTAACTCACTGCTGATGAAGGCGGACCGCTCCTTAATGTATTCGCAAATCACTTCTGGCTCCCGGTCAAAGCAATCAATCTCTTCTTTCTTATATGGATCCTTCGCGACATGCGGCCTGATCTGCTCATACAGTGACATGACCTTCGGCTTCATATGTTCAATGGTAAACCGGTTCTGAAGCGTCTCTTCCAAAAGCCGTTTGTACGCTTTGCGGAAATACGGTTCATCCAGAAGCCTTGCAGTCAAGGTATTAAACCCTTGTATTCTGACATAATCGGCCTCCATCCGATCACCATGAATGTCTCTTCCCCACGTCGCATCGTAATCCCACGGAATGACTTCAAAAAGTCCCGTTTCATGATTCCGGTACAAAGCGTAATTATGAACAAATCCATCGTAGTTTGAGGTAAACACGATGCCCGCAAGCCACCGCAAATACTTATCGGCGTCCAAGTGTTTGACGATCTCCCCCTTGAACTCTGACTTCGGCACGGTATTAATTTTATAGATCATATCCTGCAAGTATAAATCGTCTTCTTTCGTTCCCGTTTTCTTTTCATAACCAAGTTCGAGCGATGTTTTCGTATCCCGCTCCAGATCACTGACGAGGGAGAAATTGGCGTCGTCATCAACCGCGTAAAAAACAGCGCCGTCCGCCAAATTCCGTTTCGCCAGAAAATATTCATCCACTGACTCCAGCTCAAGATACACCCCCTCATGTCTGCCATTGATTTGCAGGGTTACGAAATTCGCCTTTGGTGACAGCGTCCCAAGCTCCGCGAAGAAATCGAGAGACAGCTTATTCCGCATCATCGACGGATCTTTGTATTCAGCGTTTAAATGTATCTCTTTCGCCCTGCGAAATGTTTTCGGCGAATAAAAAGCGATGTGATACGATTTCTTCTTGAAATCTCTTATATGAGAGCCGCGGTACGCCAGATCAATGTCAAGCCGTTTTTGATTCACTCTCAGCACCGCGGGCACCGGATCATCATCCCAAATGTCTTTTTTCAGCTCCATTAAGTCTTTCGGGTGAATAAACAGCTGGTATAGAGGCAATGTTGATTGGTCTTTCATCAGTAACCCTCCCTGTATTAATTTAGGCTGTGCTTTTTATATAAAACTCAGCGAATCACACATACACTTTTTTCATTCATGCGTACTATGTGGTAGTAAGGATCGCATCCTTAAAACATATATCATGAGGAGGTTTCAAAATGGGCCACTATTCCCATTCTGATATCGAAGAAGCAGTAAAGTCCGCAAGCACCGAGGGATTGGAAGATTATTTGTACCAAGAACCAAAAAGCAGTAAGAAGAGAAAATCTCGCAGCCGTAAAAAATCATGCCGCTCTCACAAAAAATCTCGCAGTCATAAAAAATCGTGCCGCTCTCACAAAAAATCTCGCAGCCATAAAAAATCCCGCTCTCACAAAAGATCTCGCAGCCATAAAAAATCCCGTTCTCACAAAAAATCTCGCAGCCATAAAAAATCCCGTTCTCACAAAAAATCTCGCAGCCATAAAAAATCCCGCTCTCACAAAAAATCCCGCAGCCGTAAAAAATCTTGCCGGTCTCACAAAAAATCTCGCAGCCACAAAAAATCATGCCGCCGCAAGAAAAAACGCACGCAGAAAAAACCTTATCGTCCTCATAAAAAAGACCCTTGCAAAAAAGACGATTACTGCAGCAAAACAGAGTACTGGAAAGACGGGAACATCTGGGTTGTAAAGAAAAACTACAAGTAACACCATTCGTTAATAGGCTGCCGGCTAAACGGAAGCCTTTTTCCTCAATCAGATATATGCCACGTGATAAGATATGCAGCCGGTTTTCTTTTGTTGTGTTTCCGAATTTTCTTTCTGTATAATCAGGTCATACGATAAAGAAAGGCGGCCGAAATCATGCATATCTTACGAGCAGACGAACTGAACGCAAAAGACACTTACAAATTGCTTTCGGGCACAGTCGTTCCCCGGCCGATCGCATTTGTCACTACGCGGTCATCCATCAACGGCGCCGTAAACGCGGCGCCCTTCAGTTTCTATAACGTTGTCTCCGCAGAACCGCCGCTTCTGGCCATCTCAGTCAGCCGCGCGGACGGGCGGCAGAAAGACACCGCGAGAAACGCAATCGCTCATCGGGAATTCGTGGTGCACGTCAGTGATGAGTCCATTATTGAAGACATTAACAAAACGGCGGCAAGGCTTGATCCTGATGTCAGTGAGCTTGGCATGACAGACCTTTCTGTGACAGACAGCGCTTGCATCAGCGTTCCCGGTATAAAAGAAGCAAAGGTCAGGTTTGAATGTATACTCGAACGCCATCTTCCGTTCCAAAATGACAGCGGAGAAACGACGACAGACCTCATCATCGGCAGAGTCGTTTGTTTTCATTTGAATGACCAAGTATATGACGCCGATAAAGGCTACATACGGACAGATGAGCTGAAGCCTGCGGCAAGGCTCGCGGGGAATGAATACGCCAGACTCGGGAAGACATATACGCTTGTCCGCCCGACCTGAAGCAGGAACCATTATAATAGAAGAAACTAGTCAAAAAGACCCCTTTCGAAAGGGGTCTTTTTGAGTCTTTTACCATTTAACTCAGCCTAATGTCTTGTAGAATGCCGAAACTTACAAGGTCCTCACCCGTATGAAACGAGTGGCACATTTTTAGGAGGCAGACGATGGATTTCACTCAGTTACTGATTTTTTCAGCCGTATTTATTTTGCTCAGCCTTATGTTTCAAGTATTTGCCGTCAAAGTTCTCAATTTGCCAAAGCCTGTTAAAAAGCAGAAGCCGATAAACGGCACACATCGATTAATCGAAATCACACTGCTTATTACGGGCATCGCAGCGGTGAATTTTTTCAATGAAATGTACGTATTTGCGGGAGTTGTTTTCATGCTATTTTGCTGCAGCGGCTTAATGGAATGGCGGCACCGGCGGGAGGAAAAGCAATATGTGTACGATTCGTTTTACGCAGGTCTTTCTGCCGCGCTTGGCGTGCTTATTTTTTTCATCAGTTAGCGCAGCTCTATACTCCTGCGGCCGCTCCGTCGCCGCGCGGGTCGGCCCCGCCTTGGAGAAAGCCTTCTTCATCAATGACGATCGCTGCCGCATGGCCCATAAGCCCGTCAAAATCACCAACGGTCTCGACGCGGTGGCCGCTCTGCCTTAGGGCTTCTCTCGTTTCAGGGCTGATTCTGCTTTCAACCCTCAGCCCTTCATACTCCTCTCCCCATGTCCGTCCCCAGACCCAGCGCGGCTCATTGATCGCCTGCTGGGGGTCCATTTTGTAATCAATGATGCGCGTAATCATCGCTGTCTGAGTTTGCGGCTGGCCTTCTCCTCCCTGGGTTCCGTACAGGATGTGCGGCCTTCCTTCTTTACAGGCCATCGCCGGCATGAGGGTGTGGAACGTCCGCTTGCCGGGTTCAAGTGTATTGATATGGGATTCGTCCAGCGAAAAAAATGACCCGCGGTTTTGCAGCAGAATGCCCGTCTCCCCCGCTGTAACGGCAGATCCGAACTCAAAATAGAGGCTCTGAATAAAGGAAACGGCATTTCCTTCCGCATCGGCGACGGCGGCATAAGCAGTGTCGCTTCCGACCGGCCGGCTTACCGCCGGCGCAGCCACGTTACCGATTTCTTCCGCAAGCTGCTTTGCATACCGTTTATCAAGCAGCCGATCCAGCGGAATATGAGAAAATGCCGGATCAGTCAGCACTTCATTCCGGTGCTGAAAACTCTTCTTCAGCGCCTCGATCAGCAGATGATAATAGTCAAAGGAACCGTGTTCGATCTGAGAAAAATCATAGTTTTCCAATATATTGAGCGTCATTAAGCCTGTAAAGCCCTGTGAATTCGGCGGAGCCTGATAGATTTTGCACCCGCGGTAATCGGAGGATACCGGGTTCGTCCACTCGCCGCGGTGGGCTTTAAAGTCATCAAGTGTCAGACGGCTGCCGTTGTTTTGCAGAAAGGATGTGATGCGTTGAGCGAGGTCTCCTTCATAAAAAGCGCTTCTTCCTTTCTCGGCAAGCTGCTCCAAGCTGGCCGCCAGATCCTTTTGGACAAACCGTTCACCGGGCATGGGCGCTTTTTTGTTTCTCGTAAAAATGGCCGAGGTGTAAGGCATCGAGGCTAAAAGAGCGAGATTGCGTTCTGTGTGGGCGCATTGGTCGGCGGACACCGGAAATCCGTTTGCCGCATAATCAAGAGCTGGCTTCAGCACCTCAGCGAGCGAAAGACGCCCGTACGCCGAAAGCACGGCATCCCAGCTGTCCGCCATTCCCGGAACGGTAATGGCGCTTTCTGTCCCGCGCAGAGGGATCGCTTCTCTGCCCCGATACAAGTCTCTCGTCACATGCTTCCCTGAACGGCCGCTCCCGTTATAAGCTTTGATTCGTCCCGTTTCTTTATGGTAAGTGAGCCAAAATGAATCCCCGCCAAGACCCGTCATATGCGGATACACGACTGCCAGACAGGCGCTGACCGCCACTGCCGCGTCAAACGCGTTTCCGCCCTTTTCCAGAATGCCGGCCCCCGCCTGAGAAGCGAGATAATGCGGACTGACGACCATTTGTTTCGTTCCGATGGTTGAAGTATTCATGGCAAGCCCCTTTACAAATTTTCTCAAGTATAAAAAGCGGCTTCGCGGCCATCCACATTCCTGAAAGAAAATCTCACACACTATTTACTTTTCGATAAGAAATAATTCTAAGTTATTACGCATCGAAAACAATAAAAAAATTCTCCCTTCATACCGTAATGTTTCATGATACAATAATGTCTACCAAATGAAGGAAGGTGAAGCGGGTTGGAACATGAATACAGCATTCCGAATCTTGTTCTTGATGAAACGGATAAACAGATTCTTTCGATTTTGCACGAGGAAGGGAGGATTTCCTATACAGACGTAGGAAAGCGGGTTAACCTGTCGCGAGTGGCGGTTCAGCACCGCATTCAGCATTTACTGGATGCCGGTGTGATTGAAAAATTCACCGCTGTCATCAACCCGACGAAAATCGGCCGTCATGTGTCCGTGTTTTTTAATGTGGAGGTGGAGCCGCAGTATTTGGAGGAAACCGCATTAAAGCTTGAAAAGGAGCCGGCCGTGACAAGCCTTTATCACATGACCGGACCGAGCAAGCTGCATATGCACGGCATTTTCGCAAATGATCAGGAAATGGAAGAGTTTTTGACAAAACGGCTCTATACGCAAAAAGGCGTCGTCAGCGTCGACTGCCAAATGCTGATTAAACGGTATAAAAGCAGAACGGGCATGAAGCTGTAAGGAGGACATAGCCATGAAACATCCCTATTGGGACATTACGGCGGCGATGGTCCGAACGGGCATTCTCGGATTCGGGGGCGGCCCGTCGGTGATCCCGCTCATCCGCCATGAAGCCGTCAATAAATACAAATGGATAGATGATGATGAATTCGGAGAAATATTAGCGATTGCTAATGCGCTTCCCGGACCGATTGCCACAAAAATGGCTGCGTATCTGGGCTTTAAGCTGAAAGGCACATTAGGTGCAATCGCGGCGACCCTCGCCCACATTCTGCCTACATGTCTTGCGATGGCGGGCTTGTTTGCGGCTGTCAATGTCTTAAGCCACTCAGCAATTGTTGCCGGCATGATTGGCGCTGTAACACCGGTGATTGCGGTAATGCTCGGCATCATGGCGTACGAGTTTGGCCAAAAAGCGCTTAAAGGATTCGGCTGGGTCACGGGCATCCTGTTTTTTATCATCGCTTTTATCGGCCTGCAAACGTTACAGATCAATCCCGGCTTTGTCATTATCATTTTCTTGGCGTACGGCGCGTTTCATTTTAAATTAAAGGACAAAATCACAAATAAACGTTCAAAAGATAAAGGAATGTCGGCCTCATGATCATGATTTATATATTTATGGCGTTTTTTGTCGCAAACGTACTCGGATATGGAGGCGGACCGGCGTCGATCCCGCTGATGTTTGAAGAAGTCGTCAACAGATACAGCTGGCTCTCAAACGATCAATTTTCAAATATGCTCGCACTTGCGAACGCATTGCCGGGCCCGATCGCAACCAAAATCGCGGCGTATGTCGGTTACAGCGCAGGCGGGTGGCCCGGGTTCCTGATTGCGCTGATCGCCACTGTCGTACCGTCGGCGCTCGCATTGATCGTCCTCTTGCGCATCATTCAGCGCTTCCGCCAATCCCCCGTCATCAAAGGTATGACGCTGTCCGTCCAGCCTGTCATCGCCGTCATGATGCTCATTCTTACCTGGCAAATCGGCGCAGACGGCATCAAAGCGATCGGCTGGGTTCAAGCGATAGTGATTGCGGGGATTTCCCTCCTTGCCTTGACAAAATTCAAGATGCATCCGGCCTTCCTGATTATCGCGGCGTTTTTGTATGGAGGTCTTGTGGTTCCTCATTTATAAAGAAAAGCACCTGGACAGGTGCTTTTTTATTTTGGCCCAGAAATACCATTTGATATGACAACTGTTTCTTCGCCTGCATCACTCTTGATGATTTGCTTGACTTGCAGCGTTGCGCCTGCCATTCTCACAAATTGCTGAACCTGAGGCGAATTGGTTTCAGCCTGTATCCAAACAGAAGTCGGCGCTTTCCAAGCTAAAAAGAGTGCGAGAATCAACATACCAGAGATAACCAGCAGCAGTTTCATAGAGCATCACTTCTTTTCAATAAGCTGCTCGCCGCGCTCAGCGCCTGATGATCATGAAGAATATCACCGGGACGATTGCCTTCTCCCAGCACATAGCCTTTAAAGGACATCCCCATAAAATGAAAAATATGTTCAAATTGCTGAATCAGCGGCAGCCCTTTTAGTTTAGGATTGTCTCCTCCCACTGCTGTTACATATGCCTGCTTCGCTGACATTTGCTGTTTAAAATCAGGAAATCTCGGATCTCTCAGCGTCTGTGACCAGCGATCAATAAACAGCTTTAATGTCCCTGACATGCCAAACCAATAAATTGGGGTGGCGAATACAAGAATATCGCACGGCAATATCCGCTCAATGATAGAATCGCAGTCATCTTGAACAGGACGAAAGCCGCCTTGGGCGTGACGCAGATCTTCAATTGGCTGGAGCCGATATTTCCGCAAATGAATGTGCTCCGCATCGAATCCTTGAACAGCCTTCTCCGCAAGAATATCCGTATTTCCGCCAGACCTCGTTCCGCCATGAATAACCGCAATTTTCATGATGCATCTGCTCCTTTGTTTACGAATGATTTTCTTCATCATATAATGGATTCATCAATCAATACAGATGATTATTTCGATTATTCCAATCTGTAAAACCGATTTAGAAAGGGCGAGAACATATGGAATTGAAGCAGCTGATCACCTTTATTACCGCAGCAGAACATGTAAACTTCACCCTAACCGCCAAGATGCTTAACTATGCACAATCAAGCGTTACCTCTCAGATCAAATCACTTGAAGAAGAAATCGGGACTCCTTTATTTGAACGGCTCGGCAAGCGGCTCATCCTGACAGAAGCCGGCAAAACATTCAAATCCTATGCGGAGAAGATCATTGCGTTAACAGAAGAAGCAAAAATGGCCGCAAATCAAGTAAGAGAAACAACCGGAACCTTGAAAATCGGGGCGACGGAAAGCCAGTGCACATATCGCCTTCCCCCTATCATAAAAGAATTTAAACAGACTTTTCCTCAAGTAAAGCTCATATTCAAACCGTATATTTCCAACGAACAAGCGAAAGAACAGCTCTTACAGGGCCAGCTTGATATCACTTTCATTTTGGATGTGAACCGGACGGAAGACGCACTGCACGTTGAATCTTTGATTCAGGATGAAATCAAAATGGTAGCCGCCAATGATCATCCTTTTCCAGCAGACTCACCAGCAACATTGAAAGATCTTCAAAACGAAACCCTTCTGCTGACAGAGGACGGCTGTTCATACCGCACGCTCTTTGAGAACACTTTACATGACGCCGGAGTCTACCCTAACAAATTAGAATTCGTCAGCATAGAAGCCATCAAACAATGCGTGATGGCCGGACTTGGAATTGGACTATTGCCTGAAATGACAGTAAAAGACGATATTGCCGAAGGACGGATGAAAGAACTCAGCTGGCAGAATGAATGCCCTGTTTTTACTCAATTAGCATGGCATAAGGACAAGTGGATGTCTGCGCCATTAAAGGCTTTTATCGATTTGACGCGAAAAACATTCAAATAAAAACCTATCTGCAAGGACGACAAAGTTTTTAATAAAGCAGACACCAGACATACAAAAAAAACACTTGGTGGCTTAGAGCCCCAAGTGTTACACGTGATTTTTCCGATAAAACGTTCGCAAAACATGCGTTTCAAGGTCAGCCAGACGGACAGGGATCGGCAGCCTGCTTTCTCGATTGATCATTTTCATTGTGATCTGATAGCTGCTTTCTAAATCAATGTTATGTCCGCAAGACAAAAAGATAGGCTTCACGTCCCGCCGCGTTCGCAGCGCCCGTCCATATACCTCGCCATCAATGATAATATCGGTGTATGCGCCGACTTCATTTTCAGGCGTCACGAAATCGCAGCCTTTGATTTTGAGATAGGTTTTCGCTATCCCAATCGTCGGCTTACCCAGAAAAAAAGCCGCATGGGTGGCAACGCCCATATGATTGTAATGCAGATACCCGTTGCCATCAAACAAAAACACATCCGGCTCCGCCTCCAGCTTTTCGGCCGCCTCGATGATCAAAGGCAGCTCGCGAAACGCAAGAAAACCGGAAACATACGGCACGCCGATTTTCCCCATGCTGTGCACTTTTTCAATCACTTCTTTTGTATCAGCGTCAATCACGATGATACTGCATACGCCGTACGGTTCCCCGTCCTGCTCCCAATAAGCGAGGTCGACGCCTGCGCAGGTGTTGACGGAGTCTGGGGTGATGGAATGAGATAGGTTAATTTTATGTATAAGGGATTGTTGTGTTCGAACAAAATCCGATTCATCTTTTAGATCAAAATCGTGAATTTGATGTATTTTCATTTCATTGGTTTTCCTCTCTAAAAATAGTCTTCGTGCTCAATCGTCCTGCGTTTCGATCTAACGAAGACTCCTTCAACAAATTATATCTTTTATTAAAATTCATTTTTCATTTCTTTCATAAAAATAAGGTCCAATTGTTTAAGTAATTCTTTAAGTTCAGTACACATAATATCTTCTAAAGGATTTTCCCAATCTTCGTTTTTTATCAGTTCAATGCCATAACTGCCGTTTGGATCGCCTTCTGGGTACCACCCTACATCAAGCAGCAAATTTTTAGTTTTATGAGAAATCTGCAGGAGGTCTTGATTAAAGTCAAATAACCAAGCATCATCATTTTCCTCTAGAGTTTTAGGCTCAGTTCTTTTAATGTAATATAATCAACAGTCCAGCCCGCCGGTATCTTAAGCCTTAAGAAATTGGGAACATATTGGCTTAGCTGTTGCAAACCCTCTAAAACCCCACTTCCCACAGTCCAGATTTGATATTCTAACTCTTCCAATAATTGTTCCATTTCATTAAAAGAGTCTTCTTTATAAATCTTATCTGCTTTTAAGCCCGCTACTTTGACATGATATTGATCATTTTCAAATATTGCCTTAATAACAGCATTACGTTTTTCATTTTGTAGTTTTAGCAGTTCATATTTTTCTTCCATTCTTTTTTCTGAATTTAAATTGTTCTGTACTACAGACCAGCCATTACAGATTTTCAATGGCTGCAATTGAGAAATTTGATTTCTGTCCATCCAGTTTCTCCTTGTACTCCACATTGTTATACTATCTATAAAAAAACTTGCCGATGACAACAGGGCAAGCTCTTAACTATAGCAATTCTAATACATCAGTAAACAAGGCATCTCCTAATGTTAATCTCCTATTGAAAGACTGTATATGGGGCAATTCACTCCCCTTATACACAGTATCGTAGTAATCATACAAATACTGAGTTCGATAAACCCTTTCTCTTGCATTACTTTATTGATATAGTTCGTTCCCTGAATGAATTCTAAAGATTCAGCGGTACCTACAATATCATAAGCCCCGTCGATTAATTCATGTCTAAGGGAATAACTATAATCTGGTACATAAACAGGAACCAGATTAGATACTTTCATATTGTTTTGCTGTTCTAGATGAAATCCATTTTCTCCAGAAAGATCTTGCATGTGGATATTGATTTCTCCAGAAGGATTGTTTAAATCTCTAACTTCAATTTTTTTAGACTTTTTATTTGACTAAATTCATCAGGCACTTTTATTTTATCTGCACATTTGTTCTTGTACCATTCGTCTAATTCCCTATTCACAAATAGACGGTTAAGCAGTTCACCGATTTCAGGGTATTCATTAATAAATCTGATTCCATGTTCGAACTATTCCAGCCATTATTATTTAACTACTTCCACCAAGTTGTTGTTACTTGTTTTAAATAATATTCAATATATAAAATTACTTTTTTATAATCATCTGATGAAAATTCTTTAATAGGATCTTCCCAATCATTATTTTTGACTATTAAAACCAGATAGTTACCTTCAGGTGAAATGTCAGGAACCCAGCCTAAATCAAGCGTTATTGAGGATTGTTCATGATAAAGCTGCAACAAACTGTCTGTGAACAAAAACCAGGAATCATCATTCGGTTCTAAAGTTCTTGGATCTATTTCAACAAAATGATTATAATTCACTTTCCAACCTTGTGTTATTCTTAGGGGATGTAAATTTGCTTTTGGAACATCCAACTTAACATATTTTACCATTAACAGAACCTCTTTAGTTTTGTTTTAAACTATTTTCATGGTTTACCTTAGTAAATTCTAGCCTATTATTTTTTCTCCCTTTAAATTGGGTGTTTGTTGTTGAACCTATTCCATGACCAGCTTGATGCTCATTTGGGAATTTTGTAGAGTGGACAGCAGCTTTTTTTCCATCCGTTAACCAGAGTTTCCGTAGCTATCCATGTGAAATATAAAAGAGATATGAAGGCGTTTCTATTTTGCATTAAAACCTTCAAGATTTTTCAACTATACTATTAATTCCTTCAAAAATAATATCTCTCATAACTTCATTATTATTTTTAAAATTTCTTTCATTTTTTATTTTATTAAAAACTTGCTTGATAACCCCATCAATCATTATTGTTTGTTAACCCTTCAACGTCCTCTTCATCGCCTTCTTTTTAAACATTTCATTCAATATAATTAACTTCTGTTCTTGCGACATTACAATTCTCTCCTTTATATTTTCGAATCATTTTATTTCACTTTTCACAAAACTTAAACTTTAATTTTTTTCTCTATAAATCAACAGTTTTGAATTAGTTTTACCATTAATCCTGTAAAAGCTTGATCATTTGTAATGTTTTTTGCTTTCAAAAGGTAAAAACTAAAAAAGCAGGTACAATATAACTACCTGCTTTTTTACTTAAATTTTATTATCAAAGTTAATTTCTTTTACAAGGATAGCTTCGTTTCCGTACTCTTCAATGTCGGCCTTTAGCCAACTGCTTTCCTCTTCTCTATATTTATAAAATCTAAGTGTCGCAAAACCTTCATCAATACTTATAATCACAACAAATTTATGCTCAGGAAATTTTTCTTTTAAATGTTGTTCCCAACCGTCTACTATCTGAAACGCATAAAGTGAAATCTCTTCATCAGACAAATCACTGTAGTCTAAATAATCGTTTATGCGGAGCTCATTACACGATGCTTCATACCCCGTTTTATCCCCGTACATTTTCAAAATTCTATTCCAATTTATCGTTGTCTTATCAGTTAACTCATACTCTAGATCTAGAATATAGCAATCGTCTACTTTAACTATATTAGGTGAAATAATATCCTTTAAATTAGATAGGTCAACTTTATTTGCATTGCTCAGATCTTCAAGTCGTTCTTTTAGTCTTTTCATATTTTTATTTGTATATTCCATATATAATCTTCACTCCTATACTAAAATACAGGATCCTCACCTAAAAATTTCAATCCCTTATTTATAGCTTTCTGAACACTCTTGTCTTTAAGTACTTTTTGAATTTTGCTAGGTGCATCTTCACCTGTTTTTTGGTCATAAAACTTTTTTGTTTCCACATCAAAATACCATTTTTTATTACTTGGCTCGTGATAGTGAATTTGACCTTCTCTTTGCCCTGGATTTGGGTTTTCAATGTCTATTCTTTCTGTCTTCCCATTTTGCCATGTTGTCTTACTTGCAATTTTAGTTCCATATTGACCGAAAAGTTTCTTACTATTCCCGCCACCACTACCAGCCACCTTCACAATCCCAAGATCTTTCACAGCAGTCGTTTTTACATCAGCATGAATGATTGGGAAAGTTGCGCCATCCGGTGTGACAGCCTTGTGGACACGAATTTTTACATTCGTCGGTACTTTGAATTCTTTTACTTGGTCTAGAATCTTTTTCCCTTTTTCAACTTTTGTTGCTTGTGGCGATTTTGCAAGCGGTATGCCTTTGTTTACATGCTTCGCCAGTGCGCCGGCTCCAACCAAACTCAGCGCAACTTCCAGCGCCCCTTGCTTCCGCTTCTCCTCAGACACTTTGTTTCCGAACATATCTCTGCCTGTGACGGCTTCTGTGAATCCGTTTGAGGCGACAAGACCGTATGCGCCCATTTCTGTCATTTTGAGAATGTCTAAGGATTTTCCGGTTTTATAGGCATCTAAAGCATGTTCTGCGGCAATGACGGTTTTTCCGGTTTTGTAAATGGCTTTTCCGCCTTTGAAAGCGCGGCCCGCCCAGCCGACGACCGGTATGAATCCGGCGGCGGCCATCGCTCCTGCTGTGACGCGTTCTGCGGTGGAGAGTTTTTCGCCGGTCACCGGATCAACACCTTCGGCTGCTCTTTTATAATCATAATAGCCGGTGACTTCGCCGGTAAAGTTGCAGATGCCGTCCCATGTTTTTTCGTACCATGGTTTATTGGCTTCTTCTTCAGCCTTTTCCTGAAGCCGTCTTGCTTCGGCCTGCTGGGCTTTTGCGTCAATATAGTCCGTTCCCTGTTTTTCTGTCGCCATGACGCTTTTGTAGATTTCATTGCTGTGGAAGGCTTTTTTGTCATAGTACATAGGGGATGCGCTTTTCCCGTTGCTGGTGGCCTGCATGAGAACGGAATATTTGCTGAGCACTGCGTTGTCCAGAGATTCTAAGTTTTGATATTCAGCGGTCAGGGATTCATCAAGCGTATCGACTGCCGTGATCGTGTCGCGTCTGGTTTTCTGGGCATCGCCCATTTTATCAGCGTAATCATCCAGCGTATATGTGTCGAGATGAATAATATCGCTGATGCCTGACAAAATTGAATCGATTTCTGCTTTATGAGCGGAGACAATCTCTGAAGCTTTCAAATCCGCGTTGGGCAGCTCATGCTCCAAAAATGAAGTCTCCACATATGTATCGCTGAGTTCTTGATCTTTAATGTCACCTGAAATGCCATTTAAAAACGCAATTTGAGCAGAGACAAGCGTCAGCCAGCTGTCGGCGATTTCCGCTTGTCCCTGAAAAAAATCTTTTATATTGTCTGCGCCTTTCCCTTTCAAAGCATCACCCAGATCGGCCACACCTTGAAAGGCTTGTTTGAGCGCACGCAGCTGCTCTTCAAGGGCTTCGTATTGTTTCTTTCTCTTATCTGCTTCGTCCGTTAACGATTGTGATTCAAACACTTTGCTCATCGGCAAGTCCTTTCTTTCGTTATTTTACGGCGATCGCCTCGTCCTGTTCTTTCAAAGAATCTACGTTGTCTTTAACGTCCGCGATATTCTTATGAACGGCCTGCTTGTATTCGCTGATCATCGATACAAGCTTTGCCTCGCGGGATTGGTACTTGGAGGTATAGTCGAGCTTGTTTTTTCCGTTTGAACCGGCGTTCCCGATCGAAACAGCCTCCAAAGCGCTGCTGACGGATTCAAGCTGCTTCATGACGGCTCCGTATTTGAGTTTTATTTCTGCCATTAAAACCAACTCCAGCTTCTTTTGATTGATTGTATTTTTTCTCCGACCGTGTCAAGGGCTTCTTCTCCCAGCGTCAGCAGGTGCTCTGCCTCTCTCGCGATGCTTCTGGCGGCAAGGAGCCCTCCTTTTTCAATTTCAAGCTGTGTCATCTTTAAGCCGATTCGGTAAATATAACCGTCGTATTTGTCTGTAACGATTCTGTATGCTTCTGTATGGGCCTGATCGCGCCGGTCATCAAATTCTTCAGCAAAAGTGCCGGTCCAATGATGGTCCAGGTGCGGCCTGAGGATGTCCCTGATTTCAGACACGCCCTCTTCCTGCAGAGATTCTATCTCTCTTTTCGCTTCTTTTAATTTATCAATTTGGTGTTCAACCTCGCCCAGTTTATGGCTGATTGTGCTGTTAATATGGCTTAATGTGCTTGAATGGCTCATCTTTTTCACCTCGTCTTACGCAAAAAGTCGTACAAAAAGCACAGACTTTTCCATACTATATTTCCATATATTATATTTTAAAATAGACAGAAAGCAGCTTAAATAGGTTAAATGACTTATTTTCAGCAGCCGAGATGCTCATCATTAACGCCAAAAGACTCACATAAACGGCATATCCATTCATTGATCTCCTCTATGTATCCATGATAAATTCCCTAAAAAAGGAGACAGTGATGAACCGTCTCCTTTGCCTTGTATCATGATCATCATACTGTCGTTAACTGCAGTCCCAGTTGTACAAAACGTTTGAGAAATCTTTTTTCTTCAAATCTTCCGGTCTGATAAAGAAATTGGCGATTCCCACATCTCCCCACATCGAATCAATGTCATCATCTGAATCAATTTGCAAAAGCAGAATCGTATGGTTTTGATGGGAGTAAGACCGCGGATCTTCCTGGGTAAAGGACGCATAGCCGCCGATTTTATGGCCGAATGCGTTCGCCGTATATTCGTCATACACCTCATCGTCAAACTGCTCGAAATAGTCAAAGGCATCCATCCCGGCATACCGCCCGAATTGAAAATCAGACGGGAGCACCCATTCAGCAGACAGCTCAGGGGTGATCAGCGCTTCGGATTGAATCGGAAAATCGTACTCCTCTTCAACCTGAACGAAAGAAAAATCATCCATGAGCTCCGCTTCTTCTGCTGTCACATGTTCAAAATATTTGACGCAGAAACCCGTTTGCGCGCACCCGTCGTCAAAATTCAAACCGTATACGTCATCACTGACCGATATGTAAAACTGAAGAATGCCGGTGTCCGGAAAATCAGGAAGTCCGGGCATATCCGCAAAATTGATTTGAGCGAGAAGCTTCATCGGCCTGCTGCTTTCATCTTCAGGATATGGTTCATGTTTCGGAAAATAGGGGTCTCCGGCCATTTTACTGTCATACCGACCCGTTTCAGCTTTTTTGACGTGCAGTTTGATAAAGGGCCGTGCTGACGTTTCCAGCAGACCGCGGGATGATTCCATTTGCTTCGGCAATTTCCATGTTTTTTCCACGATAAATATCCCCTTCGTCTCTAATGATTGTATGATAAAAGGCCGGCGCAGTCCGCCGGCCTTTCAAGTGACAGAATCAGTCTGAGGCACGACGGCTCTTCTTCCGATTGAGATATATTCCACGCCCGCCTGTTCCGCTTCCTCAAGCGAGTGGCAGTTTCTCCCGTCGAAAATAACCGGGGTTTCCATCAGCTCTTTGTACGCTTCAAGCGGGAAGTGTTTAATTTGTTCCCAATCTGTCAGAATCAGTACGGCATCCGCTCCCCTGACGGCTTCTTCTATGGACTCCCGATAGGAAACTTCAGCCGGAAGCAGCCCGGAAGCCCGGAATGAAGCGATCGGATCGTACGCTGTCATCCGGGCGTCAAGAGCCGCCAGACGATCCGCAATGACAATGGACGGCGCATCCCGCATATCATCTGTATTCGGCTTAAAAGACAGCCCTAATAACGCGATGGTCTTCCCCGTCACACCGCCGAGCCTGTTCAGCACTTTATCAACCAGCATGGACTGCTGGTTATTGTTGACTTTAATGACGGACTTCAGCAATTCAAAATCATGCTCCACATGTCCCGCGATCTGCACGAGGGCGTTTGTATCCTTCGGAAAGCAGGAACCGCCGTAACCGATGCCGGCTCTTAAGAATTGATTGCCTATCCGTTTATCCAATCCCATTCCGTGTGCGACTGATTCCACATCCGCACCGACTTTTTCACATATATGAGAAATTTCATTAATAAAACTGATTTTTGCCGCTAAAAATGCGTTTGACGCATATTTGATCATCTCAGCGCTTCTGATGTCCGTATGATATACCGGAATCGCAAGCGGCGCGAAAACCCGGTCAAGCGTTTCCCGCGTCTGCCGGTCTTCAGCCCCGATCACGATGCGGTCGCCGTGAAAGGTATCGTGAATCGCCGAACCTTCACGGAGAAATTCCGGATTCGAGGCGATTGAAATGTTCACGTCCGCTTTCAGCCTTGAATGAATAACTTCTCTGATCCTGTCATTCGTTCCCACGGGAACCGTGCTTTTTGTCACAACGATCGCATCTTTAGAAATATGTTCGGCAATCCGTTCGGCGACATTTTCAATATAAGTAAGGTTTGCGTGCCCGTCTTCTTTTTGCGGCGTTCCGACCGCTATAAAAATAACGTCCGCTTCCGCAAGCCCTTTTTCGTAGCTCGTTTCAAATGCCAGCCGATGCCGGCCGATATTTCGTTTCATCATATCTTCAAGGCCCGGTTCAAAGATAGGGGACAACCCCTTTCTCATCTGCTCAACCTTATGTTCATCAATATCTATGCATGTTACGTCATGGCCGATTTCTGAAAGAGACACTCCTGTCACAAGACCGACGTAGCCTGTTCCGATCACTGTTATTTTCATCGTGTTCCCCCAACCGTTTAGAAATTGCTGCTGGGCAGCTTACCGTTATTATCATATGATCCCGGCGCCGGCGGAATGCCGGAAGCCTGAGGGCATGATAGGAAAAAACGGCGCCGGCCGCTGATAATAGCATAAGCATAAAAGAATCATCTTGCAAAACAGCCGCTTACGCTTCATTTAAACGGGATGGAGACGACGATTAAAAAAGACCCCAGCGCTTACGGCGGGCCACAGGCAGCGGAGGTTCCTTATAAACGGCTTTGTTTTCAGCGAGAAGCGCCGCATTTTCCGTGAGCATGTAAATCAGCTCAGCCCCTGCTTCTTTTTTCAGAACGCCGAGCGCCTCCTGATAATAAAAATTTCTCGGTCCGAGATTATGGGCGTCGGATGCGAGAAAGTGGATCAAATTCGCTTCAATCAGCTGCAGCGAAAAGGATTTCGCTTTCCGCCCGAATACTCCGGCAATGCAGCCGGCCGTCACTTGGGCGGCCGCCCCTTTCTTCACAAGATTGTAAAGGACGGAAGGGTTTTCGCGAATTTCCCTGTTCCGCTCCGGATGGGCGATGACGGGGACATATCCGTTCAGCTGCAGTTCATAAAACAGCCTTTCAGCGTAGGACGGGACATGATCCGCCGGAAATTCCGCCAGCACATACTTTGTATTATGGAGCGGGACAAGCGAGCCGCTTTGAAGACCTGTCAGCAGATCTCCGTCTGTTCTGATTTCCTGGCCGGGCAGAACAGTCAGCGGAATGCCTTCCTTGTTCAAACGTTTGTTTAACAGGCTGACCGCTTCGTTGACCGTATGCCGGTCCGTGTCATAGCGGTATTTCACATGATGCGGCGTCGCGATGATCGTATCAATCCCCTGTCTGACCGCTTCTCTCGCCATCTTCAGACTTTCTGTATCATCCGCCGCGCCGTCGTCTATGGAAGGAAGGATGTGACAATGGATATCTATCATATTTCAATCCCTCCTTAAAAAGAATGGACCGCGCCCATTATGACATTATTGTCCGTAATAGGCGTAGTCCGAGTGTTTCGTTTGTTTCTTCCCGTTCATCACGGCCCCAAGGAGCTTGCACGGGCAGTAATCGAGCGCTTCTTTCGCCTTGGCCGCTTTTTCCTTGTCCGTTTTCCCGCTTGAGATCACCATAATGGCCCCGTCAGTGTAGCTGCCTAATATTTTCGTATCGGCTACGGCCAAAACGGGAGGCGTATCCAAAATCACCTTATCATAAACTGCGCCGGCTTCTGACAGAAGATCTTTCATGGCGCCCGTCGATAAAAGCTCCGCCGGATTGGGCGGGATCGGCCCGCTCGTTAAAATATCCAGGTTTGCTTCATCAGCCGGCAGGACGGCTTTCTGAAACGGCATCTGTTTTAACAGCAGTGACGTTAATCCGGTTCCGTTGTCCAATTTGAAGGTGAAATGAACCGTCGGTTTGCGCAGATCCGCATCAATTAAAAGCACTTTTTTCCCCTGCTGTGCAAATACGACGGCAAGGTTGGCCGCGGTTGTCGATTTTCCTTCTTCCGGGCCGGCGGATGTAATCAAAAGGGACTTCACCTCCGTATCAACGGAAGAAAATTCAATGTTTGTGCGGATCGTGCGATATTGTTCTGAGTTGATGGATTTCGGCTCAGACATCGCAATCACACTTCGTTTTCCGAGTTTGTCTTTTTTACGCGTCAACATGTCCGCCCCCCGCTTGTTTGGTTTCCGCCATCCTCAAGTTTTTGGCAACGCTGTCTTTTGTACTGATTGAAGTAACCGTTCCCAGGATCGGGATGCCGAGCAGCGATTCCAGCTGTTCTTCCGATTTGATCGTATTATCCAGATGTTCCAGCAAAAAGGCGAGACCGATTCCGCCCAAAAGTCCGGCGGCAAACGCAATCGCGATGTTCAGCTTACGGTTAGGCTCTGCCGGTGACTGGCTGTCCGCCGCTTCGGCCTTTGAAAGGATGCTGACATTATCCACGTTCATGATGGCGGTGATCTTGTCCTGAAAAACGGCTGCAACCGCATTTGCCATAACGGCCGCCCGCTTAGCATCCGTATCCCGCACGGCAATCGTCACGACTTGTGAATCCTGCTCGCTGGACACCGTGATTTTCGATTCCAGCTCTTTCGAAGTCATGGACAGATGCAGCTGTTTAATCACTTCGTCGAGAATGACCGGGCTTTTGATGATGACATTATACGTGTTGATTAATTGGAGGTTGGTTTGAACGTCATTGAATTGGACTTCTTTTTGATTGTTTTTGGATTGGCTGACCAAAATTTGAGTTGAGTTTTCATAGACCGGCGTAAGAGCGAAGAAACTGATGAGTCCGCCTGCGGCAGATGCCGCCGCGGTAATAATAAGTATAAACAGCAGACGCTTTCTCAGTATTGCGAATATTTCCTTTATGCTTGTAGATTCTCCCATATAACCTCCATATCACTTTCCGCGTATTCCCATTCCCTCCAATGATCTTTTCCAATTACGATTATACAGCTTTAAACTGTCATTTCTAACCTTTTCAAATGACAAAATTCGACAAAAATAGACAATCACTTCAATCTGTTTTATTTTTGTAAGCGCTTTAAATACTGGTGTTACAGGAAGATTAAAAAATCCCGCGGCCAAGAGCCTGCGGGATTTTATGTTGCATATCCATTTTTAATATAAGAAATCAAATTCTCAAGCATTTCTTTTGTGGTCATCTCAGAGGACTGCTCACCAATGTCGTGCGCATGCATTAAAATCTTCAGAAACTCCTCTTGATCTAACTTCGTTTTCTTCATCATTCGTTTCCTTTCGGCTTCCATTAAATTGAAAACAAGATTATTATATGCTGTCGGGTGCTGTTTTGCAATCTCTAATACATCATTCGACACATTCGGGTTTTTATGTCCTTTTTTAGGAAAAACTTTTTCCGGGCCATGTGTTGCGATATAATAGAGGAATTGGAATCTTTTTATTTTGTGACTCGTTAGGAGCGATAATCATGCTTCAGGATATGATTGCTAAAGAAGATGTGCTCGCAGCGGCTGAACAGCTTAAAGAACTTCTTCCTTACAATGAAGACAATGTTCAGCTGATGAAGAAAGCACTCATTTTATATCGGCAGGATTCCGTCTATCGTATACAGGTTCAAACCCCGACAGAGATTTCCGCATATGTGCAGGATGTTGTGCCTGTAAGGGTCACGCTGAACTTATTTTTCATGGTGAAAAGCGGCTGCGCATGCCCGTCTGAGGCGATCTGCCGCCACGTACTGGCCGTTTTTCTTTACGTATATGCCCAATTCGAGCGGGTCGGTACCTTTACCGAACATTGGCTGGAAAGAGAAAAGCTTGAGGAAAGCAGGGAGCTTGTCCGCCGGCAGTTTCAGGAAAAAGTGCTGCCGAATGAAGAGTCGCTGTCAAGCTGGCTCGCTTTTTTTGATTCGGAATTCTCGCTGTGGGAGGCGCGGACGCCGGCCGGAAGCCAGACGATGCAGGGCCTTTATTACGGCTATCTGTCAGCGCTCAAAAAACACGCCCCGAAAAAACCCGAGCTTAAAAGCTTATATCAGATTCATTCGGCGCTTGCCGTCTGGCTTCACATGTTCACTTTGATTGAGTCAGGCAGATTGGATGCCGAAAAAGATTATTACAGCATCAATCCATACGTGGAACAGCTGATGGATACGATTTATTCCTCCATTGACAGACTGAAAACGTACGCCTTGTCTTTTTCACTCGATCCTTTTTTAGACCGGACGCCCCCGGTGCTCCGCAGACTGCTTGTGAAAGAAGAGCTTTTTCAATACGAACGCCTCCGGGTATTCGGTGAAATGTGGAGCGCCCTTTTGAACCGGCCGAAATGGGTCGCGCGCGAACAGGAGATTCTCGCACAGGAAAGCGGGCGCCGTTTTTCACCGGAAGTGCGGTTCGGACGGCTTCATCTGGCCTTTTTGCAAAAAGATGATGAAGCGGTCTTCCAAGATATGTCCCGCTTCCCTCCTGAAGCGCTGCCGTATACCTTTCAATGGCTCGGTGAACTCACCGCGAAAAAAGACTGGAAACGGCTGAAAGCATGGTATGGCCGGATCGAACCGCTTGCCGTCAACTATACGAAGCTTGATAAGCCGTTTAAAGAAATGCGCGACATCATCGGAGAGCTGTTTGCGCTATTGGCGGATTATGCGCGGCACTCACGGGATGATCAGCTGTTTGAACGGTTTGCTTCCGGCTGCCTTCCCTATACCTTTACCGAATACAGCCAGTACCTGTACGAAAAACGGCGGTACGCGGAGTGGGTGGAGATTCACAGCCTCGTCGGTTTTTCCGTCTGGGAAATCGAAAAGGACATCCTGAAGGAAATTGCCGCCAGTGATCCGGAAGCGCTCATCCCCTCCTATCACCGGGCGGCGGCCTTTTTTATCGATCAAAAAAACCGCAGCGCCTATAAAGAGGCTGCACGCCATCTGAAAAAACTGCGGACGCTTTATAAAAAGGCAAAAAAACAGCAGGTATGGGAACGGTATATCAGCCGGCTGAGCGCAAGTTACAAGAGGCTGCGCGCCCTTCAAGAAGAATTGCAGAAAGGAAAGTTGATTGATGGCGAGTCTTAAGGAAATTTTCATTCATGTAGAACAAATGGAAGATTGGACATTTACGCTGTCAAGCCATGATGAGAAGGAGCAGCCGCTTACTCTCAGTCAGATGAAGACTCATTTGTTCCAATGGCATGAGTCCACCTTTTACGGAACGTTTCTTGAAGACGTCAGCTTCATAGGCACTCCGGCCGTTCTGCTCAGCCCGTGGATGACCGTCGAGCTGCTCGGAAAAAACTCGTTCAATTCATTCAGCACCGTGCAGCTGACAAAGGAAACGGAACCATTAATCGAAGCGGCTTCGACGATATACGAATTTATTGCCGACGGCGATTTTCTTCCGGACTATGAGGCTTGGCAAAATGGCGTCCTGCGTTTCAAAGACCGCGAGCTTTTGCTGGAAGGCTTTACGGCAGACTGGTTCTCAGCCGCGGTCCAGGACTACATTCAGTACAATGATGACCTGCTGGAAAAATGGCGGCGGATCGAAACCCGCTCACCGGCCGTTCATACGTTTAAAGGCTCCTTTTTGGATGAAGATGATTTTCTCGAGGGAATCGGCTGGCATGACGATCTGACGCCGTTTACCGTCGGGCTTCGATTAAACGAGCCTGATTTCGACGGTGACGACTGGAAAATCGAAATGTTTTTACGTGAGAAAAAAACCGGCTCCATCACCTTTTTTGACGGACTGAAGGGACTGAAAAAAGCGTGGCAGGCATACAGCGGAAAAATCGCGCGCGAACAGGACCGCTTCCGCAGAACGGTTCCCTGGCTTTCGTTTGATTCAGGAACGACGCTGATTTCTGAAGAAGAGGCTTGGATCTTCTTATCGGAAGCGAGTGAGACGCTTGTCGATATGGGTGTGGAGATTCTTCTCCCATCATGGTGGCAGATTGTCCGGGACAGCAATATGATGCTCAAGGCGAAAGTGTCATCCTCCCCGCGGGGCGAGTCCTTCGTC
Source organism: Bacillus sp. ChL18 (assembly GCF_026241425.1). Classification (NCBI taxonomy): domain Bacteria; kingdom Bacillati; phylum Bacillota; class Bacilli; order Caryophanales; family Bacillaceae; genus Bacillus; species Bacillus sp. ChL18. The sequence continues at coordinate 491,684 of NZ_JAPHWE010000002.1, read as the reverse complement.
GGCATGAACGCTCTGCTTGATTTCAACTGGAGATTCGCCACAAACGGAATTGAGCTGACAGAGGATGAATTCAATGAGCTTGTCGCAAACAACAGACGTCTCGTCAATATCCGCGGCCAATGGGTGAAAATTGATCCGCAATTTATTAAACAGATGAAAAAACTGATGGAAAAAGCGGAATCTGAGGGCCTCCACATGTCCGACGTGCTGGCGCGCGAACTGATGGATCACGGGGAAAACGGAGCCGAGGACACGGACATCATTGACTCATCGGCATTTGCCGGGATCAAGATCGAATTATCAAAGCATCTCAGAAGCCTGATCCGCAAACTGACGGAAGCCCGGGATCTGCCGGAACATGAAGTCAGCGCCGCGTTTCAGGGCCAGCTCCGCCCTTATCAGATGTACGGCATGAACTGGCTTCTGTTTTTACGGGAAAACGGCTTCGGCGCCTGTCTCGCAGATGACATGGGACTTGGAAAGACGATTCAGATGATCGCTTATTTTCTCCATGTCAAGGAAAGCGGCCGGCAAAAAGCGCCTGCCTTAATCATTGCGCCGACATCGGTGCTCGGCAACTGGCAGCGTGAGCTCCAGACCTTCGCGCCGCAGCTGAAGGCCGTGCTTCATTACGGCCCCCGCCGGCCGAAGGGGGAAGCATTTGTCCCGGCCTATCAGGACGCGGACGTCGTTCTTACTTCTTACGGCCTCTCGCACGCCGATCAGGAAGAGCTTTCTTCCGTGACATGGAGCACCATCTGCCTTGATGAAGCGCAAAATATTAAAAACGCGCATACGAAGCAGTCCCGCGCGATCAGAAAGCTGAAAGGCGTCCATCATATCGCGCTGAGCGGAACACCGATGGAAAACCGCCTGACAGAGCTTTGGTCGATCTTTGATTTTATGAACAAAGGCTATCTCGGCAGTCTGACCGGCTTTCATAAACGCTATGTGCTGCCGATTGAAAAAGACCGTGACGAAAAAAGAATCAACCAGCTTCAGCAGTTAATCCGGCCGTTTTTACTGCGCCGGACAAAACGGGATGAAGAAGTGGCGCTTAATCTTCCTGACAAGCTGGAACAAAAAGAGTTTATCCCGCTCTCAGCCGAACAGGCATCCCTTTATGAACAGCTTGTCAAAGATACATTTGAACATATGGCTTCTCTGACCGGGATGCAGCGGAAAGCGCTGATTCTGAGCATGCTCGGCCGCTTGAAGCAAATATGCGGTCATCCTGCGCTCTATTTGAAGGAAGAACAGACAGAGCTGTTAAACGGGAGATCCGTCAAACTGGAAAAGCTGCTTGATTTAATGGCGGCGATCCGCGGACAGGGGGAAAGCTGCCTCATTTTCACCCAATACATTCAGATGGGCAACATGATGAAGCGCCTCCTGGAAAAAGCATTCGGAGAACCGGTTCAGTTTTTAAACGGAAGCCTATCCAAGCAGGAACGCGATTCTCTCGTCGAACGGTTCCAGAAGAAAGAATACCCGACGCTGATTTTGTCACTGAAAGCGGGCGGAACCGGCCTGAACCTGACGGCTGCCAATCATGTCATTCACTATGACAGATGGTGGAATCCGGCGGTGGAAAACCAGGCGACCGACCGCGCCTACCGAATCGGCCAGGAACGGTTCGTCCATGTTCACAAACTCATTACGACGGGAACGATTGAAGAAAAAATTGATGCCATGCTCGAAACGAAACAAACGCTGAACGATCAGATTATCCAAAGTGAAAATTGGATTACCGAGCTGTCATCCGCTGAGCTTGAAGAATTATTCACCCTCAGCGCATCGGCGCAATCACATTAAACGCAAAAAGGCCGGCTCTCTCAGAAGAGCCGGTCTTTTATGTCGTCCTTACTGTTACGCCGCATTTGCCATGAATGCGTCACGCCAGTCATGAACAGTATCGCCATACCTTTCACAGTAAATTCCTGATCATATGCGCAACGCCGTTTTGATCATTTGTCAATGTAACGGCATCAGCGATCTCCTTAATATCTTCTCTCGCATTCCCCATCGCTATGCCTTTTCCGGCCGCCTGAAGCATTGAATAGTCATTTAAGCTGTCACCGACCGCGGCGGTTTCAGCCATCGGAATGCCGAGCTTTTGCGCCAGCCGTTTGAGCGCCTGCCCTTTAGAGGCGTTTCGAGACGCCAGTTCGAAGTTGTGGTCGGCAGAGCTGACAAGGGTGAGATCTTTCTGACCGCTGAATCGGTCCCAGCCCGCTTTCAGCTTCCGCTCATCAAACGAAAATCCGAGAATATTATAAAAATCCAGATGCTCTTCTTTCTCAAAGAGCTCACGGTATGAATGAATGTAAGCAAAGCCGGACTGGCTGTATTGCACTGAAGCCGCCTGTTCCAAAACGGAAAGATCGGTTTCCGGATTGGCGCTTTTCACCCGGTCCATTTCGATATCGAGCAGCTGCCTGCCGGTTTCAGGCGTATAGATGGCTTTGTTTGTAAACACCTCATAGTAATATTGATTCTCTTCAAGCCAGGACAAAATCCCTCGGGCTCTTGTTTCTTCAATCGCATCACAGTGGTACAGGCTGCCGTCAGGAGCATGAATGGCGGCTCCGTTTGCGCTGATGACCCACGTTTTTATGCCGAGCGGTTCGAATATGGAGTGCACGTCAAAATGCGCGCGTCCCGTGGAAACCACGATTTCAATTCCCGCTTGCCGGGCTTCCCTTAAAGCCCGCTCATTTTCATCGCTTACTTGATGACTGCTGTTCAGCAGTGTGCCGTCCAGATCTATGGCAATCAGTTTCACATGTCCTCATCCTCTTCTTCAGATTCAGTTACAAGCAATTCTACGCCGTGCCGGTCGAGCAGATCGCAAAAATCCTGATCAGGCAGCCGATCGGTAATCAGCAGGTCAACCTCGTGCAGGTCTGCATACTGATAAAAACTCGTACGGCCAAGCTTGGAGTGATCGCTCAGCGCAATCACCTGTTCCGCCTGTCGGATCATTTTACGCTTTACCATGCCGTCTTCTTCGTGAGGTATCGTCAGACCGTTTTCCGAGATGCCGACAACGCCGATCAGCACCTTATCGGCGTGATAATCCCCCAGTTTTTCTACGACGGAAGCCCCGTATAAAAACCGGTGTTCCTTCTGGAGCTTTCCGCCGAGCAGGTGAATATCAATTCCCTCTTTTGCGGAAAGGATATCGGCCTGATTGATCGAATTTGTAATAACAGTGCAGCCGGTGACATTTAAATGCTCCGCGCAGGCCTGCACGGTTGTCGAGGTGTCCAGAATGATCCGGTCTCCTTTATGGATCAGGGATGCTGCCAGCTTGCCGATTTTGTTTTTCTCTTCAGAAACGGTTTTCAGCCGGCCCGAATAGCCCGGAACTTCCTGATTCACCGACGGCAGAATCGCGCCGCCCCGTGTTCTGATAATGGCCCCGCGCTCTTTCAGCTTTACAAGGTCCCTTCTTGCGGTATCTCTTGAAATATGAAGCAGCGAACATATCTGTTCAGCGGTGATCCGCCGATGCTGTTTCAAATATTCCATTATCGCAATCAGTCTTTCTTCTTGATACACGTCCTCATTCCCTTTTTCGTCACTTATCTGTAAGTAATTATAAGTTTTTATCCCGATATATTCAATGTTTTTAAGTATTCATAAGCGAAATCACTTCTTTTTAACCATTTTTTAGCTCCCGCACAAAAAAACCAGTCTTTCGACTGGCAAATGGGAAGGAGGTATTGCGGGGCCCGCTGAAAAAGGCGGGAAATCGAGGAAAAAAGCATGCTATTCAGCCAGCGGCTCTTTCCGTTTTTGATCCATAAACCGAACGGTATCAGCCATGACCTCGGTCACATAAACTTTTACGCCGTCTGTCTTTTCATAGCTTCTCGTCTGGATTCTGCCGCTTACACCGACCATTGACCCTTTTTGGCAGTACAATGCCGTGTTTTCAGCGTTTTTTCTCCAGATGGTGCAGTTGACGAAGTCGGTTCCGGTTTCACCCGACGCGCTTTTAAAATTGCGGTTTACCGCCAGCGTAATATGCGCGACGGGAATGCCCGCTGATGTAAAACGGAGCTCCGGATCTTTCGTCAGCCGGCCGACAAGCATAACGTGGTTAAACAAGCCGTATCCTCCTCTCTTTTTCGAGGCTGGCTTCATTGTAGTACAAGGGCTCGTGAAAGCAAAAAGCGGAAAAAGCCGTTATCCGTTTAGGCTGCTCTTATGTTTTCGTTTTTCTTTCTGATAAAAAAAACTTTTGTTTTTGACCGCTTATGTAATATGTATTTTTGAGCAGCCGCGAGAAAAGTTTCGTTTTGAGCCAGTCTTTCTCAAACATGCGGACAAACTTTCCGCCGTCCCATGCGAACCAGTAAAAACTCAGCTTTTTATCAGTCAGTGAAAGCTGAATTTTATACTGTTCCATGCGGTCTTTTGTTTCATATAAAAAGACGACATTTCCCCTTCTGTTAAGATGCACCTCACAATCTTCCTTTTTGCATACCAAGTAGGAATGATCGTCTTTTCGCCTTGAACCGTCTTCTATATAGATTTCCTTCAGGCGCAATTGATTCATAAGCATCTCTCCATGACCATATTCTTTTACATTATAATGAAAAAATAGAAATGATTAAATGTTGACCGCCTACAAAAATGATGAAGCATGTCTTACAGCATTTTCCCGGGAAAAATGATATGTGTTATAATAAATGAACGAAAAACATGGACAACAGGGGTGAAAATAAGAGATGAAAACCTTTAAACTGGTTGATCTGAATGTGGAACGTTTAGATAAAGACGATCAGCCGATTGAGCAGTTTCCCCTTTTAGACGGATTGATTATTAACAAAGAGGACGGAGAAAATCACTGGTTAATTGAAGCACTGGTCCCGGCCGAACACTTTTCTTTTTTTGACATGCTGATGAAAAGCCAGAAAGAAGCGAAGGTGTTTGTAACGATTACGAAAAAAAGCAACCGTCCCGCCCAGCTGACGGGAAGCATCAAAAATATCGTCGAGCTGGAAAGAAGTATACAAGTTTTAATTTACGGTCAAATGGTGTCAAGAAACCACCCCGGATCAGAAAGCATTCTGGAGTCGCTCGTGAAAGAAGGCTACTCGGGCAGCCGGCTGATTGAAGCGTTTAAACAAAAATTATAATCATGAAAAAGGCCGGACGTTAATCATCCAGCCTTTTTTTGTGCCTTAGTCATTGTGAGGAGCCCGCTGTTTCAGCAGATCTCTGATTTCAGTCAGCAGTTCTGTCTGCTGATCTGTTTCCTCGGCTTCTTCAGCCTCTTCTTCTGCTTCTTTTTTACGTCTCAGCTTGCCTATTGTGCGGATCACGATAAAAATAGAAAATGAAATAATGAAGAAGTTCACAATCGTTTGAATGAAGCTTCCGTACTTGATATGAGCCTCGCCGAATGTCACGGCCAGCCCTGAAAAGTCAAGACCGCCAAGAAGCAGGCCGACAAGCGGCATGATGATGTCTTCAACGAGCGACGTCACGATTTTGCCGAAAGCGCCGCCGATGACGACACCGATTGCCAGATCCATGATATTGCCCCGCATCGCAAAGCTTTTAAATTCTGACCACATTAGATTCACCCCTTTCTATACAAAATGGGCTTTTTTATAAGCCCATTTGTTTGTTTTTATTCTCCGAGCGCAAAAGTTAATTCAGCTTCACACACGAGCTCGCCGTCAACTTTGGCAACGCCTTTGCCGCGTCCGATCGTACCGCGCGCGCGGGTAATATCAACCTCAAGCTCCAGCTTGTCACCCGGTTTTACCTGCTTTTTGAAACGGCAGTTATCAATCCCCGCAAAAAATGCAAGTCTGCCCCGGTTTTCTTCTTTAATCAGCATCGCAACCGCTCCGACCTGCGCCAAAGCCTCTACGATTAATACGCCCGGCATAACAGGGTATTCAGGAAAATGGCCGTTGAAAAAATCTTCATTCGCCGTCACATTTTTATATCCCGCCGCCCGTTTTCCTTCTTCGACTTCCGTAATTCTGTCTACCAGAAGAAACGGATAGCGATGGGGAATAATTTCTTTAATTTGCTGAGTATCAAGCATTCTCTTGACATCTCCTTCATCGACAATAGTATGTATAGAAGGTATATGTGGCAACCAATCTGTACATTTGGAAGTATATTATGAATCAATTTCTTTTTCAACCGCGCTGTAAACTGTAACCAGCTGGCAATGAGCCTCGTCCATTAATGTGTTATGATAAATAAAGATTTTTACCCTATGCAAAGAGGTTGGAAGATGATTGCTAAGTTTACTGAAAAACGTACGCGGGTGATGCTGAATGAGTGGTATGACGCCATGGGAAAACGCCAATTCGATCTAGCCCGTTCCCTTCACGAACAAATCAATCAGCATCTCCCCAAATTACAAAAGAATGCAAAGCTCAAACTCAGATATCAGCTGTTTTTCGCACGGTTTCAGCTGCTGTTTGAGAAAAAAGACGGTCTGAATAAACTGTTCTGCGAGCTGAAGCGGCGCAAAGATGAGATGGATCATGAATTAACTTATTATTTCTATTTTTTCAAAGGGTTATTCCATATGGTGAATGGCGCTCCGAACCGTGCTGTCTGCCGCTTTAAAGAAGCTGAACAGTACCTGCCGGCCATACAGGACCGTTTCGAAGCCGCTGAATTTTATTATAAAACAGCGGGTGCATATTACATGATGAAGTCGCCTGCGCTCTCCATTCAATATGTCAATAAAGCGCTGGAAATCTATCAAGATGAAGCCGGCTACATCAAAAAAACGCTCAGCTGCCGGCTGCTTCTCGCCGTGAATTATATAGACGAGGCACGCTATGAAGACGCAGAACAGCTCTTTAATGAATCCATAAAGATAACGGACCGGATCAATGACAATAACCTGCTGTGCCACGCCTATTATAATTTTGGTTTTTTAAAGACCGCCCAGAAAAAAGATAAAGAGGCCCTCCCTTTTTACAAAAAGGTATTGGGCAATCAGCGTTTCGAGAAAGAGTCTCCCGTTTCCTACCTTCATTGTGTATACGAAGCGGTCAGAGCACTTTTTAAAACCGGATCTGCCGCCGAAGGACAAACCGTGCTGCAGAAAGGTTTATACATATCTGAAAAAGTGCAGAACAAGATTATGAAATTGAAGCTGACCGCGCTCAACATACTGTACACCGCTCAGGAGGACCCGTACGACCGATTGCAGAAGCTTGTGCTGGAGCTGCAGAAAATTGAAGCGTGGGTGGATTTGGAAGTGCTGCTTCAGGATATTACTGATTACTACAAAAAAAAGGGCGATTTTGAGAAAGCCGCATTTTTTATCATGCGCGGCTGATCAAAACGCCCCTTCTTTTATCTGACTGAGTTGATTAAGCCCAGCATTTGGTCTCCCAATGTAATCGTGCGGCTGTTCAGCTGATAGGAACGCTGAGACACGATTAAGTCGGTCATTTCTTTTGACATATCGACATTTGAACTTTCAAGCGCGCCCTGCTCCATGCCGATTGCCTGCCGGTTTGCGCCGGTAAGCTCTTCAATCGCTGAAGCCCCCGCGCCGTTTACGGAAAACAGATTATCCCCTTCCGCATGAAGCGCCTGAGGATTATTGACATTGACGATGCCGAGATTAAACGTCTGCGAACGGGTTCCCGCCTGGTCTGAAGCAGTCAGCGTTCCGGTTTTGCTGATTTTCAGCTGATTCAGCGAACTGTCAATTTGTATGGGCTGACCGTTCTCATCGAGAATGGGATTGCCTCCCGCTGTCATCAGCTGAAGCAGCCGGTCATTTCCGCCGGCCGGCTTGAGGGAAAGTGAGCCGTCCCTTGTATACACCCGCCGTCCGTCCGCTTCTGCCTGAAGATATTGATAAGGTGATGTGAACGCGATATCAAGGTCACGGTCGGTTTTTTTGATGCTTCCCTGCCCTGAGTCCAGCTGCGGAGTCATGACCGTTCCGGCGCCGAGACGCAGGCCGGGCGGCGTTTTCCGCATGTCCGGCGAATTTTCCTTTTTGTCATCTATATGGTCATACTGCTGTCTGATCAGCTCGGAAAAGCGGGAGTCCCTCGCTTTATAGCCTGTCGTATCACTGTTTGAAAGGTTGCTGCTGACTGTATCCATCTGCTGCTGAAGCTGATTTAAGGCTGTTGAAGCCGTCAGCATTGATCTGAGCATCATAATTGAACGTCCCCCATTTTGTTACACTTTGCCGATTTCATTTGCGGCTTTATCCATGCTTTTATCGTAAGCCTGAATGACTTTCTGATTGGCTTCAAATGATCTGTATGCTTCCGTCATTTCTGTATACGTGCTCGTCACGTCCACGTTCGAAAGCTCCGAGACGCCTTGCTTTAATGAATACGAGACTTGGGGATTCGCCGCCGCGCTCGGCAGTTCAGAGCCGTCGGCCGTGCTGTATAGGTCATTGCCGTCCCGTTTCAGATTGCGCACGTCTTCTTCCATTCTGATATCAATCTGCCCCGCCGGCCGGCCGTTTGTCGTGACCGTTCCGTTTTCTGATACGGTGAATTTTTCATTGTCGACTGTAATCGGCTGTCCGTTTGTTGATAACACAAGGTTTCCGTTTATCGTAAGCTGATTGTTTTCATTTAATGAGAAAGTGCTGCTTTTTGAATAGCGGACGCCGCCCGCGGTCTGCACGGGATAAAACAGCTCGGCGTTTTCATTCGTTTCGGCATTCTTGGGAACCTGATTCTCCATCAGCGCGATATCCGTCGGCTGATCGGTCGTTTTCAGGCTTCCCTGCGTAAACAACGGTTTCAGCTCCTGCATGTATACGCCTGTGTTGACGGAGCCGATTTTCGTTTTTTTATCGCCTTCTATTCGGCTCAGAAGCATCTCGGGAAAGGCGCGGATTGAACCTTGATCCTCCTTGTACCCTGATGTATTCGCGTTTGCGATGTTATTTGACAGCATTTCCGTTCTTCTCTGCTGTGTAATCATTGCGGACGTTGCGGTATATAATCCTTTTAACAAGTCTTCCACCTCTGAAATAGCATTATTTCCAGTTGCCTCACCGGAACATTTGTTCTATAATGAAAATCAGCATTTTTTCTTATTATCGGATTTACATTCCCGTTCGTGAAGGGTTTGGCAGAAAAAAACCCCATTCTTTTTCAGAATGAGGTTTTATCATCAGCTCAGTTTGCGTTTTGGAAGCTTGTCCATGTTATCCAGCATGACGCCGGTTCCGACCGCAACACAATCCATCGGGTTCTCAGCGACAAGAACAGGCACCCTCAGCTCTTCGGCAAGAAGCTGGTCAAGCCCGTTTAACAGCGCTCCCCCGCCGGTAATGATAACGCCGCGGTCGATGATGTCAGCGGACAATTCAGGCGGTGTTCTTTCAAGAACCTGCTTGGCGGCCTGCACAATGACGGCAACTGATTCACGAAGGGCTTCTTCTACTTCTTTGCTGTTTACTGTAATCGTTCTCGGCAGACCGGAAACCATGTCACGGCCGCGGATGGTGATTTCTTCATGACGTGCGTCTGGGAAAACCGTTGCGACCTTCACCTTAATATCTTCAGCGGTACGTTCACCGATCAGCAGCTTATACTCGCGTTTGATATAATTTAAGATTTCCATGTCAAACTTGTCCCCAGCCATCTTAATAGAAGAGGAGGTGACAATATCGCCCATAGAAATAACTGCGATATCTGTCGTACCGCCTCCGATGTCAACAACCATGTTACCGCTCGGCTGGAAGATTTCCATACCCGCGCCGATAGCGGCAACTTTCGGTTCTTCTTCAAGGTACACATGCTTTCCGCCGCTTTTTTCAGCTGCTTCTTTAATCGCTTTTTGCTCAACGGATGTAATATTCGTCGGGCAGCAGATCAGCATGCGCGGTTTTGAGAAAAGTCCTTTTACATTCAGCTTATTAATGAAATGTTTCAGCATGGCTTCTGTTACTTCGAAGTCTGCGATTACGCCGTCTTTCAGCGGACGGATCGCAACAATATTCCCAGGTGTACGTCCAACCATTCGTCTGGCTTCTTCACCGACAGCCAGCACTTTGCCGCTGTTTTTATCAAGTGCCACAACGGAAGGCTCATTCAGAACAATTCCTTTTCCTTTTACATGGATCAGTACATTTGCAGTACCGAGGTCAATTCCAATATCCCTTGCAAACATCTATTTATATCCTCCTTGATATCTGTTTCACAGTAAAATATCCACATTGTGCCCTAATTATATATATTATCATAATTTATCAAAAAAAAGCTGCTGAACGATATAAGTTCTTGACAAAATTTTGCGGATATTCGCGAAACCGCCCGGGAGGAGAAAAAAGGGCCCGGCAGACGTCAGGCGCTACGGCTGCTGAACGGGCTCCCCTTCAAGAATTTCATCCTTCTTGTACTTTAATTTCGTCGCCTCTCCCCCTCTTAAATGTCTGATGGATTTATGATAATCGAGTATTTCTTTTACTTCATTCGCCAAGTCAGGATTAATTTCAGGCAGGCGCTCCGTCAGATCTTTGTGTACGGTACTTTTGGAAACACCAAACTCTTTCGCAATGACACGAACGGTTTTTTTCGTCTCCACGATATACTTACCAATCTTGATTGTTCGCTCTTTGATGTAATCGTGCACACCACTCGACCTCCCCAGTTGGATGTGAGAAGTGTGAAATGAGATCCGTATTCTGTAACAGATTCACTGATGATGCAGCTTCTTCGTTGTCCGATTATATAAGAAGGTTTTAGAAATATGCCCACGATCCCTCACCTCAAACACTCTCTTTGATAGGTTTGTAACAGTGTATTAGCAATGAATTGGGAATATGCTAAAAACTCAATAAGGACAAGGGGCGGGTCATAATTTTCTGCTTTTTGAACGGGGGGTTTACATCCGCGCGATCCTGCTGTAGAATGAAACAGCACAATTAGTTACTTAGGTAAGTTTTTTGAAAAGGAGAACGGAAATGATCCACGTCAACAGACGCCTCATTCATCAAATCAATCAATGCGCCCGCCTGATTACGAAGAAAGCCAATGAACGGCTGGAACCATTCGGCCTGTACTCCTCTCAATGGTCAATCCTATATTGCTTAAAAACGATCGGACCGATGACCCAAAAAGAAATCTGGTCCTATCTGAACGTAGAGGCGCCGACTGTTACCAGAACGATCAAACGCCTTGAAGAAAACGGCTGGATTCAGCGGGAACAGGGAGAAGACAAGCGGGAAAAGCTCGTCGTCCTGACGAAGGAAGCTGAATTGAAATACGACAGCATCAATCAAGAGATGCTGAAGTTCGAGGAAGACATGCTTGCGGATTTCCAGGATGGAGATAAGGAAGCTTTTTCTGAGTTTCTGAATGTGTTTTTAACGAAATAGAAAAGAAAGGGAAGTGCTGTACTTTTGAGTAAATCTGACTCGATCTGGACCAAAGATTTTATTATGGTCGTACTCGTGAATTTATTTGTCTTTGTGTTCTTTTATACATTTTTGGCCGTGCTGCCTATCTATATGATTCAGGAGCTTGGCGGCAGTGAATCGCAAGGAGGGCTTTTGATCAGCCTTTTCCTGTTATCTGCTATTATCACCCGTCCTTTTTCAGGGGCGATTATTGAACGGTTCGGCAAGAAAAGAATGACGATTGTATCCTTGGCGCTGTTCGCCCTGTCTTCTTATCTGTATTTGCCGATACACAATTTCTATCTGCTGCTCGGACTGCGTTTTTTCCAAGGCATCTGGTTCAGCATTTTAACGACGGTTACGGGCGCAATTGCCGCTGACATTATTCCCGCCAAGCGGCGCGGCGAGGGGCTCGGTTATTTTGCGATGTCTATGAACCTTGCCATGGCGATCGGTCCTTTTCTCGGGCTGAGCCTTGTGAAAGTCATTTCGTTTCCGGTTTTCTTTACGATTTTTGCTGTATTTGTTTCTTTAGGCTTGCTGATTGCTTTTATGATTCGTGTGCCGGATCAAAACAACAGCGGAACGACTGTCTTCCGTTTTTCTTTCTCCGACATGTTTGAAAAAGGCGCGCTTAAAATCGCGATTGTCGGGTTGTCCATTTCTTTCTGTTATTCAAGTGTGACTTCATATTTATCCGTTTATGCAAAGACGATCCACCTGTTGGATGTCAGCGGCTATTTCTTCGTCTGTTTCGCCGTAACGATGATGGCCGCCCGTCCTTTCACAGGAAAGCTGTTTGACAGAGTGGGACCGGGAATCGTCATCTATCCGTCGATTATCGTGTTCTCCGCGGGGCTTTGCATGCTGGCGATGACAAACAGCGCCCTCATGCTTCTCTTGTCTGGTGCCGTAATCGGTCTCGGATACGGCTCTATCGTACCGTGTATGCAGACGCTGGCGATTCAGAACTCGCCCGGACACCGTTCAGGCTTTGCGACGGCTACCTTCTTCACTTTCTTTGACAGCGGGATTGCCGGCGGGTCCTATGTATTCGGCCTCTTCGTCGCTTCGGCCGGATTCCATTCGATTTATCTGGCCGCGGGGCTGTTCGTCCTGATTGCTTTACTCCTGTATGGCTGGAGCCAGAAAAAAAGAACGCCGCTTGAAGCGGACGGAAACGTTTCAATCGCAGACTGATATGACAAAAAGCCGGGGCAGCCCCCGGCTTTTTTTATTCGGCCGCTCTTTCCCGCGCGATTCGTCCCTCCGCTTTTGCATAAGGAGGATGAATGCACATAAGCGCCGTATAACCGAGACATGACAAAATGACACCCGCAAACCAGGAGATATCATAGATGCCGGCGAACGCCGGGACGTACATCCCGATTAAAGAAATAAACGCGCCGAGAAAAGTCGCGGCAAAGGCCCGGTAATTATAGCCTTTGTAATAAGTGTACTGTCCGGTTTCCGAATAAAGGTCTTCAACTGAGAGCTGCCTTTTTCTGATGATAAAATAATCAGCCATCATCACCCCGGCCACCGGTCCGAGCATCCCGCCGATGAGCCCCAGAAACGCATAAACATTCGTGGCGCTCTCCATCAGCTTCCACGGTATTGTGAACAGAGCCAAAACGGCGGTCAAATACCCTCCCCTCCTGAATGTAATATACTTCGGCAGGACATTCGCCAAGTCATAGGCCGGTGACACGATGTTTGCCGCCACGTTAACCGAGACGGCGGCGATGCAAAGTGTGATGACCGAAAGAGCGATAACAAAAGGATTATCAAACCGGGCCAAAATCTCCACCACATCCCAAATCGGTTCTCCGAATGCTACCTGTGATCCGGATGTCACTGTAATGCTCGCAAACGCGAACAGCGCAAACGTTCCCGGCAGGCCGTAAAACTGGCCGCGAATCTGTTCTTTTTGCGACGCGGCGAACCGGGTGAAGTCAGGAATATTCAAAATCAATGTCGCCCATATCCCGATAATGCCCGTCACCCCTGCTGCAAACGGCCAAAACGTTTCAGAAAAGGTATGGAACTTTCCCGGCTGTGAGTAAATCGGTCCGAGCCCGCCGGCAATATCTATCGCCCACCAGACCATGCCGCCGAAGACGAGATAAACAAGCGGACCCGCCCACACTTCAAATTTTTTGATTGATTCCATGCCGTGCCGCAGCACAAGCAGATGAATGCCCCAAAAGAAAATGAACGACAGAAAGCCCGGCAGATGAAGCCCGAATATATTCCAATCTCCGCCGAGGCTCCCCCAGCCCGGCCATATGTTCAAAAGCAGAATGTGTAAAGCCGTGCTCCCGGCAAATGTTTGAATTCCGAGCCACATAATGGCTGTAAACGCCCTGAGAAGCGCCGGAATGTTAGCACCGTATATTCCGTAAGAAGCCCTGATAATGACCGGAAAAGGCAGGCCGTATTTCGTTCCGGCATGGCCGTTCAAGGCCAAAGCTGCGAACAAAATGAGTGACGCCGTCACGATAATGGCGAGCACCTGCCACGGAGAAAGACCGATCGCAATGAGCCCGCCCACAGTCGCATAGGTCGGGATATTATGAATACAGCCCATCCAGATGGATGCAAAATTCACCGCTTTCCATGTCCGTTCGCCGTCTTCTAAAGGCAGTAAATCTTTGTTGCTTAGCCGATCACTCGTTGTTTTTGTCATTTTCTCCCTCCCGCATGTACGTTTTCCTTACATCACATGTGAAAAAATATAACTGAAAATTCCGTAAATAACATTGGTCGCTGTCGACAATAATCGTTTTGATTTTTGAGCACATTACACAAAAAAAGAGACGGGGAGAGCCCGTCTCTTTTTGTTGCGCCTGCCTGTTAAGAGGCTTTTTTGAGGAGAACCGAAAACCGGAATGCCATCAAAAGGCTTACAGCGCCGACAACGATAAGAATCGTGCCGAGCATATGAAAATGGCCGGCGGTAATTTCTTTTCCGAAAAGAATGCCCAAAATGACAGAAGACAAAATCGAACCGAGATACCGGCAGGTCTGAAACAGGCCGGACGTTGTTCCGACCATGTCGGCGGGGCTCGTTTTCAGCATGGCCGCCTGAAACGTGACATTTCCGAAGCCGTAGCCGACACCCAGCACGGACAGGATCAGCCCTTTTCCTATCATAGGCGCCTGAAGAAAGAAAAACGTTAACAGCACCGCCCCGATCGCGGTCAGGCAGGTTCCGGCAACAATCGGCTGAAGAAGCCCTTTCTTATCTATCCATTTTCCGGTCAGAGGCGACACCAGAATACTCATGCCCGACATAAACAGCATAATCAATCCGCTTGTCTGAACGGACAAATGCATTTCATCCTGAAAATAGCTCGGAAGCCCGAAAAAGATGCAGTAAAAGAATATATTCAGCAAAATAAATTGAATATACACCGACGATAGTTTCCGATGCGTTTTAAACAGCCTGACATCAATAAACGGCTTCTCTGTTTTCAGCTCGCGCCAGATAAACAGCCCGACAAACAAAAGCCCGAATACACCTTCTGTATAATGAGGCTTCGTACTGAAGGACAATAAAAACGACAGGAGAAGGATAATCGCCCCGGCAAACAGGAGTATCCCGATCGTATCAAGCTGGCGGAGCACGCCTTTCAAGCCGCCGATCTCGCGTTTTTCATCTTTCGGAAACATATACATTCCGAGAAAAAAGCTGAGAATGATAAACGGCAGATTGACGAAAAAGATCGCCGGCCACCCTCCCCAAACGATCAGAAAACCGCCGAGAGTCGGACCGAGCGCCGTCATGGCTGATGCAAAGATTGACAGGACGGCCAGCGCCGAAGCCTGCTTCTCCCGTATATTTGAACGGATCAATCCGACGCCGGACGGATATATCGCACTGCTACCGATCGATTGAAAAAGCCGCATGATCAGCAAAGTCATGAAAGTCGGCGCAAACGGCGCGCCGACCGCCGAGACGGCAACAAGCAGAAGCCCGATCAAAAACAGCTTCTTCCTGCCGAGCATATCACCGAGCTTCCCGGTAACAGGCTGCGCCACCGCACTGGCAAGATAAAAGGACGATATCAGCCAGGACACCGTTGTAAACGACAGGTGAAATTCATGCTGAATACTGTGAAGCGCAAGAGAAATCATCGACGAGTTCAATGGGTTCAGCATCGTCCCCGAAGCCACGGCCGTCAAGAACAGGACGCGGCTTTTTTTGGAGATTGTCATTTTGTCTGTGCGATAAATTCTTCCGTCGTCCGGCTTCTGCCGATTTTCGGGAAGATAAACTTGAGTGTCGCTTCGTGCTGTTCATCGCTGAATGTCGCCATCGCGTCAGTTACGAAAACTTGCTGATACCCGAGCTGAAAAGCTTCCCGCGCCGTGCTTTCCACACCGATGTTTGTCGCAATCCCGCATAACACGATCGTGTCGATTCCCCGTCTTCTGAGCTGAAGATCCAGGTCCGTGCCGAAAAACGCGCCCCACTGCCGTTTTGTTACCGTATAATCGTTTTCTTTCACTCCGATGTCAGGCACAAATTCAGCCCAATCCGCCGGCGGAGCCGAATGGCCCGCCGCCTCTTCATCCGTCAGCGGCTTCAGCGCATCCGCTCCGTCATGAAAATCCACGTTCACAAAGCTGATAAATCCGCCTTTTTCCCGGAACACATCAATTAATTTTTTCGCGTTCGGCACAACGGTACCGCTTTTATCAATCGGCACAATGCCTTTTTGTAAATCAATAAGAACCAAAGCCGTTTTTTCAAATTGCAGATTTAATGATGTTGTCATAATGATTCCTCCTGATGCAGTTAGTGTTTCTCACCCCGTTTATTTTACTCTTTCCCGGACAGGATTTCTTCCGCCGTGCTCCGGCGCTATTTTTATGGATATAAAGTCGCACGACACCCATTTGAAAAAGCAACATTATGAACGCAAAAAACCATGTTAGATAACCTTACATGAAAATGTTTTATCGTTCTTTTTTCTCTATAATAATGAATTAATCACAATTACATTCTGAATGAGACGGAGGAATACAACATGCAGATGGGCGATACAGTATTTATGTTCTTTTGCGCTTTACTCGTGTGGCTGATGACCCCCGGGCTGGCTTTGTTTTACGGCGGAATGGTAAAAAGCAAAAACGTGCTCAGCACGGCGATGCATAGTTTTTCTTCTCTCGCCATCGTATCCGTCGTTTGGGTTTTGTACGGATATTCACTCGCTTTTGCCCCCGGCAATACATGGCTTGGCGGGATTGAATGGGCGGGGCTGAAGGGGGTCGGCTTTGAACCCGGAAGTTACAGTGATACGATCCCGCATTCCTTGTTCATGATGTTCCAAATGACGTTTGCCGTACTGACGACGGCCATTATTTCCGGAGCATTTGCTGAACGCATGAGATTCAGTGCTTTTCTTGTATTTTCCTTTTTGTGGGCTTCCCTCGTATATACCCCCGTTGCGCACTGGGTATGGGGCGGCGGCTGGATCGGCCAAATGGGCGCTCTTGACTTCGCAGGCGGAAACGTCGTCCACATTTCTTCCGGGGTCGCCGGGCTTGTGCTGGCGATTGTGCTCGGGAAACGCAAAGACGGCACGGCGGCTTCCCCTCACAACTTAATTTACACGTTCTTGGGCGGAGCGCTCATCTGGTTCGGATGGTTCGGCTTCAATGTCGGCAGCGCCCTGACGCTTGACAGTATCGCGATGTTTGCTTTCATTAACACAAACACCGCGGCTGCAGCCGGAATTATCGGCTGGATTTTAATCGAATGGATGCTGAACAAAAAACCGACCATGCTGGGTGCTGTATCAGGCGCTATCGCCGGGCTTGTCGCCATTACGCCGGCTGCCGGGTTCGTTACGCCGTTCTCTTCCATCGTAATCGGTTTCATCGGCGGGCTTGTCTGCTTTTGGGGCGTTTATTGGCTCAAAAAGACTTTCGGTTATGATGATGCGCTTGACGCTTTCGGGCTGCATGGGATCGGCGGGACATGGGGCGGCATCGCGACGGGTTTATTCGCCACCACTTCCGTCAATGACGGCGGGGCAAACGGGCTGTTTTACGGCGATCCGGGACTGCTCTGGAAGCAGATTGCGGCCATTGCGGCAACCTATGTATTTGTATTTATTGTCACTTTCGTTATCATTAAAATTGTAGGTCTGTTCATTCCCCTGCGCGCCAGTGAAGAAGAAGAGTCACTCGGGCTTGATTTAACGATGCACGGGGAAAAAGCATATCAGGACTTATAAAGTGAGGAGTGGCTTAGATGAGCGGTCAAATGTTCAAGGTAGAAATCGTTACGCGTCCGGCTAAGTTTGAAACATTGAAACAGGAACTCGGTAAAATCGGAGTCACATCGCTGACCTTCTCCAACGTACACGGCTGCGGCCTTCAAAAAGCCCACACCGAACTGTACCGCGGAGTCAAAATTGAAAGCAATGTATATGAACGGCTGAAAGTGGAAATCGTTGTCAGCAAGGTTCCCGTTGATCAAGTCGTGGAAACGGCGAAAAAAGTGCTGAAAACGGGAGAGCCCGGAGACGGAAAAATATTCGTCTATGAAATCGGAAACACGATTAATATCCGCACAGGAGAAGAAGGACCAGAAGCTTTATAAACAGACAGAACGCCCGGAGACAGCATATCCCGGGCGTTTTTTTTTTCGGACTCCATTAAAAAGAAGAAACCTTTTTTTCATGCGGGACAGGCCGCTTATGCCGTACGGGTTGTTTTTTCGCATATGTACTGATATTGACCAGTATGCCGCACAAAAACAGCGTCATAATCAATGAAGAACCGCCGTAGCTGATAAACGGAAGCGGCACACCCGTAACCGGGAGGAGTCCGCTCATCGCTCCCAAATTCAATACAACCTGAAACATTAATTGAAACGTAATTCCGATGGCAAGAAGCTTCCCGAACGGGTCATCAGCCCGCACGGCCGTTTTTACGCCGAGAAGCATTAACGCAAAATATAATCCCAAAACGATCAGAACACCGAATATCCCCAGCTCTTCGCTGATCACGGCCATAATGAAATCAGTATGCGCCTCAGGCAGATAGTTCATTTTTTCAACACTGTTTCCAAGCCCTCTTCCGAAAAACCCGCCTCCGGAAATAGCAAAATAGGATTGAATCAGCTGATAGCCGTCCCCGTTCGTGTCACCAAACGGATTGGTAAAGGAAACGAGGCGCTTCACACGATAGGAAGCGGAAAATGCGAGATAAACAACCCCGGACACCGCCGTCGCGCCGAGCACGAACAGATGGCGCTTTTTCAAGCCGGCACATAATAAAATCGACCCGCACGCCGCCAGGATTAAGGAAGCCGTCCCTAAATCAGGCTCCGCCAATGTCAGCAGAAAAGCGGTCCCCAAAATCACTAAAGGCGGCAGAACCCCTTTCACAAATTGATGAATGTACGGCTGCTTTTTCGTATAAATCGAAGCGAAATACAAAATCATCGCGATCTTCGCCAATTCAGACGGCTGTACGACAACCGGGCCCGCTCCCAGCCACCTGCGGGAAAAATTCCGCTCCAGCCCGATTCCCGGTATCAATACGAGCAGCAGCAATACCAGCGAACCGACCACAAACAGCGGTACAAGCCGCGCATACCGCTTATACGGCAGACAGGCG
Source organism: Bacillus sp. ChL18 (assembly GCF_026241425.1). Lineage (NCBI taxonomy): Bacteria > Bacillati > Bacillota > Bacilli > Caryophanales > Bacillaceae > Bacillus > Bacillus sp. ChL18. Next base: position 472,663 of record NZ_JAPHWE010000002.1, on the reverse strand, counting down.
GCAAATAGAAATAAGCATAATCCGATCAGTAAAGAGGTACTTTGTTTATGGAAGAAATAGGATGGATCTCCGTACCGCTGAGACCCCATCACATCACTGGCGCTGTACACCATTAACAAGCCGAATCCGCAAAGCAGCATAATGACAAACACAAGCGGCAGATCGGCATTTTTCAAACGTTTCAGCAACGGACAAAACTCCTTCGGCTATTCTTTTCCCGCATACTTGACGCACAGTAATACAGTCACGTTTCATTCTGTTTACTTTTTTATGATTATTTTTAATACCAATTGTGTCTCATAGAAAAAAGCATTACACTGTTCATATAAAATAAAGATAAAAGGTGATATTTGTGAATTACGAACTGTTTAAAGCGATCAATGGTTTGTCGCACCATAGCGCCATTCTCGACTCTATCATGGTATTTATAACGGAATACGCCATTTACGCCTACGCCCTTTTCCTGCTTGCCATGTGGCTGTTCGGAAGCACAAAAGGCAGACAAAACGCCCTGTACGCGGGCTTCACGGGTGTTGCGGCGCTTATCGTCAACTACCTCATCACGAAGATCTATATCGAGCCGCGCCCCTTTGTCGAGCATACGGTTCATACACTGATCCCTCATGCCGCGGATGCTTCATTTCCGAGTGACCATACGACAGGCGCTTTGGCGATTTCAATTGCGATTCTGTTCCGCAACAAAAAACTCGGCTGGCCGCTTGTGATTTTCGGCCTTTTGACCGGCTTCTCAAGAATTTGGGTCGGCCACCACTATCCGATCGATGTGCTCGGAAGCATTATCGTTTCCCTCATTGTCGGATTCCTGCTGTTCAGATTTTCAAATGTGCTTCGTCCGATTGTCGATCTGATCGTGCGAATCTATGAAAGTATCGTTCATAAAAACAAATCGACAAACCATAATATATAAAAAAAGCCGGCGTCTGTCACAGACTGCCGGTTTTTGTATGTTTGGCTGTATGCTTTTTCCTTTGTAAAGCACAGAATGCGGCAATGCCGAGACTGTCAATCAGCACATCGCGGAGGCATCCGTTTCTGCCGAAAAAGAGCTGGACGATTTCTGTCAGGAAAGCGGCGGCCAATGCATACAGCACCGCCCTCTTCATGCGCCTGCTCTCTCTGAAAAACAAATAGGCGAGCACAAAAAATGAAAACGCGTGCCCGAGCTTTTGAATCGCCGCTTCCGGTATTGCGAGCTCCGCCATATCGAACACAAAGAAACCGGACACATCCGGATGGGGCGTGAAACGGAAGGACACCGTCTGCGACACAACCATATCGTGAAAGCTTTCAGTCAAAGCAGAAACGAAAACAAAGACGAGCCACCCGGCCGCCAGACATTTATTCATTCAGCATCTCCTTCGTTTTCTACTAGTATAAAGGCACATGCGGCAATATGAAAAGCGCCTATCAGAGCTGATAGGCGCTTTGGGATCAAGATTACTTGCCCGAATCTTTCATTGAGCCGTCATCTTTACCATCTGTCTTGTCTTTTGTGCCGTCATCTTTGTCACCCGGTTTTTCTTCGGTTTCTTTTTTAGGCGTCACATCTTTTTTCTCGGAAGACTGCTGAATTGACCCTTCCGTTTCTTCTGTCAAAGCGTTTTTCTCTTCAGCCGCCGCTTTTTCAATAGATGTTACCGGCTTGTCCATAAAATTGAGCGGGTTCATCGCTACGCCGTCCTTGCGGATTTCAAAGTGCACGTGATTTCCGCTTTCTTCACTGTAAAGGTTTTTTCCGGATTTACCGATGACCTGGTTCTGCTTTACTTTGTCGCCCTGATCCACGCTGACTTCAGATAAAGACTGATAGACAGTAGACAGGCCGTCTGAGTGTTCAATTTCAACCACATACCCCAGTACCGGGTCTTTAGCAGCTTTAACAACCGTACCGCTCAGAGAAGCAGAAACATCAAATGATTTTCCGTCTTTCTCAGCTAAGTCAATTCCTTTACTGAGGCTGTACGTGTTATTATAGTTAACAAGTGCTGCTTCTTTCTCTTTTTTTGCGGCATCAGTTTCATAAAACTTTTTCACAACAGAAACATTTTCAGAATGAGCAGCCGGCATTGCGACGTTTTCCATTGACTTGCCTACTTCGACGGCATCGTCTTTGCCGCTGTCATACGCGGAGTTTCCGCCGTTGTTCGTCAGATTGTCCTTCACATCATTCGAAACGGATTGATACCAAAGGACAGCTGTTAAAATGACGGCCGCACTGACTAAGTAGATTGCAGGGAATATCCAGCGTTTGCGAAAAAACCGCTGAAGTTTTTTGACTTGAGAAGTTTTCTTTTCTTCCTCTCTCATTTGTTCATCACCTCAGCAACATTCTGAACACTTTTCTGAAAATATATACACATCCATAAAAAACTTTTTTGGAAATAGTATGTGCAGATTGCACTTATTTATGTAATGAAATGTGAAGGGAGATCCCGGAATATGAATTTGACCCTGCGCAAAGCCGTATTGGAGGATTTAGATGCGGTGGTGGCCATTTACAACTCGACGATTGCCTCACGAATGGTAACGGCTGATACGGAAGAAGTAACGCCCGCAGACCGGATGGATTGGTTTCTGCGGCACACGGACCGGCGCCCGCTGATGGTCGCGGAAGATGAAACCGGCAAAGTGGCGGCCTGGATCAGCTTTGAAACGTTTTACGGCCGTCCGGCCTATGACAAAACGGCGGAGATCAGCATCTATCTGCATCAGGATTGCCGCGGCAAAGGAGCAGGAAGCTTTCTGCTGAAAGAAGCCCTGGCACTCGCTCCGGCAATCGGCATCCGCAGCCTGATGGCTTTTATCTTCGGACATAATGTGCCGAGCATTAAGCTGTTTGAAAAATTCGGTTTTACCGAATGGGGCGTATTCCCGGGTATCGCCGAAATGGACGGAAAACGATATGACTTGAACATTTTAGGGAGAGAACTGTCATGATCACCATAGATAAAGACAAAGACGAAAACCAGCCGCTCAATAAAAAAGCCCGTTCCCTTGCCGACATCGCCAAATGGGGAAAGATCACTGCCGTGTTTCTGATCATCACGGGCTCTCTTTCCGCTCTGTCAGCCATTGTGACGCTGCTCGGAGCCATTCCGGGGGTTCTGCTCATCATTTCCGGCGTCATGCTGATGCGCTCGGCAAAAGCGGCGGCCGCCCTTCAGGAAGGACTAGAAGAAAACGCGGAAGAAAATATGCTTGCACATTACGCGTCATTTATCAAAATGCAGTTTTTTTACGCGGCTTCCAGTGTGGTATTGGGCATTCTCGCTTTTATTTTAGTCGTCATCTTCGCTGTCATCGGAATTATCGCTTATCACAGCACTGATACGTATGACACGCCTGATTCATATTACTATGAGAACGACCCGGTGTTTGAATGACAAAAAGAGCTGATCGCGCGTCAGCTCTTTTTTAATAAAGCATTTCTTTTTTCCGGTCTTCTTCCGTTAAAAATTCAATAAAGCTCTTCATCGCAGACGGCTCCTCGGCAATCAGCCGGGTATAGGCGCTTTTCCGTTCTTCGGACAGAATATCGCTTTTTCTGATTCTGTTCAGCATATAAAGGCGGATCGTTTTTTGCACCTGTTTCCGCTGATAGCCGGCTTCCTTAAACAATGCAAGACCCAAGGCCGCCAGGAGGGCAAAAATGCCGGCCGACACGAGAGCTCCTCTCCCGGAAGGGGCCTGAATCAAAAGCGATGCCAGATGAAACAGACTAAAAGCGGCGAGCGGGAAAGCAAGAAAACGGTAAATGATGCTTTTTTTCATCAGCGGCGCAATGGCGATTTGTATTTTCTGAATTTCTTTTTTTATGAATCCCGGCAATTGTTCCGCATGCTCCAGCTTCATGCCCTCTCCCCTTTGCTGTCATTTTTGTCTTCTTTTTCATATATGCATATTTTACCGCACCCGGAACTTTCTTTGAAAGAAAACTGCATTCATCTTTGATTCCGGCTCTTTATTCTTTCAAAATGTCAATGTTATAATTTGAAATGGGAATCAGATTGCTGCACTTGTCGGAATACTAATGGGCACAGTCTTGATAAATATGATATAGCGGGGTTGCAAAGTGAGCATTTCATTTATTTTATTCGGATTTTTTTTCGTTTTAAATATACTTTTGGCCGTCATCATGATTTTCAAAGAAAGACGCGATGCCAGCGCTTCATGGGCTTGGCTTTTGGTTCTTTTTTTTATTCCCATTTTAGGGTTTATTTTATACCTGTTATTCGGCCATAACCTGAGACGCAAGCATCTGTTCCAATGGGAGGACCGTAAAAAAATCGGGATTGAAAAGCTGCTGAAGTCTCAGCTGAAAGATCTGAAGTCGAGGCAATTCCAATTTAACAACAGAGCGACTGTGGATAATAAAGACCTCATCTATATGCTTGTCATGAACAACCACGCAGTCTTTACAGAGGATAATTCGGTGGAGATTTTGACGGACGGGCGCGATAAGTTCAAACGCTTAATGAAGGACATTTCCAACGCAAAAGATCACATTCACCTTCAATACTATATTTATAAAGGTGATGAACTGGGAAAAAAATTGCGCGATGCCTTAGTAAAAAAAGCACGGGAAGGCGTAAAAGTCAGAGTGTTATATGATGAACTCGGTTCAAGATCACTCAGAAAAAAATTCTTCAAACCGCTGCGGGACGCCGGCGGCCATGTGGAAGTCTTTTTTCCTTCCAGGCTTCGTCCGATTAATTTGCGGCTCAATTATCGGAATCACCGCAAGCTCGTCATCATTGACGGCGAAACCGGCTATGTCGGCGGCTTTAACGTCGGAGATGAATATCTCGGCCTGAATCCGAAATTCGGCTACTGGCGCGATACGCACCTCAGGCTTCAAGGCACGGCGGTACACGCCATTCAGACACGGTTTATCCTCGATTGGAACCAAGCCTCCCATCATCATACGCTCACATACGTTCCGAATCATTTTCCGGAATGCGAGCCGAAGGGCAATGTCGGGATGCAGATTGTCACGAGCGGACCGGACTCAGAATGGGAACAAATTAAAAACGGCTATATCAAGATGATCTCAACGGCCAAACGGTCGATCCTGATTCAGACGCCTTACTTTATTCCTGACTCAAGTCTTTTAGATGCCCTCAGGATCGCCTGTCTGTCAGGCATCGACGTCAAAATCATGATTCCGAACAAGCCGGATCACGCTTTCGTTTACTGGGCGACTTTATCTTACATCGGCGATCTTTTAAAAGCCGGAGCCTCAGTCTACATTTACGATAACGGCTTTATTCATGCAAAAACGATTGTCGTCGATGATGAGACGGCTTCCGTCGGTACGGCGAATATCGACGTCAGAAGCTTCAGACTTAATTTTGAAGTCAACGCCTTTATTTATGACGTCACCATCGCGAAAAAACTCATTTCCTCATTTAAAGAAGATCTGCTCGTCTCCAGAAAATATACGTATGAAGAATATCAGGAGCGTTCGCTGCGGATCCGCATTAAAGAATCGATTTCAAGACTTCTTTCGCCGATTTTGTAATTCCCGGGGTGTTTCTCGGGAATTTTCTGATACAAAAACGGACACGGCATGAAAAAACACATTTTATATTCAAAAGAATGACCGAATAGTGTATAAATGAAAAGTGAGTATTTTTTTGTAAAGGAGTGCCATAGTTTGAAACCTGAATCAGTGAATCGCTCGCTTATTTCTATTTCGAAATGGGGAAAAGCGACAGGTATTTTATTTATTATCGTGGGTGCGTTTGCGGCGCTGTCAGGCGCGTTTTTCTTTTTAATCGGAGCCATTCCCGGCGTTTTGCAGATCATTGCCGGCATTTTTCTGATGCGCTCGGCAAATGAAGCGGGACAGATGGCGGAGCAGTTCAATGAACTGACAGAGGAACATATGCTGGAGAATTATGCAAAGTTCGTGAAAATGCAGGGGATCTACCTGATTGTGACGGTCGGCTTGTCCGTTCTCGGCATCGTTCTTTTCGTTATCCTCATGACGCTCGGCATCGTGGACGACGCGTTTAATAATATTGATGCCAATACATATTAAAAAGAAAATCCCGGCGCATCCGCCCGGGATTTTTTCTTATTCCGCTTCTTCGACAACGGGAAAGTTTTTCTGCTTTGGATTTGCCAATACGGCGATGGCATAATAGCGCAGCTGAGACGCTGTCTGCAGATATTCTTTCAGACATTCCGGCTTCAGCCAGACGTGTCGCCGTCACATCAAAAAAGCTTTTCCTCAGAGTTTCAGCTGAAATCACTCAATTGTTCGACTGTTCCTGATCAGGTTTAGAAGCAAGAATTGTGATTCTGCAAAATAAGGATAAAAGCCATGGTGGAACAAGACCGCTTATCATACAGTTTTTTGGGTCTTTGTAATTAATTTACAATTGTTCTTAATATTCACTCATGTATTCATGCTATTATATTGAAAGGAACGATCAAAAGCGTTGGCGTTCGTAATTGTTTTAAATATTTACGAGTGCTGCCTCATGTCAAAGTCAGAAAAAATAGTATAGGAGGTAACATATGTTTAAGTTTAAAAAGAAATTCTTAGTTGGATTAACGGCAGCTTTCATGAGTATCAGCATGTTTTCGGCAACCGCTTCTGCAGCTGGCACAGATTACTGGCAAAATTGGACTGATGGGGGCGGAACAGTCAACGCAGTCAATGGATCTGGCGGGAATTACAGTGTTAATTGGTCTAATACCGGAAATTTCGTTGTTGGTAAAGGCTGGACTACAGGCTCGCCATTTAGAACAATAAACTATAATGCCGGAGTCTGGGCGCCGAATGGCAATGGATATTTGACTTTATATGGCTGGACGAGAGCACCTCTCATCGAATATTATGTAGTGGATTCATGGGGTACTTACAGACCTACCGGAACGTATAAAGGTACTGTAAAGAGTGATGGAGGTACATATGACATATATACAACGACACGTTATAACGCACCTTCCATTGATGGCGATAACACTACTTTTACGCAGTACTGGAGTGTTCGCCAGTCGAAGAGGCCGACTGGAAGCAACGCTGCAATCACTTTCAGCAATCATGTTAACGCATGGAAGAGCCATGGAATGAATCTGGGCAGTAATTGGTCTTACCAAGTCTTAGCGACAGAAGGATATAAAAGCAGCGGAAGTTCTAATGTAACAGTGTGGTAACAGCTCATCTTTAATTAGGGGCAGCTAACGGGCTGCTGATCGTTCCTTGAGAAATTTTATAATGATTGTTAAGAGGCGAACGGTTTTGGCATTACCGGAGGCAGGATATTCTCCATCAGTTTTCGCGTATTAAAATAAGAGTGCCGTCATTTTTCGGTAACCCGCTTACAACAGACACCTTCACATAAGCCTTAAGCAAAATAAAAATATCCCGGTTACCACCTCCTTTAGTTCATTAAACAGATCGCAATCCCGCATCCAGGCGTGTCCGAATATGGAGCCAAAACCGTGATTTCCTCATTATCCCTTGTAACCATTTTTGTTACACCGCTAGCGGCATGAACCCATCTCTTTTTAACAAAAGAGATGATTCATTACATCATAAAGGGACTTGCTCGCAAGTTCATTCTCCATTGCCCGCTGTACGCTTCCGAACGTCTCATCGAGCGCGCGCTGAATATTTTTGCCGACCGGACAGTCGGGGTTCGGATTGTCGTGAACCGCAAAAAGCTCTTCCCTATTCTGCACCGCCCTGTAAACCTCTAAGAGGGTGATCTCCGACGGATCTTTTTTCAGGCTGGCTCCCGGAACACCCGCCCGGGATGTCAGAATACCCGCTTTTTTCAGCTGGCTGATCGTTCTCCGCACGACGACGGGATTGGTGTTTACGCTGCCCGCAATCATGTCCGATGACGCCCGTTCATCCGTTGAGATCAGCGATAGAATGTGAATGGCCACAGCAAGACGGCTGTTAATCATGTTTTTCACCACCGTTGTAACCACAATAGTTACATTTCATTTGTTTGTCAACTACTAATATACACTAAAACGGGCGGCAGGATGAAATCAAGTTGGCAATAGAGGTGTAAACAGGCCGGCGGGAAACCGGCCGGAGAGGGATTAAAATAAGAAATAACGCTGTCCGAGCGGAACATAGCTGACGGGCTGGCATGCCAGCTCTTCTCCGTCGGCGAACACCTGATAGGTTTTCGGATCGACTTGTATATTCGGCATCGCGTCATTCAGCTTCATGTCGAGCTTACTCAGCTTACGGATATTCCGTACGGGAGAAATCATTTTTTCAAGGCCGAGCTTTTCCGGCACACCGTTTGCGATACCGGCCTGGGACATAAATGTAATAGAGGTATTTCGGTTTGCTTTACCGTATGATGCGTACATCTGCCGCATAAACACGGGCTCAGGCGTCGGAATGGAAGCATTCGGATCTCCCATTTGGGCGCGGGCGATCATGCCGCCTTTGAGCACAAGTTCAGGTTTGACGCCGAAGAAAACCGGGTCCCATAGTACGAGGTCGGCGAGCTTCCCTTTTTCAACGGAACCGACTTCATGGCTCAGGCCGTGAGTGACGGCCGGGTTTATCGTGTATTTGGCGATATAGCGTTTGGCGCGCACATTGTCATTGCCGTTTTCTCCTGATAGAGCGCCGCGCTGTTTTTTCATTTTATCGGCCACCTGCCATGTCCGGATAATCACTTCTCCCACCCTGCCCATCGCCTGCGAGTCAGATGACGTCATGCTGATCGCGCCGATATCGTGCAGAATATCCTCCGCCGCAATGGTGGCCGCTCTGATGCGTGAATGGCTGAACGCCACGTCTTCAGGCACTTTTGAATCTAAATGATGGCAGACCATCATCATATCAAGATGCTCGTCCATCGTGTTGACGGTATATGGAATCGTCGGCGTCGTAGAGGACGGCAGGATATTGGCGTAAGATGCGAGTTTCATAATATCCGGTGCGTGGCCTCCGCCGGCTCCCTCTATGTGATATGTATGGATAACCCGGTCGCCGATCGCATCAAGCGTATTTTCTAAAAAGCCCGCTTCATTAATCGTGTCTGTGTGGATCGCCACCTGAATGTCCGCCTCATCCGCGACTTCCATGCAAGCTTTAATGGCGCTTGGCGTTGATCCCCAATCTTCATGCAGCTTCAGGCCGATCGCGCCTGCTTCCACCTGCTCGATCAGCGGCGCTTTATCGGATGCATTCCCTTTTCCTAAGAAACCGACGTTGATCGGAAACTCCTCGGCCGCTTCCAGCATTCTCGACATGTACCATGCACCGGATGTACAAGTCGTCGCTTTACTTCCCGTCGCAGGACCCGTTCCGCCGCCGAGAAGCGTGGTCACGCCTGAAGAAAGCGCGACTTCCATCTGCTGCGGGCAGATAAAGTGGATATGCGTATCCACCCCGCCGGCCGTTACGATTTTCCCTTCACCGGAAATGACTTCTGTTCCGGCACCGATAATCATGTGCGGGTCCACCCCATCCATAATATCCGGGTTGCCGCTTTTCCCGACGCCGACAATCCGTCCGTCCTTCACCCCGATATCCGCCTTGACGATTCCGGTATAATCCAGGATAACGGCGTTTGTAATGACCAGATCAAGCGCTCCGTCTTTCCCGGTGATACGCCCGTTCTGCCCCATGCCGTCCCGGATTGTTTTCCCCCCGCCGAAAATCATTTCTTCACCGTAATTCGTGAAATCTTTTTCGACTTCAATCCATAAATCCGTATCTCCGAGTCTGACTTTGTCTCCCGTTGTCGGTCCGAACAGTTCTGCGTATTGCTCACGTGACATTTTCATCGGATCGCCTCCTCCATCCATCCGGCTTTTTTAAGATTTGACAGCGTCTTCTCTTTTCCCCGCTCATCCATATACGTATCGGCCATGCCGTTGAGACCTCTGACCGTTTTTCGCCCTCCGATTTCCACGAGCGTGACGGTTTTCTCTTCTCCCGGTTCAAAACGGACAGAAGTGCCTGACGGGATATCAAGGCGCATGCCGATTGCTTTGTCCCGATTGAAGGAAAGGGCGCCGTTGGCTTCGGCAAAATGAAAATGCGATCCTACCTGCACTGACCGTGTTCCGTTATTGGTGACTGACACCTCCAGCGTCTTCCGGCCTTCGTTAATGGTGATGGTCCCCTTTGCGACTTGAATCGCTCCCGGCTTCATGACTTCACCTCCGCTTTGATCGGCTGATGAACGGTGACAAGCTTAACCCCGTCCGGGAACGTCGCTTCCACCTGAATGCTGTCCAGCATTTCCGCAACGCCTTCCATAACGTCTTTTTCCGTCAATACATTGCGGCCGGATTCCATCAGCTCAGCAACGCTTTTTCCGTCTCTCGCGCCTTCCATCAGATAACAGGTCAAATATGCGGCGGCTTCGGGATAATTCAGCAGAACGCCGCGCGCCTTCCGCTGCTTAGCGAGCTCTCCCGCCGTAAAAATAAGCAATTTTTCTTGTTCAACCGGTGTCAGTTTCATCTGTATTCCCCCTCAGTGATAGTCAAACACAATCCGTATGGTCATACGAAACGATGCAGGCGGCCGTCACCCCCTTCACCTCATGAAATGTTAAGTGATAAAAGTTATTCGACGGTGAACGGCCCGATTCCTTTTGCAGAAATTACCGATTTCTGATTTTTTTCTTCAACAAACGTTTAATTAAATGTGAAGAAAGGTTACATTCTATGTGAATATTATAAAGAAATTACCGGTGAATTTATAGAATATTTAAAAATTTAGTAAATATTAACCAAATGAACTGGAATTTTTGTCATTTCTCATAACAAAAAGCCCAAAATATTTTGGGCTTTTGCTGTGTTTCACTATCAAATTAATCATCACTGAGTTTATCTTTCGTTTTACCGACACCCTTTTGCAGGCTGCCTTTCGCTTTGTCTTTTTTACCTTCCGCTTTTAAGTCGGACTTGTCTGCCATGTCGCCTGCTTTGTCCTTTGCTTCCCCTTTCACTTTGTTCATGCCGCCTTTTACTTTGTCTTTTAAACCGTTATCTTGACTCATGATCTCTTCAGCTCCTTTTTTGTTATGTGTACTTGTTTTCTTCCCTTTCAGCCTGAACACAAACATGTAAACTCTCAATTATTGATTTCACAGCGTTCCCCGTAGCGGAGCACTTTGTAAACGGCCAATCCGTCTGACAGCTTATTATCCCCGTATTGCACCGGCAGAAGGGCAAAGAAAACATAATAAGTTGAAAAATAGACAAATTGGTAAAAAAATAAGTTTGGCTCGAGGACATCTTTTATGATCAGCAGATTTATTAAAAAGATAGAAGCGAGATTAAACAGACAGCCTCCGGAATAGACGAGCGCGCTCGTCAGGCGGTTATCTATCCGCAATTCGCCGAACTTGCAGAAAGAATCTATGAAGTAGATACGCCGAACCTGAATCGGCCCTACTTTTAAAAGACGTTTCCCCATTCCGATATCCAATGATGCCTTGCCTCCGAACAGCATGGCCATAAAGCTGTGTCCCGACACATGGATGACAGACACCATCGGCAGAATGATGAGAAATGATACGAAAAACTTTATCATATCATTGAATCCGAACAACAAATCCCTCCTTCCCATCGCACTTTTTTCTCTCTTTTGCGATTTTTCCGTTTTTTTCTATGGTCAAACGTTATGATGTGCATAAAAAAATAACCATCTGCTGATCAGATGGTTAAGAAAATTATATATCGTATAAACACTGTTCTTTTTGAATGTTTTCTCTCATGCGAATCGCTTTTTCATAAAAATACGCCGCTTCTTTATATTGCCCATCTCCGCTTGTGTAAATGGCGGCCTCCAAGGCGAAATCTTCAATATACACATACAGCGATTTTTCATTCATATAGTCAAACACTTCATGGATTAAATCCATATTGAGTGACTCCAAATAAAGCGCTTGTAAAAACTTATACTTCTCTAAACTGAATCGGTCGCCCCGTTCTTTCGCGATCATGACCCCTCTTTCATAATAGGTAAGGGCCGCTTGGTCATCATGCAGCCTGAAAAGGGTGTGCGTTAAGCTGAACAGCGCCTTCGGAAGCTGTTCAAGCTGATGCTCTTCAAAAACGGGAACCGCTTTTCTAAAGTACCGGGCCGCTTCATCCAGATCGCGCTTTTCAGAATAACAATTCCCCAGATTGTAAAGCGAAGACCCGATCAGGCGGGGCTGTCCTTCAAGCAAAGAAAGGCGGAGGGCTTCGTCTAAATGCTCAAGCGCTTTGTCGTAGTTTTTGCAGTCGATGTAGTTTCCTGAGATGACGAAATGGCATTGAATTCTCCGCACTCTGTAGAAATCGTGTTTCATATACGTATCCAGCGCCTGAATCCCGTGATTCATGGAAAAATGAGTCTGCTTCATGACATAAAACACTTCAGACATCTTGAAATGGAATTCCGCCCTCTCTATATCATCCTCGACAAATGAAAGGAGTTTTTCCGCTTTCCGGTAAAAAGAAATAGCCGCAACATAGTTATTGTGATCGAATTCATACATCCCTCTGAACAAATGGAAATAATACTCAGACAGTCCCGATATGCTGTCCGTGCTTTCGATCGTCTTTTGCAGCTCGCTGTACTGAATCTGTGATTGTTCGGTGCATTCCGGCTTGACGTAATCAAGCATAATATGATGGCGGTAGCTGATCAGCTGATAATATAACAGCAGCAGCTGGTCTTCCTCCATACGTTGTATATCCTCATCAATTTCCTCTTTCAGCTTTATGGCATCAGCCGCTTGAAACGCTAAAATGTGCTTGTACCATTTGTTGATCTTAACTCCAACTTGAGATGACGGAATCTCGTATGCGGTCATGCCCCTTTCACAACCTTTTCTAATTTCTATTGGTTATATTTTAACATATTGTATGGCTTTGGAATTGCATAACTTGATTGTCCTGCATCAAAATTCCTATCATATATTTCGGCTGTTACCGGTATTTTTTGAACAGACCGCTCTCATATTGTGAATAAAAAAGCCTGCCCTTGTCCGGGCAAGCTTTTCTTCATCCGCCTATATAAGACATCTCCACTTTCTTTTTCCCATCCGTTTTAGAAAGCGCGCGGTCAATTGAATACTGATCCGTGCGATTTCTCCAGACAGAAGCGATGGATTCCGTCAATTCGTCATCGGTCAGACCGCCGCGCACGAGCTTCCGAACATCATAGCCGCTTGACGCAAACAGGCACGTAAACAGCTCGCCTCTCGCCGACAGGCGCGCTCTGTTGCAGGAGGCGCAGAATGCATCCGAGACGGAGGAAATTACGCCGATTTCGCCGGAACCGTCAAGATAGCGGAACCTGGAAGCGACCTCTCCTTTATAATTCGCTTCTATCGGCTCCGTCGGCATGTGCTGGTTGATCAGATCAATAATCTCGGCCTTCGTGATCACGTCTTTTTTATTCCATTGATTCGTATTGCCGACATCCATAAATTCAATAAACCGGAGAATATGACCCTTTTCTTTAAAATAGCGGGCCATCGGCAGGATATCTTTTTCATTGACGCCCTTTTGAACAACCATGTTGATTTTCACACCGAGTCCGGCCGATTTTGCCGCCTCAATGCCCTCAAGCACCTTGTTCACCGAAACCCCGCGGCCGTTAATGGCCTTAAACCGCTCATCCTCTAAAGAATCGAGGCTGACTGTCACGCGATGCAGCCCCGCCTGCTTCAGTTTTTCCGCATACACGGGAAGCAGAGAGCCGTTTGTCGTCATCGCGATATCTTTAAGTCCGGGGATGCGCGCAAGTTTTTTGATCAATTCAGGCATATCTTTTCTCATGAGCGGCTCTCCGCCCGTCAGCCTGATTTTTTCAACGCCGAAGCGGCCGACAAACAGCTTCGCAAGCCGCTCAAGCTCCTCGAAGGAGAGCAATTCCGTCTTTTGTAAAAATGGATAATCCGGTCCGAATAATTCGGCTGGCATACAGTACGTGCATCTGAAGTTGCAGCGGTCGGTTACAGAGATACGAAGATCCCTGAGCGGCCTTTCCCTTTTGTCTGTCACCCGGCGCGTTTCTGTATTCATAAGCCCAAGACCCCTTTCTATTGTTCAACCCGTTCTGGATGTGTGTATACGTTAAATGATCCGTTTCTGACAAAACCTATCGCGGTTATGTTCAGCTCTTCCGCCATTTGCAGCGCGAGCTCCGTCGGGGCCGATTTTGAAATGACAATCGACACGCCGATTTTTGCGGCTTTTAATAAAACCTCTGAGGAAATCCGGCCGCTGAAGACGATCAGCTTGTCACGGACCGGCATTCCCTTTTTCAAACAGCAGCCGTACAGCTTATCCAGCGCGTTGTGGCGCCCGATGTCCGTCCTCATGAAGAGCAGCTTATCCGTATCGCACAGCGCCGCATTATGGACACCGCCCGTTTCCCGGAAGGTGCCGCTCCCGCTTTGCATCTCCTTCATCAGGCGAAGGCACGTCTCAGGAGTTATGGTGATACGGCTGACGGCGGTTTTGGCCGTTTTCACATCCTGCTGAAAGTAAAAATGGCGGCCTTTCCCGCAGCATGAACCGATGACCCTCTTCGTATAGTCTTTTTGCTCAAGCACTCCGGGATTCGTCAGTTCAACATATGCAAACCCGAGACTTTCATCTATAGTAAAGCTTTTGATTTCTTTTTCAAAACGAATGACGCCTTCTGATGCGAGAAATCCGATGACGAGTTCCTCTAAATGGTCAGGCGTGCAGACGAGCGTAACAAATTCCTGCCCGTTCACCATGACGGTCAGCGGATACTCTGAAACCATCCGATCTGCCGTCTTTGTTAATACCCCTTTTTCATAGCGGTATATGTCTCTTACCGCTGTTGTTTTTTCATCCACTGTTTTCCCCTCCGCAGTATCCTTCTCTTTTATTCTTCCACAATCCCTGTATTTTGTCGAATTTGCGGTTTAAAAAAAGAGCCCTCTTCGGACTCTATGTTTCATTGCGATGATGTCTGCTCAGAATGGTGAATAAAATAACTGCGGCGATAATGGCCAATATACTGACGAATATGAAGGCGGCAAGCTTCAGAAAAATTCCCATCAGAACAAAAACGACTGCCGCCAGCACTAATATAATGCCTGCTCCTTTTAACAACAGCGTTCATCTCCTTTTATCCGTATCATTCCCGCGGTTTTTGTTTTCTAAACAAAAAAGACGCCGCGCGGGCGTCCTTTTTTAACCTATTCTTTTGCTAAATCCTTTGCAGCGTCTTCCCAAGCCTGTTTGAACTCGTCCGCGCTGTCAGCTGAGACATATGTGCCGCCTCCCGCTTCCGCCGCTTTTTCAAGGCTTTCGCTTCCTTTCATGCCGAAGTTGAAGCCGATGATATTGACGATCGTGTTGACGTTCGCTTTACGGAGCTTTTGAATTTCGGCCTGAGGATTACCGCCGCATGTTTCTTCACCGTCTGTGATCAGATATACGACGTTTTTCCCTGTGGCGCCGGCCCGCTCAAATTCTTCACGCGTATCAGAAAGCGCTTTCGCAATCGGTGTCCAGCCGGTCGGTTTAATCTTGCTGAGTGATTGCTCAAATGGAGTCACGGCGTACGGCTGAAGGCCGTATAACGTTTCTGTCGCATTACATGATACGGCTTTGCCTGAGTTTTTATTATTGCCCTTATGTCCGAATACCCGAAGCATCAGATTCGTGTCTTCAGGAAGAACTTCCGCAAAAGAAGTGACAGACTCTTTCGCAACATCTATTTTACGCTCTCCCCCTGTTTTTTGTATCATGCTTCCGCTTGCATCAAACAGCACGGCAACGTTTGTTTCTTCGTGCTTTTTCTCAGCTGCAAAAACAGGTGATCCGAGTGAAAGCGTCAAAAGTCCGACAATCCCCGCAGTGAACATTTTTTTCATTTCCTTCATTCCTCTCCGTTTGTTTTTGGCCGATGGGCCCCCGGCTCTTCTCTATGCTAGATGACGAGTATGCAAAAAGATATAGGGCGGGATTCCTTTTGTATAAGCGGCGGTACGCCGTTAAAAATGAGCAGAATTATGCGCATCATCCTAAAAAGATTGGATAAATGATGACAGATTTAATGCCTTTTTCGCCCTTTTTGTAATATAAGTCCGGAATCTGATTCTTTTTACAGTTTTCTCTTCATCTTTTCTTGAAATTTTTGTTAAATAAAAATAAAAAAAAGGGCCGATAAACGGCACCTTTTCTTATTCCGCTAATGAACTCGCTGCCATTGTAAAGATGCGGTTCATATCCTTTTGGCTGTGAGCTTCGTAATATTTTCCTCCGCCCGCTTTGGCAATCTCGTGAAGCTGGCCGTTGAAGCCTTCCTTAAAGTCAAAGCCGATTACGTTGACTTTAATATGCTGTTTGCGAAGTTCTTTCGCTGTCTTAACAGGATCTCCTCCGCATGTCTCCTCGCCGTCCGTCAACAGGAAAACGGATTTACTGCCAAGTTTGTGCAAACCGGTAAAGGAAGCCTTCGCATCCTCTAATGCTTTTGCAATCGGTGTCCAGCCCGTAGGCCCGATTCCGTTAAGAGAGTTAAGGAAGCTCTGTCTGTCAAACCTTTGGAATCCGTACACACCGCGAATGGATTCACAAGATTGAACCTTTCCGGAGTTTTTATTATTGCCTTCCGAACCGAAAACCGTCATTCTGACCTGTGATTTAGATTTAATTTGATCCGCAAAACGGACAATTTCTTCTTTTGCCATGTTGTATTTAGAAACACCGTCAATCCGTTTTGCCATACTGCCGCTCGCATCAAGTAAAATGGCGGTATTGTTTTTAAATGAAAGAGTCTTCTCGTTTGCATTCTCGGCAGCAAAAGCAGGAGATGCAGCAGTCAGCATCAATCCGAGCATGAGTATGAGTGAAAATGTTTTTTTCATTGCTTTTTCCCCTTTTCAATAGATTTACGTTCAACGCCGAACAATATTTATCGTAAATGAGATGATAAGGGAAATAAATAGGACGGCGTTCCTCATTATTTTTGCGTATATTCACATAGAAGCGGCATTTTTATCAGTGATTTACACCCGGCGCTCAGCCTTCAATCGACATTTGTCAGCCTTTAGGCTTTCGTTATATGAGTCTGTTGGTTGCTTTACCGTTTATGGAATAGTTTTCAAAAAAAACAGACGCTCATGAAAGCGTCTATTTTTTCGCCATATATTTGTTTAAAAATGAATCTGCTTCGGAAATGTCCACTCCCTGATAATAATGCTTGACGATGTCCGCCACTGATTTTCCCTGCTCCGCCATGTAATTGGCCCCGTACTGGCTCATGCCGACGCCGTGGCCGAATCCTTTTGTCGTAATGGTGATGCTGCCGCCGTTCCGTTTCCATTCAAAGTCGGCAGAACGGAGTCCGAGTTTTTCCCGGATGTCTCTTCCCTTCAGCTTTTTGCCGTTGATGACGGCCGTCGCCACTTGATGGCCCGGCGTTCTGGCTGTAATCTGTCCCACCGTGTTTTGTCCCGAGAGCTGTACGCCGAGCTTTTGCTGAAACTCCGGCACACTGAAGGTCTGGGTGGCGAGATATTTCGGCGATTGCTTATCCCACGGACTTTTCACGCTCTTTAAATAAGGAATGGCGCTTGTCCAATAGGCTTCCGCATTTTCCGTATACCCGTTGCTCGTAGAGAAGAAAGATGCCTCAATCGGCTTGTTGTCGTACGTTAAAATCTTTCCTTGTGTGCCGGCCACCGCGTTTGTGATTTTCTTGAGGTTGTGTGCGTACTTAGAACCCCATTCTTTTTTCAGCTGGCTTTTGCCTTGATAGACTTGGAACATTTGCGTATCATCCACCAGTGATCCTTTCGGCGCCTGAACGGCTGAGTCAGCGACCATCAGTCTGACGATGAATGTCCGGGCGGCGAGCGCCTGGGCTTTTAAGGCCTCCGGTTTAAAGTTTGCGGGCATTTCGGAAGCCACGACACCGACCACGTACTCTTCAAGCGGAATGTTCTCTACAGAATGATTGGATGTCCGATAAACCGGAATGGATACAGGTGATTCTTTCAATGTTTCTGCTCCTTTTGTTTCTCGTGTGGTGTGTGCTGTTTTGTGTCCGGGCTCTCTGTTTACGGCTGCTCCTTTTTCTGCCTGAAACGGAAGGACGAGAATGGTGGGGACAAGAAGAATTAGTATACACAGCCCGGATAGTAGAAATACAATCGGTTTCATATATCAGCTGCCTCCTGCTTGGGATTCGACTCTACTTCATCTTATGGGCAGGGACAAGCTAATATGACTTCCTTTTGGACAGAATCTTTATTCCATTTTTCACGCGAAAAACGTATTCTTTTTTGGAAATCAGAGCATAATAATGATGATAAACCATAAAAAAACAGTATGCCAGATTGACATACTGTTTTTACAGCCATTATGCGTTTAGGTCAGTTACGACTTCTTTGCTTTCTTGTTCAGCGGCCGTTTCATCAACGACACGCTCGATGTCAGCGCCGAGAGCCGCAAGTTTTTGATGGAAATTCACATAACCGCGATCCAAGTGCTTCAGTTCCGTGACACGTGTATGACCTTCAGCCACTAATCCCGCAAGAATCAGCGCCGCGCCCGCACGCAGGTCCGTAGCGGCAACTTCTGCGCCTTGCAGCTGTACAGGACCGTTAATGATCACAGAACGTCCTTCAATTTTAATGTCGCCATTCATCCGGCGGAATTCTTCAGCATGCATAAAACGGTTTTCAAACACAGTTTCAGTAATCATGCTTGTTCCGCTCGCACGGAGAAGCAGCGCCATCATTTGCGACTGCATATCAGTCGGGAATCCTGGGTGAGGCATCGTTTTAATGTCGATCGGCTTCAGCTGGGCAGGACCGATGACACGAAGGCCTTCTCCTTCATCCGTAATTTTGACTCCCATTTCTTCCATCTTCGCAATTAAAGACGTAAGATGCTCAGGAACCGCACCTTTGACTAATACATTTCCTTCCGTGATCGCCGCAGCCACCATGAAAGTACCCGCTTCAATACGGTCAGGAATGATGTTGTGTCTTACGCCGTGAAGCTTTTCCACACCTTCAATTTTAATGGTGCCTGTGCCGGCTCCGCGGATTTTTCCGCCCATCGCATTGATATAGTTCGCTAAGTCAACGATTTCAGGCTCTTTTGCCACGTTTTCAAGCGTTGTTGTTCCTTCAGCTAAAGCAGCTGCCATAATCAAGTTTTCTGTCGCACCCACACTTGGGAAATCTAAATAGATTTTTGCGCCCTGCAGACGGCCTTCCACTTCTGCTTCAATAAAGCCGTTGCCTACTTTGATTTTTGCACCCATTGCTTCAAAGCCTTTTAAATGCTGATCAATCGGTCTTGAGCCGATTGCGCAGCCGCCCGGAAGCGCTACTCTTGAATGACCCGTACGGGCTAACAGAGGGCCCATAACAAGCACTGACGCGCGCATTTTGCGCACATATTCAAAAGGTGCTTCTGTTTCTAAAGCGTAAGAAGCGTTTACGGTAACTTCATTATTCTCAAAATGCACATCTGCTCCTAAATGACGCAACACTTCATTAATTGTATATACATCGGAGAGCGTAGGTACATCACATATTACGCTTTTTTCTTCACTTGCTAATAAAGATGCAGCGATAACTGGTAAAACGGCATTTTTTGCTCCTTCAACTTTCACTGTGCCGTTTAACTTCTGACCGCCGCGGACGATGATTTTTTCCAAGGTATTCCCCTCCGCGTCCCTATATTCTCTATATTAATATTCAGTCGTCACGATTGGTGTGCCAACCGTAACGGTATGTTTTTCGCCCATTCCCGCACTTCTAAGCGCAACTTGCACATTCATCTTATGTTTCGATGTCATGATGTAATCTGTCCACTTATATGTAAATGCAGAAACAGAAACGAAATGAGGCTCAACTACATGTTCAACTGGACTTGCTTCAAATTCTTTCATGAGCTGTTCTGCTTTTTTTTGCAAAACAATACTCATATTATCATTTAAATGACCCTTTAGACAAGTAAAAATAAATACTTTATTTTGAAATATGTCATGTGCCTGCCGTTCAAACTGTTCATATGTATCATTCCAGTTTTCCGGTTGCTCCGGGCTCATTTGCTCATATAATAAATACGAAGTTGGGTTCTGGTTTTTGAGGGTAGTGACGAGCTGCAGTTTAAAAGTTGTGTGATTTTTTTTGTCAGAATACGTGCCGATGGCCTTTACGATTTTATCTTCCCGCGCGGATTCCCAATGATATTGCGGATACTGCGTCTTCAGTTCTTTTACCTTGTCATCAAATTCACTCAGTGACAGGTTCAGATTTTTTTTCGCATGAAGCGTCCATTCATCTACAGTGACCTGCTGCCGCTCCATTCCTTCGGCAATCTGGGCAAGCGGAGACAGCTCACTTGCATGAATGGAATGAAATACCGCTATTAAGGCGCTTAAAAAAACAAAAAACAAGATGATGCGGCCTGCTCTTTTTTTCTTCATATCGATCTCTCCCCCTTACTCCCATTTTTGCCGGAGCCGGGGAAAGCAATACATGGAAAACTTCGTCAAAACTCGCCAAGCGGGTGAAGAAAAATTGGTTGTTCACCCAGCGATTCCCTTCATTTCAACAGACGAAACATCTTAAAATAAGTATGGAAGCTGTTTCGAATAGGTAAGATAATCTAAAAAGAAGTCAGCGACTGCCGTACCGATCGCAATGGTAAGAAGAATGATCAGCAGCCTCGCCTGCACTATTTTTCCTTTTCGGATCAGCGGATCAAAGTTGACGGCCTGAAGCGCCCACCATGTCACCGCAATGCATACCAGGTGAACCAGGATGCTGATTGCGGCCTGCTGCCCCAATACATTCACAAATCCCATCTCCTTTCATTTTTTCCGCCCCTCATATCCTCTCTTATTATATAAGAAGAAGAGAGAAAGATGATCATTTTTACATCAGAATTTTTATCCAAAATTAGGGGCAATCCCCGCTTAAATGTCCGTTCTCCGGCATGATATACTTTTTTGGAAAGGAGATGGGAATATGAATCATTCCTTTTTTCATCCGGAAAAGCAGTATGGAGAAACACTTCCCGTATTTGACCACGAGTGGGAAGCGATAGCATTCTACTATGATTATAGACAGTCCCAAACAGAGGAACTGAAAGAATTATGTCAGTTTTTCAACATTTCTCTTGATTATTCACGCGGCAGCCTGCTGGAAGTGGAAGCTCTTTACTTCCGCAGCATACAAGAGCTGCTTTTGGCGGATTGGAACCTGCCGATTGACGAATTTGAGAAAATGCTCAGTGTGTATGTCATCGATTGCGCCATCAGACACCATGACGATGCCGAATGGGTCGTCAAACCTTATCCGTATACGGACGGCGCTTATACGACGGGTGTGCGGAGAGGAAACAAAACGTGGCACACCGACAACTGCTGCGAACATTTATATCTGCAAAAAGAAGAGGATCATCCGCTTATCGGCGTCTATGAATCTCTTATGCGTTAATATAGAAAAAGAATCCTTCTCAGACAGCCGAGAAGGATTCTTTTTTAGTTTCCTGCAACATCCAATCTGTTTACAGCCCGCTGTAGCGCAAGCTCAGCCCGACGAATGTCAGTATCATCTGATCGTTTGTTCAAACGGTCTTCCGCCCGCTTTTTCGCAGCAAGGGCGCGCTCTTTATCAATGCTTTCCGCTGTTTCAGCGGCTTGTGCAAGGATAGTGACCTGATCAGGACGGACTTCTAAAAATCCGCCGCTGACAGCCGCCAATTCGGTCTGCCCGTCTTTTTTAAGGCGGACAGCGCCGATTTTAAGCGGAGCCACGGTCGGAATATGGCCAGGCAAGATACCGAGATCACCGCTCTCGGCTCTTACACTTACCATTTCAATATCAGCATCATATACTGGGCCGTCGGGAGTAACGATATTGACTTTAACGGTCTTCATGCTTTTACCCTCCTAGGACCAGATTAAACTTCTACACCCATCTCTTTTGCATTCTCAATGACTTCTTCAATGCGTCCCACAAGACGGAATGCATCTTCCGGAAGATGGTCATATTTACCGGAAAGGATTTCTTTAAAGCCTCGTACCGTTTCTTTAACAGGCACGTAAGAACCTTTTTGTCCCGTAAACTGCTCAGCTACGTGGAAGTTTTGAGAAAGGAAGAACTGGATACGACGTGCGCGGTGAACGACAAGCTTGTCTTCTTCACCTAATTCGTCCATACCGAGAATCGCGATAATATCCTGAAGTTCTTTGTAACGCTGAAGCGTTGACTGGACTTCACGCGCCACCGCATAATGCTCTTCTCCGACAATTTCCGGAGCAAGCGCGCGGGAAGTGGAAGCCAGCGGATCAACCGCAGGGTAGATACCCATTTCAGTTAATTTACGCTCAAGGTTAGTCGTCGCATCCAAGTGAGCGAACGTTGTCGCCGGAGCCGGGTCAGTGTAGTCATCGGCAGGCACGTAGATCGCCTGGATAGATGTAACTGAACCAACGTTTGTAGACGTAATACGCTCTTGAAGCTGACCCATTTCTGTCGCAAGCGTCGGCTGATAACCAACCGCAGAAGGCATACGGCCGAGAAGCGCGGAAACCTCTGAACCCGCTTGTGTGAAACGGAAAATGTTATCGATAAAGAACAGTACGTCCTGTCCTTGTTTATCACGGAAATGCTCAGCCATTGTAAGACCCGTCAGTGCTACACGCATACGTGCGCCCGGCGGCTCGTTCATTTGTCCGAAGACCATGGCTGTTTTCTTAATAACGCCTGAATCGCTCATTTCGTAGAAAAGGTCGTTCCCTTCACGAGTACGCTCTCCTACACCGGCGAATACGGAAATACCGCCGTGCTCTTGCGCGATGTTGTTGATTAATTCCTGGATTAATACGGTTTTACCTACGCCGGCGCCGCCGAACAATCCGATTTTACCGCCCTTGATGTAAGGAGCGAGCAGGTCAACAACCTTAATTCCCGTTTCAAGAATTTCAACCTCAGTTGAAAGCTCATCGAATGAAGGAGCTGATCTGTGGATCGGGTCCTTTTGAGCATCCGCAGGCAGCGGTTCATTTAAATCAATTTTATCTCCCAGTACGTTAAATACGCGTCCGAGAGTCACATCACCGACAGGAACGGAAATCGGCGCACCTGTATCAACAGCTTCCATTCCGCGCTGAATTCCGTCCGTAGATGCCATGGCAATTGTACGGACTGTATCATCGCCTAAATGAAGAGCAACCTCTAGCGTTAGGTCGATGCCTACTTCATTTTCGCCTGTAGCTGGCTGTGAAACTTTAATCGCATTATAAATCGCAGGCAAGTGGCCGTCCTCGAAACGTACGTCGACAACCGGTCCAAGCACCTGACTTACGCGTCCTTTCTTCATCGCTATCCCTCCTGACAAAATCTTTCTATTCTAAAGCGGCTGCACCGCCGACAATTTCGGTAATTTCTTGTGTAATCGCCGCTTGACGCGCGCGGTTATATGAAAGCGAGAGTGAATCAATGAGTTCTTTCGCATTATCCGTCGCATTTTTCATTGCTGTCATTCTCGCAGCGTGTTCACTTGCTTTACTGTCAAGAAGCGCGCCGTAAATTAAGCTTTCCGCATATTGAGGAAGCAGCACTTCGAGCACCTCTTCTTCATCCGGTTCGAACTCGTAAGAAGCCGTGCGCTTCCCGCCGCTCGTTCCGAAATCCGTTAAAGGCAGCACTTTTTTCTCCGTCACTTCCTGTGAAATCGCACTGACGAAATGGTTATACACCAAATGCAGTTCATCAAAAGCGCCGTCGATAAACATTTGAACCGTCTGACGGGTCAAATCTTTAATCTGAGCAAAAGTGACCTCGTCGCCAAGCCCCACTAACTCAGACAAAATCGGCATTTCCCGTTTTTTGAAGAAATCGCGGCCGACTCTGCCGATTGCAATCACCGTGTATTCATCTTTAGACTGATGGCGTTCTTGAATGGTGCGGTAAGCGTTTCGCAAAACCGAACTGTTAAACGCACCCGCAAGCCCGCGGTCAGACGTAATGACGAGATACGCCGTCTTTTTCACTTCTCTTGAAACAAGCATCGGGTGTTTCGCGTTTTTCGCGCCTTTTCCGACGTTAAACACAACCTCCTGGATCTTATCCATATACGGAGCAAATGACTTCGCGTTGGTTTCCGCACGGTTCAGCTTCGCAGCGGATACCATCTGCATGGCTTTTGTAATCTGGCTTGTTTTTTTCGTTGACGTGATCCTTGACTTAATATCGCGTAATGAGGCCAAAGATTTCACCACCTTTATTCTTCATTTGCGTAAAAAGAGAGAAAAAGAGAACCTTTTTCTCTCATCTTCTAAGGGTTAGTTGCTTGGTGCAAATGTGCGTTTGAAGCCTTCGATTGCAGCTTTGAAGTCTTCATCAGCAGGAAGGTTTCCTGTTTTCGCAATGCCGTCAAGCAGATCTTTATGGTTTTGATCAAGGTACATGTAGTACTCTTCTTCAAAACGTCTGATATCCGCAACCGGAATATCATCAAGATATCCTTTTGTCAGCGCATAAAGAATGGCTACCTGTTTTTCAACCGGAAGCGGTTTATTCAAGTCTTGTTTCAGCACTTCAACTGTACGCGCACCGCGGTTCAGTTTCGCCTGAGTCGCCTGGTCAAGATCAGATCCGAATTGGGCGAACGCTTCAAGTTCACGGTATGAAGCCAGGTCAAGGCGCAATGTTCCCGCTACCTTTTTCATCGCTTTGATTTGGGCTGATCCGCCGACACGGGATACGGATAATCCGGCATTGATCGCAGGACGCACGCCTGAGAAGAATAGGTCGGATTGAAGGAAAATCTGTCCGTCAGTAATGGAAATGACGTTTGTCGGGATATAAGCGGAGATATCTCCTGCTTGTGTTTCGACGAACGGCAGCGCCGTAATTGATCCTGCGCCTTTTGCGTCACTCAGCTTGGCTGCGCGCTCAAGCAGACGGGAGTGAAGATAGAATACATCCCCAGGGAATGCTTCACGGCCCGGCGGACGGCGAAGAAGCAATGACAGCTCACGGTAAGCGGCCGCTTGTTTGGATAAATCATCATATACGACGAGAACGTGCTTGCCGTTGTACATGAATTCTTCACCCATTGTCACCCCTGCATACGGTGCAAGGTAAAGAAGCGGAGCCGGCTGTGAAGCGGACGCCGTCACGACAATCGTGTAATCAAGCGCGCCATGCTTACGAAGTGTTTCCACCACGCCGCGCACTGTAGATTCTTTCTGGCCGATCGCTACGTACACACAGATCATGTCTTGATCTTTTTGGTTTAAGATTGTATCAATCGCAACAGATGTTTTACCTGTCTGACGGTCACCGATAATCAGCTCACGCTGTCCGCGGCCGATCGGAATTAACGCGTCGATCGCTTTGATACCCGTTTGCAGCGGCTCATGTACCGATTTACGGTCCATTACGCCTGGAGCCTGGCTTTCGATCGGACGTGTTTTGCTTGTCAGAATCGGACCCAGTCCGTCTACCGGCTGTCCGAGCGGGTTGACGATACGTCCGATTAATTCTTCACCTACAGGAACTTCCATGATGCGGCCCGTTCTTTTGACCTCATCACCTTCACGGATATCTCTGTAAGGTCCTAAGATAACGATACCTACGTTGGATTCTTCAAGGTTTTGAGCCATACCCAAAACGCCGTTTGAAAACTCAACAAGTTCACCGGCCATACAATTGTCAAGGCCGTGCACACGCGCAATACCGTCTCCGACTTGGATGACTGTACCTACGTCATGAACTTCAATTTCAGATTGGTAATTTTGAATTTGCTGCTTTATCAGCGTGCTAATCTCTTCAGCTTTGATGCTCACTTAGGTTTCACCCCTTCTATCGATTTCCTCCGGCAAGTTGACGTTCCATGCGCTCAAGCTTTCCGCTTACGCTTCCGTCATATATCCGGTTTCCAATGCGGACTTTAATGCCGCCTATTAAATCCGTCTGCACTTCATTTCTGATTCTGAGCGAAGCGATTCCGGCTTTTTTTGCAAACACTTGAGACAATGATAACATTTCCGCTTCTGACAGCGGTTTTACTGAATAAACAACCGCGTCCTCTGTCTGACGGGCCTGATTGGCAAGTTTGATAAACTCGTCTGTGAGATCAGGCACAATCGAAGACCGGCGGCGGTCAATCAGAAGAAAAATCGTATGCAGCACAGACTCAGACAGTGCGCCGAACGATTGCTGAATCAGCTCTTTTTTCTTAGCGGCCGATACCTTCGGATGGCTTAACACTTCCTGTAATCCGGCTTCGTTGCGGAACACTTCTTTTAGTACGGTAAGCTCTTCTTCGATTTCATTGATTTGAGAAGTTTCAACGGCAATGTCGAAAAGCGCTGACGCGTATCGTTTAGAGACAGCAGATCCACTCATCGGCTTTCTCCTACCTCTTTAAGATAGTCCTGAATCAGTTGTTCCTGGGCTTGTTCATCAAGCTCTTTTTCAATCACTTTCGATGCGATTAAGACAGAAAGTGATGCGACTTGCTCGCGAAGTGCGGAAACCGCTTGTTCTTTTTCTTTAACAATTTCGGTTCTCGCCGCTTCTTTCAATCTTTCAGACTCGGCGCGTGCAGCCTGGATAATGTCTTCCTTCTGCTTTTCACCCAGTTTTTTCGCATTTTCAATGAGTGATTGTGATTCCTGTTTCGCTTCTTTTAAAAGAACGCGCTGCTCTTCAATCAGCTTCTGCGCTTCTTTATTTCTTTCTTCAGCGGACGTAATTTCGCCGGCGATATGATCTTCACGCTGTTTCATTATATTTAATAGCGGTCCAAGAGCGAATTTCTTGAGAAGCGCTAATAAAACTAACATAGCTAACAATTGGAATAGGATATCTCCGCCGTTAAACGACAGTCCTAATTCAAGAGGTAATTGAGACATCTACTACGGCAACTCCCTTCTGCAGGTTTTCTCTGCTGATAAAAAGCCGTTTCGGGACGGCGTGCTTATCAGACATAAAGCAATGGCGAAGGTTCTCTTAGAGTGATCTTCGCCATTTTTAGTTCATATAAGGCTTTTTTGCTTAGCCAAAGAACGCTAAGAACGCGATAACGACAGCGATAATCGGAAGGGCCTCAACCAATGCGATACCCATGAACATAAGAGTTCTAAGTTCTTTTCCTGCTTCCGGCTGACGGGCGATTCCCTCTACCGTACGTGAAACGATCAGACCGTTACCAATACCTGCACCAAGTGCACCTAAACCGATTGCAATTGCAGCTGCTATTAAATTCATGAAAAAGTTCCTCCTTTAAAATGTTATCCGAATGGATATATGATTTTAATGATCATGACTGATTTTGTGTGACATGTACACCATCGTCAGCATCGTAAAGATAAATGCCTGGATGGTACCGATGAACAAGCTGAACGCCTGCCATGCAAGCATCGGAAGAATGGCTCCGACTGTGCCGACCAAACCGAGAAAGAAGCTGTTTGAGTAGAAATTCGTCGCCAGATTCGCAAGCAGGCCAAGAAGAATTTCCCCGGCGAAAATGTTACCGTAAAGACGAAGTCCGAGTGTCAGCGTATTCGCAAACTCCTCAATGATCTTCATCGGGAACATAAGCGGAACCGGTCTGAGGTAATCCTTAGAGTATTCCTTCAAACCTTTCATCTTCACGCCGTAATAGTGCGTTAACGACACAACCATAACGGCTAGAGTCAGAGTAATAGCCGGATCGGCCGTCGGTGATTTCCACCAAAGCTCGTGTCCGACCGTTACAGAAAACGGCAGCCCCAGCATATTTGATACAAATATGTACATCAGCAAGGTTACACCAAGCGCCAAGAAGTTAGCCCCTGTTTTTAAATCCATTGTACTGCCTATAATATTGCGGACAAAATCAACAATCCATTCCATGAAGTTCTGGGCTTTTCCTGGACGGATGGACAGCGTTCTCGTAGTGAGAATCGCAATCAGCAGCACAATCACACTTGCCACAGTAATCATCAGAATGTTTGTCAGATTAAAAGTAAGACCAAACAAATCCATAGTTCTGTAATCGTGATTCAATGGGTTTTCACCTCTCTTCCATTGATGAACGTTTGAGCTGAATAATGGAATCTATCATAATGACGGGATAAATTGTCATTAATCCAATAATCACACTTGCCACACTGACTTTATCGGGATATTTAAAGGCGACAGCCATCGCAAGTATCGCATTGCACCAACGCGCTGCGCTCCCGAGTGATCGTATGGACTTTCCTTTCGCCACGGCCTTGTCAAAAGCATTCATTCTTCTGGTCAAGAGCCACAAATTAAACAAACTGAAAACAGTTCCCAAAAAGAGGCCTAGAAAAACAGTTTTATACGCCGTAAGACCATATCCCAGCAAATAGATTGCTAAGATCACAAATACATATCTCCGTTGTCTGCTGAATGTAAGATTGGGATCGTCCATCAACTATCTGTCTCCTGATGAAAATGTAATATAATTCCTGGATACGGCAAAACATGCGGTTAACCCTTTGCAGAAGGCCTTTTTTTGTCCCGCAAAACGGCCTGTTCGAAAAAACCACTCATCCTCCTGATGCCACGGGATGCTGTTTCATTCGCTTAGATAAATCCTCATATAACGGGTTTTTTGGAGGATTTAAAATGAGGATGGATACTAGAAATGAAAGGAATGAAAACCTTCTCATAATACCCTCGTTTAGCATACAATAGCCCCTAACATGTGTCAATCTGTTTAAAGTTAAAAAACTTTTTATACCGAAAGCATACACAGAATGTTCACAAATTCACCTATAAATGTATGAAGTCTGCCCATTCAGCAAATATCTGGATAAAAAAAGAAAACCCCCTGAATGAGGTTTTCCGATTTATTTGGTTCCGTACAATCTGTCACCCGCGTCACCGAGGCCCGGAACGATATAGCCTTTTTCATTCAGTTTTTCATCAAGGGCGGCGATATAAATATCAACGTCAGAGTGATGTTTCTGCAGCTCTTCCACGCCTTCCGGAGCCGCTACAAGACACATAAAACGAATGTTTCTCGCGCCGCGCTTTTTCAGGCTGTTTATCGCTTCCACCGCAGACCCCCCCGTAGCAAGCATCGGATCCACGACAATAAATTCGCGTTCTTCTACATCAGAAGGAAGCTTGACATAGTATTCCACCGGTTTTAAGGTTTCCGGATCACGGTATAATCCGACATGTCCCACTTTAGCAGCCGGGATTAATTTCAGCATGCCGTCAACCATTCCGAGACCCGCTCTCAGGATCGGCACGATACCGAGTTTCTTCCCTGAAATCACTTTGGATGTCGCTGTTTGAACAGGTGTTTTCACTTCCACTTCTTTAAGAGGAAGATCACGTGTAATTTCAAACGCCATCAGTGATGCGACTTCGTCCACAAGGTCTCTGAAATCCTTTGTGCCTGTATTTTCATTCCGAATATATGTCAGCTTATGCTGGATTAAAGGATGATCAAATACGTAAACCTTTCCCATACTGTGTTCAGCTCCTTTTTTGTTGTCCGAGTGACTTTTTCACACTTCTATTGATTCTACAGAAAAAGACAAACAGTTTCAAGAAAATCATAAAAAAACCCGCCGGATTAAGGTTCCGGCGGGTTTCTTCCTTATTAATAGTCCAGTTCTTTATATAAAGGAAACTTTTCAGTCAAGGCAGATACGCGCTGTCTCGCTTCTTCAAGTTTTGCTTCGTCTTCATGATTTTTCAGTGCGAGGCCGATGATGGCGCCGACTTCTTCAAGCGCGTCACCGTCAAAGCCGCGGCTTGTCACAGCTGCCGTACCAAGACGGATTCCGCTTGTGACGAACGGTTTTTCCGGATCGTAAGGGATCGCGTTTTTATTAGATGTAATGCCGATTTCATCAAGAACGTGTTCAGCGACTTTTCCGGTCAGACCGAGAGAACGGAGGTCGACAAGCACAAGGTGGTTATCCGTTCCGCCTGATACGAGCTGAATGCCCTCTTTGTTCAGAGACTCAGCCAGGCGCTTCGCGTTCGAGATGACGTTTTGCGCATATGTTTTGAAATCATCTTCAAGCACTTCTCCGAAAGAAACGGCTTTGGCCGCGATGACATGCATAAGCGGTCCGCCTTGGATTCCCGGGAAAATGGATTTATCAATCTTTTTGCCGAACTCTTCACGGCAAAGGATCATTCCTCCGCGGGGTCCGCGAAGTGTTTTGTGAGTCGTTGTCGTTACAAAGTCAGCGTAAGGAACCGGATTCGGATGAAGACCGGCTGCGACAAGACCCGCGATATGCGCCATGTCTACCATGAAGTAAGCGCCGACTTCATCAGCGATTTCGCGGAATTTTTTAAAGTCGATCGTGCGGGGGTACGCGCTCGCTCCGGCAACGATGAGTTTCGGCTTATGCGCCAGCGCTTTTTCACGCACATCTTCATAATCTATATATTGCGTGTCTTTATCGACACCGTATTCTACAAAGTTGTATTGAACGCCGCTGAAATTAACCGGGCTTCCGTGTGTTAAGTGGCCGCCGTGGGAGAGGTTCATCCCGAGCACCGTGTCGCCGTGCTCTAAAATCGTGAAGTAAACAGCCATGTTCGCCTGAGCGCCTGAGTGCGGCTGAACGTTTACATGCTCAGCTCCGAAAATCTCTTTCGCGCGGTCGCGGGCGATGTCCTCAACGACATCAACATGCTCACAGCCGCCGTAGTAGCGTTTGCCGGGGTAGCCTTCAGCATATTTGTTTGTTAAAACAGAGCCTTGTGCTTCCATTACCGCTTCCGTCACGAAGTTTTCAGAAGCAATTAATTCGATCTTAGTCTGTTGACGCTTACGCTCATCTTTGATGGCGTTAAACACTTGTTTGTCTTGTACAGGTAAATGTTTCATCAGCGAGATCCTCTCCTATCCGTTTCCTGTTCTTTATTTTTACCACCCTTATTGTACATGGTTTTTCAGGTGAATGTAACAGCTTATTTAAAAAAATCACAAAATTTAATTAGAAAACACGAACATTATACAGGAAAAGTATTTTCATCATTCGCATTCATAAACAGCGCGAATTCCGCCTATCAGCTTCGGTCTTGTCCGGGCCATCGTCACATGTGCTTCTCCAAGCTCACGGCTTGATATCCGGACAGGGACGGCAACGGGTTTCAGATGCATGCCGATGAACGTATCACCGATGTCAATCCCGGCGTCAGCCTGAATCGATTCGGCGAGCACGGGAGAACGCATCTGCCGGTATGCATAAGAGGCCATCGCTCCGCCCGCTTTCGGGACGGGGACGGCTGAAACAATGGGGAGCCTGAACCGCTCGGCCGTTTCCGCTTCAATGACAAGCGCCCTGTTTAAATGCTCGCAGCATTGAAAAGCAAGATGCACACCCGTTTTTTCCTTAAACCGGTTAAGTCCGCCGTATATCAATTCAGCCCAATCCCCGCTTCCGGCGGTGCCGATCCGGCTTCCGGCGGCTTCACTTGTACTGCACCCGATCACCAGCAGACTGCCGTCCGTCAGTCCTGCCTGTTCTTGAAACTCAGTCAGCATGTCCGTCCATTTTTGCTTCATCTCTTCCATTGTCCAGCACCTCTTACAGATTTTTTTCTTCGTAATCTGCGATTTTGCCGATCCGCCGTTCGTGGCGGCCGCCCGTAAATTCAGTCGTCAGCCAGACTTTTGCGATTTCGCGCGCCAGCCCCGGGCCGATGACGCGTTCGCCCATCGCAAGAACATTCGTGTCATTGTGTTCACGCGTCGCTTTTGCGCTGAAGGTGTCATGGGCAAGCGCACAGCGTATGCCCTTTACCTTATTTGCGGAGATGCTCATGCCGATGCCTGTGCCGCAAATTAAAATTCCCCTGTCAGCTTCGCCGTTCACCACTTTTTCCGCTACCGGAAAAGCGTAGTCTGAATAATCGACAGAGCCGGCGCCGCATTCACAGCCCATATCAATGTATTCAATCTGCAATTCATCCAAAAGACTTTTTATTTCTTCGCGGATATGGACGCCGCCGTGATCTGACGCAATAGCTACTTTCATTCATTTACCTCCTAGGTGTGGCTGGGCGAAGACAGCCCAGTGTGCTTGTCCTTTTTATTACGAAATCCGTTGATTTCATTCTACTCTTTCACATTCGTTTTGCAAATGACCTGTTTGCAGATTTTCTGACAGATTACTTGCTTTTTCCGTCAAGCAATTGATCAGCCAAAAGGGTCAGCAGCTCCTCCAGTTCGTCCCGCGTCTGTTTATAAACATCAAGCGGACCGCCGAACGGGTCAGAGATATCGCCGCTTTCCCCCGTTACGTATTCTTTAATGGTAAAGACTTTGCCCTGACTGTTTTGATATCGGCCTTCAATCAGCTGTTTATGCTGTTCCGTCATCGCCAGCACCAGATCAGCCGTCTCGATATGTTCTTCTGATAAGGGAGATGAACTGTGATTGAGAGCGATCCGTTTTTCAAACAGCGCTTCTACGGCATGGGCCGACGCTTTTCCGTGCGGAGACGCGAATACGCCGGCCGAGCTTACGCTGACATCCAGCCCTTTCGTTTCTGCAATGGATTTAAAAAGAGCCTCAGCCATGGGACTGCGGCATGTATTGCCTGTACATACAAAGATTATTTTCATGTCCGTCACCTCTTACTGCCTATTATAAATGAAGAAAAAAGAAACGGCATCTTCGTTTCTTTTTTTACGTATCTTATATCGGTAAAAGCAGTTTCAGCCCGAATCCGATCAAAATGGCTCCGCCAAGCGCTTCGCTGTAGGAGCCGAGCCACGACTGCACCTTTCTTCCCGCCAAGAGGCCCGCCCATGTTAAAACGGTGCTGAAGACCCCGAACAGCGTAACGGCCAGAAACGGATTGGAGCCGTTCATCCCGAGACTGAGCCCGACAGAAAAGCTGTCCAGACTGACACCGACCGCAAACAGCAACAGTCCCGAGCCTGCCGGAGATATGAGCGGCCCGTCTGATTGTTTAAACGCGGCGATGATCATCTGCACCCCTAAAATGAAAAGAAGAGATCCGCCGATGTAAACGGCGAGCATCCCCAGAAAACCGGACAGCAGATGCCCGGCCGCCATTCCCGCAAGCGGCATCATGACATGAAACAGCCCGATGACTACCCCTATATGAAAAATCTGTTTTTTCTTCAGCTGAATCATTCCCATTCCGAGCCCGACGGAAAAGGCATCCGTCCCCAAAGCAAATGCCATGATGCTTAAGGAGACAAGTTCCCCGATGAATAGATTCGACATGAAATAAAAACCCCCTTGGACGTGCCCGCTTGTTTAGCTTATGCATGTCCGATAAGGGGTAGAACAAGTTAATGGATAACGGTGCCGCCTGCGGCTTTCATCAGCCTGTTCATCACGGCGAGCCCCACTCCGGTATCCGGAAAGGACTCAGAAATAATCATGTCCACTTCCGCTTCATCAAAGCTGCGGAGCGCATCGTATAAGGCGGATGCCACTGTTTCAAGGTCGGCGCGTCTGCCGCAGACCTTGATATAATCAGCCTGGTAACTATCGGCGTTCTCTTCTGTTGTCAAAATGCCGATTCGTTTTCCCCGGCTTTTATATGCGTCTGCCAGTTCTTGAATTCTCCGGGCACCGCCGTCGGCAATAGCCATCGGCGCAGAAGGCGCGTAATGTGTATATTTCATACCCGGAGAAATAGGAACCTCATCTTCTTCGGTCAGCCCTTTATCCACAAGAACCGGACCGGCGGCGGATTCAATCTGCTCTTTTGTCACGCCGCCCGGACGAAGCAGCACGGGCTGTTTCCCCGTACAGGACAGAACGGTTGATTCCACTCCGATTCCCGTCGCGCCGCCGTCCACAATACCGGCAATGCGGCCGTTTAAATCATGAGCTACATGCTCGGCCTTCGTCGGGCTCGGTTTCCCTGATAAATTGGCGCTCGGCGCGGCGATCGGCAGTCCGGCCGAGCTGATGAGGGCTAATGCTGCCGGATGATCAGGCATTCTGACCGCTACCGTCTCAAGTCCCGCGGTGACACGGGGTGACAGCACACCGGGCTTACACGGCAGGACAAGGGTCAGCGCCCCCGGCCAGAATAGCTCCATAAGCTTTTTCGCCGTCTCAGGAATATGGCTGATAAAACGATCAAGCTGGCTGATATGGGATATATGCACAATCAGCGGGTTATCGCTCGGCCTTCCTTTCGCCTCATATATTTTGGTTACGGCTTCCGTATTTTCAGCGTTAGCGCCCAGTCCGTAAACGGTTTCTGTCGGAAAAGCCACAACCTCATTCTGCCGGAGCAATTCCGCGGCTTGTGTAATCTGGGGATCGGTTGTGGATAATTCGCGCGAACAATCCACAAACCATCTTTTTGTTTTCATGTATAACCAAACTCCTTATTTTAAAGCGGTAAAACTTTATTTTCTCTCGTGTATTCCTTTTGAAAGTATAAAAGATGTCCTTTAATAAAACAAGTGTTATCCACAAACTGTGGACAACACTTTTTAATAAGTGGATAACCTTGTGTATAAGTTAGATCAGGCAGAGGTTTTCACCATTAAAAACGAACCTTCTGTGCATAACGAGTTGCGGAAATGTTCGGACGTATACAGTTCATCAGGCGCATCGGCGCACGCTTCAAATCCCATCACATTCAGAAACTCAGCAGATGAAGGCTGATTGGCGACTAAGTAGACATCTTGAATCTCATGTTTTTTGCATAGCACATCCATACTTTGAAACAGTGTAACGATATGGCTTTGATTCAGCCTGTCCGACATGACGAGTGAACGGAGAAGCCCTTTTCCGCCGCTGAATTTTTCGATCCCGAGACAGGCGGCAATCTTTTTTTCACTGTCTTCCAGCACGATAAAACGGCTGATCTGCTGATCGATTTCCGCATGTGCCGTATCAGCCTTTTTCAAAAAGGCTTCCAGCGCCTCCGTATCTTGATCTCTTGCCACTCTCAGCTGATAAAACATATATTTCCCTCCGTTTCGATCAACTCTTTCTTCCAATCTATGAATCGAATCCGGATTTATGCCTTTTGCTTCAGGAAAATAGATCTGAAATCCAATCGACGAGGAAAAACTTCACTTCTGTATCATCATCATCTTTATTTTCTTTCTTCGCTTTATCAGCCTTTGCTTTTACGTCATCCAGCACTTTTTTAGTCTGTTTCTGCGTTTCTTCCTGCTTCTGTCCGCCGTCTTCCTGATCTTTCACCGCTTCGCCGTTTGAGAAATCAAGGAAGCACAGCGGCGGAAACAAGACGCACCACCAGTTGGCGCCCTCGCCATTGCCGAGTGTAATTAAAATCGCTTCATATTTTCCGGCCGGATAAACCATATTGCCGTAGAGCTTTGTCGGAAACGAGATTTTATTGAATTGAACTGAAACGGATTGATGCGCACCCTTTTCTTTCATCGTTTGTTTGGCGATTTCTTTAATTTCAGGAAGCTTCGAACGAATGAGCCGCCGCGCTTCTTCAATGGAAGTGATATCTTTCACCCAGTCCGTGATTTGCTTGTTTACAGCATCTCTGATCTGGCGCTTGAGCTTTTGATCCTCATCGTTATCACTGTTGGCCAAAATCCTGAGCCGGATCGCTTCATCCGGTATGACAACGGGCTCATTGGCTGATGCCCGCGCCGTTTCTTCTTTTGTCAAACCCGCAAGCGCTCCTGATAATAAAAGAAAAATATATATGCAGATCATCATGGTCTGTTTCATCGGTCCCCACCGTTCCTCTCCGTGCTTTTTTTATCTAGTCCCATTATGGACATGACGGAAAAGGTTTAAACCGGCGGGAAGAAAAAAATCTAGCAAGCTGATAATCTGCATTAACAGATTCAAAATATGGTACGATATTATTTTGATAGGAGGTTTTCAGATGAAATATAATTACACCGTGCTGCTGTCGGCGGCATGTATGTCTGTCATTTATTCTATTTTGTATGTTCATCAATTCATTATCGCGGCTTTCATTTCGATGGCGTTTTATTTTTTGTTTCCTTATTTGATTTTTGCGCTGCCGCTTCAATACTTTCTGAATAAAAAGCCGAAGAGATTTCATCCGCTGTATCTTCTTTATTATTTAGGGGTGTCATTCATTGCAAACGGGATCATCTTCGGTCTTTTGCAGCCGTCAGGCCAATCTCTGTTTTCTAATTCAGCCTTTTATATCTTTGCGGTTTTAACAGCCGTCGTCTATTGGGTATGGGATTCCGTATTGCTGCAAAGACAAAATCCGGCTACAGAAGCGTAATCAGCAGACAGCCGGCTGAAGGGAGAGCGGCGCAAAAGAAAACGGCGGCCATCTTTAAACGGGCGTGCCGTCCTTCTTCTGTTTCAGAATGATAATTGGCCCGCTGCTCCGCTCCGCTTACGGCCAACCCGGAAACGATGATCGCTGTGACGATAAGAACAGCCGTAACGGCGCCGAAAATGATGGCAAAGCCAAACGGCAGAACAACCCCCGCCGCATAAGCTGCAGCGGCGAGTATACATCCGAAGGCGAACGCTTTTTTCAAGGCGGATGCCCCTTTCATTTTCTTTCCATTGTAACAAAAGCCCGCCGTGTGCGTCACCGGCGGGCTTTTTTCATGATGTGATGACCGCGGATACGGTTCTGTCTTTTCCGTTGATGTCCTGTACGACTTCCACTTCCGCATTCGGAAAAGAATGACGGAACAGGTCTTTCACGGCTTTCCCCTGATTATATCCGATTTCAAAGACGACAAGCGCTCTATCTTTCATGACAAGAGGCAGCTCCTCCATAAACCGCTTGTAGAATTTCAAACCGTCACCGCCGTCCGTAAGTGCATGAAGCGGCTCATGGAAACGGACGATATCCGACAAATCCGCCATTTCTTCTTCAGAAATATACGGCGGATTGGAAACAATAATATCCGCTTTTTTCCCTGATGAAATAAAAGGAGTTAACAGATCTCCCTGCAAAAAGCACACGTCCGCTCCGAGGTTTTGCGCATTTCTTTCCGCCACCTGCAGCGCTTCTTTTGAAATATCCGAAGCCGATACTGAAAAATGTCCGCATTCAAGGGCGAGCGTCACCGCAATGGCTCCGCTCCCCGTACCGATATCAATGACGT
The DNA here is from genome assembly GCF_026241425.1 of Bacillus sp. ChL18. Taxonomy (NCBI): domain Bacteria; kingdom Bacillati; phylum Bacillota; class Bacilli; order Caryophanales; family Bacillaceae; genus Bacillus; species Bacillus sp. ChL18. Next base: position 435,590 of record NZ_JAPHWE010000002.1, on the reverse strand, counting down.
TCAGGCGTTCTGCCCCGGAAAATGCCCGCTTCTGTCTGTCCAGCAGATGAAAGACGACTTCTTCCGTTTCCGGACGCGGAATGAGAACATCGTCATTCACAAAAAATTCCCTGCCGTAAAACTGTTCTTTCCCGATAATATATTGAATCGGAATACCTTCTTTATGCATCTCCACGTGCCGTCTGAATCGGTAAAGCTCGTCCTCGCCGACGGGCTCCTGCAGACTTGCGAGAAGCTTGCTCCGATCCATTCCGGTATCATTTAACAGCAGCAGCTCGGCCGCGTTTTTTTCTCTTCCCGCTTCGGTTAAATAAGAAGAAGCCCAGCTTAGGGCTTCAAAAACGGTCTTCATCTTAATTTTCCGCCTGCTGGAGCTTGCTTGACTGGTCTTCTACGATCAACGCTTCAACCACTTCATCAAGCTTGCCTTCCAGGATTTGATCCAGCTTTTGAATCGTCAGGCCGATGCGGTGATCCGTCACACGGTTTTGCGGGAAATTGTATGTGCGGATACGCTCGGAACGGTCGCCTGAACCGACGGCTGATTTACGGGTCTGATCATATTCAGCCTGAGCTTCCTGCTGGAATTTGTCATAGATTCTGGCGCGGAGCACCTTCATCGCTTTTTCTTTGTTTTTAATCTGAGATTTTTCATCCTGACAGGAAACGACAACACCGGTCGGTAAATGCGTCAGGCGTACGGCCGACATCGTCGTGTTTACGCTTTGTCCGCCCGGTCCGCTTGATGCGAATGTATCGACGCGGATGTCTTTTTCGTGGATGTCCACTTCTACTTCTTCCGCTTCAGGAAGACACGCCACCGTCGCCGTGGATGTATGAATACGGCCGCCTGATTCCGTTTCCGGAACACGCTGTACGCGGTGCGCGCCATTTTCATACTTCAGCTTGGAGTATGCGCCTTTTCCCGTAATCATAAAGATGATTTCTTTATAACCGCCCGTTCCGGTCACGTTTGCTTCCATGACTTCGGTCTTCCAGCCTTGGATTTCGGCGTAACGGGAGTACATTCTGTAGAGATTTCCCGCAAACAGCGCGGCTTCTTCTCCTCCCGCTGCTCCGCGGATCTCCATGATTACGTTTTTGTCATCGTTCGGGTCTTTCGGGATGAGGAGCACTTTCAAACGCTCTGATAAGGTTTCCGTCTCTCCCTGCAGTTCGGAGATTTCTTCCTTCACCATTTCTCTCATATCGGCATCAAGCTTTTCCTCAAGCATCGCTTTCGCATCGGCAAGCTGTTCTGATGCGTCTCTGTATTGTCTATAGACTTCAACGGTTTCTTGTATATCAGATTGCTCTTTCGAATATTCTCTAAGCTTTTTCGGATCGTTGACCACTTCCGGATCACTTAAAAGCTCATTTAATTTTTCGTATCGTTGTTCAATTGACTGTAAACGGTCTAACACGGTCTTCACCTCTGTTTTCCTGTGCGTAACATTCTCATTATAGTATAGGGCTTATCGCCAGTCAAAAGCAATTCGCCTCTGTTATACTGAAGCAAAAAAGGAGGAGCGGATATGCTGAAATCCATCCACCATATAGCAATCATATGCTCTGATTATGAAAAGTCGAAAGCTTTTTACACCGAGATTCTCGGTTTCGGCATTATAAAAGAAACATACCGAAAGGATCGCGGGTCTTATAAACTAGATCTGGCGCTGGACGGCGCGTACGCGATTGAATTGTTTTCCTTTCCCGATCCGCCCGAACGGCCGACCAGACCGGAAGCCGCGGGTCTCCGGCATCTCGCTTTCACCGTAAACGATCTTGAAGCAGCCGTCAGGGACTTAAAGGAAAAGGGCGTCGGCACAGAACCGATCAGAACCGATCCGCTGACGGGGAAACGGTTTACCTTTTTCTTCGATCCCGACAAGCTTCCGCTTGAATTGTATGAAGCGTAACGTTTTTTGAAGAAATGCCGCTTTCTTTGGCGAATTCCTTCTTGTTTTGTCTAACATGAAGGGAACGCCGCCTCATGGTCGAATACCTAGCAAAAAGGAGGTATGTGATCATGAATACAAACATGGCCGCGAAAGAGCTCGGTGTCTCCGCAAAAACGGTGCAAAGGTGGGTCAAGCAGCTGAATCTTCCGGCTGAACGGAATGAGCTCGGACATTATTCCTTTACACCTGAGGATCTTGATGTGCTGAAATCGGTCAAACGGCAAATTTCTGAAGGCACTGCCCTTCTGGACGTTCAAGTGCCACGGCAGCCGAAAAAACGGACGGGCTTCATTTTGCATCGTCCGAAAATCAATGGCGGCGCTGAACAAAGATTGGCAGATCTGGAGCGCAAACTGGACATTCTCACGAAAGAGAAACAAGGTGAGAACCATCTGCTTTCAAGGATAGAGGAGCTTGAACGCCAGCTGAAACAAAAGGCGGATGAAGGGGTGTCTTATCAGCTTCTTCAGCACAGGCGGGAAATTGACGACCTCAATACCGAATTGCAGACATTGGCCTCCCGCATCCAGGAACTTTCCCAGACAGCCCCCCTCTCAGAAACAGCCGCTTCTTCAGAACATAAGAAACCCAGAAAAAAAACGAGATTTTCGCCTTTTAAATTTCAATTCTAATCAAAAAAGCTCCCTGAAACAGGGAGCTTTTCATTATGCAGTCAGCGCAATGATGATCGGCAGTGAGATGAGAGATAAAATCGCACTGATCACGAACGCGGACGCAGTTTCTTCCTCTTGTTTTTCGAAACGTGTGGCAATCATCGCCGCTACCGCAGATCCAGGGAATGCAACGAGCAATACCGCTTTAGTGATCTGGTCAGCCGGAAGTCCGACTGCAAGAGCGATCAAGTACATCAGCGCAGGCTGAACGGCAACTTTTAACAAAGCGATACCGAAAGCCGGCAGACTGAGCTTAATGTTGCGGATACCGACAGTTACACCGACGGCGAAGAGCGCAACACCTGATGTTGTGCTTCCGAGCTGATCAAGCATTTTTTCTCCCAAGCCAGGGAGTGTTACACCGCAGAGTACCAGAATGATACTGATAAGCGGTGCAGCCGCAAGCGGTTCGGAAAGACCGTGAAGAATAGACTTACCAGTCATTTTCCAGAAGTTCTCGTTTTCAGTGTCTTTTTTCTTAGATGACTCACCGACAGTAGCGATAATAATCGCAAGCGGGTCAAGGATGGCGTTAACCACGATACCCGTAACGGCGATAGGAATCGCTACTTCGCTTGCTCCGAATAAGCTTCCTAGTACGGGAATACCCATAAAAGCAAATGTCGGCTGTGCAGAGTTTAAAGAAAATACAGATGAATTCGTTAAATCATACTTGAAGATAAATTTGCAAACCAACAGAATGACGATAAAGAATCCGACAATCCCAATGATCAAAGCGACCATCAAAGGAACCTGTGATAAAAACGCACTTCTTGAAGTGGTTAAAATACTTGCGATAAAATGCGCCGGAAGCGCGTACTTCGTAACTAAGGTGCTTACCCCTTTTGCTGACTTCGCGTCATAACTTCCGAAGCGACCTGCGAACCATCCCAGCACGATCACGAAAAAGATCGGCGCCAGGAGGATTAAAATATCTAAGAAGCTCAAAATATTCTCCTCCAAATCCTTAATGTCCGTATACTTTAGCCTTTACATAAAAGCTTTCCCTCGGACTGTAAAATTAATCGTAAAAATTATTTAGCGACAACTTGTTTATATTGCGGTTTCCACATTGCATCAAGAACGGCTTGTTCTACATTTTCAGGAATGCGGTTTGCCACGCCTTCTTTAATTGCAGTTTCCGCTACGGCGATCGCAACTTTAATTGAAACTTCTTGTAAGTCGCTCATGCTCGGCAGAAGGCCTGCACCCGGTGTTTCAAAATCAACGCTTTCTGCGATTGCGTCAGCAGTTGCCGCAAACATTGCAGGAGTAATCACTTTTGCTTCTACAACGATTGAACCGAGACCAAGTCCAGGGAACGCGAATGCGTTGTTAGATTGTCCGATTTCATGAGAAACGCCATTGTACTCTACATTGTCAAACGGGCTTCCTGTCGCCACAAGCACTTTGCCGTCAGTCCATTTGAAAAGATCGCTAGGAACGGCTTCAGCAAGCGGTGTCGGGTTAGACATCGGCATGATGACCGGACGCTCAACGTGTTTTGCCATTTCTTTGACGATTTCTTCACTGAACGCGCCGCTTTGGCCTGATGTACCGATTAAGATTGTCGGTTTCGCTTGACGGATCACTTCAATGAAAGGAATTTGTCCGTTTTCATCGCGTTTCCAATCTTTAATTTCTTCAGCTGTGCGCAAGTACGGCTCTTGGAAATCAAGAATGTTTTCCATACCTTCAATTAACAAGCCTCTGTAGTCCATTGTGTAGAACGCTTTGTTGGCTTCTTCTTCAGAAAGACCGGCAAGTACCATAGTGTCGCGGATTTGGTCAGCGATTCCGATTCCGGCAGATCCCGCACCGAAGACAACCACACGCTGGTCTTTAATAGACGCGCCTGTTTTCTTCATAGCCGCAAGCACACCTGCAAGCGTAATCGCGCCTGTTCCTTGAATGTCATCGTTGAATGTAAGAATTTCATGGTTGTATTTCTTCATGATATTGCGCGCGTTTTTGTTTCCAAGGTCTTCCCAGTGAAGAAGAGCTTTAGGGAAATATTTAAGCGCAGCTTTTACATAAGCGTCAACGAAAGCTTCGTAACGTTCGCCTTGGATACGTTCATGGCGGTTACCGATGTATAAAGGATCGTTCAGAAGTTTTTCATTGTTCGTACCGACGTCAAGAACGACAGGAATAACGCGGCTTGGGTCAATACCGGCAGCAGCTGTGTATACCGCTAATTTACCGATGGCGATGTTGATACCGCCGACACCCCAGTCACCGATTCCGAGGATGCTTTCTGAGTCTGTCGCAACGATCAGATCAATATCTCCGGCAGTGGCATGAAGGTTTTCAAATGCCTCTTCGATTCCTTCCACGTTGTCGATAGAAAGGTAAATCCCTTGAGGTCTTCTGTACTCATGGCTGTATTCTTGAATCGCTTCACCGACAGTCGGTGTGTAAACAACCGGCAGCATTTCACGAAGATGGTTTTGAAGCAATTTAAAGAAAAGAACTTCGTTACGGTTTTGCAAATCGTTCAAATACACGTTTTGGCGAAGGCGGTCCGGCTGAGCTTGAAACTGCTCGTATGCGCGTTTTGCCTGCTCATCAAGAGACAGAATTGTCGGAGGAAGCAGCCCGTCTAATCCAAGGCTTTTTCTTTCTTCTGCTGAAAACGCAACACCTTTATTTAAAGTAGGGATAGATAGAACTTCTTTTCCTCTTAAAGTAGTTTCTAAGTTGCCTTCCTTCGTTACTTTAATATTATTCAAGAAAATCTCCTTCTTTCTTCAAATAGTTAACAAAGTTAAGTAATTACCCATTTTGGCTAGTGTGATCGCGATCTGCTATATCTTTTTTTGACAATTATTCGAACAATGTCTCATAACTATTTACATTACTTAGTCATTTTATGCCTGTAAAAATGAAAATTCAAGAGATGAAAATTACTTAATTTTTTCATACTCTTTTTTAAGTTATTTAACTACAATTTTTGAAAAAACGTCAAAAAAACACCGGATTTTTTACCGATGTTTTCATGAAAAGGGTTATTTATCAGTCTGTTTTTTCGGCACTTCGTGATGATGCCTGCATCTCGCTTCGTATGACTCCGACGCGCCGACTAAAATGACCGGATCATCATAGGAAGCGGGCTTCCCGTCAATCAACCGCTGCGTACGGCTTGCCGGCGACCCGCAAACGGAGCAGACCGCCTGCAGCTTCGTCACCGATTCGGCAACCGCCATCAGATTCGGCACCACGCCGAAAGGCTCTCCCCGGAAATCCATATCAAGTCCGGCCGCGATGACACGATAGCCTTTATCCGCAAGCGAGGATAAGTCGCCGATGATAGATTCGCCGAAAAACTGCACTTCATCTACCGCGATGACGTCCGTGCTTTCACTGATATGATCCCATATTTCAGCCGAAGACGAGATGACGTGGCTTGTCATGGATGTGCCGTTGTGAGAAACGACGGCCTCCTCACTGTAGCGATTATCAATAGCAGGTTTGAACACCTTGACCTCCTGCTTCGCATATGTCGCTCTTTTCACTCTGCGGATCAGCTCTTCTGATTTCCCAGAGAACATGCTGCCGCATATCAGCTCAAGCCATCCGCTTTGCTTCATTATGTACATAGGCTATCCGCTCCCCTTTTTTTCCTGTTTATGGACATAAAAAACAGGCAAGAAGCAATTCTTGCCTGCCTGTAAAATCTATTATTACTTAAGACCGTATTTTTTGTTAAAGCGATCAACACGACCATCAGCAGAAGCGAATTTTTGACGTCCAGTGTAGAATGGGTGGCATTCAGAGCAAATCTCAACGCGTACCTCTTCTTTTACTGAGCCTGTTTCAAATTCATTTCCGCAAGCGCATTTAACTGTTGCTTTTTTGAAATTAGGATGAATTCCTGCTTTCATTGTATCCATCTCCTTCCGCCCTGAATCCCGTGTGGAAACAGAGTTATTATTCCGGAGTAATCCGGAACGCATATGAGAGAATTATATCAGTCATTTACTGCATTTGCAAATACATTTTTTATCAGCGGCGGGCTGATGATGAAAGGTTTGCCTGCTTCCATTCTTGGTTGATCAAATCGAAGAATTCCTGATTCGTTTTTGTTTTTTTCATTTTTCTCATAAACTTCTCTGCGAAGTCCGGAGAATCAGACATCGATTTGCGGATCGCCCATAGACGGTCAAGATGCTCTTTCGGCACGAGCAGCTCTTCCTTCCGTGTGCCGGAGCGGCGGATATCGATCGCCGGGAAAATCCGTCTTTCCGCAAGAGAACGGTCAAGGTGAAGCTCCATGTTGCCCGTTCCTTTAAACTCTTCATAGATGACGTCATCCATCCGGGAGCCCGTGTCTACGAGCGCCGTCGCCAAAATGGTCAGACTGCCGCCCTCTTCAATGTTTCGCGCGGCACCGAAAAAGCGCTTCGGACGATGGAACGCAGCCGGGTCAATCCCGCCGGAAAGCGTACGTCCGCTTGGCGGGATAACGAGGTTGTAGGCCCGTGCCAGGCGGGTAATGCTGTCCATCAGAATGATAACGTCTTTTTTGTGTTCAACGAGACGCATCGCCCGTTCAAGCACAAGCTCCGCTACCTTAATGTGATTTTCCGGCACTTCATCGAACGTGGAGCTGACGACATCGCCCGCTACGGAACGTTCAATATCCGTTACTTCTTCCGGTCTTTCATCAATTAAGAGAACGATCAATTCAGCGTCAGGCTGATTTGTCGTAATGCTGTTAGCGATTTCTTTCAACAGCATGGTTTTACCGGCTTTCGGCGGCGCCACGATCAGACCGCGCTGGCCGAAACCGACGGGAGCCATCATATCGAGAATTCTTGTTGAGAGATAATTCGGTTTCGTCTCAAGCACCATTTGGCGGTCCGGATAAAGCGGAGTCAGCGCTGGAAAATGAACGCGCTCTTTCGCAGATTCCGGATCATCTCCATTTACCGCTTCAACGTGCAAAAGTCCGTAATAGCGTTCGTTTTCTTTCGGCGGCCGCACCTTGCCGGATACTTTGTCACCGTTTCTTAAATCAAAGCGGCGGATCTGGGAAGCAGAAATGTAGATGTCTTCTGAGCTCGGCGAGTAATTAATCGGTCTGAGGAAGCCGAATCCTTCCGATTGGATGATTTCGAGCACGCCTTCCATAAACAGAAGATCCTCCTGCTCGGCGTTGGCTTTCAGAATGGCAAAGATTAATTCTTTTTTAGTCAGTTTGCTGTAGTAGGAGATTTTATAATGTCTTGCCAGTTCATATAGTTCTTTTAATTTCATATTTTCCAAAGAGGAAATAGATACGTCTTTCATAAAAACACCACGCTTTTCATAGTCAATGTATTGCTGTTTTCATTCAAATCGGCTGCTTCGCATGATTCCGCCAAAGCACATTCTTTTATAAAACGTTAAGGAACTTCTATCGGTAACACTTCCACCCATGATCGGCGCTTTTTTAAAAAAGGAATGTCTTAATGAGTTTTGAAGGAAGCGAGGACAAAAACTTGAGAAGATCAATATTTATATCGTCTGTATGCGGTAGAATTTGAAAATTTCCCAGTACTCAAAAGAAGGAATGACACAGAAAAATCGCAGCACTCTTTATTTTTACCTCATTTCAAAAAATTATTCAACTTAAATAATGCTTTGACATATAAATGATAGGGTTGACTCTTTATTGCAAAAGAAAAGCGGGACTTTCCGTCCCGCTTTTCTCTATTTATGGCCGGATCACAAGATTTGGTTTTTTCTTCAGGCTGTGTCTTCCGTCAACGAATCGGACCGTTCCTGATTTCGCACGGATGACCAGACTTTCAGTCGTGCCGACGGAGCCTTTGAACTGAACGCCTTTCAGCAGCTCTCCGTCCGTGACGCCCGTTGCGGCAAAAATGGCGTCATCCCCTCTCACAAGGTCCTCCATCCGGAGCACTTTGGATACATCAAGGCCCATTCGCTCACAGCGGGCCTGCTCTTCCGCACTTTGCGGCAGGAGCCTGCCGATGATTTCGCCGCCGAGCGCTTTTAACGCAACGGCAGACAGCACGCCTTCAGGAGCCCCGCCTGAACCGAAGAGAATGTCTACTCCCGTATGGTCAAAGGCCGTATTGATGGCGCCCGCGACATCACCGTCGTTGATCAGTTTGATTCTGGCGCCCGCCTCACGCAATTCAGAGATGATTTTTTCGTGTCTGTCACGATTTAAAATGGTTGCCACGACATCTTCAATGTCTTTGTTTTTCGCTTTCGCAACGGCTTTTAAGTTATCAATGACAGGCGCTTCAATATCGATGCAGCCTACCGCTTCAGGACCGACCGCGATTTTTTCCATATACATATCCGGGGCGTTCAGCAGTGTTCCATGGTCGGCGACCGCGATCACCGTCAGCGCATTCCAGCCGCCGCTCGCTACGATGTTTGTGCCTTCCAGAGGATCGACGGCGACATCGACGCGCGGGCCGTATCCGTTTCCGAGCTTTTCGCCGATGTAAAGCATCGGCGCTTCATCCATCTCGCCTTCCCCGATCACGACCGTGCCTTTCATCGGCACCGTATCAAATACGTCACGCATTGCGCTTGTCGCCGCATCATCAGCTTCATCTTTTTTCCCGCGGCCCATCCATCTGGCAGATGCTAAAGCCGCCGCTTCAGTGACTCGAACCAATTCCATCGATAAGCTTCTTTCCATTTCAACACGATCTCCTCTCAAAAGTCCGCATTTCTATGAATTTTGGAGCTGTTCTATCTCTTCGTCCGTCAGTCTTTGCCGCCAGATTGTGGCGCCCAGACCTTCAAGTTTTTTCTCAAGATTGCTGTAGCCGCGGTCTAAATGCTCGAGACCGGTAATTTCGGTTACGCCGTCAGCCATGAGCCCGGCGACGACCAGACAAGCGCCTGCACGCAGATCGCTCGCCTTTACTTTTGCGCCCTGAAGCTCGGCCGGACCTGTGATAATGGCCGACCTGCCTTCCACTTTCATGTTGGCCCCCATCCGTCTCAGCTCATCTATATGTTTAAATCGGGCCGAGTAGATGGTGTCGGTTACGACGCTCGTGCCGCTGGCTCTCGTTAACAGAGATGTCATCGGCTGCTGAAGATCAGTCGGGAATCCCGGGTAAACAAGCGTCTTTACGTCGACCGGTTTTATCTGCTTCTGCCCGCCGAGCATAAGAAGCTGATCGTCACTCGTCTCAATGTGAAAACCCATTTCCCTGAGCTTCGCCGTTAAAGACTCCAGGTGAGTCGGTATGACATTATCAATAATGACTTCTTTCCCCATCGCGGCGCCGGCGATCATAAAGGTGCCCGCCTCAATTCTGTCCGGAATGATCGTATGCCTGCATCCGTGCAGCTCTTTTACGCCGTCGATTCTGATTACATTGGTTCCCGCGCCTTTGATCTTTGCGCCCATGCTGGTGAGCAATGTGGCAACATCAATAATCTCAGGTTCCTTGGCGGCGTTTTCTATCACGGTTTTACCTTCAGCCAGTACAGCGGCAAGCATGATATTGATCGTCGCTCCGACGCTGACGACATCTAAATAAATCCGTGCGCCTCTCAGCCTTTCGGCGCGCAGATAAATCGCGCCTTGTTCATTGGTGACTTCCGCCCCAAGCGCTTCAAATCCTTTGATGTGCTGGTCAATCGGCCGCGGCCCGAGATGGCATCCGCCCGGCAGTCCGATGACCGCCTGTTTGAAGCGGCCCAGCATCGCGCCCATTAAGTAATAGGAAGCGCGGAGTTTTTTCACTTTGCCGTTGGGAAGCGGCATGCTGATCATCGGGGAAGGGTCGACGACCATTTCTCCTTTTTCAAAATGGACGTTTCCGCCGATTTCTTTCAGCAGGTCACGCAGCGTTTCAATATCTGAGATCTCCGGAAGCCCTTCGATCGTTACTTCGGAATTTGCCAGAATGGTTGCGGGTATCAATGCGACGGCGCTGTTTTTCGCACCGCTGATATGTACGGTTCCGTTTAACGGATCGCCGCCGGCAATATTCAACTTTTCCATGATAGTCTCCTTCCATAAGAAGATAGCTGCGGAGCGTAAATAAAATGGCATTTTATTCTGTCTCTGCAAATAAAGCTCTTGTCCAAAATGTAGCCAATTCGAAGAGAAAGAATACAAGGACATTATAAAATAACAGGAAGAAAATAGCGAAGCTTTGCGGGGCATTTTTAACACAGGATGCACAGAGGCCCGCCGGGTTCACATTCCGGGGAAACACACTCTTCACTTTGATACTGAAGGCCCGCTTCCAAACAGGAAAACATAAGGGTGCGGCAAACGGATGCAACCGGTTTGCCGCCCTTTTCACCCTTATTTATTCCAGTCTGCCAAGAATTGCTCGATGCCTTTATCCGTTAACGGATGTTTCGCCAGCTGGTGAATGACTTTAAGCGGCATCGTACCGATATGCGCACCGCGTAAAGCGGCTTCAGTCACGTGCTGCGCATGACGGATGGAAGCTGCGATGATTTGTGTATCAATATCATGAATGTCAAAAATCTGTCTGATTTCTGAAATCAGTTCAAGACCGTTATGGCCGATGTCATCCAGACGGCCTAAGAACGGAGATACATAAGTCGCTCCGGCTCTTGCCGCCAAAAGCGCCTGGTTGGCACTGAAGATGAGCGTTACATTTGTTTTAATGTTCAGGTCGCTCAGCGCTTTTACGGCTTTTAACCCTTCAGACGTCATCGGGATTTTCACCGTGATATTCGGCGCGATTTTCGCAAGTTCTTTACCTTCTTCAATCATCTCTTCAGCATTCAGGGAAATGACTTCCGCGCTTACTGATCCGCTCACGACTTCCGTAATCTCACGAAGTCTGTCATGGAAAGACACGTCAGCTTCTTTCGCCACTAAACTAGGGTTTGTCGTAACTCCGGCAAGAACGCCAAGTTCATAAGCTTCTTTAATCTCGTCAATGTTTGCTGTATCAATGAAAAATAACATAAGGAAAGCCTCCCCAGTAATAAATTTTCAGAACTGTAAAACATGATTGCGCTTTCTAAAGGTAAGACATAAAACCGCCTGTCAATGCTGTCAGGCGGTTTATGGATGTTACATTGGATTAAGCTTGGTTTGAAGAACCGAACTCACGCATTTTGCCGATAACCGTTTCTTTGATCGCTTCACGAGCAGGTCCAAGATATTTACGAGGATCGTATTCGTTCGGCTTAGCTGCCAATGTTTCGCGGACAGCTTTTGCAGAAGAAATTTGGTTTTCAGTGTTTACGTTGATTTTAGCCGTACCAAGTGAGATTGATTTTTTAATGTCGGCAGTCGGAATTCCTGTACCGCCGTGAAGTACTAACGGAAGGCCGGTTGATTTTCCGATATCTTCCATTTCTTTGAAACCGAGGTTCGGTTCGCCTTTGTAAGGGCCGTGAACAGAACCCAGTGCAGGTGCAAGGCAGTCGATGCCAGTGCGCTCCACAAGTTCTTGACACTCTTTAGGGTCAGCATAGATTACGCCTTCAGCGATCACGTCATCTTCCTGTCCGCCTACAGTTCCAAGCTCAGCTTCAACTGAAACGCCGTGGAAATGAGCAAGCTCAACCACTTTAGCTGTAGTTGCTACGTTTTCCTCAAACGGGTGGTGAGATGCGTCGATCATTACAGAAGTGAAGCCTGCATGAATCGCTTTCGCACAAGATTCAAAGCTTGAACCGTGGTCTAAGTGAATGGCGACAGGAACTGTCACTTTGTATTCTTCCATAAGAGCTTTAACCATGGCAACCACTGTTTTGAAGCCGCCCATGTAGCGTCCCGCGCCTTCTGAAACACCAAGAATAACCGGGGATTTTTCCTCTTCTGCTGCTTGTAAAATAGCTTGAGTGAACTCAAGGTTATTTAAGTTAAATTGTCCAACAGCATATCCTTTTTCTTTAGCTGTATTCAACATTTCCGTCATTGAAACTAAAGGCATGTCGAAAGTCCTCCTTATGTAGCCTGATTTGCTTCTTCTCGAAAAAAGCTTTCCACCTATAGCATGACCATAAAAACCTGTCATATGTAAAACAACAGATCGCTTTTTCTCCATCTCTAGGATACCAACTTTTCGACAAATCGGCAACACAATGACATAATTGTTTCTAATTTTATTAATTCGATTTTAGAGGTAAATATTTTTTCACCGCGTCTCTGATCTCATCAATGTCAAAAGGTTTCGCAAAATGGGTCAGCGCTCCGAGCTCTTTTGATTCCTTAATCATATCGAGTTCTCCGTAAGCGGTCATGATAATGACGCGGATGGATTCGTCGATCATCTTCATGCGCTTGAGAATTTCGATTCCGTCCATGCCGGGGATTTTCATATCTAAAAGCACGAGATCGGGCCGTTCTTTCGTTACGATGTCCAGCGCCTGTATGCCGTTGGCGGCCTGAAACGTCTGGTACCCTTCTTTATGAAACACTTCATTGAGCAATATGCGTATACCGTATTGGTCATCTACGATTAAAATCTTTTCATTCATCATTTTACACCCCAATATTATCATTTTCGTCAAAAGGAAGCAGTTGTTTATGTATTCTGTTTGATTTTCACATTTCCTTTAATTATAATAGTCTACTTTCCGACATTTTCTGAGCATTTTCTCTTTTGTTGTATACTGTTCTTGTATGTGTAAAGGAGGTTTCACTCATGTTAAAGATATTTACGACGCAGCTTGCAGGCATTTTTTCCCGCATTCAGGATAAGGAATCCGAAGCAATAGAAGACGGCGCGCGCCTGCTGGCGCAGGCAGCCGTCAGCGGTCATACCATTTATTTATACGGCGCAAATGAGATGCAGGGCATTTTGTGCGAGGCGGAACTCGGCTCAGAACCGATGCCTTCCGTCAAAGCGTTTCCGGATACAGCTGATTCGATTACAGAAAGCGACAGGGTGCTGATGTTTTGTTCAGGTCCGGGCACGGCTGAAGAACAGGCACTGGCTCAAAAGCTTTATGAAAAAGGGATCGGCCTCGTTGGCGTATCTCCTGTCATCAAAGATCAAACCGGGATTGAGGCATTTTGTGATGTTCATATTGACAGCAAATTAAAAATGCCGCTTCTGCCTGATGAAGACGGGACAAGATACGGCTTTCCTTCATTAATGACAGGCCTGTATGTCTATCACGCACTGTCCTTTACGTTAAAGGAAATGATGCAGGAATATGCCTGATGCAGAAAAAAGACTTGCCGCTTTTAAAGGAGGCAAGTCTTTTTTTATTACTTCTGTTCTGCAGCTTGTACGGAAGCGCCGATAAAGTCTTTGAATAAAGGCTGAGGTCTTGTCGGTCTTGATTTGAACTCAGGGTGGAACTGGCAAGCGACATACCAAGGATGGTCTTTCAGCTCGATGATTTCCACAAGACGGCCGTCAGGGCTTGTTCCTGAGAACACAAAACCGTTCTCTTCCATTTGCTGTCTGTATTCGTTGTTGAATTCATAACGGTGGCGGTGGCGTTCGTATACCACTTCATCCGCATACGCTTCGAAGGCTTTCGTGTCTTCCTGAAGCTTACAAGGGTACAGTCCGAGACGAAGCGTTCCTCCAAGATCCTCGACATCTTTTTGTTCTGGCAGAAGGTCGATGATCGGATAAGGAGTGGACGGATCGATCTCCGCAGAGTGAGCCCCTTCCAGACCTAATACGTTTCGCGCATATTCAATGGATGCAATCTGCATACCGAGGCAGATGCCGAAGAACGGAATTTTATTCTCACGCGCATACTTGGCGGCGATGATTTTCCCTTCTACGCCGCGGTCTCCGAAACCGCCGGGCACGATGATTCCGTCTGTGCCGCCAGTCAGCTCTTGAATATTGCTTTCTGTCACTTCTTCGGCGTTAATCCATTTGATCTTCACATCAGCGTCAAACGCATAGCCGGCGTGGCGCAGTGATTCAACGACTGAAATGTAAGCGTCCTGAAGCTCGACGTATTTACCGACGAGGCTGATTGTAATGGTTTTAGACAAGTTTTTCACTTTCGTGACAAGGTCTTTCCATTCCGTCATATCCGGGTCTTTGCATTCTAATTTCATATGATCGCAGACAAGCTTATCGAGTCCCTGCTCCTGAAGGTTAAGCGGGATGGAGTAAAGGTTGTCCGCATCTTCGCACTCGATGACCGCTTTCGTGTCAATATCGCAGAAGAGCGCGATTTTATCTTTCATATCTTGAGAAATCGGCATTTCCGTGCGCACGACGATGATATTAGGCTGAATACCGAGGCTTCTCAGCTCTTTTACGCTGTGCTGCGTCGGCTTTGTTTTCAGCTCGCCCGCCGCTTTGATGTACGGAACAAGCGTACAGTGAATGTACATCACGTTTTCATGGCCGATGTCGCTTTTCATTTGACGGATGGCTTCAAGGAACGGAAGGGATTCGATGTCTCCCACTGTTCCGCCGATCTCAGTAATGACTACATCTGCGTTTGTTTCTTTGCCTGCACGGTACACGCGGTCTTTCAGTTCATTTGTGATATGCGGAATGACCTGAACCGTTCCGCCGAGGTAGTCCCCGCGGCGCTCTTTTTTCAATACGGCGGAATAGATTTTACCGGTCGTCACGTTGCTGAATCTGTTCAGATTAATGTCAATGAAACGCTCATAATGCCCTAGGTCAAGGTCAGTCTCAGCGCCGTCATCGGTAACGAATACCTCACCGTGCTGGTACGGGCTCATCGTTCCCGGGTCAACGTTGATATAAGGGTCAAATTTTTGGATAGTGACGCTCATGCCTCTGTTTTTCAAAAGGCGGCCAAGTGACGCAGCCACAATTCCTTTTCCGAGTGATGATACAACTCCCCCGGTTACAAAAATATATTTCGTCATTTCGTTTGCTCCTCTCTTCGGTCTGCGCTACATTCCTTAAAATGTGCCGTTTTATAGAAAATCATTTCACTAAAAACAAATGATGTGTAAAAGAATTTGGGAGATGAAAATAAGAAAGCTCCCTTTCAATTTCTTGAAAGGGAGCGTAGCACTCTTATGAATTCTCTTCTTTTTGAAGAGCCCAAAATACATACTACATAGTTCGACAATGAAAGTCAAGATCGTTTTGCTGATATAAAATCAGTCTTTGCGATCCTCTTCCTCATCATCATCATCTTCCTCATCTTCTTCAATCATCTCGTCTTCGATCTCAAGCTCGTCGTCATCTTCTTCATCGATATCTTCGTCGTCAAAGCTGTCTGCTTCAAGGTCAATATCTTCTTCTATTTCATCGAGATCGATGTCATCTTCGTCAACTTCCTCGAATTCATCAAGGTCGAGATCTTCCTCAACGACTTTTTTCGCTTTTTTCTTTTTCGCTTTTACAGTCGGCTGTGTTTCTTCGTCCAGCTGATCGTACGGATACCAGCTGCGAAGCCCCCACGTCTGGTCTGACAGAGCAATAAAGCGGCCGTCAATGTTCAGGTCTGTATAAAATTGGGCGATACGGTCGCCCAGTTCCTCTTTCGTAACACCGAGCAAGGAGATCATTTCATTCAGCAGCTCCTGGAACGGAACCGGTTTTTTATGTTCTGAGAAAATTTCGTGAGCGATTTCAACTAAAGCCATCTGCTTCAGCTGTTCCTGAGAATATTGTTTGATACTCAAGGTCGGACACTCCCTTTCTATTACTTATATGTATCTGTTTCTATCCTATAATAAGAACGAATTTGTATTGTTTTGTTCATAAACCATACCTCTCATTATAAACAAATTAAAACAGAATATGCTACCCTTAACAGCGTAATTTAAGAAATTTTAGAGCCGTCCCTTCATAAATCAGCTGATGTGCGAAAACAAAGCCGCCGGCATATGCGCCGGCGGCCCGCTTCTTTCTATAAAGACTCTTGTTTTTCAGCGCCGAATACAGACATTGCGAGCAATTCACTGACATCATAAGTGCCGACCGCGTCTTCGGCTTCTTTCGCTTTCGTACCGTCACCGAGCATGGTCAGACAGTAAGGACATCCGGAGCTGATGACCGTCGGACTGACAGAAAGCGCCTGCTCAGTCCGGGCCGTGTTGATTCTCGCTCCCGTTTCTTCTTCCATCCACATGAGCCCTCCCCCGGCGCCGCAGCACATCCCGTTTTCGCGGCTGCGCTCCATTTCCTTCAATTGAACGCCCGGAATGGCTTTTAAGATCGCTCTCGGCGGCTCATACACTTCATTGTATCTTCCTAAATAGCACGAGTCATGGAAGGTAATCGTTTCATTCACCGGGTGAAGCGGTTTTAGTCTCCCCTGTGACACAAGCTCGGCTAATAATTCAGTATGATGATAGACTTCGGCCCGGAATCCGAAATCAGGATATTCATTTTTGAACATATTATAGGCGTGCGGATCAATCGTGACGATTTTTTTGATCCCGTGTTTTTCAAATTCGCCGATGTTGTGTTCCGCCAGCTCTTGGAACAGAAACTCGTTGCCCAAACGGCGCGGCGTATCGCCTGAGTTTTTTTCCTTATTGCCGAGAATCGCAAAGGATACGCCCGCTTCATTAAGCAGCTTTGCAAATGAGACGGCAATCTTTTGGCTCCTGTTGTCGTAGGAACCCATCGAGCCGACCCAAAACAAATAGTCGTACTCTTTGTCTTGTTTTTTCATTTCTTTCACTGTCGGAATCTCTGTATCGGCCTGCTCCCGCCAGTTCTCCCGCTCTTTCCGGTTTAAGCCCCACGGGTTTCCCTGTCTTTCAATGCTTGTCATGGCCCGCTGCGCGTCGCTGTCCATCTTCCCTTCCGTAAGCACAAGATAGCGGCGCAGATCGATAATTTTATCAACGTGTTCATTCATGACCGGACATTGATCTTCACAGTTGCGGCAAGTGGTGCATGCCCAAATCTCCTCTTCCGTGATGACCTCGCCGATTAAGCTCGGGTTGTAATCAATGGCTGCCGCCGCTTCACGCGATCCTCCCCCTGAGGAAGCCGCGGCGAGCTGATTCGCCTTCGTGTGCTGAAAAACGGGCGCGGGCACCCACGGAGATTTTGACGTCACGGCAGCGCCTTTTTCCGTCAAATGGTCTCTGAGTTTTAAAATGAGGTCCATCGGCGAGAGCATCTTGCCCGTACCGGAGGCCGGACACATATTTGTACAGCGGCCGCATTCGACGCAGGCGTAAAGGTCGACAAGCTGAGAGCGGCGGAAGTCTTCAATCTTTCCGACGCCGTAGCTTTCTTTCGTCTCATCGGTGAAATCGATTTTTTCCAGCTTTCCTTTTGAATCCAGCCTGCTGAGGAACACATTCGCCGGACCCGCAATTAAGTGCGCATGCTTTGATTGCGGCACGTACACTAAAAAGCTGAGCAAAAACAACAGATGAAGCCACCATGAAACATAAAACACGCCGGCGGCCGCCGGCGCTGAAAGACCGCCGAGCACAAACGCAATGGAGGAAGCGATCGGTTCCGTCCAAGACAGAGAATGATCGTGCCATAAAAGGTTCATGGCGTTCCCGAGAAGCACCGTCACCATCAGTCCGCCGATAAACAGCAGGACAAGCCCCGCTTTAAACCCGCGTTTCAGTCTGACGAGTTTTTCAATGTAGCGCCGGTAAAACGCCCAGACTACGGCGATTAAAATCAGAAACGTGACGATTTCCTGAAAAAAGGTAAACGCCGGATAAAGCGGACCGAACGGCAGATGGCGGTCAGGAAGCAGCCCTTTCAGAATAAAATCAATTGCGCCGAACTGAACGAGTATAAAACCGTAAAAAAACAGAACGTGGATGATGCCGCTCTTTTTATCTTTCAGCAATTTTTTCTGTCCGAACACATTCACCCATATCTTCTGAAGACGTTCTTTCAGGCGTTTATCAAATTCTTCCCTTTGGCCGAGCTTAATATAAGCGATCCTCGTTCTGATCAGGTAAACGAATAAATAAACAGCGTAAGCGGTTACAGCTGAAAACAGCAGCGCGTTTACCATGAGAAATGCGTTCATCTTGTCTCCCCCTTTGTTCTGATTCCCCTCTTCATTGTCATATCTTTACTTTATCATAAATAATGAATGAGTGTTCAGTCAATAATTAAATTCACATTCTCAGGGCACACTACGAATACTTCGGAAAGGAGCGTCGGTATGAAGGTCATTTTTGTGTTGCTTGTCATTTTTATCATATTGATCGCACTTATGCTGCTTGATATGCTGCTTGGCCGGGCGGCGTACAAAAAACAGGCGTATGAGCCCGTTTTTGACCCGAAAAAGAGTGATATTACACTCATTCACTGCGGCAGCGAGCTTGTGCGGCAGATGACGGCTGATATCCGCCAAGCCGTCTCTTCTATTCATATGATGTTTTTTATTATGAAGAACGACCAAGTCAGCCATGAGATGTTTCATTTATTGAAGGAAAAGGCCCAGGCCGGCGTCTCCGTATATCTGCTGCTCGATTGGGCGGGCAGCCGCCAAGTGAAAAAGCCTTCCATTCAAACGATGAAAAAAGCCGGCGTTCACGTTCATTTTCTAAATAAACCGGCATTTCCGTTTCTATTTTTCAGGCTGCAAAAACGGAATCACCGGAAAGTGACCGTCATTGACGGCAAAATCGGCTATGTCGGCGGTTTTAATATCGCTGAAGAGTACCTCGGCAAAAAAGCGAAGTTCGGAAACTGGGAGGATTATCACCTGCGGATGACCGGCGAAGGCACGGCGGATCTTCAGACTCTTTTTGTAAGCGATCTGAAACGAAACACCGGAAAAACACCCGGATCACCCGGGGTTTATCCGGCATTATCCGAAGGGAATATCTCTCATAGGACATATGCATCTGACGGTTTTTCGCTTGAATCGCATTATGAAAACTGCATCCGTAAGGCGGAGAAAAAAATCATTATCGGCACGCCTTATTATGTACCGAGCAAAAAGCTTCAGGAAGCGCTTATTTCAGCCTGCCGAAAAGGCGTCAAAGTCATCTTGATCGTTCCGATGAAATCAGACCACCCGCTCGTTCGGGAAACAGCTTTTACCTATTATCCCGAGCTTCTGAAGGCCGGCTGCCTCATCTATCGGTATTATCAAGGCTTTTATCATGTCAAAGCCTTCATTATAGATGACCGCATCAGCATTATCGGCACGCCGAATTTTGATAAACGGAGCCTGTTCTGGAATGAAGAGGTGAATGTCATCATTCATGATGAAGCCTTTACAAAGGAAGTGCTTTCAACCATAAAGCAGGACATCGAAAAATCCGAGCTTCTCACATTAGAAAAAGTGAAACAGCGCTCCGTCAGACAGCTTCCTGCAGAATGGCTGGGAAAGGCCATATCTTACTTTTTATAAAGGAGAAACCATATGCTGTTCAGATTCGGATTCGTCGCAAACGCCATGTGCCTTTGGGACGCGTCCCCCGCAAAAACCTTAACATATGCGCGCTATACCAAGCTTTCCCGCAGTGAGCAGAAAGACGCCCTGCTTTCTGTGACGAAAGCCAATCTCACCAATACGCTGCGCACGATCCACTATGTGATCAGCCACGGCATCCCGCTGTACAGGTTCTCAAGCTCGATTGTGCCGCTCGCCACCCACCCCGACGTGCTGTGGGATTTTGTTACGCCGTTTCGCCAGGAGTTCCGTGAGATCGGCGGGCTGGTCAGAAAATATAACCTCAGAACGAGCTTTCATCCGAACCAATTCACGCTTTTTACAAGCCCGAAACAGGAGATTACCGCAAATGCGGTCAAGGATATGGCCTATCATTATGACATGCTGGACGCAATGGGCATCGCGGACCGTTCCGTCATCAACATCCATGTCGGAGGCGCTTACGGTGACAAACAAAGCGCGCTTGGCCGATTCCGCGTGAATCTGAAAGAACTTCCCGATGTCATCAAACAGCGGATGACTTTAGAAAACGATGATAAAACATATACGTCCGAGGAAACACTCAGTATATGTGAGCAAGAAGGCATTCCGTTTGTGTTTGATTATCACCATTTTTACGCCAATCCGACCGATGACGCTGATTTAGATGACATTCTTCCGCGGATGATCAAAACATGGCAGCGGATCGGCTTAAAGCCGAAGGTCCATCTCTCCTCGCCAAAATCGGAATCAGCCGTACGCAGTCATGCGGACTATGTGGATGCGAATTTTATTCTGCCGGTGCTGGAGCGGTTCAGACAATGGGATACGGACATCGACTTTATGATTGAGGCAAAAGAGAAAGACCGGGCGCTGCTCCGGATCGTCGAAGAATTAAGCGCCATCCGCGGAGTCAAACGCCTGGCGGGCGGAGTGCTGAGGTGGAAGGCATAACCAGGTTTATCACCCGTTTATATGGGGAATTTCCGAAATAACAGACCATCAGACGGAGGAGAAAACATATGAAAAACATTACATCTTTGAAAATAGCCGCTAAGAAGTTCACTTTACGAAACATGCTTCAGCTTTATCAGCTTTGCCACACGGGAGGCCACGAGCTGTATATCTACTCTAAAAAAACGATGTGCAAAATCAAAGATATCATTGAGCTGGAAACGTTCAGAATGGCCCATAAAGAACAAGAATATTTAATTGTAGTGGAAGGAAAGAAAGCGGTGCAGCTTGTTGACCGTTTCAAACATATCATCGAACCTGCGCAAAAAGAAGCCCATTAAATACGGACTACATAAAAAAAGGATAGACAGGAGGCTGCCCGGCCCCTTTTGTCTATCCTTTTTCTTTTATTGATGTATCAGCTCGCCGAATTGGGCCTGATGGAGTCTCTGGTACATGCCGCCGGATGCCAGCAGTTCCTTATGATGACCTTGTTCAGCAATGCCTTCTTTCGTGACGACGACGATCCGGTCCGCATCCTTAATCGTAGCCAGCCGATGGGCGATCACAAGCGTTGTGCGTCCTTCAGACAGCTCTTGCAGAGATTTTTGAATGGCGGCTTCCGTTTCTGTATCGAGGGCTGATGTAGCCTCGTCTAAAATTAAGATCGACGGGTTTTTCAAAAACATTCTGGCGATGGAAAGCCGCTGCTTCTGCCCGCCTGACAGTTTCACCCCGCGCTCGCCGATCACCGTGTTTAAACCGTCGGGATACCCGTTTACCAAGTCCTCTAAATGCGCCTGGCGGACGGCCTGCCAGATTTCTTCCTCAGACGCGTCGAGCCGCCCGTAAGCAATGTTTTCCCGCAATGTGCCGGAAAACAGAAAGACATCCTGCTGGACGACGCCGATTTGTCCGCGCAGAGATGACAGCGTCATGTCCTTAATATCGATACCGTCAATGGAAATCACGCCTTCAGACGGCTCATAAAAGCGCGGCAGCAGACTTGTCAGCGTTGATTTTCCCGCTCCCGAAGGCCCGACGAATGCGACTGTCTCCCCGGCATGAATGGACAAATTGATTCCCGACAGAACCGGACTGTTTTCTTCGTAACCGAATGACACACGATCATAACGGATATTCCCTTTTAAACCGGACACATGTCTCGCGTTCGGGGCGTCCTTGATATCAGGCTCCGTTTCCAGTATTTCTATAAAGCTTTTAAAACCGGCAATGCCTCTCGGATACATCTCAATAATCGCGTTGATTTTATCAATCGGACGGAACAGAACGTTCGTCAGCAGCACAAAAGCGACGAATTCCCCGTAAGATAACGATCCGCGGATCACGAACCATGTCCCGCACAACAGGACGAACAGCGTGACGAATCTTGTCAGCATGTAACTGATCGAGCCGTTTTTCGCCATGATTTTATATGACGTCAGCTTTGTTTTGCGGAAACGCTGATTGTTCACGTCAAACCGCTGCGTTTCAAACGCTTCATTGCTGAAAGCCTGAACAAGACGGATGCCGCCGATATTGTTTTCAACCCTCGCGCTGAAGTCCCCGACGTCTTTGTTCAGTTTTGTAAACGCAGAAGTCATTTTTTTATTAAAATACAAAGCAAGCCAAATGACGACCGGCATAATGATAAAAGTCAACAGCGCAAGCTGCCAGTTAATAAACAGCATCACACCGAACGCGCCCAAAATCGTCATAATCGCGATAAACAGGTCTTCAGGCCCGTGGTGGGCGGTTTCTCCGATATACATCAAATCATTGGTGAGCTTGGACATTAAACTGCCCGTTTTGTTGTTATCGTAAAATTTGAACGAAAGCTTTTGCAGATGGTCGAAAAGCTTTTTCCGCATATCGGTTTCAATGTTAATGCCGAGCATATGGCCCCAATACGTCACAACATACTGAAGCGCCGAGCTGAGGGCGTAGACTCCGAATAAAGCAGCGGAAGTCAAAATAATCAGACTCCAATCCCGCCCCGGGAGCAATGTATCGATAAAGTAATTGACAATCAGAGGAAAACTCAGCTCCATCAATCCGCCGGCGATGGCAGAAAAGAAGTCGAGAAAAAACAGCTTTTTGTACGGTTTATAATAAGAAAAAAATTGTCGCAGCACGATTCCGTCCTCCTTGTGCCTCGTTCTTAATGATAATATTTCTCAATTATACTATACACAAGGAGTTTTAAAAGCGTTTTTTATAAAACGCCGGAAAATAACCGTGCGAAGGATTCCTTCGTTCTTTCCCATAATGTGCGCTTATAGAAACGGACGGGGCTGATTTTTTCAGACTCCTTCATATCCTCCAGATAATGCGCTTCAAGATCTTTGATCGCCTCTTGATCTGTAAAAAAGACATTGACTTCAAAGTTCAGCTGAAAGCTTCTCATGTCCATGTTCGCCGTCCCGACAGAGGCGAGGTTTCCGTCAGTGATGAGCACCTTTTGATGCATAAAGCCTTTTTGATAGGAATAGACTTCGATTCCTTCGCGAAGAAGCTCGGGGAAATACGATCTCGTCGCGTACTGGGTTAAAAACCCGTCATTGGTTTCCGGCACCATGACACACACCCGGACGCCTCTGGCAGCAGCCTCCTTTAGCGCTGTGCGGATCGGCTCATTCGGCACAAAATAAGGCGTCGCGATCCATACAGACGATTCGGCCGCCGCTATCATGGCATAATACAGATCGCTCATCCGCTCCTTCATATCGGGCCCTGTCGGAACGACTTGATAGACGCCGCCGCTTTCTGCCGCAACCGGGCGGGTATATGCTTTCTGATCAATCAGCACCTCATCCGAAACGTATTCCCAATCAAGCATAAAAATGCTGTGGAGCGTCTGAACGATTTCTCCTTCGACTTTCATATGGGTGTCCCGCCAAAAGCCGACATTTTGGTCTTTGCCGATATACTCCTTGCCGACATTCAGCCCGCCGACAAAACCGGTTTTCCCGTCAACGATGACGATCTTGCGGTGATTTCTGAAATTGAATTTTTGGTTGAAAAAACCGTATTTCAGCGGCAGAAAAGGGACGATGTTCACGCTCGCGCGTTTCAGTTTTTTAATATCTTTTCCGGCCAGCTTCAGGCTGCCGGCCGCGTCGAACAAAAACCGCACTTCCACGCCTTGACGGGCCTTTTCCATCATAATGTCCATCATCTTGTGCCCGAGCATGTCTGATTTGAACATGTAATACTCAATATGTATAAATGACGCGGCCTCCCGGAGCGCCTCAAACAGCTCCGGAAATGTTTCGTCCCCGTTTTTGAGCACCTTCAGCCTGCTTTTTGTATTGATATTCATATGGGACGCCCTGATTGAATATTGAAAGAAACGCTTCTGATTTCCTTTCAGCCCGGTCAGGTCGGGAGTTTGTTCCATATCAAATATCGTTCTCAGCTTTTCCCGGTTGTATGTCCGTTTCGACCTGAACAGCTTGCCTTTTTCATAAAGCTGGCCGGAAAAAAGGTAAAATAAGTACCCGGCGATCGGAAAAAACACAAGAATATGAATCCATAACAGCGTGTGCTGCGAAGTGCGGTTTTCAAGAATTAACGAATAGATGCTGAACAAAATAATGCTTGCATAGCAAAGCACCCCTCCGTAAAACTCAAGCCTGGAAACCGGAAAAAACCATATGACATATGCTCCGATAAGCATCATATATAAAAAGCAAAATTCCAGTCTCCTTTTCAGCATCCCGACTCTCTCCCATCTGATCCGATATCTCTGTATACCCTCTGTTTTCCGGCCTGTAAACATATGAAAAAAGCCTCTCCGCACGAGCGGAAAGGCTTATGATGAAGCTTCCTGTGATTGGCCGGGTGTGATGTTCTGAAGCAATGCCGGATTGAGCGAGCAGCTGCCTTTGATTTTATTTTTGAAGATGCCGATGATCAGACCGGTGACTGCTATCGACACTAAGGAGAAGAGCCCTTTCAGCAATCCGATGGAAAAAATACCGGCCAGCACGACGCCAAAATCGAAGAGGAAATTAACGGCACCCGGATTCCATCCGCAGCGCTTTTGCAGAAATAAAGCGAGGATATTGGCGCCGCCGAGCGATGCCTGATGATAAAACATGAGCGACAAGCCCAACCCGATCAGCGCCCCGCCGCAAATCGCCCCGGCAAGCGGTGAAACAGAGACCGGCGGCAGCCAGTGATCCGCGCCGGTAAACAGAGTCAGCACTGTGACTGCAAAAACGGTGGATAGAGTGAATTTGATTCCCATTCTGATGAGAGAAAATATATAAAACGGGATATTAATCAGAAAGAAGATAATCGCAAACGAGGAATGAAACAAGTATGACAGGCTTAGTGACAGTCCCGCTGTTCCGCCGGTTAATACATGAGAATGTCTGAGTGTCAGGACGCCGGCGCTTGTCATCAGACAGGCGGCTAAAATGAGGAAAATCCGCTTCATTCTTCACTCTCCTTTCGTTGATGTTATTTCCAAATAAAACATAACAGGAATCCCCGCCGCCCAGCCATTACCTTGGCAGAAAATATCTTATGTTTTTATTTTTTCACCATAAAAAATCCCCCTCTTGCAGGGGGGATTTTTACGTGCGTTTCCGATAGACAACATAGCTGCGGGTCAAATACTTGAGCGGCAGGCTGAACACGTGAACCAATCTTGTAAACGGCCAGAGGATAAAAACGACGTACCCTATGATGATATGAAACTTAAACCATAGCGGGACACTCTCCATCAAAGAAGCGTCAGGGCGGAACAAAATAATTTCCCTGAACCACGGCCCGACTGTTGCCCTGTAATCAAATCCTTTCGAGTCAATGTTGAGGAACGTGGCCGCAACGCCCGACAGCATCATGAACAGCAGCAGAATAAGCGTCAGGATATCCGATGGCGAGCTGGTTTTGCGGATTCTTTTGTCAAACAGCCTTCTGTACGTCAGGATGACAAGTCCGGCACATGCAGCAATCCCCGCCGGCAGGCCAGCGCCGATCGCTATTTTGTGATACATGTGCTCGGAAATGCCAAGAGAAGCATACACGCCTTCCGGGATCAAAATTCCCATGACATGTCCGCCGACAACGCATAGCAGTCCCCAATGAAAAAGTGTGCTGCCAGCGGCGAGTTTTTTCTTTTCTAACAGCTCGCTTGATTTCGCCGTCCAGCCGAATTGGTCATGCTGATAGCGGTAAATATGCCCGCCGATAAAGATCGTCAATACAATGTATGGCATAACGCCCCACAGGATCTGCCCGCTCATTCCTGAACAGCCCCTTCTTCAGTGCTTTCATGTACACCGATGTTTTCCAGCGCGGCCTGCAGCACGTGCAGCAGCTCAGCATAGATGCTGTCATTTTTTTCGAGGCGGGAAGCAAGCTCTCTCACATTGGACAGGTATTTTTCAAACACGCTTCTCGCCGCTTCAATCTCCGCAACTGCGGCGAATTCCAGCATCAGCGGCAGGTAATCTGGCAGTTCTTTATCTGTCGGCAGGAAACCGGATTGCTGGTAGGTGTTTTTTAAATGCAGCAATTCGATGCCGCGTTCCCTCTGCTCGCCTGAGTTAAAGTAGGTGACATACATATTCGTTTTTTTTCCGAAATCGAACGTATACACATAGTGTTCAATCAGCGCTTGCGGAGAAAAGCCGGCTGCCGCCTCTAAAAAGTGCAGCAATTTCTCACGGATTTGCTGATTGGTGATGTCATGGATAAGAGCCTTCCAATCGGGAAGCCCGGCTCTCCACTCTTCCTCCGGATATGAGAGAAGAACGGAAAGAGCGGAGAACGTCATTTGCCGGTCTGTGGTGTTCATGTTATTACACCTCATTTATGAAAAATTAGAAACAAGAGCCCGGGCCGCCTGAAAATGATAAGCCGCAGCTCCCTTGTTCAGCATATAAATCAGACACTTCTTCACGATGGCTGCTCGGGATCACAAAGCGGTCATCATATTTGGCGATTGCCAGCAGCCGATACATGTCTTCAATTTGCTGTTCGGTTAAGCCGACACTGGAGACCAGTTCCGGATCGATTGATTTATTCGTCTGCACCGCCCTCATATACTGGCGCATGACAGACATTTTCTTTAACGTGGACCGAATATGATCCGTATCCCCCGCCGTTAATAACTGCGCCAAATAGTCAATCGGAATTCTCATTTGGTCGATAGCCGGAAAAATCGCTTCCGCCGTTTGCCCGCTGCCTTTTCCTTCAAAGAGATTCATAATCGGGCTGAGCGGAGGAATGTACCAAACCATCGGCAGCGTACGGTACTCAGGATGAAGCGGAAGCGCAATCTTCCAGTCAATGATCATTTTATAGATCGGCGATTGCTGCGCAGCCTCTATCCATTCAGCCGGGATGCCTTGTTCTTTTGCCAGTTTGGCAATCTCAGGATCATTCGGATCAAGAAAAACGTCCAGTTGGGAATGGTAGAGATCCTTTTCATTTTCAACCGATGCCGCTTCCTCCACTTTGTCCGCATCATACAGCATGACGCCGAGATAGCGGATTCTGCCCACACACGTTTCGGAGCAGATGGTCGGCAGCCCCGCCTCCAATCGCGGGAAGCAGAGTGTGCATTTTTCCGCTTTGTTCGTTTGCCAGTTAAAATAGACTTTTTTATAAGGACAGGATGAGACGCAATATCTCCATGAACGGCACGCGTTTTGATCAACGAGGACGATGCCGTCTTCCTCGCGTTTGTACATGGCGCCGGACGGGCAGGAGGACACGCACGCCGGATTGATGCAGTGTTCGCAAATACGGGGCAGATACATCATAAAGACCTCATCGAATTCCGTTTTGATCGATTCCTCCATTTTTTGAACGTTTGGATCTTCAAGCCCTGTAATATGGCCGCCCGCGAGATCATCTTCCCAGTTCGGGCCCCATTCGATATTCATGAAATCCCCCGTTAAGGACGATTTCGGGCGCGCCACCGGCTGGTGTTTTTTCTGCGGGCTGTTTGTTAACGTTTCATAATCATAGTTCCAAGGTTCATAGTAGTCATCAATCGTCGGCTGGTTCGGGTTATAGAAAAGGCCTGCAAGCCGGTTTGTTTTCGGGCCTGACTTCAGTTCAAGCTTTCCTTTTTTCAACGTCCAGCCGCCTTTATATTTGTCCTGATCCTCCCATTGCTTCGGGTAGCCGATGCCAGGCTTTGTTTCTACATTATTGAAGTACATATATTCCGCACCGGAACGGTTTGTCCACGTGTTTTTGCAGGTGACGCTGCACGTGTGGCAGCCGATGCATTTATCCAAGTTCATGACCATCCCGATTTGCGCTTTAATCTTCAAGCCAATCGACCTCCTTCAGCTTGCGGATGACGACATTCAGATCGCGCTGATTCCCCGTCGGACCGTAATAGTTAAAGCCGTAACTGAGCTGTGCATAGCCCCCGATCATCTGGGTCGGCTTGACGTGAATCCTTGTCGGGCTGTTATGGGTGCCTCCGCGATTATTCGTCAGTTTTGTGCCGGGCACGTTGATGTGGCGGTCCTGGGCATGGTGCATAAACGCCATTCCTTTAGGAATCCGATGAGACAAAACCGCTCTCGCGACGACAACACCGTTTCGGTTGAAGCATTCAATCCAATCGTTGTCTTTGATATCCGTATCCGCAGCATCATCTTTATTCATCCACACGGTCGGCCCGCCGCGGAACAGCGTCAGCATCGGCAGAGAATCAAAATACATGCTGTGGACGGACCATTTATTATGCGGCGTCAAATAATTAAGAACGATTTCTTTGCCCTCTTGATCAGGCCGCTTGCTTAGGAACGGACGGTGCTGGAGGATCGGTTTAAATGTCGCCATCGTTTCACCGAATTCCATCATCAGTTCATGATCGACATAATAGGATTGTCTGCCTGTCAGCGTCCGCCACGGAATTAATTTTTCCACATTCGTCGTAAACGGCGAATACCTTCGCCCTCCTTTTTCTGAGCCGGTAAAGGCCGGAGAGGTGATGACCGTTTTCGGCTGGGCTGTAATTTGCTCGAACGTAAAGCATTCTTCCTCGCGCTCTTCCGCCAGGTCTTTCAGCTTCAGGTTTGTGATGTTTTCAAGTGATTCCCATGCTTTCACGGCGACTTTTCCATTGGAGGTGGACGACAGGGTTAAAATCGCTTCCGCCGCCTGCTTCGCTTCACTTATATTCGGACATCCTTTGGCAACGCTGTTTGAATCGGTTTCTCCCAGTCTCTGTTTGAGTGATTCATATTCATCCGCAATCGACCAGCTCATCCCTTTTGTTCCGCTCGGTTTTAAAGCCGTATGAGGGCCAAGCGCGGTCATTTTATGAAAAATGTGTTTGTAATCCCGTTCAACGACATGGATGTTCGGCATCGTTTTTCCCGGAATGGCTTCACATTCACCTTTGCTCCAGTCATTGATTTTGCCGAACGGCTGGGCCAATTCCTGCATCGTGTCGTGGAGGAGCGGCGTGGCGACTACCTCTTTCACCGGCTCCATATCGACTTCTTCCGCCAGATCGGAAACGGCTTTTGACAGCGCCTTGAAAATATCCCAGTCTGACTTCGATTCCCACGGCGCCGAGATGGCCGGAGCAAATGGATGAATAAACGGATGCATATCCGTGCTGCTGAGATCGTGTTTTTCATACCATGTCGCCGCCGGCAGCACGATATCGGAATACAGCGCCGTACCCGCCATTCGAAAATCGAGATTGATTAACAAGTCGAGCTTTCCTTCCGGTGCCTGCTCCCGCCATTTGATTTCTTCAGGGCGAATGCTGTCGCTGTCGTCATTCATCAAACCGTTCGTCGTCCCCAGCAGATGCTTAAGAAAGTATTCATGCCCTTTTCCTGAGCTTGAGATCAGATTGGCCCGCCATACGAAGAGATTCCTTGGGAAATTCACTTCATTGTCTGGGTCTTCAATCGCGAATTTCAGTTTTTTCTCTTGAAGCCGTGAGGCCACGTACGCACCTACGTCTTCAGGTGTCGTCGCCCCCGCCTTCTCAGCTTCTTTGTACAGATCAATGCCGTTTTGATTGAATGTTGGGTAAGACGGAAGCCACCCTAATCGCGCCGCCAGCACATTGTAATCGGCGTGATGCTTGTAGCGGGATGAAGAAGCGATCGGTGAAGCCAAGTCACTGATCGGCTGGTCTTCATAACGCCACTGGTCTGTCGCAAAGTAGAAAAACGAGGTGCCGTTTTGCAGTTTAGGCACGCCTTCCCAGTCCTTTGCGGTTGCAATCGTCTGCCACCCTTCAGCGGGACGGAGCTTTTCCTGCCCCACGTAATGGGCCCAGCCTCCGCCGTTTACGCCTTGGGCGCCTACGAGTAAAACAAGATTTAACACCGCGCGGTAAATCGTGTCGGAGTTGAACCAATGGTTAATGCCGGCCCCTACGATAATCATGGATCTGCCGTCTGTATCGATCGCATTTTGGGCAAACTCCCTGGCAATCTGTATAACGGCTTCTCTTTTAATTCCCGTGATCTGTTCCTGCCAGGCAGGTGTGAACGGACGGGGATCATCATAAGATGCGGCTGATTGTCCGCCGATGCCCCGGTTCACGCCGTAGTTGGCCAATATCAAGTCAAACACGGTCGTGACGTACGTCTCCTCACCATTCAGATCCAATTTTTTAATAGGAAGATTCCTCTCCAGCACTTTGTTTCCGTCATTTGAAAAATACGGAATGCGCACCATGCCGATTTCGTCCTCTATTCCGAGCACGGAGAGGCGGGGCTTAATCTGTTCCCCGGTGTCTTCGTCGATCATGTGCAGATTCCATTTCTGCTGCCCGTCCCAGCGGGAGCCCATTGTTCCTTGCGGTATGGCAAACGCACCTGTCTGTTCATTCCAGACCGCCGGCTTCCACTGATCATTTTTTGTCTGCCGCCCGATGTCTTTTGCATGCAGAAACCGCCCGGCTGTATACACGCCGTTCTCTTTTGACAGAGTGACGAAGAATGGAAAATCGGTGTATTGCTTCGCGTACTCAATAAAACGTTCCGTTTCTTGGTTCACGTAAAATTCCTGCAAAATGACGTGACCCATCGCCATCGCAAGCGCCCCGTCAGTCCCCTGGCGGATACTCAGCCAGTCATCCGCAAACTTTGAGGATTCCGCAAAATCCGGGCTGATTGAAATGACCTTGGCGCCTTTATAGCGGGCTTCCGCCAGAAAATGCGCATCAGGCGTTCTCGTTAACGGAACGTTGGAGCCCCATGTGATGATATAGCCTGAATTGTACCAATCACTGCTCTCCGGAACGTCCGTCTGGTCGCCCCAAATTTGCGGGGACGCCGGCGGAAGATCCGCATACCAGTCATAAAAACTGAGCATTGGGCCGCCGATTAACGACATGAATCGCGAACCTGATGCGTGGCTGATCATGGACATCGCCGGGATCGGAGAAAAACCGACATTCCGGTCAGGCCCGTATTTCATCACTGTATACAGCAGAGAGGCTGAAATCAGCTTCAGCACCTCCGGCCATTCTGCGCGGACAAAGCCGCCTTTCCCCCTTGCCTGTTTATAGGACTTCGCTTTTTCAGGGTTTTCGACGATCGATTTCCAGGCATCCAGCGGATTTTGATGCGTCTGCAATGCTTCCCGCCACAAATTGATCAGCACACCGCGCACATATGGATATTTCACACGGAGCGGGCTGTAGATGTACCAAGAAAAACTGGCCCCCCGCGGACAGCCTCTCGGTTCGAAATCAGGCATATCCGGGCCTGTTGATGGATAATTCAAGTTTTGTCCTTCCCACGTGACAATTCCGTTTTTCACATAAATATTCCAGCTGCAAGAACCGGTGCAGTTGACGCCGTGGGTGGAGCGAACGACTTTGTCGTACTGCCATCTGTTTCTATATACATTCTCCCAATCACGATCTTCGCTTGTCGTTTGGCTATGGTTATTTGAATGATGTTCGATAGGAGAAAAATAGTTTAATCTCCTGAGCAACGGACTCATTTTCTTTTTCTTCATGATCGTTCACTCCTTCCGAGTCAGGTGATGCTATGTACACTATAAACAGAGACGGCGCATCACCTTGTGAACTATGTCACACACTCTGCTTTTTTCACAAAACGTTCACACAGAGCAGCAGGAAGGATTTTCAAACGATATGAGGACGCCCGGCGTCGTCAAAAAAAACCGGTTCTGTTTAAGAACCGGGTTCGGCGTTTTCATCCCGTGATGTGTGCAGATATCGCAAAAACAACTGATAGGAACAGAAGACATTTTGCTGAAGCATCGCCAAAAAGTTCATTTGCAGCCGCGGATGGTAAGACATCATTTGCTTAAATACGGAATATGGAATATGGAGTACTAGAATATCCGGTGAGGCATTGACTGAGATAAAAGGCGATAAAGAGAGCCCGCCTTTTTCATCAATCGGAAACACATCGCCTTTTTCCCACAGCGCAACGGTTTGCGACCCTTCAGGGAGTCTGCTGTCCGTAAAACAGATATTTCCTTTTAATACAATATAAACGGATTGTGAGTGAAGAAAGGATGGAGATTGGTCAGATGAGCCGCGGATAAACGTCCCGTTTTTCAGCAAGGTTTCGACAATGGACAGAGGCACTTCATTAAACATAGGAAGTTGTTTTAGAAATAATAAATAGTCACACTGATTCATAGGAAAGCCTCCTGTGCTAAGGATAGCTTTAGTGTAGCCCGATTGAGCCCGCGCGGCAGTGATGTATTTCACAGCTTGTATGATAAAAGTCACTTATCAGGAGAGTGTTTGCACTTATAATGAAATAAAGAGGAGGGTTTCGATGAAGGCGATGATTCCGAAGCAGCACGGCGCATGGGCGATGCTGCTGATTCCATTTTTACTCGGCATGGTCAAGGGATGCCCGGTTTTCTGGCATATTCCGCTCTTTTTGGGCTGGCTGTTCCTTTACTTGACGGTTTATCCCGTTTCGCTCGCTTTGAAAAAGAAACAGCTTCAGCCCTATCAAAAGTGGATATGGTATTACGGTTTTCCGGCCTGCTGCTTTTTGATCATTTCTGTCTTTCATAAGCCGCAGCTCGTCTGGATCGGCGTTTTTTTATTGCCGCTGTTTCTCATACATACGCATTATGCCCGCCGAAAAAACGAACGGGCGCTCACGAATAATATTGCAGGTGTTCTGTTCTTTTGTTCAGGCGGGCTTGCGAGCTGCTGGCTGGGAACGGGAACCCTTGACGGCTGGGCTTGGTTTCTATTCTTGCAATCCGCTTTATTTTTTGTCGGGAGTTCTTTTTATGTGAAATCGGTCATACGGGAGAGAAAAAACAGAACCTTTGCATACTGGTCGTGGGGATATCACCTCTTGCTCCCCTTTTTATCGGCTCTTTTCGGGGCAGGCTGGGCGTTTCTCGCTTTTATCCCAAGCAGTCTGCGGGCCTGGTTTTTTCACGGAAGAGACTGGCCGGTGAAAACGATCGGCATTCTGGAAATCGTAAATGCCGGCTTCTTTTTCGCCGTCATGTGTATATGTATCACAAGCTGAAAAACAAGGACAGCGCTGTCCTTGTTTTTTTCAGTCAATATTGCAGATCTCAAGCGGACAATTTTCACACTCGATCTCACATCGTAAATAGTCCCGCTTGTGCAAAATAATTTTTCCGGTTTCGTCTATCGATATAACCCCTTGTTTGCGGAGGTCTCCCAGCATGCGGTTGACGCTCTCCCTTGCCGCCGCGCAAAACTTAGCCAAATCCTGATTTGTCAGCACAATGTTAATCAGAATCCCGTCACTTCGTTCCACCCCGTAGCTGTTTGATAAGCGGATAAGGGTGGAATAGAGCGCCCCCTTTTTGCCGTGAAGAAGCAGGTCCCTGATCTTGGACTGGATTTTTCGAAGATGGGTGCTCATCCATTTCATAAATTCAAACGTCAAAACACCGTTTTGGATCAATTCCTTTTCCAGCTTGTTTTTATTAATGACGAGCACCTCGCCATCCTCTAACACTTTCGCACTGAGCATATATCTCGGCTCATCTGTGAATAGCGTCAATTCCCCGACAATATCGTTTTTTTGGCAGATTCTAAGCGTCAGGTCTTTTCCGTCAGACGTCAGCTTGCCGATTTCAATGAGTCCTGATTGAATCAGATAAAGCTCTTTTGCATCCATCCCTTCTTGAAACAAATACGTGTGTTTTTTCATTTTCCTTTTCGTACTGATCGATTCCAGCAATTCATGCAGTTCGTGGGAAAGAAGTTCTTTATCAGATTTTCGGACAGAGAGAATATTCATGAGCTCACCTCGAAGAAAGTCACGTTGCGTATGTATATTGTAACGTGACTTGATTTGCACTCACCCAGAAAAAACTAACAATCTTGTGAATGGATCATTATGAATTGAGGCTCTGACTGTTTCTCTCCGTATGTGTTTTCATTTTTTCCTGCCAATACATCCAGATTACAAGAACAAAGCTGGCTAACGCGACCTCTGAAAGCGCCATAAACCCGATCGCGTATTGGCCTGTTGCCTGAAATACACTTGCCAGAATCAGCGGAGGGAAAAAACCGCCCAGTCCGCCCATAGCTGACACAATACCGTTGGCAATCCCCGCTTGCTTCGAAAAGTAGAAAGGCACCAGTTTAAATACAGTCCCGTTTCCAATCCCTGAGCAGACTGCCACCGTCAACGATCCAAACGCATAAAGGCCGATCGTCGGGGAGAATGACAGCATGACGCCTGACAGCGTAAGCCCTGCGAAAACGAACATCAGAATGCGGAGCGGACTCAGTTTATCTGCAAGAAATCCTCCCACAGGCCTGAGCAGCGTAGAGACCGCAATAAATCCGGCCGTCCGCAGACCGGCGTCCGCAGGGCTCAGCCCAAAATGCTCAACCAAAAAATTCGGAAGATAGATGGTAAAGGCGACAAAGGCGCCGAACGTAATAAAATAAAACAGGCTCAACATCCACAGCACATGATTTCGGTAAACGGCTTTCATTTGTGTCTTTATGGAAACTTTGACTTTCTTCTCATGCCGGTCGCCGAACAAAACATGCAGTAATGCGAAAACAGCCAGCAAAACAAGATACATCTGCACGGTTGCTTTCCATCCCGCGGCTTGAGCGATAACCGGCGCCGCAAAGGTAGTAACGGCGGTCCCGATGTTTCCGGCACCGTAAATCCCATTGACGACACCGTGCTTTTCTTTCGGATAATATTTCGGGAGGGACGTCACTCCGATGGAGAATACCGCTCCCCCGATCCCTAAGAAAAAGCCGCCCGCGATTAAATCAAATAAAGAATCCGCGATACTGATCCAAAATACAGGAAACAAAAGCAGGATGAAGCTGATCATAAACATCAGCCGCGCGCCATACCTGTTCGTTAAATATCCTAAAGGAATACGGAGAAGCGATCCGAGAATAACGGGAATCGCCGTCACCAATGAAATCTCGCCTTTGCTTAAATGAATATCTGATGTCATTTGAGAAATGAGCGATGAAATCAGCACCCACACCATAAACCCTGCCACTAAGCTTAATGACTGCAACGATAATTGAATATGTTGACGATTGATCATTCGGCTTGCCCCTTTCACTGATTCAATATCAGTCTTATCATACAAAAACTCAGTGTGCGGGATTGTGAATTACATCACACGCTTTATGTACAAAAAAAGAACAAAGCCCGAAGACTTTGTCCTTTGATCATCATTACATTTTTTCCGGAGCGGATACGCCGATCAGCTGAAGCGCATTGTTCAGCGTAATTTGCGTCGCCTTCATTAAAGCGAGACGCGCGCGGCTCTTCTCTTTATTTTCCGGATCGATGACTTTCTCCGCATTGTAGAAGCTGTGCAGAGCGGAAGCCAGATCATAAATATAGTTTGTGACACGGTGAGGAATGCGTTTTTCCGCCGCTTCTGCCACTGCCTCAGGGAAGCCGCCGATCGTTTTCAGCAGGTCATATTCTTTTTCTGATTGAATATGGCTGAAATCAAGATCTGCCGCCGGTTTAAGTCCCTGCTCTTCCCCTTGGCGAAGCATGCTGCAAATACGTGCATGTGCGTATTGCGCATAATACACAGGGTTTTCGTTAGATGTGGATACGGCAAGATCCAAGTCAAAATCCATGTGCGTATCAGCGCTGCGCATCGCGAAGAAATAACGGACCGCGTCAAGGCCGACCTCTTCAATCAGGTCGCGCATCGTTACGGCTTTCCCCGTACGTTTGCTCATCTTCATTTTTTCGCCGTTTTTGTATAAATGAACGAGCTGAATGATCTCAACTTCCAATGTGCCTTTCTTGTAACCGAGCGCTTCAATTGCCGCTTTCATACGCGGAATATACCCGTGGTGATCCGCGCCCCATACATTGATGAGCTTGTCGAATCCGCGGTCAAGTTTGTCTTTATGGTATGCGATATCCGGCAGCAAATAAGTGTATGAGCCGTCTTTTTTGATCAGCACACGGTCTTTATCGTCGCCGAATGTTGTGGAACGGAACCATGTCGCGCCGTCCTCTTCGTATACATGGCCCTTTTCGCGAAGCGCCTCGAGCGCCTGATCAATTTTTCCGTTTTCGTACAGTGACGTTTCAGAATACCATACGTCAAACGGCACGCGGAAATTTTCCAGGTCGGAGCGAAGTTTATCAAGCTCGTACTTTAAGCCGTATTCACGGAAAAACGCCTGACGTTCGCTCTCCTCTTCATGTACGAAACGGTCGCCGAAATCTTCGGCAAGCTTTTTCCCGATGGCGATAATATCCTCGCCGCGGTAGCCGTCTTCCGGCATCGGTTTCTCGAGACCGAGCGCTTCAAAATAACGGACTTCAACGGAAAGCGCCAGGTTGTTAATCTGGTTGCCCGCATCATTAATATAGTATTCGCGGCTCACATCATAGCCCGCTTTAGAAAGCACGCTGCACAGCGCGTCACCTACCGCCGCGCCGCGCGCATGGCCTAAGTGAAGATCTCCCGTCGGGTTGGCCGATACGAATTCGACCTGAATCTTTTCGCCTTGTCCGATGTTTGTCTCTCCGTAATGTTCACCCGCTTCAAGCACGGACGGAATCAGTTTTGTTAAGTAGCTGTTGTTCATGTAAAAGTTGATAAAGCCGGGCCCCGCAATATCCATCTTTTCAATGGAAGCTTTGCCTTTATCAAATGACGCCACGATCTCCTCAGCGATTTGTCGCGGCGCTTTTTTTGCGATTCTCGCCAGCTGCATCGCCATGTTTGTGGAATAATCACCGTGTGTTTTTTCTTTCGGCGTTTCTAACAGTACGCTTGGAATCTGGCTTTCTTCCGCCAGGCCCGCTTTCAGAACGGCCGCTTTGATCTCTTCCTTCAGCACGTCCTTCATCTGTTCCGCAATATTCATGCGTGAGTTCCTCCCTCATACGTGATCGTCATATTATGTAAATGCTGCTGCTCGTCTCCGACATGCATGTCATATGCGATGCTGATTCGGCCTTTTTCTTCGCCGAGATCAGATTGAATCGATTTTGTGCTTGTTTGCAGCTCAAGCTCACCAAATGACATTTTATATTTCGCAATTGTGGAAGCTCCCGTTATGAAACGCTGATTCATTTTAACAGCGCCTGACCTCATGATCAGGACTTCGCCTTCGCTCACCTTCACAATCGTTTTTACTTTGCCCAGGTCGTGTTCTTCATAATAAGATAGATACACTTTTTGTTGTTTTACATAGTAAAATCCGGTAGTACGGAATTCGATGACTTCCTCATTTCCGTCATCCTCGATCACAGACTTCACATGGAGTGTTATCGGTGTCTCTTGTTTCATTTTGACACGTCCTTTTCATCATTCCGCTTTGACTTGAATAGTATAATCCTTCAGTTTGTAAACTTCAACTGCTTCTATCTTACCATCATTGCTCATTAGATTTGAAGATAAACCTCATAAAAAGCAGTTCCTTATGAGAAGAGAAAATCATATCACTATGTCACCCAATCCGTGAAAAACATGACAGCAGCTTTTCAGAAACCCACACAGTCTCATCGAAGCTGCTGCGACTTCCAGCAGCATGGATTGTGCAGCAGAAATGCCAACGATGTCAAAGCGCTGCGTGACAGCTATAAAAACGTCCGCCAAACACACGTGATGGCTGCTGTATTATGCCAAGTCATCATATTCGGCTGCGTGTTCGAAATCGTCAAAGCCGTCCCTTTCCGCTTTCACACGCCCCTTGCCGTATCAATGGGACTCGCGGTGTTACTGATTTTGTATTTATTGTATTTTATGCGGACGTACTTGCTGCAGCTTTTCCAGCATGGCAGCCTGTTCAAAAAAGGGCTTGCGGGAGCGCTGACAGGAGCCGTGGTTTGGTGGATGCTCAGTTTCACCATAAGTGAACTGCTGTTTTTAATCATCCTGGCTGCCATCCAGCAGATCGGCTCATTTATTTATAAACGATTTTTTTATCGCAGCTCTGCTTCTCTCAACCTGTGAAATAAGCTACATCGCAATCGCTGACGGACCAGCCCCAACCGGAATCACCGTCATGGCTGTATAATCACTCGTGCGGTATACGGTTACGGTATTGTCGTCGGGCTGTGCTGCATAAATGTACTGATTATCAGGTGTTACGGCGAGGTCAAAGGCGCCGGGCAGAGACACGTTTGCAATGATCCTCTGTCCAGCCGTATTAACTACGTATAAGTTATTAATGAGAAACGGTTCACTATATGGCTCTAGAAAATAAGCCCTAGTGCTATCGCGAGAAAATACAATCGTCCTCAGAGTTTCAAATAAACGGTTGAAGTCGCCTCCCCTGCTTAATGGTGACAAACTGATCTCCGTTACACCTTTCGGCAGCAGCTCACCATTCAACACATACGCAAAATTTCCAGCGTAAGGAGTGGCAATTAAACTGGGAAATTCAAATGTATCTATGATACTTTCTACCAACTGCCCAGTATTTACATCATATTTATCAACCGACCAACTGCTTCCATTAGCTGTATAGACATACTGTCCATTCGGATCAAGAGCAAAGTCTAAAGCGCCGGGTATCGGAATGACATCAATGACCGATTGAGAGGCCATGTTGATCATATATATAGATCCGGCGGCCATCACGTACGCGAACTCATCTGTTAAATCAAATTCAACCTTTCTCGGCCCTCCTCCAACAGTGATGGTATTTATGATGGTTAATGTTTTATTATCTAGCACTGAGACAAGGTTGGTATTCCCATGGAGGACATACGTGAAAGCTTTATCGAAAGTAACGCCTAGATTAGTTGGCACGTCAGAAAAAGGGATTGTTTTTACAACAGTGTTTAAATCTGAATCAATAACCGAAACCGTGCTGTCTCCTGAATTGGCTGTAAACACATACGATTGAGGGTCTGGCGATGGCGGTAAAACAAGTGTCCCGGTCACCGTAAGCGGACTGCCGTAGAAAGGCGGTACAATGAGAAGATCTTCCACTGTTATTTGACTGAAATCAGGACAGCGGCCAGACTGCGCTGCATAATAAACAACTTGATCAATCTCTTCAGTATGAATCACAGAAACAGACCCGTCCCCTTGTCCATATTGATTTCGTACAGGCGACACACTGACAAGAAGCGTAACGGTCCCTTTTACTCTCACGGCATATCGAACACCGATATCTTCTGGTTCCGGCCCAGTCTGGATTAAGCAAGGCTCACTGATACATAATAAATGAGCAGTACTCCATGTAACCGCCGCAGCTGCTTCGGCAGAATCAATGGTGAACCCCTCGGGAATGTCAATCGGCACTTGAAACGGCGCTTCTCTGCTAATTTCCTCATCACAAAAACAGAAACAATTTTCCTGTAAAGCAGGCAGATCATTCTTTTTCATGAATTCACGTCCTTTTAGAAATGTACAGCATGCAGTTGGTTAAATCACAATATCTCCCGGTGAAACCCCAAGAGATATCACAGTTTCCACAGAATAATCATCCGTGTTGTAAACAGTGATGTTCTGCTCTAAAAAATGAGCAGCATACAGAAATTCGCCATTCGGAGTAAACGCAAAGTCTCTTGCCGATTGCGGAACATTTCCTATAACGCCTGCACCATTCGGACTGACAGCATATAAATTGCCACTGAAGCTGTCATGTAAATACACCTCTGATCCACTCGTAAACATTACATATTGGCCATCAGGCTCCAGCTCTTGGGTAATGCTGATCGTAAACGTATTTAAGTCAATAACCGTCAAATAATTGAATAAGAATTCTTGTTCTAAGACATACGCATACCGCTCCGGCCAGTTTGTTTCTATGGATGATACGATAAGCTCTCGTTCAATCGTTCCTGTGACTTCACCGGTGAATAGGTCCACTTTTTGCACTAAACCAAAATCAAGAACATAGGCGAATAACCCATTGGGATCAATTGCAAAATCAAATCCTTCCACAGGAATCGACCTATCCACAGTTAACGTATCAATTCCAATCACATAAATCGCAGTATCGCCGAGAACATAAGCAAACTCATGATTTGGGATGCATTTTATCGATCCAGGCGGCTGATCCAGCAGTATGGATGCTGTCACTGTTAAAGTGTCATAATCGATGACAGAAATCACATTATTGTTGAAGTGCAAAACAAACACAGCGCTTTTATCCGGAGTTATTTCAATACCTGTCGGCCGGTACGGAAGAGCAATTTTTGTCACAACGGTGTGAGTGTTTGTATCTATCACAGAAACCGATTGATCGTTTGGATTCGCTGTAAACGCATAAACGGGTTCCGGTTCGGGCACAAGCACAATCGTGCCCGTCACCGATAAAGGACTGCCATAGAATGGCGGAACGACAATAAGTTTCTGATCGTAATGTCACTGACATCCGGGCAATCATCAGGCTCATCGGAATAATAGACGACTTGGTCAATCTCTGCATTGCGGATGACAGAAACAGACCCGTTCCCTTGTCCATATTGATTTCGCACTGGTGAGACACTGACGAGAAGCGTAACAGTTCCCTGCAGGCGCACTGCGAATTGAACACCGATTTCATCAGGCTCTGGCCCCGTCTCAATGAAACAGCGTTCAATGACACAAGAAAGGCTGTCTGCATTCCACGTCACGTTTGCAACAGCTTCAGCCGGATCAAAAACAAATCCCTCAGGCAATTCAATCGGCGCTTGAAACATCGCTTCACGGCTTGCTTCTTCCTCGCAAAAACATAAACATTCTTCTTGTGCGGCTCCTGCTTTTTCTTTAAAGGAAAGCTTGTTATTTCTCATATCTTCACTTCCTTTTCAGACATACACTGCTCACGCAGATACAACAGAATATGGGAAGGTGGATTTGTTTGCTTGTACAAATTGTGGGGATAATAGTGGATTTTTGAAATGATATCCGCAGACATGCGGTTTTAACGAAAGAAAACATTGCGGTATTTTTGCGCTATCCTTCCGAATGAAAATGATAAAATATGTCATATACATAACGTGGAAGGGAGGGATTGGGAATAGTGGCGAGTGTTTTATCATCTTCAGCGGTTGGAGAAAAAATCAACGAATGGTATATGTACATTCGAAGGTTCAGCATCCCGGACGCCGAGTACTTGCGGAGAGAAATCAAAGAAGAACTTGCAGGTCTGGAAGATGATCAGGATCTTCATCTATACTATTCTCTCATGGAATTCCGCCACAATCTGATGCTCGAATACCTCGAACCGCTGGAATCGCAGCGGATAGAAGAACAGCCGAGACTATCGGATCTGCTCGCGGATATTGATAAAAAGCAGGCCCGGCTGACCGGACGTCTTGATTATTATTTTAATTTTTTCCGGGGGATGTATGAGCTGGAATGCCGTGAATATCTTTCAGCGATTCAGTTTTTTAAGAAAGCTGAATATAAGCTTGATTTTGTCAAAGATTGTATCGAGAAAGCTGAATTTTATTTTAAGATGTCAGAGTCCTACTATTATATGAAACAGACTTATTTTTCTATGGATTATGCCCGGCAGGCTTATAAAATTTATCATAAGCAGGAGGCATATAATATAAGAGTGCTTCAGTGCCATTCATTGTTCGCTACCAACTTTCTTGACTTAAAGCAATATGATGAAGCAATTCAGCATTTTAAAAAGGCTTATGCCATGGCAGAGGCAGAACAGCAGCCTCAATTAATGGGCCGGACTCTATATAATATCGGACTTTGTTTTAACAGCCAAGAAAATTACAAACCAGCCATTGATTACATAAAACGGGCAATAGCTGTTTTTGAAGATGGGAACATCATCACTTCTCTCCCGCAAGCCTATTTCTTAATCACACAAATACATTATAAAATCGGAAATATGGCCATAGCCAGACAATATCATGACAAAGGGGTATCTTATGCAGAGGAGGCAGAAGATTCCCTATATATCGCCGAGTATGAATTTTTAGAATCTTTATATGTCGGTGAGCCTGATGAAGAAGCAATCATGGAATGTTTTGACTTTCTCAGAGATAAATCGATGTATGCTGATCTTGAAGATTTTGCCTTAGATGTGGCAAAATATTATCATGAAAGAGAA
Source organism: Bacillus sp. ChL18 (assembly GCF_026241425.1). Taxonomy (NCBI): domain Bacteria; kingdom Bacillati; phylum Bacillota; class Bacilli; order Caryophanales; family Bacillaceae; genus Bacillus; species Bacillus sp. ChL18. Next base: position 393,255 of record NZ_JAPHWE010000002.1, on the reverse strand, counting down.
AATTTCGAGAAGGCTTCCGCATATTTTTTAAAGGTGGAAGAAACAAGACAGCAGATTCAAGGAGGTGTGAAGTTGTATGAAATTGAAGTATAAATTAGCACTTACTTGCTTAGCGATAGGCACTATTTTTGTTTCAGCCGACATTGCAAGTGCACCGGAACATCAATTTGAAGTTGCTCAGCGCGGAATGATTTAAATGATGATTACTTTTAGGCTTGCAGGTTAAACTGCAAGCCGTTTTTTATATAAACAACTAATTTGCAAAAACAAAAAGTATACCTTAAAATTCAAATGTGTAAAAAGTATTTGACACATATACATATATTATTTAAAATAAATATATATAAATTTGAAAATTTAAAATAAAAACATAAATATTTAAGGAGGGTTTTAGTGGATAACAATATAAAAAAACTTAGAACAGCAGCTGATATTTCACAAAATGATCTGGCTAAGCTCTGCAATGTGACCAGACAAACCATCAATGCAATTGAAAATAATAAATATGACCCAACTTTAAGTCTGGCATTTTCGATAGCTCACGCATTAAATACGGGAATAGATAAAGTATTCAACTATAACGCCAAAAAAAATTAAGGGAGCGGTTCTTATGAAGAAAATGGATGAGATGCAAAAACACCAATCGGGTATAGCCGCCAGAATAGCATTTAGTTTTTATACTGTCGCTTTACTGATATGGTCATTAATAGATTATTTTAAAAACGGAAATACAGGATGGCAATTTCCAATACTTTTAATAGGCTGCGCGCTCTATTTATGGATTCAAGTTTATCATAATCGAAAAACAAGGTAACAATTCCAATACACTTCCGGAGGATTATACAGCAATGTACGAATATAAGTTCATAAAAGTAGAAGTAAACCGATGGAAAGGAAAGCCTAAAGAAGACTATAAAGAAATTATTGAAAAGTATTCGCAGCAAGGGTGGAAGCTGGTTCAAATATTTGCTCCTCCTATTTCAGGTTATGGGGCAGCCGATTATTTTGATATTATTTTTGAAAAAAAAGTATAAATGTTTCAGTACAAAGAAAGCCGGATCATACATATGGTCCGGCTTTCTTTGTACTGAAATAAGTCAGCAGATATCTTAACGGATTTCACCTCTTAACTATTTTTTTCGGAAATCCGCAATTCAAATAGCTTCCAATATATTTTATTATTTAACTTGCTGGGGATATTGAAAAAATTGGAGGAAAAAATGAGTCTACTTTTAAAAACACAAAATAGTAAAGCGATTTTTACATTAGTAGCATCAGGTATCATTGTTCTCGCTCTTTTCAGTATAAAACATAATCATTTAAGCATGGATGTCATCGATATTTTAAACAGAGCTGGAATAATAGCTCCTAGTTGGATTGTCAGTGCTATCACCGCAACGGGTTCAGTCCTGGCTATCATTACTGTTTTAGGATCTCTTGGTGCAGGCTTGCCATTAGCCGTTTTAGAACAATTGGCTGCAGCAAGTACAGCAGCAGCTTAACATAAAACATTAAATTCAATATCCCTGGCAGTCCCTTAAACGAATGGATGAAAATACTTTGTTTAAAAAGAACGTTTTAGTCAAATTGTACATAATCTGTCTGATCTTATTTTTAATTGCTTTATTTACAGCATATTTTTATACAGATCCCGCTTCAAATGTAAATAATCTAAATCGAAATATCCGTCCGGATTTTTTTCAGATTTTCTTTAATAATATTAAAGTAGCGAGTCTGCTTGTTTTTTTAGGCCCGTTGACGCTGTCACTTGGCACGATTGCAGTTTTAATTATTAATGGATTAATTTTAGGAAATGCCATAGGAAGCATCAAAGACAATTTAAACCTTTTACTGCTTGTTATACCCCATGGAATAATTGAAGTCCCGGTATTGCTTCTTGCAGCTTCTGTAGGAATGAAATTAACTTTGGATTTATTACTCCTCAAAATAAATTTAAAATTCACTTTTAAATTTATTGGTATTATATTTCTCGGTTTAATTATAGCAGCTATGTTAGAAACATTTATTACACCTATCTTTATAAAAGGAGTCTCTTAGGATTATGCAAATTGAATTATCTTCATTTAAGGACCGAAACATTAATTTTTTGTCCTCATTTTTGTTTTATATTATCGGGTTAGCTTTTTATTTAAGTTCCCTATTGCCTTTTATGAAAAGTTTAATTCCCAAAAACATCCCTATACAAGTTGTTGAGCAAGTAAAACATTTAGATTATATCATTGCGATAGCCGCACTGTTACTTTTAATGTTCGGGGTGATTTTTGAAGGATTTGTATTATTTCTCATTATAAATTTTCTTGGCGCTCAAATTAAGATTAAAACCTTTTATTCCCTATTTATGTTTTCTAACATCCCGGTCGCAATTAAGTTTTTTCTTATATCATTCAAAAACATTTTCGCAGAACATCCAAACACTAGTTTATTTTTCACAAGTAATCATTTGATTTTTTCTATCTTTGATTTGTTCAATATTGCATACTTATTTCTTTTGTTTATTCTTCTGAAATGGAGAACGAATTTGAACTACCTGACAATCTCAGTTTTTATTTTTACGGCATTCCTATATAGAATGTTTTTTTAGCATATATAAATAAACCCCCTCAATAGGGGTTTTTCTTTCATTTCGTTCACTGTATACAATTCCTTTTATATGCTTCCGAAACAATACCCACTCTAGTACTCACATTCCACTTTTTACAGAGACCGGCTATGATATATTCGACATTACGCTGCGAGTAGTTTAATGACTTAGCGATCTCTTTATTAGGTTTTTCAGCAATTATCAGTTTAATTACAGAAATTTCAATCTTTTTTAATTCCAATTCATTTTCTACTGCTGTTTTCATTCTAACTTCCTTTCTAAAGATGTATTTACTAAATAATACCCTATTATATAATTTTTATCAATAACATCAATTATTAATGGTAAAATAATATGTTGCTTTTACTAACTTCTAAGTAGTTTATATACAATATAAAAATCCCCCGCCATGTTTCAAGCGGGGGAAATTCTTTTATTTCACAAACCCAAGCAGCATTTCACGAATCATCTTGCTTGCCGTGTTTGCGGTTTGTTCTGAGTGGTCATAGACCGGCGCGACTTCTACGAGGTCAGCGCCTTTTACGTTGACTTCTGAGCGCGCGATTTCATGGATAGACGCGAGCAATTCTTTAGACGTGATGCCTCCTGCGTCAACCGTGCCCGTGCCCGGCGCATGAGCGGGGTCAAGCACGTCGATATCGATGGTGACATAAACAGGGCGTCCCGCAAGCTGCGGCAGCACTTTTTTCAGCGGCTCAAGCACTTCAAATTTAGAAATGTGCATGCCGTTTTCTTTCGCCCATTCAAATTCTTCCTTCATTCCGGAACGGATGCCGAATGAAAATACGTTTTGCGGCCCGATGAGCTCTGCCGCTTTGCGGATCGGAGTAGAGTGGGAAAGCGGTTCGCCTTCATAATCCGTGCGCAGGTCGGTGTGCGCGTCAAAATGAATGATGGCAAGGTCCGGAAACTTCTTATACATGGCTTTTATGACAGGCCATGATACAAGGTGCTCCCCTCCCATGCCGAGCGGGAACTTGCCTTTTTCTAAAATGCTGTCCACGTATTCTTCAATCATATCAAGGCTTCTTTGCGGATTGCCGAACGGGAGCGGAATGTCGCCGGCGTCAAAGAAATTCAAATCAGCCAAGTCACGGTCGAGATACGGGCTGTATTCTTCAAGACCGATAGACACCTCGCGGATTCTCCCCGGGCCGAACCGCGAACCCGGACGGTAGCTGACCGTCCAATCCATCGGCATGCCGTAAAGGATGGCGTCCGCCTCTTTCCAGTCGGGGCGGCTTGCGATAAATACTTTTCCTGAATATGCTTCATCAAACCTCATGATAAAACCCTCGCTTTCCTGTAAAAAAGCGCAAGATTCGCTCCTGCGCCGTACGTTTTTATTTGATTAAATCGCTCACAAATTTCGGAAGAACAAATGCCGCTTTGTGAAGCTCTTTCGTGTAATATTTCGTGTCGATGTCAAAGAAACGGCTGTCCTCCACTTCAAGCGGATCGTACTTTTTAGAACCGATCGTAAATGTCCACAGGCCGCTCGGGTACGTCGGGATATTAGCCGTATACAGACGGGTGATCGGGAAGATTTCTTTCACGTCACGCTGTACGTTTGTAATCAGTTCCGGTGTAAACCACGGGTTGTCCGTCTGCGCGACGAAGATGCCGTCTTCTTTTAACGCCTTGGAAATTCCGGCATAGAAGCCTTTTGAGAACAGATTGACGGCCGGTCCGACCGGTTCTGTTGAATCAACCATGATGACGTCATACTCATTCTCTGATTTCGCGATGTGCATGAAACCGTCATCGACTCTCACGTCGACGCGCGGATCATCAAGCTTGCCCGCAATGGACGGAAGGAATTTTTTAGAGTATTCAATAACCTTGCCGTCAATGTCGACAAGCGTCGCTTTTTTTACGCTTGGGTGCTTCAGAATCTCTCTGATGACACCGCCGTCTCCGCCGCCGACAACGAGGACGTTTTCCGGATTCGGGTGCGTAAATAACGGGACGTGCGCAACCATTTCATGATAGACGAATTCGTCTTTTTCAGAAGTCATGACCATTCCGTCTAAGAACAGCATGTTGCCGAATTCTTCTGTCTCCACCATTTCCAGATGCTGAAATTCCGTCTGTTCCGTATGTAATGTTTGTTTCACCTTTAATGTAATGCCGAAATTCTTCGTCTGCTTCTCCGTATACCAAAGCTCGCTCAATTGTCATCTCCCTTTCAAGGCTTATTTCATTTATTGTAAGCGTCTGTATCGCTTTTATTCCGGTTAAAATCTCATTTTCACCTAAGGAAAAAGTATAGAGGATGGAGGGAAAAAAGTAAAGAAGTGTCCGGTTTGATATGTTTAAAAAACCCCCTTTTTTCACATAATAATAGAATCATGAAAAAGGGGGTTCCCAAAAGTGGATAAAGTATCTGGAAAACAGCTCAGAATCACGTTCAAAATCATCCGCGCCTGCATCTTTCTGACACTGATCGGCGGAATGCTGGCCGGCGTCTGCTTCACATCCGTTCTTCTTGCAGCGAAATGGCAGGGGGCCCCCTCCGTCCGGGTTCCTCAGTCTACGATTCTTTATGCAAATGACGGCTCAAAGCTAGGTGAGACCGATTTCGGGGAAAAGCGCTACTGGGTCCGGTTAAAAGATATCAATCCGATAGCGGTGCAGGCCGCGATTGCGGTGGAGGATCAAAACTTTTACAATCACCACGGTTTTGATTACCGGCGGATGGCCGCCGCCGCGCTGGCTGACATAAAGGCAATGGCCAAGGTTCAGGGCGCAAGCACCATCACCCAGCAATACGCGAGAAATCTCTACCTTGAGCATGATAAGACATGGAAACGAAAATGGAACGAAGCATTTTACACGATCCGCCTTGAACAGAACTATTCTAAAAACGAGATTTTAGAAGGTTATGTAAATACGATATATTACGGCCACGGCGCATATGGAATTGAAGCCGCCTCCCGCCTGTATTTCGGCAAACACGCCAAAGATCTGAACGATGCGGAAGCCGTGCTTCTGGCGGGCATACCGAAAGGCCCGTCCGGCTATTCGCCATATGTCAGCGAAAAGAAGGCCAAACAGCGCCAGGAAACCATTCTCCGACTGATGGCCGGACAAAAAATGATCTCAAACGAAAAGGCGGAAAGGCTTAAGAAAATGCCGCTTGCCTATCAGCCGCTGAAAAACAGAACCGCAGCGAAAACGGCGCCTTATTTTTACGATGATGCGATGAAAGAACTCGAGAAAAAGCTCGGCATGACGCGCGAACAGCTCGCAACGAGCGGATTGCGTGTTTATACGACGCTTGATAAGCGCATGCAGCGGATTGCGGAAAACACTGTGGCACATACGATCCGTACCGGCTCTGACATTCAGGTCGGCTTTTCCGCGATTGATCCGGCAACAGGGCGCGTGCTTGCGCTTCTCGGCGGACGTGACTACGAAAAAAGCCCGTTTGACCGGGCGACACAGGCGAAACGGCAGCCGGCTTCCACGATCAAGCCGCTTTTGTACTACAAAGCGATTCAAAGCGGCTTTACACCGGTCACGCTGATGAAAAGCGAAGCCACTGAGTTCCAGATTGACGACAACGGAGAAACCTATTCTCCAAGCAATTACAACGGCTACTACGCCAATAAACCGATTACGCTGCTTCAGGCGCTTGCGTTGTCAGACAACATTTATGCCGTGAAGACCCATCTCTTTCTCGGCATGAATAAGCTCGTGTCGGCGGCAAAGGAATTCGGCATCAGCGAACATTTAAAGCCCCTTCCGTCTCTGGCGCTAGGAACTGAACCCGTGCGCCCGATTGAGATGGTTAATGCCTACGCGATGCTCGCAAACGGGGGAAAACAAATCACCCCTTCCTTTATCACAAAAGTGACGGATACCGCCGGCAACGTCTTGTATGAACAGCCGCGCGGACATCAGCAGACGCTTGATAAAAAAGCCGCTTTTGTGACGGCGAGCATGATGACGGGCATGTTTGATCAGGATTTAAACGGCTATACTTCCGTCACGGGACGCACCATTTCTGACCGGCTGACCCGAACCTATGGCGGTAAATCAGGCACGACGAGCGCAGACAGCTGGATGATCGGCTTTAACCCGGCTCTTGCCGCCGGTGTATGGACAGGCTATGACAAAAGCAGCACGATTGATTCAGTAGAAGAAAAAAGCTATGCGAAGACGATTTGGGCGGACTTTATGGAGAAGGCGCTCGAAGGAGAACCGGAAATAGCGCTTAAACCGCCGAAGGGCGTCACGGGCGTCTATATCGATCCCGCTTCCGGCTACACTTCGGGACCCGGCTGCGCCGCAAAGCATTATACGTATTTCATCGCAGGCACTGAGCCCGCGGATGTGTGCTACGGAGCGGAACCGTCTAAAAAAGAAAAGGAACACGCCCCCGCCCGCAAAGAAGCTCCGCGCAAAAAATGGTGGGATAAGTGGCTCGGCAAAAAAGACTGAGCCCGGTGCATTGCGCGCCGGGCTTTAATCCGCGTCTTCCTCAAGCACCCATGGGAGCAAAAGAGAAAAGTCGAGATGGATAATGGGGTCAGGAAAACCCTTCGGTATAAAAAATGTTGTACTCGCCAATGAAAACGAAAAGCGGATATCTCCCGCCCTCTCGATATGAAACTTCGGCCAGCCTTCCCTAAACCTGCCGACAATCGGATAGCTGCCCGCATAATGATGCAGGCCGTTTTCCTTTCCATGCTCCCCCAAATCGTGACAGACAGACGGACGAATCCCAAACTGCGTAAACAGCCTTGTTTTCTCGTTTCCTCCGCATCTGCTTCAATGACCCAAGGCCCGATTTCAAAGACGGTGAACATGATGAAACCTCCGCGTAAACATGAAAAACCCCGAGTCTTGGTTCGGCTCGGGACTTTCCATGTCCTGATTCTGTATCAACAGTTTACTCAGTACAAATGTAAAATAGTGCAAATATTTATAAAGTTCACAAAAAGTTCACAAATTATTTTTCTTCCGGAAGCAGACCTGTTTTCAATTCATCGGATGAACGTTCCCAGAGCCCTTGGTCATGCTTCTGCAGAAATTCAGCAAGCACCTGCTTTGAGCTGGCGTCCATTTTATCCACGATAATGCAGCGCTTCATTGATTTATCCATTAAATTCACATGCTCCGGCAATGACTTATAGCCTCTGCGGATACTTCTGTCCACGGTCATTTCACAAGCCGTCACACCCGCGTAATAAGGGCCTTCTTCTTTTCTGTCGATGGTGACCCACACGAGCCAGTACGGTTTTCCGTTCGGCACTTCATCTTTGTTCGGCAGGAATTTGATGCCTTTTTCAACGACACTGCGGGCATGCATTGCGCCGATGTCAACGAAGGCTTCCTTCTCTTCCACATCGACAAATACCGGAGAAATATTGTCAAGGCTCAGCGCCCCGGCGCCAAAACCGCCATGTCCGTCGGTCGGATCACTTTTAATAATATTAAATCCGATTGTTTTCTTCTTTTTTTCTTCCATGAAAATACCCTCCTACAAAAGCGGTTGAAATATAATGGCAAATACCTTGAGAATCCAGTCTCTCCCCTCGCTTAACAGCGGCCACACGACATAGGAGCCGACCGGTGTCACAAACAGCACGAGAAACACGATAATCCCGTAGCTCTCAAACTGAGTCATTTTGGCGCGCACCCGCGGCGGCACGAGATCCTCAATAATCCGGTAGCCGTCAAGCGGAGGAAGCGGCAGCAGGTTGAATAAACACAGCGCGAGATTCAGCTGAATCCAAATAGAGAAAAAGCGGTCAAGCCCCATGCTGAATGCAGAAAGCAGCTCCATTCCGTAAGCATGCATCAACACTAGCAAAAAGAAACCGATAAAGGCAAGAAGCAGGTTGCTTACAGGCCCGGCGACGGAAACCAGCACTCCCGCCAGCCGCGGTCTTTTAAAGGCGCGGCGGTTCACCGGCACCGGACGGGCCCAGCCGAAACCCGCTACCAAAATTAGAATCGTTCCGAAAACATCAAGATGTTTAATCGGATTGAGCGTTAATCTGCCCTGTCTCGCCGCGGTATCGTCTCCGAACCGATACGCGACATACGCGTGCGCCAGTTCATGCATCGTAAATGCCACGATCAGCGTAATCACGACATAGGGCATAAGCTCCAGCGGATAATATAAAAATCTGTCCAAATGTAAAAATCCCCTTTTTTAAAAAATGCAAGATTGTCCTTCATTCAGTATACTATAAGTGACCTCTCTTCCAAAGAGAGGAAACGATAAAGGAGGATCAGCACCATGCCGCTCGTAACCGTTAAAATGCTTGAAGGCCGCACAGATGAACAAAAACGGAATCTGGTTGAAAAAGTGACAGAAGCCGTAAAAGAAACGACAGGCGCAGCCGAAGAAAAGATCATTGTCATGATTGAAGAAATGAGAAAGGATCATTACGCCGTCGCCGGCAAACGGATCAGCGATACGGAGTAATCCTTGATAACGGCCGGCGCTGCTATGTCAGGCCGGCTTATTTCATTACTTTTTCAACGAGGCTGAAAAAGGTGTTCTTTTCTTCCTCTGTCAATGCTTCAAACAGCTCGTCAATGAGCATCTGCCGGTTTTCAATCATTTGCATGGCCGCCATTTTTCCCGATTCGGAAAGCGTCATCCATACCGTGCGTCGGTCTTCGTTATTTCTCGACCTTTCCACGAAACCCTCTTTTTCTAAATGATTCAGAGCGGTTGTCGTGGCCGAAGGCGATAATGTGACTTCCTGCAATATATCTTTAATCGTGCACGTGCCGTGCCGGTAAATAATCCTGAGAATAAATCCTCTGATATTGTTTATACTCTTCGGAATTGTCGCCTCATCAAGCTTTTTCGTGCTCTTTAAATATTTCGTGAGCGCGTAATCCAGTACATTTGCTTGCAATATATCATGCTCCATGCAGAAACTCCCCATTTCAAGATGCATCCATCATCATTTGATTGTTTTTTATTACATTTTACTGATACCTCGCGGGGAAAGTCAAAATTTCGGCCGGAAAGCCCGCAACTTTTATCCTGCCCTATACAGACTATTATCTCCTACTTTTTCACCTATCCCTTTTATGCAATGCTGGTTTTATAGACATGATTCAGGTAAAATCATTAAGGGTGACTGCGTTTGACGGAAAGGATAATCTGATCGGATGCGGCAGACAATATGACTGGAAAAGAAACGGAACAGACGGGGAAACAGAACACAGGATTGTCGATTACACAGAAGATGTGACACGGGTAAAAGCCAAAGAGCCCCTCTTGGCTTTTGCTTTTGGATGGAGGGATGCGTGTTGCGGAATATCCTACAAAAAAAAGACATCACCCAGCTGCTTGAACAAAGCAGAAACAGGCAGACTGCCAAAACGATGGGTGGATTTGATTTAACTTTACTGGGCATCGGCGCCGTCATCGGGACGGGCGTCATGGTTCTTACAGGCATTACGGCCGCGAAAAATGCCGGGCCTTCCGTAATCTTTTCTTTTATCATTGCAGCCGTTGTCTGCAGCCTTGCAGCATTATGTTATGCCGAAATCGCTTCTGTTCTCCCGGTTTACGGAAGCGCCTATATTTACTCTTATACCACCATGGGAGAAATTGTCGGCCATTTAATGGGCTGGACGCTCTTATCCGTTTATATGGTGACGGCGTCGGCGGTGGCAAGCGGCTGGTCAAGTTATTTTAATAATCTGTTAGCCGAAATCGGCATGCCTTTGCCGGACAGTCTGCTGCACGTGCCGAGCCAGGGGGGCATCGTCAACCTTCCTGCCATCATCATTACTCTATTAATTGCCGTCGTTCTGTCACGCGGCTCCAAAGAGAGCAAAACCTTTAATAATATAATGGTTCTCGTAAAAATCGGAATTGTTTTGCTGTTTATCATCACAGGAAGCTTTTTTGTAAAGCCGGGCAATTGGCATCCTTTTATGCCTTTTGGAATCAAAGGCGTCATTACAGGGGCTTCTGCCGTCTTTTTTGCGTTTCTCGGATTTGACGCGATTTCCGCTTCGGCTGAAGAAGTCAAAAAACCGCAGCGCAACCTGCCGATCGGTATTATCGGTTCACTGGTGATCTGTACATTTGTATACGTCATCGTCTGTCTCGTCATGACGGGTATGGTTCCGTATTCACAGCTTAATGTGCCGGAAGCCATGTCTTATGTGTTACAGACTGTAGGACAAAACGCGGTGGCGGGCGTTATCGCTGCCGGTGCGGTGATCGGACTGATGGCCGTCGTTCTCGCCCATACATATGCGGCGACCCGTATATCTTTTGCGATGGCAAGAGACGGAATGCTGCCGAAAGTCTTTACCATTGTCGGAAAGAAATCGGGAGCTCCGATCTTTAATACGTGGCTGATCGGACTGATCAGCGCCTGCATCGCGGGTTTTGTTGATCTGAAAGAGCTGTCAGATCTCTCAAATATCGGCGCGCTTTTGACATTTGCCATGGTCAGTCTGTCCGTGCTGATTCTGCGCCGCACCCATAAGGATCTGCCGCGGGGATTTAAAGTGCCTTTTGTACCAGTACTGCCGATTTTGGCCATTATCTGCTGTTTGTTTTTAATGGTCAATCTGCCGCTGAAAACGTGGCTTTATTTTGCCGTCTGGCTGATCATCGGCGTCATCGTTTACTTTTTATATTCGTACAAGCACAGCAAATTGAGACAATAAACAAAACCAGGCCCGCTTTATCGCGGCCTGGTTTTTTCATCAAAAAAGACGAAAGCCATCGCCTTTAACAAATGTGTTTCAGCTCTTCTATGTAGTAAAGCGCCTCATCATATTCTTCATCTGTATATTTCTGTTTGCTTTTTATCGTAAACACTTTCTCTTTCTTTTCCTCAGCTTCAAGGCCGTCAAAATACAAAATCGTAGACACCAGCTCCAGAAACCGGGATGAGCGGCTGTTGACGCTGTCGATGTACTTCTTCATATCCGGCATCGTAAGCTCCGCATGATGTAAAAACTCGGCTCCCGTCTCCGTCAGCGAGTACCGGTATTGAAAGTAGCCGCCCTTTTTTTCCTTCACCTCATCCAGAAATCCAAGATTGCACAGCTCTTCAATTCGAAGCGTCAGTTCTTCGGAATACGGGCCGTAAAAATGAAAATCATATTTTTCGTAGAAAGGATACTGCATTTTCTTCGCGATATAAATGATTTTCTGCAGCTTTTTCCGCCCGATGATTTCTCCAGAATCCGAGAACACCTTCATCAGTTTTGCATGTTCTTTCAACAAATTCCCGACATCTCCTTTTCCTTCTTTACCAAAATCCTTCTATGTCAGTCCCAGCAGCTGCCGGATTTTTAATTTTGCTTCAGGGTTTTCTGAATCGTCGCAAATGAGGTCCATCGGATAGTAGAGCTTATGGTCCGTCCGGCGTTTGCCCGAAATGGATTCGACAATGGCGGACTGCCTGGACAGCTCTTTGATCTGGCCGTTCTGCGTTAACAAGTGAATCGGCAGACGCTCCTCCTCTTCACCCGGCCGGTAAAAATCATACGGCAGATCCGATGAAGAGTCGACCACTAAATAATAATTGGGATCAATTCCCGCCTCTTTAAACAGAGCGGTCAGTTCAAAATAAGCCGACATTTCCTCGTTGGGGTTAAATTCGGCATATTGAAACAGCTGGCGGTTAATGAAGCGGCGGCACAAGTCGGAGAGAATCGAGTCCTCTTCTTCCTCCCAAGCCTGGAAATAATATAAAATGATGGCTTCATCAAGCTTCAGATAATCCGCAAGCGTCAGTTTCCCTTCAAAAATGGAATAAAAATGAACGGGAGCATGAGTGAATATATACCCTTCTTCATGGAGCTGCTTCGCACGGTGGAGAATTTTCGTCAAAATGACTTCAGCGCTTCTCGTCACGGGATGAAAATACACCTGCCAGTACATTTGATAGCGGCTCATAATATAGTCTTCGACGGCGTGCATGCCGCTTTGCTTAATGACGATCTGGTCCTCACGCGGACGCATCACCCTTAAAATCCGTTCCATATCAAAATGTCCGTAGCTGACGCCCGTATAGTACGCGTCCCGCTGAAGGTAATCCATCCGGTCGGCGTCAATCTGACTCGAAATCAGGCTGACCACCTGCTTGTTTTTGTATGTTTTGGCAATGACTTCGGCAACATCCTGCGGGAATCCCGGCCCCGCCTTTCTGAGAACCTGATTCACCTCAGTATCGCCGAGGATGATTTCCCTCGTAAAGTCTTCATGATCCAGATGAAAAACCTTTTCAAAGGAATGTGAAAACGGCCCATGTCCCAAATCGTGCAAAAGCGCAGCGCTGAGACAGAGTTCGCGTTCATTGTCATCCCATTCAGGACGCCCTTTAAAAACATCATCAACCATTCGTCTGACAATCTCATAGACGCCGAGAGAATGATTAAAACGGCTGTGTTCCGCGCCGTGAAACGTCAAATACGTCGTACCGAGCTGTTTGATCCGGCGCAGCCGCTGAAATTCACGGGTGCCGATCAAATCCCAGATCAGCTTGTCCCGCACATGAACATAGCGGTGAACGGGATCTTTAAACACTTTTTCTTCTGATAATTTTCCGTTTGGATACGCCATCGTCATTCCCTCTTTTTTTTAGCCGTGATTCTATTATATCGGCTCTGTAATTTGAAAACATCCTTGAATTTGTCCGGCGTTTTGTTCCAGTTTTCCGACATTGATTTTTTGAAGCAAAAAAGCCTGACCCATCGGGCGAGGCTGTCGTAAAATACACATTTATTTTTTGATCTTCTTTTTCACTTTCTCAATCAGCTCGTCCTCAGTCGGCGCCGACAGCGGGCGGTTGTTTACGAAAGCAAACGATTTTTTGCGTCCGGGCCCGCAATATGACTGACATCCGACCTCCACTTTTGCATCCGGGTCAGCTTCTTTCAAACGCGGCAGCAAAGTCTTAATATTGGTGGCCTGGCAATCATCACACACTCGGAATTCATTAGCCATGATGTACGCTTCCCTTCATTCAATGTTCCTCTATGTTAAATCTTAATTTTAAAAAAGAAAAAAATCACATCACATCTCATTGTACAAGGATTCATCTTATCCTGCAAGGCTCTGCGTATCTCTCATTCTTTCAGCCAATTTGTATAAATATTTTCCAATCTGGACATTCTAATACCATCAAAGATATTGGGGGTTGAGAACATTGACAAAACAAAGACAGGACGCCTGGTCAGAGGAAAACGACCTGCTGCTCGCGGAAACCGTGCTCCGTCACGTTCGGGAAGGAAGCACGCAGCTGAACGCCTTTGAAGAGGTAGGCGATAAATTAAACAGAACGTCGGCAGCGTGCGGTTTCAGATGGAATGCCGTCGTCCGCCATCAATACGAAAAAGCGCTTCAGCTCGCCAAAAAACAGCGGAAACAGCGGATGCGCGCGCTCGGAAACGGCCAGCCGGCCAAGAAGAAACTATTATACCAGCCGCCTGCACCGGATGCGGACATCATGCAGGAAACCGCAGCCGAAGAGACGGTTCAAACGGAAGCGCCAAAAGAGGATCGGCAAGCCGTCATGTCCGGCGAACATATGCCTTATGTCGATGAAAGCTTCAAGGAAGAGTTAGCTAGTTTATCACATTTGCTGGCGCCTCAGCAGCCGAGCCAAAAGGCGGAGCTCACAATGGCAGATGTCATTCAATTTCTGCAGAGCTATGAAGGCAGCGGAAAGCAAACTTCCGCCCTGCAAATGGAAAATGACCGTTTAAAACGGGAAAACCAAGAACTTCAGTCTAAAACCGAGCAGCTGGAAGCGGCCGTCGAAAAGCTTGAAAAAGATCAAAAAACCATTCAGGAAGACTACGAAACCTTGGTGAAAATTATGAACAGAGCCAGAAAACTAGTTTTATTTGAAGACGACGAACATGCCTCTCCGTCCTTTAAAATGGACCGGAACGGCAATTTGGAAAAAATGGCCGAATAATGGAAAAACCCCTTTCCTTGTCATGGAAAAAGGGGTTTTTGCCATTTGTCAATGACGCGCATCCTGATCTATATTAATGTAAACATTGTTCAGGAGGCCTTCTTCCCGCAAGGGGTGCGCATCTCGGTCCCCCGCCCGCACATAAGCATAAAGATTCAATTCCTCATCCCAAATGGTTCTTGGGAATTATTGATCGATTAGCTACTGTGCAATACACTGTATAGAGAATACAATTATTAGATATGATGGGAATGATAGTAAATGAGTAGCCAATTACGAAAAGGAGCATTGGAACTTTGTGTGTTATCCCTGCTTCTTTATGAAGATTTATATGGTTATGAATTAATCAAGATCATAAGTGAAACGTTCCCTGTATCGGAGGGCACCATCTACCCCATATTACGAAGACTCACAAAAAATAACTACCTAAAAACGTATACAGCAGCTTCCGATCAAGGCCCATCACGCAAATATTACAAAGTAACAGAAGAAGGCGCCTTTTATCATCAAACATTAAAATCGGAATGGCTTGACCTGTCCGAAAAAGTGAACAGCATCATTAAGGAGGGAAAATGAATGTGTAAAGACCAATATTTAAAACATCTCCGGCGGGAAATAAAAGATCTGCCGGAACGTGAGCAAAAAGAGATACTCGCCGATATCGGCGAAATATTCCAAATGGGCGGCGCTGAAGGAAAAAGCGATGAACAAATCGCCGGCAATTTAGGAAACCCCAAAACACTTGCGCGCGCCTTAAAAGCGGATATTTTCATCAGTGATGCCGAGGAGCAGAAAACATGGCGCTCCTTTTTCAAAGCATTCGGCCTGATGCTGGGGATGGGCATGTTCAACTTCATGTTTATGCTGACACCGTTTCTTTTTGCCTCTGTTGCGGTGTTAAGTTTGATGGCGATCGGCCTGATGCTGATGACCGGATCATTCTTTCTCCTTGTAAAAGTGCCGATTGTAACAGCCATTTTTAACGGATGTATGGTTCTTGGAGCGGGTATGGCGGTGTTTATGGCCGGATTTGATCTTTCGAAACTGATATTCCGCATCTTTTTGCGCTATTTCAAATGGAATGTCGGCGTTGTAAGGAGGGAAACCATTGAATCGAAAAATGTGGTATAGCATTGCTCTCATTTTAATCGTTGCCGGCCTGATCGGAAGCATGTTCTTCGGTTTTGACGGCTTTTACCCTAAATCATAAGGAAGGTGTGCAAATATCATGACTGAACCAGCCCTGATATTAAAAGATGTCTCTAAAACAATCAATCATACCCCTATTGTACAGTCAATTTCTTTCGATGTGAGAAAAGGTGAGATATTCGGCCTTTTAGGGCCGAACGGCTCAGGAAAAACCACTATTTTCAGAATGATCGTACAGCTTATTAAAAAAACAGAAGGAGCCATTTCATTCAGAGGCAGACCGGACAGCGACTTTGAATATTTTATGAGACATATCGGGGTTATCATTGAAGGCCCGGATATGTATCCGAATATGACCGCTTTGCAAAACCTAAAATATTTTACTAAACTGCGCAGCAGCTCGCTGCGAACGGATGAGCTTATGAATACCCTTGCAAAAGTCGGATTGGAGCAGGCTGCCCGCAAAAAAGTGAAACATTTCTCATTAGGCATGAAACAGCGCTTGGGGCTCGCTTATTCTCTTCTTCACAATCCCGGATTATTAATTCTGGATGAACCGATGAACGGCCTCGATCCTAAAGGAATGAAAGAATTGCGCACCATTCTTTCCGATTTAGCGAAGCAAGGGGTTTCTATTTTATTATCAAGCCATTTATTGTCGGAAATGGAGGAAATTTGTGATAGGGTTGCCTATATTAAAAAGGGACGGATTTTAGGAATTGAAGACATGAAGAACAGACATGACCTTGGTCAGAAAAAGCTGTTTACCGTCACGGTCGATCATCCGGCAAGGGCGAAAGAAATATTAGAGCAGGAAGGTATTCTTCAAGTACAGCAAAAAGACAGCCGCATCATTGAATTGGAAGCGGAAGAAGATACCATCCCGTATGTCATTAAATCTTTGGCAGAGAAAGAGATTCTGATTTCCCGCGTTTCTGCAAGGACTTTGTCATTGGAAGAGAAATACATGATGATTACAGATCAGGAGGACGCGGTATGAGCATATTTCATCTGGCACAGAACGAATTCATAAAAATAACCCGAAAAAAAGGCACACTTTTATCTCTTTTTTTCCTGTTTCTCATCGTTTTGCTGGCCGGCCTTATTATGAATCATGAGTTAGATGCTTCCTCGGATAACAATTGGAAAGAACGGCTTCTCGCCGAAAAAAAACAGGAAGAAATTGATAAACCGGCTGAAACGACAGGCGTTTATTATTCTGCTGATGTTAAGAATAAAGACTATTATTTGGAGCATAACATCAACCCTTATGAATGGAACGGCTGGAGGTTTTTCGGCACGGTTACTTCAAACGGGCTTGAGATTTTCGTCAGCTTGACCGCGATTTTAACCGTCAGCGGGGTTGTTTCTAAAGAGTTTGCCCTTGGGACGATTAAGTTTATCGCTACAAGCCCGAACCGAAGATGGCGGATTTTAACATCGAAATTTCTGGCATCTCTTCTGTTTACCGGCATGGTTTACTTATTTTACTGTGTGAGCTGTTTGCTGATCGGCGGCGTGTTATTCGGTTTTTCCAATGCTTCATATCCGCTCGTCTATACTCATTTAAATGACAGTCTGTATACCATCAGTTCAATCAAAGCATCCGGAATCATTCTGCTTTTGCGTTTCATATCAATTATAAGCATTGTCACCATTGCGTTCACTTTGTCAGTATTGTTCAAAAGCCAGGCGCTCTCCCTTTGCTTATCCATTTTACTGCTGTTTGCCGGCAGTATATTGGGCGGAACTGATTTGCTTGCCCAATTTACATGGTACAAATTTACGCTCTTTCCGCATTTAAATCTCGTTGCTTATGTAAATAAAAGCGCGGGTGATGCGATTTCAACGTTAAACATCCCCTATTCCGTGACGGTTATAGCGATCTACATTCTTATTTGTTTATTGATTTCTTTTTCCGTCTTTCAAAAGAGAGACATTACAGCATAGACAGAGAGGCGGCGGCATAATGAGCGGACGGCAGGAAATATTGAAGTTCCAGCAATTTGCCGCTGACCGCCCCTTGGTCCATCGCTAATGGATTCAAATAACCGAAGCTCCCGCTGCTTCGCTGCTGAAAGCGTAGAAATTCCCGCCCTTCCCGTATAAAAAGCGCCTCATCGAATTGGAGAAATTTCATAATGGCTGTGTATTTTGCAACGGCGTCAATGTGATACTTTCTGCACTCGGCTAACATTAAACCTGAAAAAGCAAAGTCTGATGTTTTGTACCATTCCGTGAGAAAAGGCTGCAATTCTTTCATTTGCAAATAAGAGACGGCATAAAGGGCATCCGCCTGTTCTTCCTGGATGCCGCCCGGTGCCATGAGCAAATCGGCCTCACGTTTCATCCCGGTTTCTAAGAACACGATCAGTTCTTCCGGAGTCACCGCCCCAAAATAAGCCCCTAACACCATGAGGATCATAGAGGAAGGCTCTGATTTCAGTTCCTCTTGTAAACCGCGGACCATTTGTTCAAGTCCGTTATGAAAAAAGATGCTTTTTGCGGCATCTATCCTGCGGTACACATGATACGCATACGCGAACAGGACCGGATGGCATTCGTGCGTTTTTTCTCCAAAATAACGGTCTAAGAATAGAATGACTTCTTCTGTATCCTTTCTTTTTTCAAAGTGATGACATGCCGCTAAACCGCAAAACAGGTGCATGAGATCATCTGCTTCCATCTCTTCCGGCTGCAGCTGAAGGTTCTTCCAAAAACCCAGCAGCCATTCTTCTGTTTTTTTTATATTAAAATGTTCCTTGACTATCCGCATGTTCCACACTCCAGATTCAGAATCTCAATCGCCGGCAGAAGAGCCGGAGCACAATGAATGGATGGATTCTCGTTATTTATATGATGAAGAGCCGCTTGACAGCCATAAAAAAATGGATCGATACACGATTGGATAAATAACATATTGCACAGCTGTTTCATTTTTCGGCTGCCGAGACAAAACACAAGCCATTTTTGAATGGAAGCCTTCAAGCCGGGATGAAGCAGATGCTCTCCCTGATCTAAATGAAGAAGACAGTACTCGACAAACTCCAGCTCGTTTTCAGCGGTTCTTTTCCACGCGTCATGGAGCAAAGGCTGAAACATCGAATTCTTGTAAAAGCGCACTTTTTCATGGTCAGTTGACATTCCCAGCTCGCTCAGCAAACCGACGAATTCGGCGTATTTAAAATAAGGCCATTCTTTTTTTATAAGATAGCCGTTTTGCAATCCGTGACGTATGACCTGATCATCCGAATCCATTCCCTGCTTCTTTTTATAAGCTTTTGCCGTTAAATAGATATGAATCAACTCATTGACAATGGCCGTGTTACAGCGAAACAGATCTTCCCAGCATGACTTATCAACGAAAGCGGAGGCAATCCTTTCAGTATGTTCTTTTACAGCGGAAGAATGGCTCGTCTTCCTGTAGTACTTGCAGAAGCCGGCAAACAGCTGAATGCTCTTTTGATCCGGAAGCGATTGTTCAGCAAAAGATAATAAAAATTGATCTGTCTCTTCAGCTAATCTATTCAAGTTAATCGTTCCTTTCTGCTCTAAGACAGGCATGCGCGGCACCCGCGGCGACAAGTGTTGTATGATAGCAATGTTTAAACACATCTTCTCTTCGCTGTTCACCTTTCAAACCGGGTTTATGTTGATAGGTGATGCTCGGGACATTCCCCTCTTTCATTCGGCCCTGATAGATTTTATTCCAGGCTGCTTCATAGAGCGGTTTATGGTTATCCTTATCCATGTCGATATGTAAAAAAGAGCTGCACATCAATAATTCACTGGTAATATCTAAATT
Organism: Bacillus sp. ChL18; assembly: GCF_026241425.1. NCBI lineage: Bacteria > Bacillati > Bacillota > Bacilli > Caryophanales > Bacillaceae > Bacillus > Bacillus sp. ChL18. Next base: position 373,748 of record NZ_JAPHWE010000002.1, on the reverse strand, counting down.
CTCAAGACAGATATAGATCCCGAGAAATTTCAGGACCTTTTCTTTTAAGGACGGCAGATGATACTCTTTATCCGTAAGCGAAGAACATCCCATGTCTGTTATATAAAAAATCGTATGAGTGATACTGTACGCATCATGATCCGTCATATATGTATTTGGGACATCCTGACCAGCTGCTGTGTAGTGATATAAGTCAGAAAAATCCGTTATTTCCGAGGTTACGCCTGCTCTTTGCAGACTGTACTTCAGATCCATTTTCCGAAAGGGAATTTTAGCAAGGCTGCAATCAAAACGTGCTGCCGTGAATTTTTCCAGCTCCCATATCACCGAAGCCCGTGACGGATGATCAGTCAAGGTAAGAAATTCACCCGCAATAGCCAATCCGGCGAGACCGTCCGGATCAAAATGAATAAATTCTTCAAGCTGATCATTATGGAGCCTTTCTGTAATAAACTCCGTTAAAACAGCAACTTCCTTATCATCTGCCTGATTTCTGATCAGGTAATTGATAAGAAAAATGAGTTCTATAAATGTTTTAAGGCGCCACCTGAAATCATTCGCTACTTTATGATTCATATCAAAATAATGGATATTTTTAACAATCCATGACAGCGCTCCCCGCTTAATTTCTCTTATATACTCTTGTGTCAAACTCTCACCGCCTCGTCTCAGATGTGTAGGCTCCAAACAGTGATTATCCTATTTTTGAGCGGCTAAATCAGAGAAATTCAAATTCGGGTTTTGATTGTCTTCTTGGCTCGGCACTACAAGCACCCAGCCGCTCCAAGCGAAAGAATTGCCTGATTGTTCCGCATCTCCGGCTAACAAATGTGTCGGGATTGTGATTCTTTTTTCTTCTTTTATTTTTTTAAAGTTCATATCTCCATCTCCTTCAGTTTATAGAATTATTTGGAACCTACATAAATATATTAATCAAATAAGGTATATAATGTAAACTAGTTTTGGTATAACACTTCTTTTTCACTATAACTAAATAGTATATAATTACCAAAAACAAAAAAAGCCCGGACTTAGTCCAAGCTTTCCTGCGTGCCGAACACCTTCTCATTCCGTTCCAGCATTCGGGTCAGATTTTTTTCAAATACCTTCTCTTCTTCCGGCGATAATCCGGCTGCATACAGGCGGCCGCTGAGTTCCTTCAGTTCGGTCAAAAGCGCCAGCATTAAGTCCTGCACGGTAATGTCTGTTTGCAGCAATTCGCTTAATGAAGCCATCGTTTCGGGCCGGATATCGGGATATACGCCTTTTGTATCGTTGCTTTTGTCTTTTAAAGCGGCTTGATAGAAACGTCTGATCAGATCGGCGCGTTCGCTTCCGCTTTTATCGGCGCAGAGGTAAATCTGAACCGCGGTTCCGCCCCGCAGGCGCCTTTGTGAGATTCCCGCGAATTTTCGGCCGCCGATGCTGAGATCGTAGCTGCCCGGACAGTACGATCCTTTAATTTCATATGCTTTAATTTCGGCATTATGCGGACGCAGCATCCGCCGCACCAGCTCTGTCATCGCCTCGTAGCCTCTGTCGATGTCGATGCCTTTTTTCTCATCTTCAAAAATAAGCGAGATATTCAATACGCCTTCGTCCAGTACGACGGCGAGGCCTCCGGAATTGCGGACAATGACACGGTAGCCTTCGTCCTCCAGCAATTTCACGCCGTCCTCTAAAAACGGCAGGCGCGTGTCCTGAATGCCGAGCACGATTGTCCGGTGGTGCACCCAGGAGCGTGCCGTCGCAGGCGATTCCCCTTTGCCTACGGAGGCGCACAGCGTATCATCCATTGCGAATGACTGCTTCGCATCAAAATAAGGGCCGAGGCTGGATTGGTCAATGATTCTCCAGCTCGGCTGCATCAGTAAATCAATCGGTTGCTTTCCCATCTATATTAAATCCCTTTCGTCATAGGCTTTCCATGCATTTATTATATCACTCCGCTTGAGATGATTGAAATTGGCTTTTCAAAAGAGCGATGAAGATTTCTTTGTTTTTTGTGTTCTCCATAATGGAAGATTGGATGATAGACAGTTTCCGTTTTAAGGAGAATCCTTTTATCTCAAGCACGGAAATGCTGCCGTGAAGCAGATCCTTTTGCAGCACGCTTTTTGACAGAACGGAAAGACCCATTCCGCTGATCACGGCTTCTTTGACGCCCTGGTTGCTGCTGATCGTCATCATGGATTTCGGCCGCAGTCCGTTTGATTGAAGAACGTGGTCTAAATATTCCCTCGTTCCCGAACCCTTCTCCCTCGTCACCCACGCTTGATTTTGCAATTCGGCAGCCGGGATGTTTTTTCTGCCGGCGAGCGGGTGTCCGTTCGGTGCGGCAATGCACAATTCATCCTCCATAAACGGCTGAATGTCGAGCTCGTTTTTCCCCGTATGCCCTTCAATTAATCCGATATCGGCTTGAAGCATCCGAACCGCTTCGCTGACCTCCTCCGTGTTTCCGATCATGACGTCCAGGTTCAGCTCGGGATACTCGTTATGAAGCTTTGCGAGAAGCGGCGGCAGAATATATTCGCCGATGGTAAAGCTCGCGGCGATTTTGAGCTTCCCTTTGACATAATGATGATGGGCGTAAATTTCGGATTTCGCCTGTTCGTACAAAAAGACCATCTGCTTGGCGCGCTGATAGAGAATGTCCCCCGTCGGCGTAGTCGTAAAGTGCTTCGGAGAGCGGTTCAGCAAAGCGGTTTGAAATTCTTTCTCCAGGTTTTTAATGTGGAGGCTGACGCTCGGCTGAGAAATCATCAGCTTCTGCGCCGCCTTTGTAAAGTTTTTTTCTTCCACGACGGCAATGAATGTTTTCAGTTCACCATAATACAAAAAGCATCGCCCCTAATCATTATTTTTCCTAATCGTTTAGATCATATAAATATATTTTACTAATGATTAAGACCGCAGTAAAGTGGAGTTATCAAGATAATGGGAAGTGACTGAGATGAAGATGGTAAAAGGTATTTCAGTTACCGCAGGAATTGCGTTTGCGGCTTTCTACGTCAGCCGCCTGCCGTTTTTGCAAATGCTCGGAATGCTTGTCCTTGCAATGCTGATCGGCATGCTTTGGCGCGCCGTATTCGGACAGCGGGCGGCATTAGAGCCGGGGATCGCGTTCTCAAGCAAATACTTGCTGAAAGCAGGCATCATCCTGCTTGGCATGAGACTGAATCTGGCGGATATCTATCATGCGGGCTGGCACGTATTTGCAATTGCCGTCTGCTGTATGATGTTTGCGGGTGCCGTTGTATACGGACTGTCCCGGCTGTTCCGTATAGATCAGACACTCAGCACGCTGACAGCCTGCGGCACAGCGATCTGCGGAGCGGCTGCCATTGCCGCGATCGCGCCGCAGATCAGATCAAATGAAAATGCAGCCGCCATCAGCGCGGCCGCCGTTTCGTTATTAGGAACCGTTTTTACTGTTGTATATTCTCTTGCTTATCATGGATTGGGCTTTTCTCCTGCGGCTTACGGAGCCTTTTGCGGGGCAACGCTTCACGAAGTGGCGCATGCGGCGGCGGCCGGCAGCGCCGGAGGAAAAGCAGCCGTCGAGATGGCGGTGATCGTCAAACTGACCCGGGTCGCGCTGCTCGTCCCGGCCGCATTCATGCTCGGAATGCGGGCGCGCCGCAGCGGAAAGTCAGAGACGGCTTCTGCCGCTTCGCTCCCCATCCCTTGGTTTATCTTCGGATTTCTCGGAATGAGCGCCATCCATACATCAGGCGTTATTTCAGCCTCGTTTTCCGCGTTTCTTGTTCAAGTGTCTTATGTTTTAATCGGCATGGCGATGGCGGGTCTCGGTTTGAAAGTCCATATATCGGCATTTCGTCATAACGGCTGGCGGGCGCTCGCAGCAGGCTTAATCGGTTCTCTCTGTTTGTCCCTGTTCGGCTGGGCCGCAGTGGCGTTCTTTCTATAAAAAAAGCCGGTCCTCGTAAAGACCGGCTTTTGCGCATTACAGCGCTTGAGCAGCCGTAATTAACGCAAGATTGTAGACGTCTTCCGCATTACATCCTCTGGAAAGATCGTTTACAGGCATATTCAATCCTTGCAGAATCGGTCCGACCGCTTCGAAGCCGCCTAAGCGCTGAGCGATTTTGTAGCCGATGTTACCTGCTTCAAGGCTTGGGAATACAAATACATTCGCGTCTCCTTTAATGTCGGAGTCCGGCGCTTTTTTCTCCGCGACAGACGGCACAAATGCAGCGTCGAATTGGAATTCGCCGTCCAGCGTAAGCTCAGGCGCTTTTTCCTTCGCAATTTTCACGGCTTCAGCCACTTTGTCCGTCTCGTCTGATTTCGCCGATCCTTTTGTAGAGAAGCTGAGCATGGCAACGCGCGGGTCAATGTCAAACATTTGAGCCGTATTGGCGCTTTCAATGGCGATTTCGGCAAGGTCCTGGCTGTCAGGAGCAATGTTGATCGCGCAATCAGCGAACACATACTGCTCGTCACCGCGGGCCATGATGAAGACGCCTGATGTTTTTTTCACGCCTTCTTTTGTTTTGATGATTTGCAGTGCAGGGCGCACCGTATCAGCAGTAGAATGTGCAGCTCCGCTGACAAGTCCGTCTGCGAGACCTTTGTACACAAGCATCGTGCCGAAATAGTTTTCGTCCAGCAAAGCTTTGCGGGCTTGTTCTTCCGTCGCTTTGCCTTTGCGGCGTTCTACGAAAGCCTGAACGAGTTCTTCCATGCCTTCATATGTATGCGGGTCAAAAATGTCCACGCCGTCAAGCGTAAGGTTTAATTCTTTCGCTTTTGCTTGAATGTCTTCTTTATTGCCGACTACGATCGGCTTTAATACCTTGTTGCCCGCCAAGTTGTTGACCGCAACCAGGATACGTTCGTCCAACCCTTCAGGAAATACGATTTTCACATCTTTTCCTGCGACTTTTTCTTGTACTTTTGTAAATAAATCTGCCACGATATACCCTCCTCTATGTTGACAAAAAACGCTTACTTTTACAGCATACTCTTCTTCCAGCTAAATTCAAATAAGCAACTTCTATTATAGCGCTTTCAAAAAGAAATCTTATTTTTCTAACTAATTTAATTGACGGTTTGTTTCACGGCTTATTTTCTGACACAAGGCTTCGGATTATTCAAGGTTTCTCCACAGCCGAAACGGTTAAACTGTGATATAGTGAAGGCATCAATGAAAAGATATAGGAGTGAAGATACATGAGTGAGCAGCAAAAAACGAACGAAGCCGCCCAAACGCTTGACGGCTGGTACGCGCTTCACGATTTCCGCACAATGGACTGGACGTCATGGAAGATGTTATCCAGCGATGAGCGCCTGTCGATTATTCACGAATTTACGGGACTGCTTGAAAAATGGGGCGTCGCCCAAAAAGAAGGCAAAGGCTCGCAAACCATCTACAGCATCGTCGGACAGAAAGCTGATTTCATGCTGATGATTCTTCGCCCGACAATGGAAGAGCTGAACGAAATCGAGCTTGAATTTAACAAATCAAAGCTTGCTGAATTTACAATCCCGGCTTACTCTTACGTGTCCGTGGTTGAGCTGAGCAACTACCTCGCAAGCGGAGAAGGCGATCCGTATGAAAATCCGCATGTCCGCGCCCGCCTGTATCCTGAGCTGCCCGAAGCGAAATACGTCTGCTTCTATCCGATGGATAAAAGAAGAAGCGGCAATGACAACTGGTACATGCTTTCTATGGATGAACGCAGAAACCTGATGAGAAGCCACGGCTTGATCGGACGGAGTTATGCCGGCAAAGTCAAACAGATTATCACGGGATCTGTCGGTTTTGACGATTACGAATGGGGCGTCACGCTCTTCAGCGATGATGTGCTTCAGATCAAAAAACTTGTTTACGAAATGCGCTTTGATGAAGTCAGCGCGCGCTACGGCGAATTCGGTTCATTTTTTGTCGGAAACCGCTTGTCCCTCGACACGCTTCCGAAGTTTTTGCACGTGTAACACCCACCCACCCGCCTGTCCGGCGGGTTTTTTCTTTGTCAGAATTTAAATAAAATTTGCTATCTTTATCATTTTTTTTTACGATGTAAAGGAGATTCCATTTTGGTAAAGGGGTGCAGACAGTTGTCAAAACGAACCGCGTTTATTATGGGAGCCAGTCAGGGGATCGGCAAAGCGATCGCTCTGAAACTGGCGGACAATGGCTTTCATACCGTCATTAATTCACGAGTTCCCGAAAATATCGAATCGGTAAAAGAAGAGATCCTCGCCAAACATCCGGATGCGGGCGTCACCGTTCTGGCCGGGGATATGTCGGACCAGAAGACAAGAGCCGGCATTTTTGAAGAGATCAGATCACAATGCGGACGGCTTGATGTATTGATCAACAACATTCCGGGCGGCTCGCCGGATACCTTTGAAAACTGTGATATAGAGGATATGACAAATACCTTTACGAATAAAACGATTGCCTATATCGACTCTATGAAAACGGCCGCAGCAATCATGAAACAGCACGAATTCGGCAGAATCATTAATATCGTCGGAAACCTATGGAAAGAACCCGGCGCCAATATGTTTACCAACAGCATGATGAACGCCGCTTTAATTAATGCCAGCAAAAACATCGCCATTCAGCTTGCGCCTTTTCACATTACTGTCAACTGTCTGAATCCCGGGTTTATCGCCACAGACCGTTATCACCAATTCGTGAAGAATGTCATGAAGCAAAACGGCATTTCTAAAGCGGAAGCGGAAGAACGGATTGCCTCAGGCGTCCCGATGAAGCGTGTCGGAACTGCGGAAGAAACCGCGGCGCTGGCTGCCTTTCTTGCCTCTGAAGAAGCCTCCTATATTACCGGACAGCAAGTGTCAGCCGACGGCGGCAGCATGAAAAGCATATAATAAAAACATCCCGCTCTCAGCGGGATGTTTCTTGTAATGAAGGAAAGGACAAACCGAGCTTTTGAATCCGCACCACAAATTCCCTCAAATCGCCCTGCTTGGCCACCATTGATATTCTGACATAACGCTTTCCGCCGCTGCCGAAAATCTCGCCGGGCGTCACGACAACATGGGCATGCTCCAGCAGATAGTCCGAAAACTGGTGTGAGGACTCGAATTCATTCGGAATTTCAGCCCAGACATAAAAAGTCCCCTTCGGTTTTTCAATGCTCCAGCCTAATTCCTTTTCACATAACGCCGTGAAAAAGTCAATCCGTTCTTTATATGTGCGCTTCAGACGCTCCGTATGCTCAGGATTTTCTGACAGCGCCGCCGCTGCCGCCTGCTGAAGACCGCCGAACATGCCGACGAAGACGTGATCCTGAAACTCATTGACCGCCTGAATGATTTTCTCATTCCCCACGGCAAATGCCATTCTCCAGCCTGCCATATTGAAGGTTTTCGAAAATGAATAAAGCTCCGCGCCGATCGTTTTCGCTTCTTTCGCCTGAAGAAAGCTGGCCGGATTCTGATCAAATTCGAACGCGCCGTATGCAAAATCGTGAATAAGGTGGATGTCATGTTTTTTTGCAAACGCTGCCGCTTTTTCATAAAACGCCTGATCCGCAGTCGCCCCCGTCGGGTTATTCGGGTAATTCAAAAACATCAGCTTGGCTTTTTTCAGGACGGCGGGATCAATCCGCTCAAAATCCGGCAAATAGCCGTTTTCCGGATGAAGCGGCATCTCATGCAGCTCCGCTCTGGCCATTGTGATTCCCGATAAATACTCAGGGTAGCCGGGGTTCGGGACTAAGGCGATATCGCCGGGGTTCAGCAGGCATTGCGTCAAAACGTACAAACCAGCTTTCCCTCCGCCGAACAGCGCGACTTCTGTCTCCGGATTGACCGATACCCCATACTCTCTCTCATAAAATTCCGCGATGGCTTCTTTCAGAAACGGATAGCCTCTGAACGGGCCGTATCCGTGATACGAAGGATTCAGCGCAGCCTCCCGCAATGTTTCAACGATATGCGGCGGTGTGGGGAGATCGGGATTCCCCTGCCCGAGGTTAATAATCTGGGCTCCCGTTTTCTCCAACTCTTTTACCTTTTGAAAAACGAGCGAAAATTCCTGTTTCGGAAGTGTCTTGATGACGTCGGACGGTATGATTTCCATCTGAAAGGCTCCTTATAAATGAATTTGCTCTGATTCGTTATTCCGTTCTGAAAAGGATTTATTGACCAGTTTTGTATGCAGAAACAGCCCGCTGACCAAAAGGACGATAAACGCCATGATGACTGCCGCGTCTACAATGTTGATCAGCATGGAACCGACGGCGATGCACAATCCGATGGAGGCCTCCGCCACCGAAAAAATCCGGCCCTGAATCTGGTTCGCCGCGTTCTCCTGAACTTTGACCTTCGCCAGCACCTCACCGTATTCCATTGCGATAAAGAAAAGAATGGCGGCAATGACTGACACGGCGAAAATCGGGGTAAACAAAAACAGCGCAAGCGAGACGATCGATAACACTGTAAAATACATCAGCCCTTTATTGTTGTTAAAGCCCCATTTGCTGACAAGAGCGGCGCCGATAAAGCCGCCGAAGCCGATACAGAACGTCAGGATGAAATTGCCGATTTCCCCGTCGCCTAAAAAGCGGCTGACAATCGGGAAATAGCTGTAGACGACACCCCACAAAAGCGCCATCGTAATCATCGTGAACATGGCGTTTAACACAAAAGCATTTGTTTTGATTTCCTTCAGGCCTTCTTTAAACGACTGAAAAGCTTCTCTCACGTTTTCTGACTGAATCGGCACGTATTGAAGCTTAATGCGGCTGATGAAAAACGCGGAGACAAGATAGGTCACCCCGTTAAACGCGACGGCAAGCTCCACAGAACCGCCCAACAGAAAAAGTCCGCCGGCTGCAGCGCCGACAATAATCGAAATCGTCGTGGCTTTTGCAAACAAAGTGTTGATATTTTTAATATCCGCTTCTAAAGACGACATGACCGCGAGACGTGCCGGGTTAAAAAACACGCCGCTTCCGTAAGAAACAAACAGCAGCGCCAGAAAAAGCAGCGGATATTCGCCTTTCGGGAGAAATGTCAGCCCCAAAAAGATGACACCTCTGATCACATCCGTCCACAGCATGATTTTCACCCTGTCGAGCCGGTCCACGAGCACGCCTAAAAACGGCTGAAACACCATCGGAATACTGCGGACCGCGATGACGCCGGACGTCACCCAGTAGTCGTGATAGTATGTAGACAAAATGAGCAGAGCCGGGAGAACGCAATAGTCTCCCATAAACGAAAGCGCCTGCCCGAAAAGCAAATACTTAGAGTTCGGTTTCAGCTGTTTCATACCGGTAACGCATACTTTGCAGTCAGCTTCGCCTGCTGCTGAATTTGTTTGATTGATTCGGCCACGTCACCCGAATTGCTTCCTTTCAGCTCAAACGCCGCAATGCTGTTGAACGCTTCGAACAGCCGCAGATCCACGGATGTACCCGCTTCGGCCGCTGAGAAAGAAACGATTTCGGTGTCTCCCTTTAAGACGCCGTCGGGAATGTCAATGCTTTCAATGACGAAATCGACAGCCGTCTCAGGCAGCTGGCCGTTCTCTTTGAAATGCTGAGGATACAAGTGGCAGTCGGCGACATAGCATGGCTCCTGCTCCAATAATCCTTTCGGCAGATCGGCTTCTTTTCCGAAACAGAGAACATCCAATAACAGCTGCGCCATATCGACGCCGAAGACCTTTTTAATATTCGGAATCATGTTCCAGCCCGCAAATCGTGCCGCTGATTCAATCAGTCCGGCTTCCCGGTTTTTCATTAATTTAATTTCTGTATGTGTTGCGCAGTTTTCGAGGCCGAGTCCTTCATTCGCCTTTTTGGCTGCTTCGACGATTTTCCGCTTCGCGTCATCATCCAGGATGGACGGCGTAATATGCGATGTCTCCGTGAATCCGATTTGCGGTGTTTTATCATGAATCGCGACAGGGAAGTATTCTCCGTCGGCCATGATGCCTTCTATGCTGATATAGTCGGAATAACCGCTTGTTTCGTACCAGTCGTCATACTCGCCCTGCAAAAATTCTTCCGCGATAAACGGCGCTTCAAACGTGACCGCTTTCGGTACGTTGATCGACTTCAGGTATTCATTGACTCTGTTAAATTCGGCTTCGGCCGTTTCCATCTCTTTGATGAGCGTCACGCCGATGGAGCTCGCCAGATATGTAGGCTTCAGAATGAGCGGCGTTCCAATTTCCTGAAGCGCGGCGCGGAAATCTTCCAGCGTCGTCACCCGTTTGTTTTTGATGGATTTGACGCCGGCCCGGTTGAAGGCGGCTCTCATTTTGTTTTTATCTCTGGCATTTTCAGCGGCCTGTACGCCCGCTCCCCGCAGGCCGAGACGTTCACACGCTTTTGCCATCGGAGCGATAAACAGTTCATTGTTGGTCGTAATGGCGTCAACCGCGAACATGCCGGCCGCCTTGACGATTTCTTCGACTACTTCTTCCTCAGGTTTGTCATGATCTTCATGAGCCCAGTAAATCGAATCGGGATGCTCAAAATCAGCCAGACTCTTAAAATAGTCTTTATCTTTTATGACCGCAACCGAGTATTTTTCAATTAATGCCGCATGAGAGGCTGTAATTGCAAAAGGCCTTGGAATAAAGCTGACGAGGTTGTATTTTTCGGCTGCGCTTTTGTAAAACATATGCGGCGGGCATCCCCCAAGGTCAGCGATAACCAATACTGTTTTTCTCTCCATATGTAAACACTCCTTCTCTATTGTGCGGTGTATCCACCGTCTGCGGTGATCGCGCTTCCGGTCATATAGCTTGATAAATCCGACGCGAGAAACAGCATGACGTTCGCTATTTCTTCAGGCTTGCCGAGTCTCAGCAGCGGATTCACTTTCGCTTTTTCTTTTTTGATTTCTTCAAGCGTGCCTTCGTTGTTTTCAAGGAACGACTTTTCATTCAAAGGTGTGTCAATGATACCCGGGCACACGCAATTGACGCGGATGTTGTGTTTGGCGTAATCGACGGCCATCGAACGCGTCAGCTGCAATACGCCGCCTTTAGAGGCGTTATATGCGGGAATGTCGGGCCATGCAACGACTCCTCCGACGGAGCACGTGTTAATGATATTGCCCTTGCCGCTTTTGAGCATATACTTGAGCGCGTGCTTGCTCATAAGAAACATGCCCGTCAGATTGACGTTGAGCACCTTGTTCCAATCGCTCAGCTCCATCTCATGAATCGGGGCGACAATTTCGATGCCGGCGTTATTGATTAACACGTCCAATCCGCCGAACTTGTCCGCCGCTGACCGGATGGCGTTTTGACATGCCGGTTCATCTGTAATATCCGTCCGGACAAAATGCAGCCTGTCATTGTTTTCTTTCCGGATCATCGCTTCTCCCTGCGCCTCATCAATATCCGCGACGACCACATTCGCCTGCTGATTCAGAAACGCCTGAACCGCGGCATAACCGATGCCTGATGCGCCCCCTGTGATGATGACGGTTTTATCCTTCAGGTTCATGACTCTTTCGCCTCTAATTTTTTCGCTTTTGCTCTGTTATAGCGCGGAGGGAAAAAGATATTGACTGATTTTGAATCTTTTTCAAATCTGTTGATGGCGCCGTGATCTTCTCTCGGATCGCAGAAATAAGCTGTGCCGAATGTCATATCCACTTTGCAGCCTTCAATGGTCATATCATAGCCGCCCCCGATGCAGATGCCGATCTGTTCATTGCGGTGTTTATGGAACGGCATTTCTCCCCCGTTGCCCGGAATGTTGGCAAGCATGATTTCCACCCAGTCTTCCACGAAGAACGTGACTTCCATCCCAGGCAATAAGTCTCTCGTTTTAAAAATATTCAAAAAATAGTCCTCGGGGCTTGTGTAAGTTTCACCGGCTTTCAGGCGTTTGATATCAATGGCGATCACTTCTTGATCCGTCTCATTTTTTGCGCCGTGAGGCACGTTAGGAGGCGCGATATAGGCTGATTCCAGCGCTGTCATCTTTCTTGTGACATCTCCGACAGTCATGGACAGCTCGCCGGAAACGACAAGGCCGATTTGGACTTCCTTATGCTGATGCGGTTCCACGTTTGTATGCGGCGGAACGTAAGAAAGCAGAACTTCCGTATCCCCTCTGACAGACGAATATTGTCTTACTCCGTTATCCCATTCTATTAATTTAGGCGTCGGGAAATAAAGTTCCTGCAAATCTTGTTCAGTTTTCATCATGAATCTCTCCTTTTCCGAATAATGACCAGCTCATGGGAATGCTTTTAAATGTTTTGACAAAGTGAAGGCCGTACTTTTGTCTGGCCAGCTCATTTGTCAGCGCGATGTCGGACAAACCGTCCTTCACTCTTTTCGCGGCTGCGCTCGTCGAGTTCACCAGATCAAACGTGACATCTTTACGGGTAAAATACTTAATCAAATTGATAGGAGACGGGTGGGATACGATGACAGCCTGTTCAAGCATGTCATCTGTATATTCAAAACCGGGCCGGACAGCCAGGCCGTACATCGGGGTGTCGCACCTGAAAATTTGCAGAAGCTGCAGATCCGGTCTCATGTAGAAGTGCTTAATGCCGTCATACGCGTGAGGCACAATTGTGTATTCCAGCGGACTTTGAAGCGTTTTTTCAATGCACGATTCAAATGTATCATGCAGTGATAATTTGCTGTTCACCCCTTGGAGAAGGGTAAAATTGGTGATGAAGTTTTTTGCTGCGTACTCACTGCTTGTCCCTTCAGGACCGAGCGTGTTGATCGTAATCAGTTTAGATATTGAATAAGCCTTGCTTTTTGTTTGAATGCTATTATCCAATATAATCATGAGCACCAACCAATCTGTTAAATTTTAAGTAAATATTATCCATAGATGTTCAAGCTGTCAATATTATTTGAAAATATTGATAATTATTCCTATATATTAGAAAACACCCTATGACATAGGGTGTTAAAATTAACATTTATAAAATTATAGAAACTTTATTTTACCGATACAATGATTGGTCGGCCTGATGCTCATATTTCCCATACCTTCTGTATGCGAAAACGCTGAGGACAAAGCCGATGAGGGTGACGGCCGCACAAATAAATCCGACAGCTGCATATCCGTATCCGACATAGACCGGACCCATGACAGCAGAACCCAGGGTGACGGCCAAATTGGACGCCAGGCTGTAAAATGCCATGATTTTGCCCCGGCGGCTCTGTGAGCAATCACTTAAAATGGTGCTGAGCAAGGTCACCGTCAGGCTTTGCATCAATCCCCAGACGAATAACCCGATGACCAAAAACGGCATTGAAGACGGCGCATAGGCGAGACAGGAAAGCCATATGCTGATCACGGCCAATGCCGCGATCAAAGAGCGCATTTTCCCCGCCTTATCTGCGATTTTTCCGGTGAACACGCTCATGGAAAAACCGATTCCGTACACCATGATCAGCAGCCCTGAAGCTGTATTTCCCCCCGGCAGCACGCGGTGAAGATAGGTGCCGAGAAAGGAATACATGCCGTAAAAACCGATCATGTTGCAAAAAGTGATCGTGAGGTATACAGGGACACGTGGCACCTTCAGCGCATCCCGGAAAGTGCCTGCCTGCCGTCCGTTTTCCTCTTCTGTTTTATCCCCATCCGCCGTGCTGCGGCGCGCCTCAATGAAAATGAGCGAAGCAACGAGGACAGACATCAGGGCGAAAATCCAAAACGTCCACCGCCAATTCAAAACGCCGCCGATAAAAGAGCCGATCGGAACGCCGAAAATCAAAGCGAGCGACCAGCTTGACACGATCAGACCCATCACCTTGCCGCGGTACGCATAAGGCACACGGTCGCCGACCACCGCATAAGCTGTCGGCACAAACGCACCCGCCGCAAGCCCGGAAAGCGCCCTGCCCAGAAAGAAGAAAAAGAGATTGTGCGCCAGCGCGCAGATCACCGTGCCGGCCGTAAATATAAGCAGCCCCGCCATCAGGCTGAGCTCCCGGGAATATTTATCTCCCAGCGGAACGAGAAGCGGCGCGCCGATAAAAATCATCAATCCGTAAATACTGATGGAAAGCGCCAGCACACTGACATCCGAGCTGAAAGCCCGCGCTAAATCCGGAAGCAGCGGAGAAATCACCAGCTCTTCAGAACCGGCGGCAAATACGCCTAATGTCAAAGCAAGCGCGAGACAGACCGGAAATCGGCGTTTCGTTTCGATGTGATCGGTTTGTTTGCTGTTCATGCTCTTTGAACACCTCTTCCGTAAAACTTTTCTACCTTTTGTTGTTTTATAGTTTAGCATCCTTATATTTCATTTTACATTTCACATGAAAACTAATTCCAATTTTTTATTTACATTCAGATTTTAAATAAAATATTTAGTTTGTATTCAATAAATGATATAAAATACGCCGTCCGGTTATGCTATATTGATAGAATCATTGTTAAGGTGGGGGTCATGGAATGAATAACGCTGATTCAAAGGCCGCCCGCGCAGGCCTCGGCATGGTACTGATTCTCGGGACGCTCGCTTCATTCGGGCCGCTTTCGCTCGATATGTATCTGCCCGCTTTGCCTGAAGTGGCAGCCGATCTTCATACGACAGCGTCACTTGCGCAGCTGAGCCTGACGTTTTGTCTTTTGGGGCTGGCGGTCGGGCAGATCGTTGTCGGGCCGCTCAGTGATATGATCGGGCGCCGGAAGCCGCTGATTCTGTCATTGCTGCTTTATACGCTGTCTTCTTTATTATGCGCCTTCAGCCCTTCTGTTTCGTTTTTAATTGTCATGAGGTTTATTCAAGGATTCACCGGGGCGGCCGGAATCGTCATCGCACGGGCTTCCGCACGCGATATGTATTCCGGAAAAGAATTGACGGCTTTTTTCTCATTACTGATGCTCGTCAATGGGGCGGCGCCGATTTTAGCGCCGATTACAGGGGGATTTATCCTTCAGTTCGCCGGCTGGAAAATCGTATTTATCGTGCTGGCGGTGATCGGCTGTATCATTTCTGCCGCCGTGCTTACGGCGTTGCCTGAATCACTCCCGCCGGAAAAGCGGACAAGCGGCGGACTCCGGGAGACGCTGATGACGTTTCGCGGCCTGCTTGGCGACCGGATGTTTATGGGATTTGCGCTCAGCCAGGCATTTGTGATGACCGGCATGTTCGCATACATTGCCGGGTCGCCGTTTGTACTGCAAAACATCTACGGCGTATCAGCGCAAATGTTCAGCCTGCTGTTCGCCGTAAACGGTGCGGGAATCATATGCGCCACCCAAATCACCGGACGGATGGCTAAAACACATGATGAACGGAAGCTGTTTGTCTCCGGGCTGTTGATCGCCGTCATCGGAAGCATCGCTTTGCTTTTATCACTTGCGTTTGGTTTAGGCCTGACGGCGGTCTGCATTTCTTTATTCATCATTGTTTCTTCTGTCGGGATCGTCACGACGACGGGATTTTCTTTGGCTATGCAGAAACAGGAGAAAGGCGCGGGAAGCGCTGCGGCTCTTCTCGGACTCCTGCCCTTTATCGGGGGTGCGGCTGCCGCTCCCCTTGTCGGTATTGCCGGAGAAGAAAATGCCTGGCCGATGGCCGTCAGCATTTTCGGTTTTGAGTTCTGTGCCGTTCTATCCTATGTGCTGTCGGCAAAACGGAAAACAAAGTAAAGCCCTCCGCTTAAAGCGGCGGGCTTTTTTTCTTATCCGGCAGCGCCTTTTTCCGAAGAAGCCGGCTCACGCTTCAGGCGTTTTTTGATACCGAAGTGATAATACGCGTAACAGATGATCATCAGCGGGACGCCGCAGTACAGACCGATACGCTGGTCGGGAATAAAGATGAGACTGATTAAGATAAGACCGTAAACCGAAAATCCGAGAATCGGCACGATCGGATAAAGAGGCGTTTTAAATGCCAGGTCTTTCAGATTTCCTCCTTCAGCGAGAAAGCGTCTCCGGAAAACGAATTGTGAAGCGCAGATTGACATCCATGCGACGACGGTAATCATACCGGAGATGGAAATGAGCCACACATACACCGTTTCAGCCGCGAATACACTTGTCAGCAGGGATAAACCGGAGATAGCGATGGTGATGGAAAGAGCTTTCAGAGGCACGCCTTTTTTCGTCAGTTTCGTTAAGGAAGCGGGGCCCATCTTAGTTTTTGACAGGGACCACATCATTCTGGACGAAGCGTACAGCCCGGAATTCGCCACCGACAGCATGGCGGTCAGAATGACAAAGTTCATGATATCAGCCGCATAGGGAACGCCGATTTTATCCAGCACAGCCACAAACGGACTTTCGATGACGCCTGCCGTTTGGTACGGCAAAATGGACACGAGAACAAACATCGCCAGCACGAAGAAAAACAGCGTCCGCCATATGACGTTTCGGATTGAGCGGGGAAGCGTCTTTTTCGGATTTTCGCTTTCTCCCGAGGCAATTCCGACCAGCTCGGTGCCCTGGAATGAAAAATTCACCATGACAAGGGTAAACAGCACGGCTTGGGCACCGTTCGGGAAAAGCCCTTTGTCCGTCGTAAAGTTTGACAGATACGGAGCCGTCTGCCCGCCGTTAAAACCGACAAAGCCGAATACCGCAGCGCAGCCGAGAATAATAAACAATACAATGGCCATGACCTTAATGCTGGAAAACCAAAATTCCATTTCCGCAAAACTCCGCGCAGACAGCGCGTTAATGGAAAAAATGACGACGCCGAATACCAGGCACCACACCCAAATCGGAACGGCCGGAAACCACCGCTGCATTAAAATCCCCGCCGACGTCAGTTCAAGCCCCACTGTATTGGCCCAGCTGAATGCGTACATCCATCCGATCGTAAAACCCGTCGACGGCCCGAGAAACTTTGCGGCATACGCCTGAAATGATCCTGCGACCGGCATGGCGACCGCGAGCTCCCCCAAACAAAGCATCACCAGATACATTAAAAATCCGCCGATCACATAAGCCAATATCGCGCCGATCGGTCCCGCTTCACTGATCGTAAAACCGGAGCCCAGAAAAAGCCCCGTCCCGATCACGCCGCCGAGGGCGATCATAAACAAATGCCGGCCCTTCATCGTGCGCTGCAATTCAGTTTGATTGGTATCTCCCTGCATATACATCCCCCTTATTCCGTTATGTCAGCCATTTGTGCGTATGTCTAATCGGTAGCTGTGCAAAAGGTGCATTGTCGTCTGCTGAATGAGCTCCGGCAGCACATGGAATGTGTACGGCTTGTACACGCGTTCCGTCCATTTATGGCCGTCCTTTCCGTATACCCCTATATTGACCGACGGAATATTCAATTCCCTGATTTCTTTAAAAGGAATCGTCCCGATGACATCCCAGCCCGGAAAATTATCGGTAAAGGCGGAGACCTCTGCGTCTGTTTCATGCAGCGATAAAAAGCTTCCGTCCGCTAAATAAGGGAAAAACTTTTTAAAGGCGAAGGTTTCTCCGGTTGACGCCGCTGTTTTATCGACGGCTTCTTGAATGACATGCTGCAAAAGCCGGTCCCGTGTGCTCTCTTCCTTCAGATAATTGTGCGGAAGGTAAGGCGGCGCATAGAAAATAATGACCTTGGCTCCCTGCTCAGGATCGAGTTTTTGCAGTTCCTCGACGGCTTTAAAGCATCTCATCCGCAGTTCAAGATGTTCATATGTTTTAAATGCCTGCTCGATACACTGCGCCGGGTCTATCCCGCGGCTTCTCAGCCTTTTCAGATAATCTTCCAGACTGTACACTTGAACGTTCCATGACATCTCTTTTTTCGGCAGGCTCGTTCTCTCACAGTATTCGTCGTAATAATCAGATAATTTTCGTTCTGTCTCTTTGCAGGCTTCGTCAGCCACCGCAGTCAGCTGATCCATGACTTCTTTGGCGGTTTTCTCGTAAATAAAATAATTAAAATAGACATAGCTGCTGACGGCGGTCTGCACGTTATACGCTTCCTTGTTGTCACGCTGGTAGAGGCAGGTCGGCGGAAGCACAAGCTCCCCTTCAATGTTTTCCGCCATATGAATATTGTTGTGAATTCTTCTGGTGATTTCTGACGCGATCAAATTCGGGTCGATGCCGGACAGCGTATCTCCGACATGCACCTCCCGCCCGTAAATCGCAAAGCAAGGCAAAAGCTTCCCTGCCGCGCCCGTGTAGATGTACCTTGTCGTGTCACCTTCATACAGCGGGGTGATAAAATCGTTATTAATCGCTGCTAAATAACGAAGCTGCTTTTCTTGTTTCAGCCGTTTTAATTCAGAAATGCTCGTTAAAATGCCGGAATGCTGGCTTTCTTCATCCGGGTTTGCCATGAACAGAATATGGCCCGGCAGCTGATCGCGCCGCTCAGAAAAGTGAAGCAGATTGGCGAGATGAACGGCAATACCGCTTTGCATATCAACCGAACCCCTTCCGAACATCCACTCGCCTGAGCGGGCGTCCCGCTGCACATCACGATCAAATTCATAGTTTGAGAAATACTCCGCGAGACGGTCGGAATCAAAAGCGATATCTTTTAAAGGGCCGAAATCCTCGATGCCGACCGTATCAAGATGAGCGTGATAAATGACCGTATTCAGGCTGTCGCCGTTTCCCTCAATAAATGCGAAAATATTTTTGCGGCCGTAAGGGTCCTCAGGAATCGCCTGCTCCCACACATGTGACGGGTTCTCCTGAAAGTAGGGAAAGCTCTTGATCATATCTTTGATATAGTCGGCTTTTTTTCCTTCTCCCAATGTGCCGTTGATGCTGTTTAACGCTACCAGTGATTTCGTAATGGCTTCTATTTTCTCCTCCGGAAGCATTTTGCTGAGCTGCTGATACATGTTCCATCCTCCTTACCCTAATATAGAGAAAATAGCGCGACTCTCTTTTTCATCGCGCTATTTCCGAAAGATTAATAGGCTTCAGACGTTGTTTTTGCCTGCATATGAAGAATCAGATAGTCAGGTCCTCCGGCTTTTGAATCGGTTCCTGACATATTGAAGCCGCCGAACGGCTGGTATCCGACAATCGCTCCCGTACATCCGCGGTTGAAGTATAGATTCCCGACGTGAAAATCTTCGCGGGCGCGTTCAATGTGCGCGCGGGTTTTCGATAACAGAGCGCCCGTCAGTCCGTAATCGGTATTATTGGCAATCTCAAGCATATGGTCGAAATCACGGGCTTTTGAGATCGCGACGACCGGCCCGAAAATTTCCTCCTGCATCAGGCGGGCGTTTTCATCAACATCCGCAAAAATGGTCGGCTGAATAAAGTATCCTTTTGAATCATCACCTTCGCCTCCCGTCAGGAGTTTTCCTTCTGTTTTGCCGATTTCGATATACCTCATGACTTTATTATAAGATGCTTCGTGGATGACTGGCCCCATGTATGTATCAAAATCTTCCGGACTTCCGACGGTGAGTGATTTTGTTAAAGCGACGGCTTTTTCAACAACTTCATCATAGACGTCCTGATGAATGACCGCACGCGAACCGGCTGAACATTTTTGGCCTGAGAATCCGAAGGCGGAATACACGATTGAGGAAGCGGCAAGATCAAGATCAGCATCTCTGTCTACAAGCACCGTATCTTTCCCTCCCATTTCGGCAATGACCCGTTTCAGCCACTTTTGGCCCGGCTGTACTTTTGCGGCGCGTTCATAGATGCGGCATCCGACCGCGCGGGAGCCTGTAAACGACACAAATCTCGTCTTCGGATGCTCAACCAGATAGTCGCCGATTTCTCCTCCGTCGCCCGGTATGAATTGGAGCACGCCGTCCGGCAGGCCCGCTTCTTTCATCACTTCAACAAATTTCGCCGCCACGACAGGCGCCGCATCCGCCGGTTTCAGCAGTATCGTGTTGCCTGTTACGATGGCTGCCGCCGCCGTTCCCGCCATGATCGCAAGCGGGAAGTTGAATGGAGAAATGACGATTCCCACCCCAAGCGGCTCATAGTGATACTGATTAAATTCTCCGTCACGGCTCTTTACAGGGGAACCGTCTTTCAGTTTCAGCATCTGACGGGCATAATACTCTAAAAAGTCGATCGCTTCCGCCGTATCAGCATCCGCTTCCTTCCACGGTTTTCCGGCTTCTTTCACTAGATACGCGGAGAATTCGTGCTTTCTTCTGCGGATGATCGCCGCCGCTTTAAACAGCACATTCGCGCGGTGTTCCGGCCGTACTTTTTTCCATGTTTGAAATGCCTGCAGCGCAGCCAGCATGGCCTTTTCCGCAAGTTCTTTTCCGGCTGCCGATACAGAACCGATCACTTCTTTTTTATCTGCCGGATTGACGGAAATGATCTTTTTATCCGTTTCAATCGCTTCACCGTTGATGATAAGCGGATAATGCTTGCCGAGCTGTGAATTCACATAAGCCAGCGCTTCCTGAAACGATTGTTTATTTGTCTCTTCCTGAAAATTTGTAAATGGTTCGTGTGCGTATGAAACTGTCATTAGAATTCCTCCCCGTATTTTGTAATGTGTGCTCACGCTTTATGAAGATGCAAGAAGCATACCAGCATAGCAATTTGTGATAAAAATAAGAAAATCTTTGCCGAAAGCGGACGAAGCTTGTCCGAATTTGTCAGCTGCAATCTGAAAACGCAAAGAAATTTTGCGATCTGCTAGCTAACTGATGCAAAATCTCTTTGCGGATAACACTTATACCCAGCCGCGGAACCGGGCCGCTTCAGCCGACTTTCTGATGCCCGTCATATAGGCGGCCAAACGCATATCGACTTTGTGGGTATGCGCTGTCTGATAAATGGATTCAAACGAATTCACCATGACGCTGCGCAGTTTTCCGGCGACTTCCTCCTCAGACCAGTAAAAGCCTTGATTATTTTGCACCCATTCAAAATAAGACACCGTCACGCCGCCGGCGCTTGCCAAAATATCCGGCACGAGAAGCACGCCTCTTTCATTCAGGATTTTCGTGGCGTCTATCGTTGTCGGCCCGTTCGCCGCCTCCACAATGATTGAGGCTTTAATGTGATGGGCGTTTTCAGCCGTAATCTGATTGGAGATTGCGGCAGGCACGAGAATATCACAGTCCTTTTCCAGCAGCTCCCGGTTCGTTATGACATCCGAGAAGAGATTCGTCACCGTGCCGAAGCTGTCCCGCTTATCCAGCAGGTAATCAATGTCAAGGCCGTCAGGGTCATACAAAGCGCCGTGGGCGTCTGAGATGCCGATCACCTTGGCGCCGGCGTCATGCATAAATTTAGCGAGAAAGCTCCCCGCATTTCCGAACCCCTGAATGATGATCCGCGCATTTTCCAATGGAATCCCTTTTTTCTTAACGGCTTCCTCAATACAAATCGTGACGCCTTGCGCGGTCGCCGTCTCCCGCCCCTGTGAACCGCCGAGAACGATCGGTTTGCCCGTAATGAATCCCGGTGAATCAAATTCTCTCAGGCGGCTGTATTCGTCCATCATCCATGCCATAATCTGCGAGTTGGTATATACGTCGGGAGCCGGAATATCCTTTGTCGGACCGACGATCTGGCTGATCGCGCGCACATATCCGCGGCTCAGCCGTTCCAGCTCTCCGAATGACATCGTCCGCGGATCACAGATGATGCCGCCTTTTCCGCCCCCGTAAGGAAGATTTGTGATGCCGCATTTTAAAGTCATCCAGACCGAAAGCGCCTTAACCTCTTCTTCACTGACTTCCGGATGAAACCGCACGCCTCCTTTTGTCGGGCCGACTGCGTCATTATGCTGTGAGCGGTAGCCCGTGAAAACCTGTACTGAGCCATTGTCCATTTTGACGGGGATGCGGACGGTCAAAAGCCGCATCGGCTCTTTCATCAATTCATACATATTGTCAGGGTACCCCAGTTTGCGCAGGGCCTCTTTTATGATCGATTGTGTTGACAAGAACAAATTAAGAACTTCTTTTTCTTCATCTTTCTGATTGCTTTTAGAAAGCGGGTTGGCTGACATGTTTTATCACCTCATCGTATTTTACGTGTAAGCTTCAATTACCGGCAGAACAAAATGTAAGCGCTTTTACACCAAAACCCATCAATCCCTTTCACATTGTCGTTACGCCCCTTTTTATATGCAAGATTCATGCCAGGTTTTTGTGTGTAAAAAAAGAGGCTGTTGTCAGCCTCTCAGATTAAAGAGAAAGGGGATTTGAAGACGTATACAGAAGAAACCTTACTGCTTTTATTAAAATTTAATACGTCTTAAACGTACAGAAAACGTTGTTTCTTTGAAGGGGACACTATTTAGAGATATACTTCCTTCCATTTGCTCTACTAATCTCTTAGTAATCGTCAGCCCCAATCCGCTTCCCTGATAATTGGTATTTCTCGAGTCCTCCAATGTGTACATTCGTTCAAAGACACGGTCTTTATGCAATTCATTTATCCCTTTTCCTTTATCTGATACTTCTACAAAAACATCATTATCAGTTATTCTGATCTTTAAACCCACCATCTTACCATCGGAACCATATTGAATTGCATTCGTAATTAAATTATTCAGAACCCTCTCAATTGCATCTTCATCTCCGCTAACAAAGACAGAATCATCGGGTATATCAATCACTACTTCAAATTCTTTGCTGATTAAAATTTCGTAGTAATCCAAAATTATTTTTCGGCTGACTTCACATATGTCAATTCGTGAAGAATTTAATTTTTTATCTCCTGACTCTAATTTTACAAGTTCAAAAAAACGGTTTATTAACGCTAATACCTCGACCGTTTTTAAATTAACTGTTTTTAGTAAACTCATAACCTTTTCCGAAGTCAGACTTTTATCGTTATTTATCATTTCAATATAACCTAGTATAACTGTTAAAGGCGTCTTTAAATCGTGTGAAATATTTGATAACATTTTTCGCATGGACAGTTCAATACTATTGTAGTTCCCTTTGATCTTTTGATTATGGTCTAAAAGACGGTTTATTTGAATTAACAAGGATTTTATATATTTATCTTCCGTGTTAAGCAATAATCTTTCGCCTGTCTCTTCATTAACAACTTTTCGAAGTTTATTTCTTATATATTTAATCTCAGTCCTTAGATTTAATCGGCTTCGGAAAAGAAATATATTTACTGCTGCAGAGCATATGAATAAAATAACCAACATATAAAACAATTTAAAAATCTCCCAACTTATAACCGATTCCCCACAAAGTTTTTATGTACATTGGATGAGATGGATCGTCCTCAATTTTCTCTCTGAGCCGTCTAATATGAACATTAATTACATTCTCATCTCCATGATACTCA
The DNA here is from genome assembly GCF_026241425.1 of Bacillus sp. ChL18. Lineage (NCBI taxonomy): Bacteria > Bacillati > Bacillota > Bacilli > Caryophanales > Bacillaceae > Bacillus > Bacillus sp. ChL18. The sequence goes on along the minus strand of NZ_JAPHWE010000002.1, from coordinate 350,571 downwards.
TCTTCCCATACGGATTTATAAAGTTGAGACTTAGTATATACTTGTGAAGGATTAGAAATAAAGAGTTTTAAAATATTAAATTCTTTTGCTGTGAGATTAATCTTTTCATTGAATTTTTCAACAGAAAAGCCATGCAGGTCAACACTTAAATCACCTATTTTAATGATTTTTTCTTCCTTTGAAGACAGGGAGCTCTTATAGTGTCTTTCTCTTCTAATGGTTGCTTTAATTCTGGCTATTACCTCCAGCATAGAAAAAGGTTTAGAAATATAATCATCAGCCCCGAGGCCGAGACCAAGTGCCTTATCTACATCTTCATCTTTTGCAGACATGATAAGAACGGGAACCATACTTTTGGAACGAATCATTCTTAAACATTCCATCCCATCTATCTTCGGAAGCATTAAATCCAACAATATAACCTCAAACTTTTGGGTGTTCAATATGTCTAAAGCTTCTTCACCATTAAAAGCTGCTGTTACTTCAAACCCTTCTTTCGTTAAGCTTTCGCTTACCATATCGCTTATGAATTGGTCGTCTTCTACAATTAATATTTTGTAACCCAAGCTTTCCGCTCCTTAAATATAAAACTGATATTCTTAATTCACTGTTTATTTCAATCATTATACAGATAATTAATCTCATTATAATTATTTTTTATACAAAAGGAGATAAATATTCCAAAATATTTTAAATACAAACAAATAAGACAACCATTCTTCAATAGCGGGAATTGTTGTCTTGTGTTTTTCTCTTTTTATCTCACCTTTATCGAACCATCTTCACTAGATAGACTCACTTTATTACTTCCTGCGCCAATTTCACCTTTTTTCAGTTTTACGCCATCATGGCTCTTATTAAGCCCATCTAGATCAAACGTTACATCAGAATTACTCTGAGCAAAAACAGCAAGTGAAGTTGGCGCTTTTGTATAAGATACACCTATATCTCCTGATTTCGTATTTACTGATAAAGATGTTCCTTCTGTTATGTCCTTGATTGAAACCGCTCCATCTTTAGAAGTAACCTTTATATTGGAACTATGTATTTCCTTCATCTCGTTATCGCCGCTTGCAGATGTTATATTTAATTTCTCAAAAGAACTATTTTCAACGCTTAACGCCCCATCCTTGGATGAAAACTTTCCAGTATGAGCCGAAACATTATTGATTTTTTCATCACCGGAATGATTATCAACGACAATATGTTCAGCTGAAATTTCACTTAATTGTATATTCCCATCTTTATTGGTTATTTCAATATTGTTCATACCTGAATCGGGAACATTAATATAGATTGTGCCGTCCTGCTTCCCAAAAGTAAATCCATCCAAAAAGCCGCCATTCTTTTGTTCTTTTTGACTAACGACCAAATCTCTCCCATTTTCTTGAAATGTAACTGGAGCCTTATCTTTCTGTTTCCCATCAGCAGATATTGTTGCCTTATTTGAATTACTCTTTTTAAACTTCACATCCCATGAGTCAGTATATACTTTTAAAGTATCAATTTTTTCAACATTGTAGGACACGTTCTTTTTAAAGTTTTTAGTATCTGTCTTATAAAGGCTTAAAACAATTCCGCCGATTACGATTAACACTGCACATGATGCTATAATCTTCTTCATTGTATAATTTCTCCTTTTATCTACAATAAATCTTTCTGATCCACCTTACGGTAAGAAAGATAACCCACTAAAAAACCAAATAAACAAAGTATAATTGGAATGATAATAAATTGACTTAAACTGACTGTTTCTCCTCCGTCGGAAACTGTTGCATTGATAAAGACCCCGATTATGACAGCCCAAGTGATTGTAGCAGAAGTTGATTTTTTTCTCATGCCGAAAAATAAAGGAATCAGACTCACTCCTCCCATCATAAAAGCGGTGAGAAGAGTCGATGGCATAGCGGAAATAACTTCACTCATTTCAACAGGCTTCTCGAATAAATATAAGTGCGGACTCACGAAGAGAATTAACAAGTTAATAACAAACGTAGCAATAACAATACTTACAAAGCAGAATAGGAAGACAATAGATAGTTTAGCTTGCATTAATTTTTTTCTTTGTAAAGGATAAGTAAACAGCAATTGTATTGTTTTATTTTTATATTCATCAATAACTAAACGGGATAAAATCACAGCAGAAAAACAAATAAACACAATTCTGATTAAAATATTAGTTAGAGATATAAAATCTGCATAATCACGAAACATAAGTTCATTTTCATTTTTAGATTCCCATCCCATAAGAGCCACTAAGGCAAAGATGATGAATATCCAAAGTGCCACCCATTTAAAATACTGTGATAAGTGATGTTTTTTGTACTCTAATTTCATAAGTTTTAACATTTCAATTAGCCTCCGGCAGAAGAATTTAAGACAATGCAAATAGGTGCATAACACAGACAGGCAATCTATCTAGTGTGTATTCCCTCCCCATTCATAGAATTTAAGAAGTATTCTTCTAAAGAACTGTGTTTTTTATTTATACTTTCTATACCAATGTCATTCAGAATAAGTGCTTTAGAGATTTCTTGTTGTGTAACTGCTGTTTCATAGATACGAATTAATTGCTGGTCAATCATTTTAAAATTTCTTATCCCCAGATTTTGCTCTAAAATATATAACGCTTTTTTTATATTTTGGACTTTTACCTCCACATACTCTGTTTGTTTTCCGTTTATACTCTTCATAGAAACTTCTTTTATTAACTTGCCATTCTGTATGATACCAACAGTATCTGACATTTGTTCCATTTCGGCTAAAATGTGACTGGAGACTAATAATGTAATTCCATATTCTCTGCAAAGTAACTTAAAGAGATCCCTCAACTCTTTTATACCTATTGGATCCAGACCGTTAATCGGCTCGTCTAAAATGAGAAGTTCTGGTCTTGTAGAAATAGCTCTGGCTATTCCTAACCTTTGTTTCATTCCTAAAGAAAACTCTTTCACTTTTTTATTATCAATATTATGTAACTTTACAAGCTCGATAGCGTGGTCAATGGATTTTTTATCGTAATAGCCCATATATTCACAATGGAAATCTAAATTTTCTTTAGCAGTGAGGTTGTCATAGAAAATGGGATATTCAATAATGGTGCCAATTCGTTTTAAAACTTCAAATGACGTATCTGTTAATTTCTCACCGAAAATTTCTATTTCCCCACTTGTTGGCTTGATTAAATTGGTAATCATTTTCATAATGGTTGTTTTACCTGCACCATTGGGACCCAAGAATCCATAAATCTCTCCTTTTTTCACGTGCATATTAACCCCGGAAACAACTTCTTTTCCTTTAAATGTTTTTGTAAGCTGACTCGTTTTTAAGATGTATGTCATTCGCTTTCCCCTTTCCATATATACTCCTACTATATAAAGGAAAGTTCTCTTTTCCCTTAAGCAAATATTACTTTTTTCTTAAGATTTTTCTAATTAAATCCTAATCCTATCCCCATTCAATAAATCATTTATTGTTTTTTAGGATGTATGTTCTTCATAGGAGAAGAACATAAGAATCTCTTAATTTTTGGTTCCATTAAGGATTAACCGACATCTTCCAAGACATTTTTGATGAAATTGTCCTTCAGGCCAGCAATCATGATAGTCGACGGTCGTATCTTATTCACTGGCTCCATTCACAGCAAATGCTAACATCAGCACAAAAAAACGAAGACATCCGCTGTCTTCGTCTTGTGCGCTACCGGTGAGCCGTCTGCCAGTCAAATCCGATGGTGTCATCATTCCACGGGATTCTTTTTTCGTCAGGCTGATCCGGATTGTAGGACATTGTCGTGAAATAAATAATGGTCAGCGGGGTTTCGCCCAGCACTCTGTATCCGTGTGCGACGCCTTTGGGAATGAGAAGGAGCATCGGATTGTCTTCTCCCATGTAGTAGACATCCGTTTCTCCCTTGGTTGCCGACTCTTCGCGAAGGTCATGGAGCACGACCTGGGCGTGGCCCGTCGGGAAAAACCACAGGTCATCCTGTTTCTCATGATAGTGAAATGCTTTAATGACGCCGGGATAGCTTTTGGACCAGGAAGCCTGCCCGAAATGCTCTAAGAGATGTTCATCGTCACGGACGAGTTCTGAGAAAAAACCCCGGTCATCGCTGTGTTTGATCAGCTTTTTGATTTTTACGCCTTCGATCACTTGCACTGTCCCTCCCTTTGTAAATAATCCTGCAGCGCTTCCCGCCAATGCCTCATGCCGAGCCCCTGCCGTTCAATCGACTCAAGACTCAACACCGAATAAGCGGGGCGCGGCGTCTCATTTCCGTATTCCTCCGTCGTGACGGGCAGCACGGCGGCGGTTCTGCCGCTTTCTTCAAAAATAGCCTTGGCAAATTCATACCAGCTGCACACTCCGCTGTTTGCGGCGTGGTACAAGCCCGGCGGCCTGTCAAACAGACCGATCACCGTTTCGGCTAAATCCTTTGTGTACGTCGGCGCTCCGACTTGGTCGCTGACAACACGCACCTGATCATGTGTATCCGCAAGCTTCAGCATCGTATTGACAAAGTTGTGCCCGCCGCTGCCGTACACCCACGATGTTCTGATAATGGTGTGTTTTTTTCCCGTTAACCGGATCAGTTCTTCGCCGAGTTTTTTGCTTTTTCCGTAAATCGTGCCCGGATCTGCGGGATCGTCGGTCTGGTATGGCCGTGTTCCTTTGCCGCTGAAGACGTAATCGGTGCTGATGTGAATGAATTTCGCGCCGGTGTTTTCAGCCTCAAGCGCGGCATAATAAGCGCCGATTCCGTTTATTAAATAAGCTTTGTCGAGCTCCGTTTCACATTTGTCAACGGAGGTGTATGCCGCCGTATTGACGACGATATCCGGCTTGTAATGGCTGAACGAGTGCCGCACCGAACGCTGGTCGGATATGTTCATCATCGCTTTTGTCAAGGCGATCACTTCATACCCTTCCCGCTTCAGCTGGCGGCATAACTCCCGTCCCAGCTGGCCGGCCGCTCCGGTTACTAATACCTTCGTCAATCGGATCCCCTTCTTTCCGATTAGTCTTGGCTGTCTGTATACCAGCGAATGGTTCTTCTCATTCCTTCTTCAAATGTGACGTCCTGCCGCCATCCCAGCTCATTTTTCAGCTTTGAAGCATTGATGGCGTAACGGCGGTCATGCCCTTTTCTGTCTTCGACATGAGCAAACCGTTCCTCGACACCGAGCTCCTTCATGATAAATGACGCAAGCTCTTTATTCGTCCGTTCATTTCCTCCGCCGATATTGTAAATGTCACCGAGTGTTCCTTTTTCCAGGACGAGCTTAATGGCGCGGCAATGATCTTCGGCAAACAGCCAGTCTCTGATCTGCAATCCGTCGCCATACAGCGGAACCGGCGTGCCGTTTACGGCATGCCTGATAATGGTCGGAATCATTTTCTCGTGATGCTGGTACGGCCCGTAATTGTTGCTGCATCTTGTAATGATGGCTGGAAGCTTATGAGTTTTCACATAAGACATGACGAGCAGGTCTGAGCTTGCCTTGCTGGCGGAATACGGATTGTTCGGAGAAAGCGGCGTCGTCTCTGTAAAAGCGGGATCATCCGGCGCCAAATCTCCGTACACCTCATCTGTGGAAATGTGAATCAGCCTGCCGGCTTTTCCCTGTAACACCGCGTCCGCCAGTCGGTATGTGCCCATCACATTTGTTGTGATAAACGGCTCTGCCTGATTTATGCTTCTGTCCACATGGGATTCAGCCGCAAAATGAATGACAGCGTCATACATGTGGGAAAAGACTTTGTCAATGTCCTCTTTTTTAGAAATGTCACCTTTGATAAAACGGAAACGGCCGTTCTTTTTTAAGGCTTCTATTTCAAGCGGCCTGCTTGCATACGTGAGATTATCCAGGACGGTAATCTGCGCGTCCGTTTCTTTCAGCATCATCTTTGTGAAGGTAAGGCCGATAAATCCGGCGCCGCCTGTAATTAAATATGATTTTGGCATGATTAATGCTCCTGTCCTTTCTGTATTGCCTGATGCGCCAGGCTTCCGGCGAGGTAGAGCGATTCATGCGTGCCCGCATCCACCCACCAGCCCGTTAACACATCATACGTCAGCTCACTGTGTTCAATGTATAAATTATTGACATCTGTAATTTCCAGTTCGCCGCGTTTTGAAGGGGAAATTTGTTCAATATAAGAAAACACTTCTGCGTCGTACATGTAGATCCCTGTGACGCATAGTCTGGTCGGCGGCTGCTCCGGCTTTTCAATGATCGACTTGATCCGTTTGTTTTCCTCATCAATCTCGGCGATGCCGAAGCGCTCCGGATCGTCAACTTCTTTCAGCAGCACTTTCGCTCCTTTTCCCTGCTTTGCGAAACGCTCCGTATAAGGTTTTAATGAATCTTCAAAAATATTATCTCCCAAAAGCAGGACAAACGGGTCGCGCCCGGTAAACCGCTTTGCGTATGATAAACCGTCGGAAATGCCGGATGCGGCTGGCTGAACCTGATATGTGATTGAGACGCCGAGTTCTTCTCCGGTTTCGAGAAGTTTATGAAATTGCGGAATATATTCTTTTTGCGTAATCAGCAAGATATCCGTAATCCCCGCTTCTTCCAGCTTCATGATCGACCAGTAAATCATCGGATATGGACCGACAGGGAGTAAATGCTTATTGACCGCTTTTGTCAGCGGCATAAGGCGTGAGCCGGTGCCTCCGGCTAAGATAACACCTTTCACATGAACACTTCCTTACGTGTGGTTTTATCACAAATCATAAAGAATCGCCGCCGCCCGTTTGATGCCCCTGCCGTCAACCAGCGGCTTTCCGTTTTGATGAAGTCCGGACCGCATCGGATAATCAGCGGCCATGTCAGACATATGCCGTGCAAGAACGTCCGCTGATATGCATTCACCAAGGCCGAGATGAACGGCGGCCCCCCGTGCGGCGAATTTTTCCGCCGTCTCAGTTTGATGCTCCACTTGAGAAAGTACGATGCAGGGCACACCCGTACAAATGGTCTCATATAAAGTGATCCCGCCGGACACGACGGCCATATCAGCCCTCGTGAGAAGCGCGGCCATGTCATTTGTCTGCCTTACCATCTCGGCATAAGGCATTTGTGTAAGATGCGCGCGCACACCATCAGCATGAGGCGCGGCGCCGCCCATGACGATGATCACTCGTTTTCGCTGAATATCGGGGATGCGGCGGCATGCTTCCATCACTTTAAAGACAAGCTTCTTCGGGTCGCTTCCTCCTAATGAGACCAATATGGTCCGGCATTCTTTTCTCAGCTGATAGAGCTGCTTTGCTTTTTCAAAACCCGGATGAAGAATGATATATTCCGGGCCTTCATATACAACGGCGCCGCCCATTTGAACCGTCCGGCTTTTCAGCCCTCCGTAAATGCCGTTTATAACGGCATCGCATAAATGAATGACATGTTCCCGTTTTTCTTCAAATAAGACGATACGTGCCGATGAATGCTTTTTGACTTCCTCTAACCAGTCACACGGCATATCGAGCAGATCGAATATGAGAAGGTCAGGAGCCTGCCTGTTTATTTCCCGGACAATAAATTCCTTCTGTCCCTTGTCAGGCTTGATGATCACTTCCCATTGATCAGAAGACAGATAAGAAGAAGCCTCTTTATTTGTGTAGAACGTTATTGCGCAATTGTTCTTAATGGCACCGGCAAGCAGCTTCATCCGGACCGCGTGCCCCATGCCGATGTCACGGCCCCCGTCCGCGAAAATCAAAACCCGCATGCTAATCAGCCTCTTTTTGCCGGATCATTTGATTAATGGCCCTGAGCTCCGGATCACTATTCAGCAGATGGATCAATTCTTTTGCCGGAATATCAGGACGCGAGCCCGCTTTTACGTACAGCTCGCGGGCCAGCCTGTAGTCCTCTTCGGTATCGACGGTCAGCCGCAAGTGAGGAGCCCGGAGTTCCTGCGGGGGCTCAGGAAAGAGAAGCCGGTACTTCTCAGGAGATTCTCTTATTAAAAGCGTGACATGCTCCTGATATTTGTCCGCCAGCGTTTTGTCCGCATTGATCTCTGTTAAAAGACGCGCGTTAACCGCCTCGCCGCCGATGCCGAGCGGTGTACCGCAGATATACGTGTAGTCTGCGTGCTGATTTAAATGCGATTGAATCAGAAAATCAAGCAGCGAAGGGTCGACAAACGGGTTATCCCCCGTCAGTCTGATGGCGATGTCCGGTTTTACTTGTTCGATGACTTGTGCAAACCGGTCAAGCACACGCTGCTCGCTGCCGCGGTGCACACGGTAGTGGTTGCTGATGCAGTGCGCAGACAGAATGTCGTCGGTCTTGCTGTCAGACGCGGCGACGATCAGATTATCCCGCGATTGATCATAATACTCGCTTTGCCGAACCCTTTTGACAATCATATCGAGGATCGTATACCCGCCGATCGGTTTCAGCACTTTACCGGGAAGACGCCCGCTTCCCATCCGCGCCTGAATGATAAACAAAATGTCAGTCATCATAGGGGCTGCCTTTCGTCAAAAGGTCATCCCAAGTGATGCCCGTGTCGGCGGGGATATCCCTGACCGCACGCGCGCCGTCAGTTAAAAGCTCAAAATATCTCGGGTGGAGCCCCTGCGGTTTTTGGCCGGGACGAAGGACGGCAAGGTTTTCAGCCGTAAAACATTCGCCTTTTTGAATCGGCGCTGTTGAAAAAATGCCTCTGTAAGCGAACCTTCTGATATCCCCTTCAATCGGTGTCGTCGTTTTATGGGAACTTCCCGACAGCACTTCCGGAACCGGAGAGTGATGCCCCTGCCGCAGCTCCGCTTCAACTGAGCGGATCGCCGCAACCATTTCTTTTAATTCAACCGGATTGAGGGCGAAGGAGTGATCGGCACCGGGCAGGTTTTTATCGATCGTAAAATGCTTTTCAATCAGTTTCGCTCCGAGCCTGACAGCCGCGCACGGCACATCATACGGATGGGCGCTGTGATCGGAGAAACCGATCACTGCATCCGGGAATGCGGCGGCAAGCATGGGAATGACGCTCAGATTGCTGTATTCAGGCGGCGCGGGATATTTCGCCACACAATGCATGATCGCAATTTCTGTGTTCCCCTCGCCGGTAATGGTTTGATAAGCCTCCTGAATATCTGAAATATCAGCGCCCGCGGTGGAAAAAATAATCGGGGTCTTCAGCCCCGCGACATATTTCAATAACGGCAGATGGTTCAGCTCGTAGGAGGCGATTTTAAAGGCTGAAGGGGAAGTCGCATACAGTAAGTCGGCAGAGCCTTCGTCACATACCGTACTTAAAAACAGCACGCCTTTTTTCTTACAATATTCAAGCAGCGGTTCGATCCACTCGGCGGGCATTTCCATGGATTGCACCAAAGAAAAAATAGAGACGTTTTTTCCCGCAGCGGTTTTGTACAAGCCGGGGTCTTTCTGATACATTTTGTCAGCCTGAAACATTTGGAACTTGACCGCGTCCGCGCCGGCCTCACTGGCCGCATCTATCAATTCAAACGCCTGGCTCAGTTTTCCGTCATGATTAATTCCGGCTTCGGCGATGATGAATACGGGCGAACCTTCGCCGATTGACTTCGTTCCGATTTTGCATGATGCCATCAGTCCGCCTCCTTCCCGGGCCACACATGATAGTAGTAATAGGACGCATCCGCTTTAAATCCCATTCTTTCATACAGGCGGATGGCTCTTACATTGTGGAGCTGCGTTCCCGCTGATACAGTCTTATGCTGAAAGCGCAATGATTGTTCAATCACGTGCGCCGCTAAATGGAATCCCGCTCCTTTTCCTTCAAAGCCTGGCTTTACCGCCATCAGATCAAGGACGAATTCATCGCCTTTAGACAGCCCCTGAACAAAGCCCACGGTCTCTCCCTTATATGTGGCGGCGAATTGTAACGAAGCTCTGCCTCCCGCGTTATTCCGCGCCCACTCTTCAAACAGGCGGTTTGCACTTTCATAGCTGAGGCGGGGATCTTGGTAATACCTGCTTTTTGTAAAGGCGTCGCGGGCCAGCCGGCTGATCGCTTCCATGTCGCCGGGTCCGGCTTCTGTAATCTCAAACGGCGGCGTGCTGTTATATACACGCACCGGGCTGACGAGCTTGAGCAGACTCCCTACAAAATAAGCGTTCGGAAGCTGCTGAACGACCTGCATCGCCCCGATATCTTCAGCCGGTATTTTAATAAATATAAAATCAGTGCCTGCCGCCCGCCTTGCCGCGTAAAATTCCTGAAACAGCCTTTTGAGCTGTCCGGTGCTGTTTGCGGCTGCAATCTTCACATTGATGATATTTTTTCGGAACAATTGACTTTCCCACGAAGAGTTTTCATATAAAATCACGCCTTGAAGGCTGTTTTCTTCCAATAAACAGAGCGACGATTCATAGGCTTCCGGCTGGATGCCCTTCTGATGCAGGAAGGCATGAATCATGTCCTGAGCAAGATTTTCCCTCAGTCTGTACACCTAATCAGCCCCTTTGACGATATCCGTAACGGCTGCAATGACGTATTCAACGTCGTCATCTGTCATTGACGGATAAAGAGGGAGTGACACGGTGCGGTGATAATACGCTGCCGCGGCCGGAAAGTCAGTTTCCTTATATCCGTACGTTTTTTGATAATACGGATGGAACGGAACCGGAATAAAATGAACACTTGTGCCGATATGATATTGGTCTTTTAAAGCGGAAATCAGATCGTTCCGGCTGACCCCGGCCTCCTGCTCCTCTATTTGAAGAACATACAGATGCCATGCATGCCGTCCGTCATCACTGACATGCGGGATGGTCAGCCCTTTCATGTGTCTGAAGGCGTCTTGGTAGCGGCTCGCAATGTCGGCTCTTCTTTGCTGCATGCTGTCAATCCGTTTCAGCTGATGAAGCCCAAGCGCTGCCTGAAGATCAAACATATTCATTTTATAGCCGGGCGTTTCGACCTCGTAGTACCAGCTTCCGTTTGAAGAATAGCGGTTCCACGCGCCTTTGCTCATGCCGTGAAGGCTGAGCACCCTGATCTGATCGGCAAGCCCGTCATCGTCCGTCGTCAGCATGCCGCCTTCACCGGTTGCCAGGTTTTTTGTCGCGTAGAAGCTGAATGCCGTCGCATCACCGATTGATCCGATCATTTTCTGTTTATAAGTGGTATACACGGCATGTGCGGCATCCTCTAAGACAAATAATTGATGCTTTTCGGCAATGGCCAGAATCTCATCCATATCACACGACTGGCCGGCGAAATGAACGGGTACAATCGCCTTTGTCCGCGGGGTGACGGCCGCCTCAATGTTTTCAGGGTCCGCATTCAGCGTAAGCGGATCGATGTCAACAAACACCGGAACGGCGCCTGTGTGCACGATTGTATTGGCTGTTGAACTGAACGTCACGGCAGACGTGATGACCTCATCGCCGGGACCGATCCCTTTCGCTTTCAGGGCCAAAAACAAAGCGGCGGTACATGAGTTCAGCGCGATCGCGTGCTTTGCCCCCGTCCAGGCGGCAAAGGCTTTTTCAAACGCCTCTACTTTCGGTCCCTTTGAAAGCCAGCCCGATTCAAGCGTATCAATAACCTCCTGAATTTCGTCCTTCCCGATCATGGGCAATGAATAAGGAAGAAAAGCTGATCTTTTTTGCACCATTTTCTTTGCGCTCCTATCTTTTTTATGAAGGGTCAACCCGTCTGAAGCTGACTCCGGTTTTTTCCTGAAGCACTTGGCATAAAGCGGCAAGCGAATCCTGAACCGGGTAGTTCGCGGCGACAAAAGCACGGCGCGCCTGTTCCGCTTTTTGATATTCCGCGGGGCTTTCGCATATCCGGATTAATTCCTGAGCGAGTGCCTGCGGGTCCTCAAAAACAAATTCTCCAAGTGAATGATAATAAGGGTATCGGCGGGTTCCCGCTGATTTTCCGATCAGCACGGGCTTTTGAAACAGCATCGCTTCAAGACCGACCGTTGATGTCTGTGTCACCGCAGCGTCAACATACGGTAGAATATCATACAGCTCCATCTCTTTTTTGATGATTTTGCCTGCTTTATATTTCCGCAGCACCTGATTGTAAGCATCCAGCTTGTTTTTGCCGATTTCCCACGGATGCGGTTTAATAATGAGCTGCATGTTCTTTTGGCCGGCAAGCTCTTCAAGCACGCCCGTATAAAATTCATCAGAAAACGGCTGCGTGGCGATCAGCACCGTCCGCTGTGACGGGAGAAAAGAAAGTTTGCGGTAAAACGTGTCCTGATCTATCGGCTCTCTTGAGAAAATCTCGTCGAAACGGGGATGCCCCGTGATGATGATTTGTTCACCCCTGCAGCCTTTTGCTTTATACCACTCCGCTTCATAAGCCCCGAATACAGCCTGATAGTCCGTAAATACGGGCAGAAACGCTTCATCTCCCATGAGCGCTCCGTGCTGCAGACAGATGCTGACGGCGTTTTTTTTCGCTGACATCAGCGCCAGCACACGGCTGTAAATATCCTCCGTCGTGCCGACTACAACGGCGGAAATCTTCTCGGCCGCAAACAAAATATCAACGGCGTCAATCGCTTCAATAAATAATGGAATGTCTTTATACAAACGTTCCTGAAATTCTCTGTTTCCGAAAGCGGGATGGCTGTGAAGCTCTTTCAAAATGGAATGGGCTTTTTCAATATAAGGGACGGGGTTCCCTTTTTGCCCCATTCCCGTCAGCTCCAATTTGCAGATAACGGGCAGCCCGTAATGGTCAGGCAGACTCCATCTGGCCAGTACCGCTGTTTTTGCCGGATCAAACTGCCGGTAGTTTCCCTCGGTGAACCGAAGATGATCGAAATGCAGAATGACTTTTCCGTTTACCGGTTTCTCATCTGTTTTCTTAATGTTTTGCCTTTTTTGATCATAATATGGCTGTATACCGGCTTCAGGAATATGCTGATCAGCCGGACCGAAAAGCTCTGGGTTCTGCTCCATGCTCTCCCGAAGCGCCGGACTGATATATTGATAAAAATTACTGATCAATGCGAGCGGGATGTCTTTGTAGCAAAGTGACTGAAAAAGGTCAATATACTGCCGGTACAGCACCCAATAATTCGCTAAGTATGCCGACAAGCCCTCACCCCTTTCCAAGCTTTTTTAATGATTCCCTCAGCTCCCGGCACGTGGTCTGCTGCGGAAGGCTGTTCACAAACTCGTTTTTCTCCGCCGCGAAAAGCTGATAATGGATGGATTGATCGGTAATATAATTGATATCAAGCTCCTCAGAAATCGGGTAAAACGGATAAAAATGATTCACTCTCCAGAAGAAACGGGCGTCACCGATCCGGTAAAACGCGGGGCTTTCATCCCAATAGGAACCGAATGCCGATTTGACCTGTTCCAGCACGGAAAACCGGTGCATGACCGAACAATGGTCAATGGCGCACGGCGCGTTCCACACGATCCGTTCGGCGGGCCTGGCCGTCTCCTTCACCGTCTCTTTCCGCTGATTCAGATGATAGGTTTTGGAACTTGAATACACGACGGCTTTTTCCGGGTCTTCATCAAGCTCTTTCACCATTTTCTCAAGCCGTTCCGGCACATACGTGTTGTCGTCGGTCGCATACGTCACGTACTCGCCCTCCGCCATTTCTATTGCCTGATTAATCAAGGCGGCGTAGCGTGTTTTTTCCGTTCTTTCTTTGACGCCCGATACATCGCTTTGATAAAACCGGACGCGGGCATCCGTGAGAAAAGGACGTATTTCCGCCAATGTCGCTTCATTTGAGTTGTCATCCATAATGAACAGCTCAAAGTCCGTAAACGTCTGAGACAGAATACTTTTAATAGAGCGGGCCACATAGTCACTTTTGTTATAGCTCGTCATGATCACTGACACTTTAGGCAACTCGTCACCCCCTTTTCGCACCTGAAACTACCGCTATCATATGTTCCTTATGCGGAAGATGCGATAGGAATACAGACTATTATGTGAAAAGTCAGCTTTGCGCGCACAAAAAAAACCGGCTCTGATGTCCGGACTCATTGGAGCGTATTTTCTTTTTTCGCATAAATCTTTCTGCGGGCTCATATGGTGGAATAGATAAAAACAGCAGCTTCTCTGTCGGCTGTCTGATACTTGTCAGGAGGTTTCAGCATGAAGAGGTTTTCATCAAAGGAGGAACAATATGAAACCGAAAAAGAATCAATATCAGCAAATGCAAGGGATGGGGATGGGAATGGATATGCAAGGATACCAGCCGCAGCTCGGGCCTAATCCTTATCCGCAGCCTCAGGGCGGCCAAGGATCGCAAATGATGCCGATGCAGCAGCAAATGACAATGCCGATGCAGCAAGGCCAGCAGGGCTTCGGCGGGGGGTTTCCCGGCCAGCCGCAGCAGCAGGGCCAGCAGGGCTTCGGCGGGGGGTTCCCCGGCCAGCCGCAGCAGCAGGGCGGCGGCAGCTTTCAGATTCCGTCAGGTCCATCATCGTCACAAAACGTTCCCGGCATGCTGCCGATTGAAGAGTCATACATTGAAAATATTCTGCGGTTGAACCGGGGCAAAACGGCGACGATTTATATGACATTTGAAAACAGCAAAGAATGGAATTCAAAGATTTTCCGCGGTGTGATTCAGGCGGCGGGACGTGACCATATCATCATCAGCGATCCGAAAACGGGCACCCGCTATCTGCTTCTGACCATTTACCTTGATTACATCACGTTTGATGAGGAAATCGCTTATACTTATCCGTACTCCATGTCTTCTTATTCTCCGAGATAAATCAAAAAGCCAATCGCTCACTTGACAGAGGATTGGCTTTTTTTCTTTATAAATATTTGACGGCCGCGACGATAATCATAATCCAAGAGATGATAAACGCCACGCCGCCGAGCGGTGTAATCGCGCCGAGAATGGAAATCTGCGTCACGCTCAATACGTACAGGCTTCCTGAAAACAGAACGATGCCCGCAAACATCAGCCAGCCCGCAACAGAAACACTGCCTGCGCCAGAAAGCTTTTCGGCCAAAAACGCGACAGCCAGAAGACCGAGCGCGTGATACATATGATATTGCACGCCTGTGTGCCACACCTGCAAATATTTATCGGGGATTTTCCCTTCAAGCCCATGCGCGCCGAAAGCGCCCAGCGCCACGGCCAATAAAGCGTTAATCGCACCAAGAATAATAAACACTTTCATCTATTTTTCTCCCGCCTTTTCGTTAAAGTTTCCAATTCAATCATAACCCAACATCGGCAAAATTCAACGTCCGTCATCCGATGACACGAGATTGTCGGATTTTTTCTTTTTGATAAGCTGGATTCGGTCAATCGCTATCGCCAGCAGCGTCCCGAGCACAAGGCCGTTGCTTAAGAGCGAAATCAGGATCGGGTGCATCCCTGATAACGCGCTCTCCGGCACAAACATTACGCCGACCCCCGTCAGGAGCGCCAGACCGATAATGGAGCGGATTCGTTTTTGCTCCGCTTTCTCATAAGAGTCAAACTCCGTAAAGGCAAGACCCGCCATCGTGGAAAAAACGACGAAGTTTACCGCAAAGCCAACCGGTGAGGGCAGACTCGCAAACGCATTCATAAATAGCGGGATCATACTGATGATCATGACAAATACACTTCCCAAAAGAAACGGCTTTTTCGAAGGAAGCTTCGTCGTCTCAATAAAACCGGCCGCCCCTGAAATCGGCACAGGCGCAATGCCCCCTGACAGCCCGCTCAAAAGGTGGCTGATCGAAGCCGCAAACCCAGCCGGACGCTCACGCCGCTTCCCAACGGTGCCGCCGAATTTTTTCACCGCCGCTTCTACAACCCGGATGCTCGCGAGCATGTTGACAATCAAAAGCACGGTAATGAAGAGTGACGTAATGATCAGGCCGCTGTCAAACACGGGTTTTCCAAACGGAAAAAGAGCCGGCAGCTGAATTATGCGGTCCGGTATTTGAATCGGTTTGGCTGCGCCAAAGACGGCGAATAAGATCCATCCGCCGGCAAGCGAAAGGAGAATCGCATACTGTCTTAAGAACGTAACATTCGATCGGGACATGATGAACATCGCCGCCGTCACAACCATGGCGAGCCCGAATACAAGGCCGTCGACGCTGTTTTTTAAATAGCCGATGCCCAAAAGGCCTTTCACAATCGGCTGACTCAGCTGCATGACCAACAGCAGCAGATACACACCGGTCACAACCGGCGTAAACAGCACGGCCAGCCGTTCAATCACTTTAAAAAGGCTGAACAAAAAGAAAAAGACAGCGCTTAATAACAGCGCCCCCTGCAGCGCCCGCAGCGTCTCGCCGAATGTCGCGAACACCGTGCCCGTCAGTCCGCCGTAAATCGTGTATACGCCCCACCATAAGCCTGCCGGGCTTTCATTAATCGGCAGACGATGTCCCTGGAGACATTGGATGACCGCGGCGACGCCAAGCACAAAAAATGTGCTCTGAATCAATGCGGCAGAATCGGCATGGTTCAAGTGAAATGATTGTGCGATGGCGACAGGAACTACAATCGCAGCCGCAATCATAAATGCCGTCCATTGCAAACCCCCGAGTATCAGTTTCAAGTCAATCAACCTCTCCTGTTAAAAATCGAAAATGGAATCCCCGTTTCCGTCTTCCTCACGTTCGTCTTTCACTTTTTTCTGATATTGGTTCAGCCCGGCGCTGCCCATCATTTTTTCAAGCAGCAGCGGGTCTGTCGAAGGAGACGCTGAAGGTTTCGGCGCCGCTTTCGGAATCGGATTCTGCACAGGCTCCGGATCGGTGTGCGTCTGAGTGCCGAGCACGACATCACACAGAGAGCGGATGGCGGCCGCGTGCATTTTGACTTCCTCGGTGCGGGTCGCCGTTTTCGCCTGCCTCAGTTCTTCTTCCATCTTCTGAATCAAAGCAGAGATATGTATGTTCATGAGTAAATCCTCCAGCAGTAATTTGTCTTCTTCCTGCATTTTATCAAATTTCTGAGTGAATCGCAGAATTGAGTTTGTTATTTTTTCTGGCGGCATACCGCCCGGAACGTCAAAAAAGGCGCTTTCCGCCGGGCGGAAGCGCCTCAAAAAAAACGTTTATTGCGGCAGGTCGGGGATGCACCAATCAATCGGCTGCTCCCCCATTTTTTCAAGGGCGGCGTTTGTACGGGAAAACGGTCTGCTCCCGAAAAAGCCGTTCCTTGCCGAAAACGGGCTCGGATGAGTCGATTCAATAATAATGTGTTTCGATGTGTCAATGCGCTCTTTTTTCATCTGCGCGTGACGCCCCCACAGGATAAAGACAATCGGCTTCTCTCTTTCATTCACCACATCAATGATGCGGTCAGTGAGCCGCTCCCACCCCTTGCCTTTGTGGGAATTGGCCTGACCGCGGCGAACCGTAAGCACTGTGTTTAACAAAAGCACTCCCTGCTTCGCCCAGCTGACGAGCGATCCGTGGTTCGGTACGGAGCAGCCGATATCGTCCTGAAGCTCTATGAAAATATTTTTCAAAGACGGCGGCTGTCTGACCCCGGGCTGAACGGAAAAACTAAGCCCGTGCGCCTGTCCTGGTCCGTGATACGGGTCCTGTCCGAGAATGACCGCTTTTACATCCTCATAGGGCGTATAATGCAAGGCGTTAAAAATATCATGGCTGTCAGGATAAATCGTTTGGCTGCTGTATTCTTGTTTCAGCATCTCTCTCAGCTCTTGATAATACGGTTTGTCAAATTCATCTTCCAGCTGATTCCACCAGCTGTCTTTTAAAAGCTGTTTCAAACTGTTCGTCCCCCTTATGAACTGTGCAGTCTTGAATGGACGGGCTTTCCGTCCCACACAATGTCAGTCGGCGCCTCCCGCCTCTTCATGTCCGGCTCTTCAAGAAGAACCGCGAAGTTTTTCGTCGGGAGCTCCCCAAGCCCGTGCTTTTCGCTTAACCGGTCTAAGTACCGCTTCCGTTTGCCGCCGAGATCCGCGGACTGATTGCCGCCTCCCTCAAAAAACGCATATATGACGCTCGCGCAAGGAACACGCTTCACACGGTGCTGTTTCGCAGCGCGCAAATAAAAGTCCCAGTCCCAATAATTATGGACATCCGGATCAAAATACCCTAACGTGTCATGCAGAGAACGCCTGTACATGCTGCCTGACGGAACGTACGTGGAAAACACCCGCATATCCGCATAATCCGCCGTATAGGCGAACGGCTTTCGTGACACCGGGTATCTCGTGCCGCCCCGTTCTTCAAATGACACAATTTCCGCGTCAGAATGGACAAAATCCGCATCAGCAAGTGCAGCCGCCATTCTTTCCAAATGGCCCGGCGTAATGAAATCATCATCATCGCACAGCATGATACAATCACCCGACGCTTTTTTCACACCTGCGTTCCGCGCTTCCACATGTCCGGCATTCTGTTCTAAATCAATAATCTGAATCGGCAGATCGCTGTACAGCTGCTTCGCTTGTTCGACCGATTCCCCGGCATCATTTACGATGATGACTTCATAAGGCTTTATGGTCTGCATGGAAATCGACTCCAGCAGCTCACACAAAGCCGGAATCCGGTTATACGTGACTATAACAATTGATATATTCATGACCCGCTCCTTCTGCTTTTTCTCATGTTCTATTAAAACATAAAGCGGCGGAGAGATCAGGGGGGATTTTTGATTTCGGCCCATTCAGAAACAAATCCAGGTCATGCCCGCCAGCAAAACGAGAATGATCAGAAGGTCTCCCCAAACAGTGCATACCGCCTTGGCATTAAGTCTGCCCGCCTCCATGGCGTTCCAAAGTTTTGATTGATAAACAGGCACCAACACCATCGCATAGCATGTGCACAAGCAGACAAAAGCCGGCGGGACAAGCGCACATCCATCCTCATGCCAATCATGAATCAGTTCCGGTATACTCACCCCGCTGTCAATGTACAAGTATAATATACCCGCCAGCGGAATGAGCGAACTGATCTGCAGCTCGAAAAGTTTCACCTTCCACTCACGCGCAAACGAAACGGCCCAAATCCATCCCAGCGCATAAAACAATAGAAGAAGCAAAATACTGAAAACAACAAAAATAGCGTCTTGCATCCCATTCAGAACCATAATAAAAAGACTCCCAACGGGCAATGCAAGAATCAAGCCGCAGACGGTAAATACGGTAACGGCTATTTGGGCGCACGCGCCGTACATCCACGAACCTAATCTCATTTTAACACCCCTATATAGATTCCCTATGTATATAGTGAAAAAGATCAGGCAAGTCTCTGCCTGCCTGCGTAAAAACCTATTTTGCCGCAAAACGGAAAACATACCGTCACAACGGCGCATACTGCCGCAAAACTCGGTGTGACCGCCGAAGGAAACAGCCCAGCCGGAACCAGATTGAACAAAAAGACAAACATAAAACATAGATTCGGCACCATTGAAGCCCATACCGTCCGCTCAGCAAGCTTTTTGCCGCCAGCCCCGAACTCCTTGCCAGCTTGATAGCCGATTTGGAACCAATACAGCACATAACCGATCATAATCAGCCATACTGACACGGAAATCCCTTTCCACAGCGCGTCAACAGCGGGATGAATCTTCCACGCGTGCATCATCGTAATCATCGCCCCCATCACAAAAAGACCGCAGTTGCAGAACAGATAAAAGAGCATAAAAGTCCGCGCGGGCACCGCCGAAGCTTTTTGAAAAGCAGAGATAATCTCAGACGGAGTCCCCACTTCCCGCAGAATAAGCGCCATCGCCTCGCTTTCGGTTTTGCCTTTTTTCAGATGATCACGTATGGCATGATGAATATGACTTTCGATTTCTTTTAATAATTCACGGCTTCCGGCCTTACCTTCCAGCCCTTTTCTGATTTCCTGCACATAAAGGTCTTTATCCATTCTGCCCGCCCCGCTTCAGCATCCGGTCCATCAGAGCAGAGAACAGATTCCATTCCTTCGTCCGTTCGGCTAGAATGTTTTTTCCTTCATCGGTGATCCGGTAATATTTTCGGTCCGGCCCTTTGGTCTGCTTTTCCCAGTAAGAAGAAATATAGCTTTGGCGTTCAAGCTTATGAAGCGATGGGTACAGCGTGCCTTCCTTCATTTGCAGTTCATTCCCGCTTCTTTTCTCCATTTCTTTCACTAGTTCATACCCGTACATGGGCCGTTCATTCAGCAGCGTCAGCACCAGAATGACCGTGCTTCCCTTTACAAGCTCCCTGTTGAGCATTTATTTTCTCACCCTTACCTAGTAATCTTATGTAGGTATTGTACGCACATCCCCCGCGGCTGTCAAATCATTCCTCCAAGCCTTCCGTATTGTGATCGGGAGAAAATCTAACTATAATGAGATATAAAACACTGATGGAGGCCATTGATATGTCAATGCACAAAGCACTTACTATTGCCGGTTCTGATTCCAGCGGCGGCGCGGGAATTCAGGCCGATTTAAAAACATTTCAAGAAAAAAACGTATACGGAATGACGGCTTTGACCGTGATCGTAGCGATGGACCCGGAGAACAGCTGGGATCATCAAGTATTTCCGATCGATGCTGATACGATTCGCGCACAGCTGGCGACGATTGTTGACGGAATCGGCGTAGACGCCATGAAAACGGGAATGCTCCCTACCGTGGAGATCATAGAGCTTGCGGCGAAAACGATTAAAGAAAAACAGCTGAAGAATGTCGTTATCGATCCTGTCATGGTCTGCAAAGGAGCGAACGAAGTGCTGTATCCGGAGCATGCCGAAGCGCTTCGCACCCAATTGGCGCCTCTGGCAACCGTCATCACGCCCAACCTGTTTGAAGCAAGCCAGCTGAGCGGTATGGATGAATTAAAAACGGTGGAAGACATGAAAGAAGCGGCCAAGAAAATTCACGAACTCGGCGCGAAATATGTATTGATTACAGGCGGAGGCAAATTGAAACATGAAAAAGCGATCGACGTGCTGTATGACGGAGAAACCGCGGAAGTATTAGAAAGCGAAATGATTGATACACCTTACACGCACGGAGCCGGATGCACATTCTCCGCCGCCGTGACGGCAGAACTGGCCAAAGGCGCTGAAGTGAAGGAAGCCATCTATGCGGCAAAAGAATTTATCACCGCGGCAATCAAAGAATCCTTCCCGCTGAACCAATACATCGGACCGACTAAACATTCGGCGATGCGTCTTAGCGGAAAATAAAATAAATATCCCCCTCATGATCGAGGGGGATTATTTCATTTTTTTCGCGGATGACCGCAAAAACATCTCAATAGACTGCACAAACAGCGCATATTCCTTCATCTGTTCATATGTATGCATCAGCCGATCACTCCATTCATTGTGCGGCTCAGCCCTCTTGAGCATGCGATTCAGCTGAAGCAGTACTTCTTTATATTCTTCCCGCTTATCTTCCACTTGCTCTGCGGCTTTGACAAGTAAACATTTCGGCGTCATCTTCTGATTTTTCAAAACTGAGAAAACAACTCCTTTTATTCCTGGAATCATAGTCTTTCGTTTGAAGAATAGCACAGATGGCATAGGTTTCACATAAGAAAAAAGAACGATTTTCTACAAAAGTGTCCAAATTGAGCCATTTATTTCCGTTTTTCCTACCGAAGTGACGGTTACGTCATCATTTCCCGGGAAAGGAAAATATCTGGCACTGAATACCTCTTCTCCATCATTCAAAAACAATTCGATGGAGGATGCATCCAGAAAGAGCTGCACGGAATGCACCTCGCTGACGGCGCAGCTTCTCTTTTCTTTTTCTTCTCCGCTGAAAGCGGTGCGCTCCAGCACAGCCAGCCCCTCTTCCTGATGAAATATAAACCGGGCCGCGCCCCGAATTGAGATTTCAAAACCGGATTCGCAAGTGATGTCTTCCAGCAGCACTTCAGCCCGGGACGCATCTTTCACCGGCAGGCTTACAGACGAGCACTCTAATTGAAGACGGCGCTTTTGCTCATCCGTGCGGCGTGATTTCATTTCCGGAAGCGGACGCTGTATGATTCTGCCGTTGGACAGTGACAGCTGTCTCGGCATCGTTAAGCAGTGAATCCAGTGATACGCATGTGTCGGATGTTTGTCCTCATGCTGATCCGGAACGCCCATCCACGCGAACAGAATTCTCCGTCCCTTATCATCTTCCAGCGTCTGCGCCGCGTAAAAATCAAATCCTCTGTCAAGCTCCGTAAATTCACCGTGCTTAAATTCTGGCGGCTCTGTATGAAACCTGCCGAGGAAATAGCCCGCCTGGTGGCTGTTATGATATTTTATCCCGTCGGCTTCAAGCCCCTGCGGACATACGAGCAGCACGTCGGTTCCGTCAAGGGAAAACAGGTCGGGACATTCCCACATATAGCCGAATGACCCGAGACCGCCGGATTCCGCCCCCGCAATCGAACCGAGAAACGTCCAATCCGTCAAGTTCTCTGATGTAAACAATACAGCGCTTCCGGTGAGCTTTTCTGTCTGCGCGCCGAGCACCATGTAATATGTTCCGTCTTTCTTCCAAACCTTCGGATCACGGAAATGAGCGGTATAGCCTTCCGGGAGACGCGCGACAACTCCTTTTTTTTCAAACACGATCCCGTCTTCGGATACGGCGAGGCATTGATACGTTTCCCGATTGCCTTCTCCGTCACGGACATTGCCTGTGTATATCAGGCAGAGCCGCCCGTCTTTTTCGATGGCGCTTCCGGAATAACAGCCGTTTTTGTCATACCACTCACCCGGCGCAAGCGCGATTTCCTCCTCTTTCCAATTAACGAAATCCTTCGTCGTCACATGCGCCCAAAATTTCGCGCCGTGCCCCGTATGAAATGGCTGCCATTGAAAAAACAAGTGATATACGCCGTTCCATTGAATCACGCCGTTCGGATCATTTAAAAGCCCGACCGGCGGCATAATATGATAGTTCTGGCGGTATGGATCTGACGCGGCTGTTTCTTGCCGCTTCTTTTTCGCTTCCTCAGCCTGCAGGCGCAGCTCTTGATCCGGTGTCCTCATTTGACGGCCTCCTTTTCTTTAGCTCCCATAATGTAAGCGGCAATAAACGCCGAGACAGAGGCGATGCCCATTCCGATCAGATAGTTTATAAGATTTCCTAAACCGAGCGGAGCCGTGATGGCAATCATCGGAATTCCGGTCAGACCGTAGGCATTGGCGGCGACACCGGTCACCACGACATAGGCTCCGCCCAGCGCTCCGCCGATCATTCCCGCGATAAACGGCTTGCGGTATCTTAGGTTCACACCGAAAATGACTGGTTCGGTTACGCCGAGAAAAGCGGAAAATGCGGCAGGCAAAGCGATTTCTTTCATTTTCGCTTTTTTCGTCAGGAAAAATACAGCCAGTCCCGCCGCGCCCTGAGCGACATTCGCCATCGACCAGATAGGAAGGATATAGTTTCTGCCCAAATCAGCGATGAGGCCGGCCTCAATCGCATGAAAGCTGTGATGCACACCGGTAAGCACAATAAGCGGATAAAGACCTCCGAAAAGCAGTCCGGCAACAATGCCCGCATGATCATACACATACGTCAGCGAGACGGTAATGCCTGATCCGATCGCCCTGCCAAGCGGACCGATTGCGATAAAGGTGATAAATCCTGTGACAATCACCGTGACAAACGGCGTGACCAATAAATCGAATGCGTGAGGCACGATTTTTCGCGTGCCCTTTTCCACTTTGCTCATAATGTAAACGGCTAACAGTACGGGGATGACCGTCCCTTGGTAGCCGAGCAGCGCAATGTCGAAGCCGAAGAGCTGCATAAAATCAGGCGGTACATCCGCAAGCCCCCACGGATTCAAAAGCGCCGGATGGATCATAATTCCCCCGAGCACGGCACCGAGAAAGGCATTACCGCCAAATTCCTTCGCCGCGCTGAACCCGATGAATACGGGCAGGAAGATAAACGCCGCGCTTGAAAACATGTCTAGAAGCTTAAACAGCGATGATTGTTCAGACACCCAGTGAAAAGCCTTCATCATGCCGAGCAGCCCCATTAAAAGTCCGCTTGCCACGATAGCCGGAATGATGGGAACGAATATGTTAGACAGTGTTTTCGCAAATCTTGCGGCTGGATTCAGCTTTTTTTTCGCCGCGTCCTGATGTGTCTCACGATCCTCCCGCTCCAAATCGGCTTCTTTTGAAAAAGCGTCATACACTTTATTCACGAGGCCGGTGCCGAATATAATCTGATATTGCCCCGAGCTGCTGAAAGCCCCTTTTACTCCTTCTGTCTCTTCAATGCCGGCCTGGCTGATCTTCTGTTCATCTTGAATGACGAGCCTGAGCCGTGTGGCGCAATGTGTCGCGCTGATGATATTTGATTTCCCTCCGATGTGTTTGATAAGCTGTTTTGCCGTTTCTTGATAATTCATTATGTATCCCCCTTTCTAAAATCAAAAAAGACCTAAAATTCGCCAACGAAAAAGGTCAGCATGATCCCTTTTTCATGTACGCAAATTTTAGGTCTTGCCTGCATTACCAGTCACAATCCCGCCGGATTCAGTTTTTTAATGCGCTTTCATTTTATTTCATGATAGCGCTTTCGTCAATATGTTTTCAAAAAAAAAGTCTGTTTCTCGAAACAGACGCGTTATTCCGGGTTTTTTTGCAGACGCTGGACATGCAGCGTGATATAGCCGGCCTCGGATTCCGGCAGTTCCAAATCATATTCAGTTTTTAAAAACGCCGCCAGTTCAAGCGCACACCGATAAGCAAACGGATACTTTTTTTGGATGAAATAAAGCATCTCCTCGTCCATGGAATGGAGTGCTTCATTTGAGTCCAACCGGCTGACCGCATACCGCAAGTGCGTGACGAGGCGCTGATAGGAAATACTGTCTTCATCCACCTTCTGTTCGAAAAAGGATTCGATCTTTTCGATCATTTCTTTGATCATGGTTGTATGCTTCATCGCCGAATACATGCTTTTGGCATCCGCCTTGGCAGTGTGGATATGAAGCGCGATATACCCCGCCTCATCATCAGGCAATGATATACCGAGGGTTTGTTTCACGTGTTCAACCGCCCAGCGGCCGATCTCATATTCTTTTTTATAAAGCGCCTTAATTTCATGAAGCAATCGGTTATGCACCTGAAGGCCGTTTTGAATCCTTTCGATCGCAAAGGATAAATGGTCCGCCAGCGCAATGTGGATGTGATCGCTCAAAGGTGCCGCAAGCTCTCCCTCCGCATGACTGATGATATCTTCAGCCGCCTCTATATGCTCTTCGGGAAGCGTTTCTAACACTTGTTTGAACTTTTCATTTTCGTCGTGCACGACAAATATTTTTTCAATTTTATGTTTTTGAATCACATCATTTTTTCTCTTTTGAAAAGCGATTCCGGGACCCATTACGATCTTTTCCCGTCCGTCTTCTTTTATTAACGCCGCATTGTTATTTAATACTTTGTCTATTCTCAAGAGGTTCGCTCCCGTTCTTATGTTTAGTGGGATTGTACCCTCTTTTTCATATGATGTAAAGGTGTCGGACCCGCGCGCTCCCGTTTCGGCAATTCTTTGCGGGCAGGCATCCATCGGTTTTTATCCAGCCTGCCGCGGGCCGATTTCGTTTCATCGGTCAAATCCGCCGATCGGACACGGCTCACAAACGAAAAAGCCCCAGCCGTCCGCTTCGCTTTCTTATGATAAGCCGCTTGGTTTCCGTACACGGCGGCTAATGGATATCTTCCGTTACCCGGCGCCATCCAGTTCATCAGAAAGACCATCCACACCCGTAAAGATACTAGCAAACGTTTCATTGCAAATCATCCCTCCGCTTCTTTTTGACAGACAGCTTGTTCGCAGGCCTGTTTTTCTCTCCGCTTTAACGGAAAAGGCGGCCGATCCTTCTCCGCTAAAAACTAGCGGGTCTAGCAACCCTATGACTCTATGATAGACGCGGCCGGGCGAATTGTTTGTCACAATATGAGTGAAAAAACAAACTAGTTTTCAGAAGTTTTGTTGAAAGCTGATGGAAATGACCTGAAAAATGGAAAAGCCGATAAAAAAAGTTATACACACTTTATCCCTTGGTTAAGCACAGCTTAAACACAGGGTATATCCACATATCCACAAACTTGATCTATATTTTGTATAGGAACATTCGTTCCCAACAATATATATACACAAATTTATTCAGTTATGCACAGGATTCTGTGTATAACTCCCTCCTTATTCACAGACCAATTTCCATAAATGAGTCATATGTCACAAGGATTATTTTGAATTTTCAAGAAATATATACTAGATTTCTAATTTAGATAAAGAAAAAGGGGGAAACACGATTGAAAAAAGGAATCATCCGTTATCTGCTTCCGGCTTTTGTCTTATCCTTTACCTTATCCACAAGTTCACAGGCTGCGCCGGCTTCAAAACCGCAAACTCCGGATCTTGAGAAGGCTGAGGTGTTCGGTGACATTGATATGACCACCGGCAAACAAACGACAGTCATCGTGGAGCTGAAGGAAAAGTCACTGGCGGAAGCAAAGGAACTCGGCAAAGCACAGACAAAAAGCAAGCTGAAAAGCGAACGCGCAAAAGTGAAAAAGAAAGCGCTCAAAACCGTTAAACACGGAAAAATCAACAGAGAATACGAGCAAGTGTTTTCCGGCTTCTCCATGAAACTCCCGGCAAATGAAATCCCCAAACTGCTGAGTGATCAGGATGTCAAAGCGGTTTATCCGAATGTTACCTATCATACCGATCAGCTCAAAGATAAAGACATCACCCTATCTAAGGATGCCGTGTCTCCGCAGATGGATGACAGCGCGCCTTATATAGGGGCAAATGACGCGTGGAAGCTCGGCTATACGGGTAAAGGCGTCAAGGTTGCCATTATTGACACCGGTGTCGAATATAAACACCCTGACTTAAAGAAAAATTTCGGACAATATAAAGGATACGATTTTGTGGATAACGACTACGATCCTGAAGAAACGCCGTCCGGTGATCCGAGAGGCGCGTCGACTGACCACGGAACCCATGTCGCGGGCACGGTAGCGGCAAACGGGACGATTAAAGGCGTCGCGCCGGATGCTACACTCCTTGCCTACCGTGTGCTCGGTCCGGGCGGAAGCGGAACAACGGAGAACGTCATCGCCGGCATCGAACGCGCGGTACAGGACGGAGCGGATGTCATGAACCTTTCTCTCGGCAATTCTGTGAATAACCCAGACTGGGCGACAAGCACGGCGCTTGACTGGGCGATGTCAGAAGGCGTCACGGCCGTTACATCAAACGGAAACAGCGGGCCGAACAATTGGACCGTCGGCTCTCCGGGAACGTCCAGAGAAGCCATCTCCGTCGGAGCGACCCAGCTGCCGCTGAACGAGTACGCCGTCTCCTTCGGTTCCTATTCCTCAGCGAAAGTAATGGGCTACAACAAAGAAGATGACATAAAAGCACTGAATAAAAAAGAAACAGAGCTCATAGAGGCGGGTATCGGCGAGCAAAAGGATTTTGAAGGCAAAGATCTGAAAGGAAAAGTCGCGGTCGTCAAACGGGGCAGCATCGCCTTTGTGGATAAAGCCGACAACGCCAAAAAAGCGGGCGCGATCGGTATGGTTGTGTATAACAATGCCCCGGGAGAAATTGAAGCCAACGTACCGGGCATGTCCGTGCCGACGATTAAGCTTTCATCAGAAGACGGCGAAAAACTCGTCAGCCAATTAAAAGCGGGCGGCACAAAAGCGACTTTCAATTTATCCGTGGCTAAATCGCTCACTGAACAAATGGCAGACTTTTCGTCACGCGGTCCGGTTATGGACACGTGGATGATTAAACCTGACGTCTCCGCTCCCGGCGTAAATATCGTCAGTACTATTCCGACCCATGATCCGGCCGACCCGTACGGCTACGGATCGAAGCAGGGAACGAGCATGGCTTCCCCGCATGTAGCCGGCGCAGCTGCCGTCATCAAGCAGGCCAAACCGAAATGGAGCCCGGAGCAAATAAAAGCCGCTCTCATGAACACGGCCGAAACCTTAACGGACGCGGACGGTGACGTATACCCGCATAATGCGCAAGGCGCCGGAAGCATCAGAATCATGAAAGCGATCAAAGCAGACTCCCTTGTCGCCCCGGGAAGTTATTCTTACGGAACGTTTATGAAAGACAAAGGCAATGAAACGAAAAAAGAAACCTTTACGATTGAAAACCAATCGTCCATCAGAAAATCATATCAGCTCGAGTACTCTTTCAACGGCACGGGCATTACCGTTTCGGGCACAGACCGGGTCGTGATCCCCGCTCATCAAACCGGAAAGGTCAATGCGAAAGTAAAGGTCAATGCCAAAAAAGTAAAGGCAGGCACCTATGAGGGAACCGTCACAGTGCGAGAAGGCGGAAAAACAGTCGCAAAAGTGCCGACGCTGCTGATTGTAAAAGAGCCGGACTATCCGCGCGTGACGTCAATCGACGTGCAGGACGGCACAACGCAGGGAACCTACCAAATTGAAACCTATCTTCCGGCGGGAGCCGAAGAGCTTGCCTTCCTTGTATATGACAGCAATCTTGACTTTGTCGGCCAAGCCGGCATCTACAAAAAGCAGGATAAAGGCTATCAATATTTCGACTGGAACGGCAAAGTCAATGGTGACACCGCACTGCCGGCAGGAGAATATTATATGCTGGCCTATGCCGCGAACAAAGGGAAATCAAGCCAGGTGCTGACTGAAAAACCTTTTATCATTGAATAACCGAACAACCCTGCTGGAGCATCAGCAGGGTTTCTTTCTGATTAATCGTCAAAAGCTTCTCGAAGCAGGCGGTATGATTGAAGTTTATCTTCAAAATGATGAGTAATGGTTACAGCCATCACTTCTTCTGTTCCGTATGCTTTACTGAGAGCCAGAATCTGTTCTTTCACTTGCTGCTTCGTTCCGATGATCATTCGATTCCGATTATCGGCAATTCGTCTTTGTTCATACGGTGTATACGTATTGCCGCGGACGGTTTCGTAAGACGGTACGCCGTGAAGCGGAATCCCCTGTTCACCCGCAAGCAGCGTATAATCCATGACGGCCGCGAGTTCCTTCGCTTTCTCTTCCGTGTCCGCGCACAGCACAAACACCGCCACGGCTGTTTTTGGTTCTTTTCCTAATAGAGAAGGTTTAAATCTGCGCTTATATTGTGCCGTCGTGCTTTCTCCGCCTTCTCCATTAATAAAGTGGGCAAACATATAGCCTGCTCCCGTTTCTGCGCTCAGAAGCGCGCTTTCCCCCGAAGAACCGAGAAGCCAGACTTCCGGCGCCGTCTTAATAAGGGGTGATGCGGTCAGATTCGGAAAACGGTGATTGTCATCAGCTGCATCATGCAGATACATCGTCAGCTCACGAATCTGCTGCGGATATTGATCAGCATTACGCTTCCCGCCGTCATTCAGCGCCCATGATGCGATCGGCATTCCGCCCGGCGCTCTCCCTAATCCGAGATCGATTCTGCCCGGCGTCAACCCTTCAAGCACGCGGAAATTCTCCGCCACCTTATATGCGCTGTAATGCGGAAGCATGACACCGCCCGAGCCTACACGAATCTCATTCGTTTTCGCCGCAATATGGCTGATCAGCACTTCAGGGCTTGAACCCGCCAACCGCTCTGAAAAATGATGCTCTGACACCCAAAACCTCTTATATCCGAGCTTTTCCGCCTCCTGCGCCAGTCTTACTGTATTCCGCAGAGCACTTTCCGCAGAACTCCCTTCTGATACAGGAGATTGATCTAATATGCTTAATGAAATCA
Organism: Bacillus sp. ChL18; assembly: GCF_026241425.1. Taxonomy (NCBI): domain Bacteria; kingdom Bacillati; phylum Bacillota; class Bacilli; order Caryophanales; family Bacillaceae; genus Bacillus; species Bacillus sp. ChL18. Next base: position 320,897 of record NZ_JAPHWE010000002.1, on the reverse strand, counting down.
TCACTGTCACCTCATCAACATCGTACCACTGCTAAGCCGTTTTTTCTTTCTGTATGCTTATAAGCATCCCTGATGATAAACATTTATATACCTTGTTCCATTTTGTCGAAATATGTTACACGTGAAACATAAAAAAACCTCTCCCGTCAGGAGAGGTTTTTTCTTAATTCTTTTGAAAACCTTTATCTTTTACATATTGATTTAAATAGGTTCTCGGTTTTTGTTTCATGAACTGCAGAATTTGATCAGACCACGTTTCAACCCGCTTGCCGTTTGTCCGTTTATCATAATAAGCGGAAATGGTTTCATCATATTCCTTCATATAACTGCGGAAGTGTTCTTCATTCGTATCGTACGTGTTTTCATGATATACGGCTTGTTTCGGCAGGCGCGGCTTTTGACCGGACGGATGAGCGGGATGACCGACTACCAAGCCGAACAGCGGCAGCACATGGTCAGGTGTACCAAGCACTTCCGTCACCTGATCAAGTTCATTTCGAATGCCTCCGATATAACAAATGCCAAGCCCCATTGATTCCGCGGCAACACTTACATTTTGTGCGGCAAGTGCGGCATCAATGACGCTGACCATAAACATTTCCGTATTCTCAAGAAGCTCGGTAATGTTTTCGCCTTTTTCCTCAGCAAGTTTTTTATGACGGTACAAATCAGCGCAGAACACAAACAAGTGCCCGTTATTTTCGACGTAAGGCTGGTTTCCGGCCAGTGCCGCCAGCTTCCGCTTTTTCTCCTTATCAGTTACGCCGATGATGGAGTAAGCCTGCACGTAACTGGACGTTGACGCCGCCTGGGCGCTTTTCACTAATGTATCTATCTCTTCTGCTGTCAGAAGCTCGTCAGTAAATGATCGGATCGACCGATGATTAAGTATAGTTTCGATGGTATTGTTCATATAAAAGCCTCCTTCTCTCTATATCATATCCGAAAGGGAATCATGTCAAAAGCGAAATGCTCTAAACAAAAAAAGACAGCCCGGAAAACGAGCCGTCTCACATTAAGAATTGAACAAGTAGCTTTTATATTTCGTCAGCTGCACACTTGCGTTATATACGATCCCGAAGCTGATTAATGTAGAAAGCACCGAGCTCCCCCCATAGCTGACAAACAGCAGCGGAATACCGGTAACCGGCATAATGCCGATATTCATCCCGATGTTCTGGAAGGTGTGAATCACGATAAGTGCAGTAAATCCTACGCAAAAAAACGCGCCAAATCGGTTAAACGCATGCAAGCGGTCAATCAGCACCACAAGTCTGTAAATTAAAAAGAAAAACATGACAACCGCAATGGCGCACCCCAAAAATCCAAAACTTTCACCCAAAATCGCAAAGATAAAGTCGGTCTGTCCCTCAGGTACGTACACCTTTAGATTATGAACGCCGTTTCCGGTAATGCCGCCCGATCCGATCGCCATAACGGCCTGATCCACCTGCCAGCTTTTATCGCTCTCTGCCTGAGTCGTTGCCGCACTGGAGTCAGACATCCACGATGTAATCCGGTTAATTTGATAATCCGCAATGCCGATCGAATTCGCCACATGGGGAAATTCAATTACCAGTACTAAGAAAAGGCCAAGCACAAGCGCGGCCGAACCGCCGATAATGGTGATCAGCTTCCAGTTTACACCTGACATAAACACCATCACCATAACGATAAACAGACAGATCGCACCCGTTCCGGCATCCTGCAAAACGATCATCCCGATCGGAATAACCGTCCATGCCGCAATTTTCAAAAGCAGATTCACATCTTCCCGAAGTGACCTTTGATCCTTCGGGCCCGCCTTCGATATAATGGACGCGACCATCATCATAATTCCTATTTTCGTAAACTCAGAGGGCTGGAGGGTAAAGTTGCCGATTTGAAACCAGCTCTTCGCTCCGTTTTTAATCGGCGCGATGGATTCCGGCGCCACACGCAAAAGGAGCAGCGACAGCACGCCGGCAATCAATACGTACAGACTCAGTTTCTCAAGCTGCTCTAAATCAAAGTACAGCAATAATCCGATGAATCCCGCACCTATAACATAGAAGACAATCTGTTTCATCCAGGCACTGCCTCCGTACTGCCCGAACTGTCCGGCCGCATAAATCGCCGCCACACTAATTATTAAAAACACACCAAATATAAAAATCAAATCCCCCTGATAATAGGGATTTTGCTGTTTCTTATATCGACTCATTCTATCCCGCCTTACATTTTCATCGGAAGTCACTATTGTTTATTATACATGAACACTGTTCAAGAAAACATGATGAGGTTGCTTCCTTTTTATTTTTTACGGTTTGGGGACTACACGACATATGACGTGTCAGAAAAGGAAATGTTTCGGTCGTGACGAAACTTTTCCGATAAAAAACCCCTTCTCGTCAGAAAAGGGGTTTCAGTCTATGTTTAACGTCATAAACAAGCTGTTCGGGTCCTCTTTATAATGTGCAAACGGATTACAATATTGAAACCCGACTTTTTCATACAGGCGTCTGGCGGGGAGAAAAGCCTCCATAGAACCGGTTTCTAAGCTGATCCGCTGATAGCCCCTCCGCCTTGCTTCTTCAAGCATATGGCGGAGGATCTGGTTGGCTGCGCCTTTTCTGACATGATGCCGAGAGGTTTTCATTGATTTGATCTCACCGTGCCGGCTGTTTAGCTCCTTTAAGGCACCGCAGCCGAGCAGGATGCCGTTTTCCCTCGCACTCCAAAACGTAACGTCAGGCTGACGCAGCCGGTCCGCATTGAGCGCGTGTATACTTTCCGGAGGAGAATGCATGGTCATGCTCTTCAAATGGTCCTGCAAAAGCGCAATGACATCCGGCGCTGTGACATCTTCTTTCCTTACGTCCACTTCAAACCACCCTTGCTGTGCATGTTTCTTTGACCATAGCAAAGGTTCACAGCCTGCGCCATTCCATTGTCCGGAAATGTGACAGGGTATTTGGCCTTTCCGGTTTCTTGTACCTATCCAAAAATGAGGCAATAGTTGCAATACATTTCTCGAAAAAGCGGTATCAAAAATTGGAAAACATGGTATAATAATTGTAACAAAATGTTCAAAAAACGACCACAAAACAGACACATTTCACTCTCTGTATTTCATTTTGGAAACGCTCCCATAAAATGAAAGGAGACATGTAAGATGGACATGTTTTTTGCTTATTTACTGGTCGCGAGCGCAACACCCCTCTTTATCTGGCTGGATAACAAAAAAGTCGCTCTTTCGGCCATACCGCCAATTATTCTCATGTGGGTTTTCTTCTACTTTTACGCAACCAGCAGCCTATCCCCTCTCGGCCACACACTCATGATCATCCTGTTTGCCGTCAACGTCATCGTTGCCCATATCGCCGCCTTTATCATTTACGGCCTTCCGCGCCTGCGCCGGAGAAGAAGCCAATAAAGGCACAAAAAACCCTCTTCGCATAAACGAAGAGGGTTTCTTTTTATTCCTGATGTTCGGAATGATGCTTCGCACCGCCAGGAGGGTTTCCATCCATATGGTCACCGTGATGGTAGTGCGCCGCAAAGATCCAGATGGAACCAAGGATGATAACAATCGCTCCGAAAAATCCGAAGAGCGTGTTTCCGACTTGAATTCCGCCGTTTTCGCTTTCTGTCATGTGCATGAACATGAGAAGCTGAAGACCGGCTTGGATAAATGCGAATCCGAAAATGATCCAGAGTTTTGCTGATGAGCTTAAATCCGTATATACTGCAACCCAAAGGGCCAGCAGGGTCAGAATAATAGACAACGCAAAACCTACGATATGCTTCCACGGAAAGTGGCTGTGTTCAGCAGATTTGTTTGCCATATTATAGTCCCCCCAATCCGATGAGATAGACGCCTGTAAAGATGAAGATCCAAACAACGTCTAAGAAGTGCCAGTATAAACTTGAGATAAAGATTTTTGAAGACGTCTGCGGCGTTAATCCGCGTTTCTTCAATTGCAGTAAGATGCCGGCAATCCAGAAGATACCGATCGTTACGTGCGTTCCGTGCGTTCCCAGAAGGACGAAGAATCCAGACCAGAAAGCACTTGTACCGAGAGATGCTCCTTCATGTACATAGTGGATGAACTCGTTAAGCTCACATCCGACGAAGCCCGCGCCGAGAAGAAGCGTAATGATCGTCCAAATGACGACGCCTTTTAAACTTCCGCGACGCATTTCATGAACAGCGATCCCGCAGGTGAAACTGCTGATCAGAAGCAGGAATGTCATGATCATGACAAGCTTCACTTCAAATAATTCAGCCGGTAAGACTCCTCCTGCTGTTCTTCTTTGAAGAACGAAGAAGGTTGCAAATAGTGTTGAGAACAACACAATCTCTGCCCCTAAAAAGATCCAAAACCCGAGAATATTGAGTCTGCCGGTTTCAGATTGATATTCCATAGGCGCGTTAGAATTGCCGTGTTCTGCATGTTCCATAAATCACGCCTCCTTTATTCGGAAATCTTTCTTTCCGTCTCTTTTATTTCTTCAACAGGTATATAGTAGCCATTGTCATATTCAAATGAACGAAGCACCATGCAAAGCAGAATGCCGATCAAACCGACAATGCCCATCCAGAACCATTCAAATACAAGCCCGAAGCCTGCAATACCGAACGCCACTGACATAATAAGCGGTCTTCCGGAGTTGTGCGGCATATGGATTTTCTTGAACTTGCTTTCCGGATGAATATCCGTTTTGTCTTCTTTCAATTGCAGTAACGCATCTTGAGATTTCACTTCAGGAAGCACCGCAAAGTTGTAATGCGGCGGAATCGCAGATGAAGTCGCCCACTCAAGCGTACGTCCCACGCCCCATGAATCTCCGCTGATCTCGCGAGTAGAGTAGCGGAAGCTGTAGTAGATGTTATAGCAAAGGATTAAGAATCCGACACCCATCATGAAGGCTCCGACAGTTGAAATAAAGTTCAATGCAGTCCATCCGTCATTCGGTCCGTAAGTGTAAATACGGCGAGGCATACCTTGCAGCCCCAAGAAGTATTGAGGGAAGAAACATACATTAAATCCGATCATAAAGATCCAGAAGAACCATTTTCCGATTCTTTCGTTCAGCTTGTGGCCGAACATTTTCGGATACCAGAAAATAAATCCTGCGAAACATGCAAATACCGTACCCGCGATCAGCACATAGTGGAAGTGAGATACGAGGAAGTACGTATTATGGTATTGATAATCCGCTGCAGCCATCGCAAGCATAACCCCTGTTACCCCGCCGACAACGAAGTTCGGGATGAACGCAAGCGCCCACAGCATCGGTGTTGTAAAACTGATCCGGCCTTTATACATCGTAAAGAGCCAGTTAAAGATTTTAACCCCGGTCGGAACCGAAATCGCCATCGTTGTAATCGAGAAGAAAGAGTTAACGGACGCACTGTTCCCCATTGTGAAGAAGTGGTGAGTCCATACAAGGAAACTCAGGACGGAAATGGCGATAATTGAGCCGACCATCGCTTTGTAACCGAATAACTGCTTTCTTGCAAACGCTGAAATAATTTCAGAGAAAATACCGAATGCCGGTAAGATAACGATATATACTTCAGGGTGTCCCCAAATCCAGAACAAGTTAGCCCAAAGCATCGGCATACCGCCGGCTTCCAGCGTGAAAAAGTGAGCGCCGAACAAACGGTCAAATGATAACAGCGCCAATGCCACTGTCAAAACAGGGAAGGCGAATACGATAATAACCATTGTAATCAGCGTCGTCCATGTGAACATCGGCATACGCATCAGCGTCATGCCTTTCGTACGCATTTTCAGGATCGTCACCATAAAGTTGATACCCGTCATCAGCGTACCGATACCGGCAATCTGAAGACCGAGCAGGTAGAAGTTCTCACCAGGCCCGGGACTCATGTCGTTGCTTGCCAGCGGCATGTAACTCGTCCAGCCTGCGTTCGGAGAACCTCCGATAACGAAAGAAATATTGAAAAGCATCGCACCTACGAAGAACGTCCAGAAACTCAGGTTGTTCAAGTAAGGGAATGCTACGTCGCGCGCACCGATCTGCAAAGGTACGACAACGTTGATCAGACCGATTAAAAACGGCATCGCCATGAAGATAATCATGATCGTACCGTGAGTCGTAAAGATCTCATTATAGTGGTTTGAGTCTAAAAAACTGTTATTAGGAAGCGCTAACTGGGCGCGCATCATCAAGCCGTCGACCCCGCCGCGGAACAGCATGATAACAGCAGAGATAATGTACATGATTCCAAGTTTCTTATGGTCTACAGACGTAAGCCATTCAGACCAGAGCCACTTCCACTTTTTGAAGTATGTGAGTACAACGATGATAGCGATAGTGGAAAGCGCAATGGAAACTTGTGCGCCCAGAATTAATGGGTCACCTGTTACAAAAAATTCATCCCATCTCAATTTCATTCGGGCTTCCTCCTTTCTTGTTCAATTTCAATCTTGTTTATCGTCGGATACTTTAAACTCGTTTTTCTTTACATTTTCCCACGGATCTGTTTTAGAGTGCGGTGATACGGCTTTGTAGCCAAGGCGTTTGCGCGCCTCCATCGCATATTCGGCATCTTGGCCGTGGTCAACGTATTTTAAGTGTGTAGAAGAGAACGTTAATTTACCGACATTCTCCGGAAGCATCAGTTCGTCATACTTCTCTTTCGTCAGCTTTGGAGAATCGCTTTGGGCTTTTTTCACCCAGCTGTTAAAGTCTTTTTGCGTAACAGCTTTTACGTTGAATTTCTGGTCGGCAAAGTGTTCGCCGGTGAAGTTCGCGTTGCGGCCTTCATATGTTCCCACTTTGTCAGCCTGTAAGTATTGATCCATCAGCATTCCCGCCATCGCGTATTTTTGTCCCCCAAGCTGAGGAATCCATAGCGATGCCATTGAATCGGCTGAAGAAATTTTAAATAAAACCGGACGGTCTACAGGAATGTTCAGGTAGTTAACCGTCTCAATATCCTGCTCTGGGTAGCTGAATACCCATTTCCAGTCTACCGAAGTAGCATAAACAACAAGAGGCTCTTTATCCTTTGTCGCTTCAGGCGCTTTTTCTAACGAATATATCGTCTGTACGGTAGGCACAGAAAGTGCAATAACAATTAAAATTGGGATCACTGTCCAGACTACTTCTAAGAACGTGTTGCCGTGCATCTCGGGCTTGTAATTTCCGCTGTCTTTGCCTTTGCGGTCGCGGTATTTCACTAAAATGATTGTAAATAGTACGAATACGACGCCGACAATGAACAGCATAAATCCGATTGACAAGAGAATCAGATCTTTCTGCTGGTCTGCTACAGGTCCTTTCGGATCTAAAACGGAAATGTCGCTGCATCCGCCCAGTACGAAAACAACAGCCAACATCGCTATTAAAAGTAACGGTTTAAATGCTCTGAACAAGAAGATCACCATCCTTCCTATTGATGTAGTGAATCTGAAATGTACTTTCTCAAAATCTTTTCTCTATCTACCTTGTTATGCTATCAAAATCTGCCCTTATTAGCTTTATTTTTTTCTAAAGTTCATCTTTTTTTCGACCTAATGTCACAAAATCGTCAAAAAATGCATGAACTTTTTCCACTTGCGCAAATCAAACATAAAAAGTTTTAGATCATTTAGCATATATAGAGAAAAAAGATAGTGAGAACGAATAATACCAAATAAAGGTTTACCATAATAAAAAACGCTGGTCAACAAAAAGTTTCATTTTGTTAAACATTCTACAAAAGAAATATTTTTTCCTTTGCTCACACCTTTTCACACGGTTTCCATTTTAACGCAACGCATTTTGAAAAAAAAGACCGGAACGCGCCTTGATATGTTCATTATAAAAAACGCATTCATATGTTTAATATGGACAAAACGAAGGTAACATATAGGCATAAATAATAAAAAATAGGAAGTGATATTTATGGGTTTTATCGTATCTCTGATTGTCGCTATTATTATCGGCTGGATCGGAAGTTTATTTGTAAAAGGCAGTATGCCCGGAGGAATCATCGGGTCAATGATCGCCGGTCTGATCGGCGCATGGATCGGGCACGGACTGCTCGGCACATGGGGTCCTCACCTTGCCGGCTTTGCCATCATTCCGGCAATCATCGGAGCTGCGATCGTGGTATTCTTATTCAGCCTGATCGCCAGAAGCAGAGGATAAAAAAAAGCCTCGTCCCTTATGGGATGGGGCTTTTTTCCGGTAGAGCGCCCAAATGGCGGATAAACCGCCGGAAAGCCGCTCTGCCTTCTTCTGTCTGTTTAAAGACGCCGGCATGCTCCAGTATCCGCGCAAAGGCATGGCCGATTTCCTCTTTCAGAATCTGTTCCGCGTTTTCTTTCGTTATCTTCCGCTTATGCAGCACACTGAGCGCCCAATCTTTATGCGCTGCCGCAGAAAGGTCTGCCGTTAAGACCGCTTCCGGGTCCGGTGAGCACAGCGCTTCAGCCGTGTATTTCATTTCTTGTTCAAGGCGGCCCGGCAGAATCGCAAGCCCCATTACCTCAATCAGTCCGATATTTTCTTTTTTCAGGTGATGAACTTCCTGATGGGGATGAAAAATTCCCAGCGGATGCTCATCAGAGGTGCGGTTATTTCTGAGGACGAGATCTAATTCGAATAAACCGTTTCTCCGCCGGGCAATCGGCGTAATTGTATTGTGCGGTGTTTCTCCTGAAAAGGCGAGGAGATCAGCCGCCTCATCGGAATAACCGCGCCACGCCCGCAGGATGGCATCCGCCGCGCCGGAAAGCTCAGACGCGCTCCCGCTTTGCAGGCGGATGACCGACATCGGCCACTTCACAATTCCCAACATCGTTTTCGGATAGTCAGGCAGCCTGTACCGGCTTTCTGTCTCCGCCCGCGCCATCGGGAATTCATAATTGCCCCCCTGAAAATGGTCGTGGCTTAAAATACTGCCGCCGACAATCGGCAGGTCAGCATTGGAACCGAGAAAATAATGAGGATACTGGCTGACGAACGACAGCAGCCGGTCAAACGTTTTTTTGCTGATCTTCATCGGTTCGTGCCGGTCTTTCAAAACGATGCAATGCTCCCGGTAATACACATACGGAGAAAATTGCAGAAACCACTGCTCATCGCCGAGAATTACCGGAATGACACGAAGGTTTTGACGCGCCGGGTGATCCGGTCTCCCCTCGTACCCGACATTTTCTTTACAAAGAACACATCTCGGATAATCGGATTGAGGCTGCTCTTTGGCAGCGGCAATTGCTTTCGGATCTTTTTCCGGTTTTGAAAGGTTGATCGTGATGTCCAGCTTTCCGTAAGCCGTCTCAGCCGTCCACCCGACATTCCGCTGTATTCTGTCCGAACGGATATAATACATATCCTCTGAAAATCGGTAAAACGCCTTTGTCGCCTGCTCCGGCCCGTGCACCGCCTTTGTTTCTTCAAAACGACGGACAATCTCGGACGGCTGCGGGGCAAAGCAGCCCATGATCTTCGCGCTCAGCAGGTCGCGATAGGTGTCTGTACCGGCTGCAATCCGGCCCGTTTCTGCCGCCCATTCATAAATCGGGGACAATATGTCCGGCAATGATGCCGCCGATTCATTTTCTTTCTGTTCTGAAACCTCCGGATGGGTGATATGCAAAGCTTCATATAAACGGTTTCTTGTATATTCAATATCAAGATAGGAAATCAGCTCTTTTTGCAATCCGTACCGGATTAAACGTTCCACGTGCCGCTCAATTGCCATCGTCATCCCCCTTTAGTTCTCTCGCTCCGGCTCCGACATCCGCCGTGTAAAAGTCAGCTTTTCTCCCTGTCTTCTCCTCATAGCGGGCCCCTGCCGTTTCAATAAAATCCGAAACCGCATCGTCCTTGACGATACTGACTGTACAGCCGCCGAAACCGGCTCCCGTCATCCTTGATCCGATCACCCCGCCGTGGCGCCAGGCCGCTTCAGCCAGTGTATCCAGCTCATGACTCGTCACCTCGTAATCATCGCGTAAAGAGAGATGCGAATCCCTCATTAATTCACCGATATGATGAAGCTGGTTGTTACTGAACATGTCGGCGGCCTCTATTGTGCGGTGATTTTCATAGACGGCGTGTTTCGCCCGGCGTCTGTTCACTTCATTCTGAATCAGCTCCGCATGGGCGTCAAAAGCGGAAGGGGTCAGCTCTCCCAGTGATTGAACGGAAAGATGCTTCTGAAGATCACAAAGCGCCTCCCCGCACTCCTTGAGCCTCGTATTATAGCCTGAGTCTGCAAGCGTTCGTTTTTTATTGGTATTTGCAATAACGATCGACAGCCCCGACAGCCCGAGTTTTGTATATTCAAAGCTGAGCGTCCCGCAATTCAGCAGAATCGCATGATGTTTCTTTCCCATTCCGATGGCGAATTGATCCATCATTCCGCAGCTGACGCCGATAAAAGAATTTTCCGCCGTCTGAGCGAGCTTCACCAAGTCGGGCATATCCGCCTCAAGCTCATGGCATTCCTTGAGAATGACCGCCGTAACAAGTTCAATGGAAGCCGAAGATGACAGCCCCGCGCCGTTCGGGATGTTTCCCCAGAACACAATATCGAAGCCGTGCGGAAGGGAAAAACCGCTGCTGAGACATTCCGCCATGACCCCTTTCGGATAGTTGGCACCCGTCCTCTTTTTGATAGCGGATATCATCGAGACTGCATTCCTTTATGCCCGCTTCCTTAAAATGATGAGAGTACATTCTGACGAGCCTGTCCCCTCTCTCCCGGACGGCTGCATATGTACCGATTGTCAGCGCGCACGGAAAGACGTGGCCCCCGTTATAATCCGTATGCTCTCCGATGAGATTCACTCTGCCGGGCGCAAAGAAAATGCGCAGGTCCTCCGATTCCCCGAATACATCAGCAAACGCTTTCTTTATTTTGTGCTTCATACGCATCCCCTTTCACCATTACACTTTCCCCCGGGGCGCGGAAAGAAACCGTTATGACACGCCCTCTTCTTTCGCTTTTCTGAAGACAATCCACTTGCTGGCCGCATAGTTGACGACTACGATAATGACGTTATCGGCGATTTTCGCCAGCGTTTCGTTCATATGAAATTGACTGACCAGAAGAATCATCATGGCGAGATCGATGGCGAGAGACAATACCCGCACGCTGAAAAAGGCCGTCAATTCTTTCATCAGACTCCGCATCCCCGCGGTCTTTTGCTGAAATACATACAGTTTATTCGTGACATATGCAAATAGAACGGACAGAACCCAAGCAGCGACAGTCGCCGCCTTGTAATCCATCTCAAATGCCGACGTCAGAATGTAAAAACTGACGATATTCACGATGGTCGTGAATATCCCCATAATGATATACATCATAATTTCTCTGTAGCGCATGGCAGTTCCTCGCTTTCTGAAAGACTTTTCTAAACCTTTTGTCAAATCAAGAAGAACGTTACCCTGATTTTCTGCCGCTGACAAAAACATAAAGCGCGTCAAACATGCTGCGGAAAGTAACCGGCCTTCCCAGCACATTGGATTGCTTAATCATCCCGTCGATGAGCGCGCACATCATTTTAGCGGTATGCTCGGTATCTATATGGTCTTCTATTAAATTTCTCGATTTGAGCCAATTTATGTACATGGTGCTTTCTTCTATCCATAACTTATAAAGACGGATATAAGCTTCATATTCACTGACGACTTTGTAAGTAGGCATATGAACGGCAAAAGACACAACATTCCAGGCAGGCTTGCTGTTTACAAACCGCATCAACAGGCTGGCCGCGCTTGCCGCAGCTTCACAAAGCGTCAACGGCCGCGCGGTTTGCTTTTCTAATTCGTCGAGATAGCCGGTGATGATCCTTTTTTTAATCTGACGCCTGTCTAATAAATGCTTCAGAAAATCTTCCTTGCTTTCAAAATGAACGTAAAACGCGCCTTTGCTGAAACCCGCCGCTTTACTGATGTCATCGATTGAGACTGAATCGTAAGCTCTTTCAATCAGGAGATGAAGGCCTGCGTCAATAAAACTTTCAAATGTTTCTTCTCTCTTAATTTGAAATTTGTTTTTTTTCATTTTTTACCCCAGCTGTTTGATCATTCACTTTATCTTACACCGAATCATTCTTTTGCGGTATTTTTTATGCAAAAAGAATATGCTAGTCGACGCTTTGAGGGTAAATGTTAATAGGTCATATGATTTATTTTTATTTGCATACTATCCAGTCAGTATTTATTTGTTTATTATTATATGTAAGAATTCTTGAAGGATTTTGGTTATTTCAGTCATTTTCTTAGGGAATAGGTAGGTGAATTCATCTTCAATTTGGGATTACCGGCCAACTATGTGTGATATTTGTTATACATTGGCTGCTGTAGCTGGGCAAATCAATTTTTCAATTGGAGGTTCTTATGAAAACTCATGTAATGAAAGATATAGATCAAGATTGGCAATTGTTAATTCAAGAGGCTAGAATCATGGGTTTGCACATTGACGATGTGAGGCGCTTCTTAAATACTGAAAAAGCGGTGAAGAAAAAAACACCAATGAAAAACACCATCCGCCAGCGGTAAGATTTACAGGCGGATCCTTTTACTATATGACCTGCCACAGTCCGCCCGCACCCGAGTTTTCAAAGGAACATCCGCAATAAGAGGGGAATCAGAGAACAAACCGTATACCGGACAACCATTCCCGTCCGCATTCCGCAATTGAACAGCCAAACATGGTGATATGAGATCCCCCCGCTGCATATCTTGTGTATATGCCCATTTATGAGGTGATACACAGATGGATACGAATCCCTATTATGATGAAAAACAACAGAACTACTACGAAGGCCTGAATCCTTATTTATTGAACAAAATAGACGAAAACTGGCGGACAGTGCTTGATGTCGGCTGCGGCACAGGCAATTTAGGAGCGGCGATCGAAGACCGCGGAATAACGGTTTACGGCATTGAAGCGTATCCCGAAGCCGCAAAAAAGGCGGAAAGCAAATTGAGCCACGTGCTTTGCGGCGACATTGAATCCGCCATTCTTCCGTACGAATCAGAGCAATTCGACTGCATGCTGTTCGGGGACGTTCTTGAGCATCTTGTCGACCCCTGGTCAGTGCTGAAAAAGCTTCGTCCTTATGTAAAAAAAGACGGCACGGTGCTTGCATGCATACCGAATGTCGGCCACATCTCAGTGGTGCTGGAGCTTTTAGCCGGCAAATGGACTTACAGTGACGCCGGATTAATGGATCAGACCCACCTGCGTTTTTTTACCCGGGAAGAGATGCTTTCATTATTTAAAGCCGCCGGTTATGAGGTGAAACGCATTGAGGCGATCCGCGTTGATCACCCCACTTATCACAAAGCCATCGCATCATTGCACGAAGTATGCGTACAGCTTGGCATAAGGCATGACTTTATGACAGAAGCATCGGCCTATCAATATGTGATTGAGGCCGAGAGGAGCATGTAATGGATTCACATTCATTTCTGTTTGTCGTCTGTGTGAATGACGAGTCGCTGTACTCCCGGTGCAAAAGCCATATCATGCAGCTTACCGTCCCCCCTTCATACTCCGTTGATATCATGCCGATATACGATTCAGCAAGCATGGCCTCGTCCTACAACAAAGCGCTGAAACACCCCTCCAAATATAAAATTTATCTGCATCAGGATACTTTTATCATTCATCAGCATTTCCTTCATGACATGCTTCATATCTTTCAATCTCATCAGGAGCTCGGCCTTCTCGGTGTCGCCGGCTGCAAAACCCTGCCGCCGAACGGCATTTGGTGGGAAAGCGGAGAGCGGATGGGAAAAGTGATTGAATACCGGGGGAATGCTTATCACCCCTTGGACTTTGAGCACGGTGATGAAGACGGCCTGTTTACGCCCGCTGACGCCATTGACGGCTTGTTAATGGCGGCTCAATATGACGTGGAGTGGCGGGAGGATTTGTTCCGCGGCTTTCATTTTTACGACACATCACAGTCGCTTGAATTTCAAAAACACGGCTATCAAGTCGGCGTCGCCTGCCAAAAAGACCCTTGGTGCCTTCATTTTTGCGGCGACTCATTTGACGCCGCGGCATATGAAGCGGACAGACAAACATTTGTCAAACACTATATGGCAAAGCCCTCTCGCTGATCGAGAGGGCTTTTTACGGGTTAACGTTTATTCAGTTCCCGCTCAATGATTTGTTCAAAGGTTTCCTTTCCCGCCGCGCCAGGGATTCTCTCATCGCCGATGATAAACGTCGGCACTGCCGTAATGCCGGCTTCCTCATAAGCATGGCGGAGCGCTTCCTGCTGTACGTGTCTGTACGCTCTTGTCTCAAGCGCCTCTTTGAAGGCAGCACCGTCAAGTCCCGCTTCTTCCGCAAGCTTTGTCAGCACGCCAACGTCACCGATATTTTGTTCTTCCTGAAAGAACGCCTGAAAAACGCGTGTATGGTATTCGCTTCCTTTCCCATGTTCCTTTGCGAAATGAAAGCCTTCAAATGCCAAATCCGTGTAAGGATGCGGTGACACGCGGGGGAACGTGATGTCAACGCCTAACGACTGCGCCATCGGCTCAATGGAGTTTTTCCACATCTGCCGCTTGGCGGGATCATTCACCGGATCAAGTTTCGGCGAGGGGCTCGGACGCAATTCAAACGGCATCCATTCCACCTGTACGTCCTTGTCCTTGATTGCTTCTTCAAACGCCGCTTTGCCGACAAAGCAAAACGGACATACATAATCAGAATATACTTTAATCTGCAGTGTCATTGTAAGTCTCCTTTCCTATTCATTTTAAGCTGTAACACATATAGTTACAAGTGTTTTTTTAAAAACACCCTCCATATGGAAGGTGTCACGATTCCAGCAGCCTTTGGGCGATATATTCTCCTTTTTTACAGCCGCCGGGACAGGCGAATAAGGAAGAGCCGATCGTTTGTGTGTATTCATTCAGCGCATCCTTTGCCGCCAAAGCCTTCAGCATCGGGACAAATTGGCGGTCCGGGTCTTTTTGAAAGCAGATAAACAGCAGGCCTGCGTCAACATAGCCCGTCTTCGGATCAATTCCGTCCGTATAGGAAAATGCCCGGCGCAGAATCTGTCTGCCGGTTGATTTTGCCACGCTGACATGCGAGTCGGCGGGAATTTGATTCAGCTTCACGGGATCGGTTTCCTTTTTTTGTCCGAAAGGCGCGCCCGAGCTTTTCACCCGCCCGAACGTGTCCTCTTGTTCCTTCAAGGATGAACGGTCCCATATATCTAAAAACATCTTAATTTTCCTAAACGCCATGTACGTGCCGCCCGTCATCCAGTCCGGCTCCCCTGATTGAACCCAAACGATCGAATTCATCAGGTTTTCATCCTTCGTGCTTTGGTTGCCGGTGCCGTCTTTGAATCCGAAGAGGTTGCGCGGTGTTTCTCCGTTTTTCCCGCCGCTTAAGAAACCTTTATTGAGAAAGCGGACTTCGCACACCCCCGATGCCTGTTTGATCAGGTTGCGCACCGCGTGAAACGCCGTTTGTTCATTATCCGCGCAGACCTGTATGACGATATCACCGCCGCCTTGTTCCTTATCGAGCTTGTCGTTAGGCATCGGCGGAATATCGGCGAGGTGCTTCGGTTTTTTATCCTTCAGTCCGAAGCGGTCTTTCCCGTCTTTCTCGAAAAACCCGGGGCCGAAGCCGAAGGTAACGGTCAAATTCGCCGGTGCCAGATCCTGCGACTCCCCGGTATCCTGCGGAGGCATATCTTTATTTTTCTGTTCGCCCGACGGGACGGCGCCTGAAGTCAGCAGCTGCGTCAGGCTTGTCCAATGTTTGAAAAGGGAGATGACATCGGCTTTGTCGCTTGACATGACATCAAGCGCCGCAAAATACACATACGTCTGATGCACCGTTGTGATTCCTGCTTGGTGCTTTCCGTAAAAAGGAACGATTTGATCACGATCACTTTTTCCTTCACTCTTCTTTGAAGCGGTGGCCGCCGGTTTGAAGAGCGGCGCGAGTCCTCCGAGGCCGCTCGCTCCGACAGCAACGGCGGCGCCCGCGACGGCGCCCCACTTCAGGACATCCCGTCTGTGGATCTGTTTTTCCTTGTTATGTTCATCGCTCATGCTGTGTCTTAACTCCTTTTAAAGCACATCGGCAATCTTCGACATGGTTTCAGAAAGGGCCGTCAGCTTTGTGCTTATCTCTCTGATTTGATCTGTACTTAATGTATCACAGGACGTATACGATTGATCGCACGTTTTGTATTTCGACATCAAAACTTCAAATTCGCTGAATTCCGCATTAAGTTTTTCCGTGACCTCGAAATGATCTCTCACTGCGCGCTTTTCACTGTTTTATAGAGGGCTTTTGAGCCTTCGGCGCCGGCGGTGATTGGTTCAGGCGTCACTTTGAGCGAAACGATAGAGCCATCAAACGCTTCGGTCGATATTGCAAGCTGATTGCCCTGTTCTTGACATACGGCTTATATTCTCCAAGGTCCGTCACTGCCTTTTTGCGCACACAGAAAAAGGGCCGCCCTATCGGGACAGCCCTGCTTTGGAGTGCTGAATTTCCTCTGAAAACTTGCGCGCTGCCGCTTTTGGATCTTCGGCTTGGCTGATGGCGCTGATCATGCTGACGCCGTCTGCACCCGCTTCAATGACGGGCGCCGCGTTGTCAGCCGTAATGCCGCCGATTCCTACAATCGGAATGCTGATGCCCTGACGCCGCACCTCTTCAATCAATGTAACGCCCTGCACAGCTTCAGCATCTTTTTTTGTTTCGGTCGGATAGACCGGGCCCATTCCGACGTAATCGGCTCCGGCGGCTTCCGCCCGCTTCACCTCGGAGACGTTATGTGCTGACACACCCAGAATCATATCGCCGATTGCCGCTCTCGTTTCTTCGGCGTCTGCGTCATCCTGTCCGATATGCACTCCGTCCGCCTGAAGGCGCAAGCCCAATTCGACATCATCATTAATGATGAAAGGAATCCCGGCCTGCCTGCAGACATCCTGCACCTGCTTCGCGAACAGGACACGTTCATCCCCTGTTAAAGAACCGCTCCCCTTTTCCCGAAATTGAAAAAGCGTAGCGCCGCCCTCAATGGCTTTTTTCACCACAGAAACGGGGTCTGCGCTTGTATTGTTTGATCCCATAATAAAATAAACCGATAACATATCCTTCATCATTTCCCGAGAAATACGCGTCATTTTACTGTCACCCTTTCAATTGCAGCAAGCTCGGCCGCTTCTTGTTCTGAGATGCTTGCCAGCTTGTTTAAAAGCTCAATCTGGAAGCTGCCCGGCCCCTTATGGACGGTGTCCAAAGCGGCAAGCTGAGCGGCGCTTCCGTATACAGAAACGGCTGAAACGGCCGCTTGCAGAACGTCCTGCCCCGCTGCGCAGAAGGCTCCGATTACAGACGTCAGCAGGCATCCCGCCCCCGTCACCTTCGTCAGCAGTTTATCACCGTTATGTACGGCGTATGTGTCGGTGCCGTCGGAGAGGACGTCGGTTTTTCCGGTAATCGCAATGACCGTCTTCAGCCCGCTTGCAGCCGTCTTAGCGAGGTGAACCACATCTCCTCCGGCTTCCCCCGCATCCACGCCTTTTATCTTCCAATCAGGGGCGCCGGCAATATTGGCGATTTCCGCGGCATTTCCGCGAATGGCGGACAAGCGGACCTCCTGTATGATCTTGCGGGCTGATGCCGTCCGAAACGGCGTGGCGCCGGCGCCTACCGGATCAAAAATGACCGGAACACCGTTTTCATTGGCCGATTTTCCGGCTGCGATCATAGCTTCAACCGACGCCGAACTGAGGGTGCCTATATTCAGGACGAGCGCTCCTGCGATTTTCGCCATGTCGGCGGCCTCCTCAATTGCATAAGCCATAACGGGCGATGCGCCGAGCGCGAGCAGTCCGTTAGCGGTGAAGTTCGTGACGACATTATTGGTGATACTGTGAACGAGCGGGTTTTGATCCCGCACTTTACTCAAGTGTTGAGCTGCGGTTTGTGCGTCCATGCTTAATCATCCTTTTTTCTCTTTTTCGGATTCCATAAATACGATTTCGTATGCTCCAGCCAGGCTCTGGCGGCAAAGGACATATAGCGGTCTTTCCGCCAAATGATGGCTAAATGCCACGGAATGACCGGATGAACGAGCGGAATGGTTCTGACTTTGTCAGGATCAAGACCGCGGCAGATTCTTTCCGGCAGCAGGCCGATACCGAGATTGGCGGATACCATTTCGCTGATAAAGTCCCACTGTGACGTTTCATAAATGACGTGCGGCCTGAATCCGGCTTTCACGCATTCCGTCATAATTCGATTATGAAGGACAAAATCCTCCCTGAAAAATATGAACGGCTCTTCTTTCAATTCGTGAAGACTGCATTCCTTCTCGTCCGCGAGCCGATGTGACGGATGGACGACGAGCATAAGGGTTTCCTTGACGATTGTGAACGTATGAAAAATCTCTTTATTCGCGGGAAGCACGACGACCCCGATATCAAGCGAGCCGTCCTCCACTCCTTGCTGCACTTTAATAGAGCCGTCCTCAACAAGCTGAAACGTCACATCGGGATATGTGACGCGGAAGTCACCGAGCACTCTCGGGAAAAAGCCGGACCCGATCATCGGCGGAAGACCGATGCGGACGTGCCCTTTCTTCACTTCCATAATATCGTTCAGCTCTGACGTCAGGTTTTGGAATGACTTTGTGATTTCCTGCGCCTGCACATACATGCTCTGCCCGGCGTCAGTCAGTTCAACTTGCCGGCCATTGCGGTAAAACAGCTTAATGCCGAGCTCCGTCTCCAGGTTTTTAATCATTTTTGAGATTGTCGGCTGTGAAACATACAGCGACTGTGAAGCCTTCGTAAAGCTTTTCAAACGGGCCACTTCCAAGAAATACGTTAAGTGCCGGATATCCATTACATTTCATCCTTTCTATAGACAAAAGGAATACACATTATTCTTTATATGTATTTTACCTATAGCAAAACCTTCTGTACAATATAAATATAAGGGAGGCATCATTATGAAAAAATTGCTGCTTACCGTTATTCAAATCGCTCTGCTGTTTATATTTGCGCGTCTGATCAATTGGGTCACGGCGGCTCTTCATATAAATATTCCCGGCAGTATAATCGGGATTGTGATTCTTTTCACATTATTGCATTTCAAGATTATCAAACTTGAATGGATTGAGCTTGGCGCAGCATGGCTCCTCGGTGAGCTGCTGCTGTTTTTCATCCCGTCTGCCGTCGGAGTGATTGAATACGGAGATATTATGTCTAAATTCGGCGTAAGCATTTTACTTGTCGTCGTCATCAGCACATTTGTCGTGATGGTTTCAACAGGTACGCTTACACAGCTGATAGCAAAAAGAAAGGAGAAAAAACAAACGTGTTCATCGGAATCATAAGTTTATTCTTAACTGTCTTAGTATATTTGGGCGCAAAAAAACTCTACACTCGTTTTCCGCGGGTGTATACGTCGCCGCTTCTGATTACGCCCGCTGTTTTGGTCGTACTGCTGCTTCTTGTCAATGTCCCGTATCAGACATACAATCTCGGCGGCGGACTGCTGACCGATATGCTTCAGCCGGCAACAGTGGCGTTCGCTATCCCGCTTTATAAATATTTCCCGATTTTAAAGAAATACGCCGTGGAAATTATTTTGAACGTAGCGGTCGGTTCATGTATCGCCATTCTGTCAACGGCCTTTATCGCGAAATGGTTCCATCTCGGCAGCAGCTTAGTCGACAGTCTCGTGCCGCGATCCGTGACGACGCCGATTGCCATGAACGTTTCAGAAATGATCGGCGGGATGCCGGCCGTTACAGCGGTTTTCGTCATTTTAACGGCTTTATTGGGAACGATCATCGGGCCGATGGTCATCCGCTATTTCCGCATTGATAACGAAATTGCCCGGGGCGTGCTGCTCGGAACTAGCGCGCACGGAGCGGGAACATCTAAAGCATTTGAGCTCAGCTCCGTATCAGGGACGATCTCAAGCGTGTCCATGATTCTCGCCGCAATTATGACGCTGTGCGCGGCCCCGATTTTGCTTTCGTTTTTTTAACCCTCATTAACTTCACTATATTTAAATTAAAAACACCATTTCTCTTAAGAAATGGTGTTTTTAGTAAACTCAATTTTAATAGCTATTACATTGAAACAATTACACCTCCATCCTTCACTTCAAATATTTCATCACTAATTGATTCAAGAAAGTTTTTATCGTGACTTGAAATAAGAATTAACTTGTTCCTTTTTTTATAGTCGATCAAAAAAGTCTTTATTTTATGAAGTGTTTCTTCATCCAATGCATTAGTTGGCTCATCAAGGATTAGCAAATCCGGATTTTCCATAATAGCTTGTCCAATAGCTAGACGTTGCTTCATTCCTAGTGAGAACTTCTTATACTTTCTTGAATCATTTTTATCCAAACCAACTATGTCTAATGCTTTATTAATATCTGCGTCCGTCGCTTTCTTTTTTATTGATGCAAGCACTTTTAAATTCTGTTTGCCCGTTAAGTGAGGAATAAATTCCGGATTTTCAATAACTATCCCCATGCTCTCTGGAAACGATATATCCTTATGTAAAATGCTTTGGTTCACAGTTATAACACCCTTTTCAGGAACGAGTAGCCCAGAAATCACTCTGAAAAGCATCGATTTCCCCGAACCGTTCACACCTTTAAATCCGTAAACCTTTCCTGAAAATAACTGTAGCGAAACATCATTTACTACCTTATTGGAATTAAGTGTTTTAGTGACATGGTCTAACTTTATTGTTAAAGACATATTGTTCTCCCTTTAAAAAAAGTTTTTGTGTCTAATTTGCTTAATTGCAAGCATAATTAAACAAATTGTTATTATAGTAAAGAAAAACAAATAACCACTATGATTAACTTCATGCGGAGTTATAAGAGTATTGCTAATAAAAGAGTAGTAACCAGGTAAAAAAGGTACGTCAATCCATACAGGAAGTATCAATAGACCATACACTACAAAAAAAGCTTGTATAGGTTTTACTTTCAAAATATAAATGGTTTGAAACAAACCACAAATTAACAAAGTTAAAAAAACTGTAAAAAAAGTATAGGCTGTATCATGGTCATATCTAAAATTTCCATGTTTTAAAAAAACAGCTATATGTACTAATAAAATTAACAACAGACAATAACTAGTACACATTACTATAGTAAAAAAGAGTTTGCCAAATAACCATTGTTTCCTCGAGGATACTCTAGTAAGGACAATAGAAATTGTTTTACTCCGTTGTTGATATAAATAATTACCATTAATCAACAAGTAAAATCCACAGATAAAGAAATAAGGGAACGGCATGAAAAATAATTCATTTCCCATCAACGACTCCCAAACAGAATTAATATTAATTATATTGAGACTATGGACTATCATAAATAGCAAAAAAGCAATAACAAAAATCCAAATTATCCATTGCCATTTATTCTGTCTCCAGATATTTTTCACATCATATAAATACATTTTTTATTTATCTCCTCAGTATTTGAAAAGACTTTGATAGTTTCAAGCAAATCAAGGATGTAAAAACAATTATAAATAATAGATATAATTTATCGTAAAACGTGGATGATATGGCCTGAACAAATATGATTGAAAAATAATCATACATATCATTAAATAGGATTAGTAGTACAATAACCGAACCAATTAACATTCCGTATCTTGGAAACTTCAATTCGAATATCAATATAACTAACTGAATAATTAATAAAACCATTACCCACCCTAATAACAAACATACTAGCTGCAATCCAATAGTCCCATTTGTATAAATTATAGTTTTAAGAAATGTACCAGGTGATAAAAGTAACGCTGTAAGTAAAGTACTTAATACTGCTAATACTAAAAACAAAATAGTCCTTAATAGGATAAGCTTAATAATAAAACTAAAAAAAATAGTTCTCTTATTAAACCGTGGTATAACATAATTTGAAAAATGCAAACTATTCAAAGACAACAAAAATACACATACTGTTATAAAGCTTGTAGGTCCACCTAATATGTTCAAGAAAATTTTCATAAAACTAATATCTATTGCTGAATTAATTGTATTATTATAAAATACGGCCGAATTTAACAACAGCAAAATTATAAATGTTAATAAAATTCTTTTGTAACTTATTTTCAGTAAATAATACAGAAAGTTATTGTTGAACATATCTTTTCAACCCAATATAAGTTCCTACTAATGAAATTGCTAAAACAAAAGATGGTATCGCAAACAGATATATAATCGAAATACCTGTAATAGTTTGAATGGGACTCATTAACAATATAGGCGATAACTGTGGGTAAAATATTTCGAAAACAGGTTCTAAAACCAAAATAATCAAAAACGGTGACACATATGCAAGATATTTATTCTTTAGGAAAGTAGACAAAAACACTCCTAAAATTGCAAAAGACCCTGCATAGTAAAACAAAATTAAAATATATATTGCCATGTAAATACTAGGATGATACTCTGCAATCTGATGAAACATTCCATAATTATCAACAAATTCAGTATACGGCAACTTGTTTCCGAACATTATTAACATCAATATGAATGATAACACAAAAGGGAGAACAAATAAGAAACCGCCGCTAATAAAGGCTGTTATCACTTTGGAACTAAAATATTTTAATAATGAACAACGTGATATAACAAATTGAAAATAACCATTTTGCTTTTCTTCTAATACATTTGTACTGTACGGTAAGCAAGAAATTAAAACAAATAAGAATATTAAGATACCGCTAATAACAGAGTCGTTCGTGCCTAACCAAAAATACAACGAAAAACTCAAATGATCTTTATCAAAATAAGGAAGAGAAAACTTTTGATAGATTGATATGAAAATATCAATAACGAAAAGGAGAATCATAATTAATAAAGAAAATTTATATTTTTTCGAGCTTAAAACTTCTATGAAATTATTTTTCAATAATTGATAAAACAAAAAAAAACCTCCCAATTCAAATAACTAGAAAGAAAAAATTCTTTCTAGTTATTATCAAATTCTATCTTCTACTATCTGGACTCCAAACTCCTTTTGCTGCAATAACTACTGCATTTGGAGGGCCTTGTACCTCTCCAGCAATTCTTACACCGAGTGCTTTACCATGATTCTTCTCAATTGCAACATTTGGTATATTCTTATGTTGACCACTACTAACAACTACGTAACGACCGCCTGATACATCCTTTTTATCTTTATTAACTATCCACAAATTTATTTTTCTGTCTCTACCTATCCATGAGTTTTTTTGATATACTGAGGAATCATTGTATTTAGTTCTAGACCCTGTATAGTTATTGGCACCAAATCCTTTTGGCATCTCGAGATAATAACCTGTATCTTTTGTGTCTCCTTTTGCCAAAGCATTAGTTGTAACTAAACCTGACAAAAGAACAATCGTTCCGAAAGAATATGTAAGTACTTTTTTGAATTTCACTATTGATCCTCCTTTTTTTGATATATAAGGATTGTATACAAAAAAATGTATTTAATCAAGTTTTTTTCTATTTTTATCAGACTTATTTCTTTTTTCTATATAAAGAGGTGTTTACTCTAGGATCATCGGACCGGGTCATCCGCTATTTCCGCATTGATAACGAAATTGCCCGGGGCGTGCTGCTCGGAACCAGCGCGCACGGAGCGGGAACATCTAAAGCATTTGAGCTCAGCTCCGTATCAGGAACGATCTCAAGCGTGTCCATGATTCTCGCCGCAATTATGACGCTGTGCGCGGCCCCGATTTTGCTTTCGTTTATGTCATAAAAGACTGCTCCTTACAGAGCGGTCTTTTTTTATTTGCTATGAAGGATTGATTCGTCTGTCCTTCATAAAAAGACGAAAACACGATATGATAAGATATGAAGTGAAAAGACTGAAGAACGGATGTGTCATATGAACGGCCAGCAGCGAAGCAGCATCAGAAAAGGACTTGAAGTCGATATCGTCCTGAAAGCCGATCAGCGTTCAGGAAAGCTGACAAGAGGAATCGTGAAGGATATTTTGACGAACTCAAGCTTCCACCCGCGCGGCATTAAGGTCCGCCTTGAAGACGGGCGAATCGGCCGGGTCCAGCACATTATTGAATAGAAAAAAGCCGGAGCTTCACGCCCGGCTTTTTTTCTTTAATTTCAGCAATGAAATCCTCATATGTTCCCCTTTATATACAAAAAATCTTTAACCAACTATTGACTCTTACGTTGCGTAATACTTTAGAGTAGCCATTAAGGAGGCGGCAAACGTGATGGGTATGAAAGTAAAAGAAGTAGCTGAACTGATTGGAGTAAGCATACGGACTCTCCATCATTACGATCAAATTGGATTATTGACTCCTCAGGAAACGACCGATTCCGGTTATCGGCTTTATTCTGAAGAGAATCTTGAACAGCTGCAGCAGATACTATTTTTCAAGGAGCTCGATTTCTCCTTAAAAGAGATTAAAGAAATCATTAATAGTCCTTCATTTAACCGGAGGGAGGCATTAATTTTACAAAAGAAAATGTTGATTGAGAAACGGAATAGAGTCGATAAGATGATTGAAACCATCGATAAATCAATCAAACATATGATGGGAGAGATTTGCATGACGAACAAAGAGCGGTTTGAGGGAATGAATTTCAATCATAATCTTTATGAACAAGAAGCTCGCAAACGGTGGGGTGATCAACCTGTCGATAAGGTAAATATTAGATTGAAAAGCATGACTGATGGTGAGCAAAAAGATTTATCTGATAAGTGGACTGCAATGTTCAATAAATTTGCACTCCTTATTAACCAATCTCCCAAGTCCCCAGACGTACAAACAGCTATCAAAGAGTGGTTTGATTTTCTCAATGAAAATTTTGGTGAATATTCTTTTGATGCCTTTTACGGATTAGGTCAACTCTATATTGAAGATAAACGCTTCACTAAGAACATCGACCGGTATGGTGAAGGGCTGGCGAAGCTCATGAGTGATGCCATTACAATTTATATAGATAACCAAAAAAAGGGTGGTACCCATTAAAATCATTATCGAGGATACAATTGGGCAATACGAAACGTTATTTTCAATGATTGAAAATAGAGAAGATTATTATCGGTATTCAATGATGAAACCTTTTGAAGATATGTGGAAAAAGATGAATGTTCCCTTAAAGGCAAAGCAACCTAACGGATATGATGTAATCATGGCTGCAAATATGCTGGGCTATCTGAGCATATTTGATACGGAAACCGGAAGAAAAGCATTAGAGAATCTAAAAGAAATTCAAGCTCTTCAAATTGCATATGGCACTTTAACTCATTGTGTAGAATTTATCAAACAAAACCGCTTAAAAATAAATGCTGATGAAATAAGGTTTGGGATGTATCTGGCCAATCAAAAAAAGCTTGAATTACATAGAGGGTATTGTGGATTCGGAGGAATTCCGGGATTTATTCAAGTTTCAATATTCCCCAATTCATATAACATACCGAGACTGCCTGCTGTAATTGCACATGAATTTCATCATAATATTCGTTTTTCGTATTTCAATTGGGACTATGGGAACGTAACGGTTGGTGATTACTTAATTATAGAGGGGCTGGCAGAATCGTTTGCCAAAGAACTTTACGGAGAAGCTCTGTTAGGTCCTTGGGTTACTTCTTTTGAAAAAGAAGACTTAGAATACTCAAAAGAAATTATCAAAGACTCATTAAATGTGAAAGGATTTGCTGAGGTCAGCAGTTACATGTTTGGTGACACCTTTGCAGCCGAACAAGGTTATCAGCCTGTCGGCTTATCACCGTTTGCAGGTTATGCGGTTGGCTACCAAGCGGTGCAATCCTTCATGAAAACCAACAATGTGGGCATCAGAGAGGCCACTTTACTTGGCACAGATGAGATACTAAGTAATAGCGGGTTGTTTCTTTAAACAGTAAGATATGAAGATTATTTTATCCCGTATTAAAGCGATGGAAGAGGGTTTTCTTTTCCCCTCTTTCCACGCTATAAATGATCATCCTATTTTTTCCGCAAGAAAACAACCTTCAAATAATTCCCTTCTTTAAACGCGGGAATCGTTTTGAAATCTTCCGGAAGCGTATATTCTTCCAAAATGTCGTAACGCTCATTTGTTTCTTTAAAGGCGGTCTCTATAAAGCCTTTAAATTTCTTCATATTGAAGGCGCTGCTGTTTGTCGAAGCGATGATGATGCCGTTTTTTGCAGTGATGGCGATCGTTTCCTTCAGCAGGTTTTTATAATCTTTCGCCGCGCTGAACGTCCGTTTTTTTGTGCGGGCGAAAGAAGGCGGATCAAGGATGATGAGGTCAAACTCCAGCCCTTTTTTCGCCGCATAGCCGAAGTATTTGAAAACATCCATGACCTTAATGTCATGCGCCTCATAATCAATTCCGTTGGCGCTGAACTGTTCAATCGTTTTTGCGAGACTGCGGTTGGCGACATCGACGCTGGTCGTTTTCTCAGCTCCGCCAAGCGCCGCCGCGATGGAAAATGCCCCCGTATAAGAGAACGTATTCAGCACCCGTCTGCCGTTTGCATACTTATCCCGAATCGCTTTGCGCACATGACGCTGGTCTAAGAAAATGCCCGTCATCGCCCCGTCGTTTAAATCCACCGCGTACTGTATGCCGTTTTCTTGAACAATGACCGGAAAATCTCCTCTTTCGCCTTTGACAAAATCGTCGTCTTCCACGTATTGCCCGGCCGTATCGAATCGTTTCTTTTCATAGATCGCTTTATAAGAAAGCTCCAGTCCGTCAATCGCCTCAATCATGCTGTCCTTATAAGCGTAAATGCCTTTACTGTACCATTGAATCAGCAGATAACCGTCATAAAAGTCAATCGTGACGCCGCCGATGCCGTCGCCCTCACCGTTGAAAAGCCGGAACGCCGTCGTATCGGGCGCCTTAAACAGATGGGCTCTCGCTTCAGCCGCTTTTTTCAGCTTGTCCAGAAAGAAACGTCCGTCGATCCGTTCATCTCTCGCGCGGGACAGCACCCAGCCGACTCCTTTATTCTGCAAGCCGTAATAGCCTTTTCCGATAAACTCACCCTTCTCGGATGTCACATCAAAAAGATCGCCCTCTGTTAAATGAGCCGAGCTTCCGGACAGAGCGTCTTTTTCAATCAGGGGGAATCCTTTTTTCAGCTTTCCGGCAAATGTATCTTTCACTGTAAGTAGCTTCATTGTGCATTCCTCTTTCGTTTTGCTTTCTCTTATCGTACCATAAAACATGATCAACACCGCATTGTCCCGAAAAATTCAAAACAGGGGGAAAACCATGACAGCCAAAAGAATCGACCATACAGGCATTATGGTCAAAGATATTGAAACATCCATCGCCTTTTATCAAGACGT
Organism: Bacillus sp. ChL18; assembly: GCF_026241425.1. NCBI lineage: Bacteria > Bacillati > Bacillota > Bacilli > Caryophanales > Bacillaceae > Bacillus > Bacillus sp. ChL18. Next base: position 293,562 of record NZ_JAPHWE010000002.1, on the reverse strand, counting down.
TCTCGGTATGCAGTTAAAGGATCGTATCACTCATACGAACGGCATTATTGAACTTGCCTTTCTCGGCTTTCAAGAAGGGCCGGAGACAGAAATTGAGCTGATCCAGGGCTACAGCAGCGAGCTTCCCGCAGAAGGAAAAGTGCATCATGTCGCTTTATTAACTGAAGATATCGCGGCGGAGTTCACGCATGCGAAGCGTCAGGGCGCCGTATTTATCGATGAAGAAATCACGACGCTTCCGAACGGGTACCGCTACTTTTACATTGAAGGACCTGACGGCGAATGGATCGAATTTTTCCAGCGTTAAAAAAAAACGGGCGAAGGCGCCCGTTTTTTTTATGTTTCTTCAGTGACGTTTTGTTCCGCCGCCCGTTCCTCTCTCCATTTTTGAAGATCCCAAATTCGGAAAAACGGATAATAGATGATAAATGTAATCAGGAGATTGATCAGCTGCATGACCGAACCGGAGATTTTCCCGCCCGTCGCCAAATAACCGGAAATCAGCGGCGGCATCGTCCACGGCACGGCGATTCCCGCCGGTTTTGCCACCATCCCCGTGCTCATCCCGATGTACGTCGCCGTAATGGTCAAGAGCGGCGCAATGATAAAGGGCACGATTAACAGCGGATTCATGACGAGCGGCATCCCGAAAATGATCGGTTCATTAATGTTAAAAATCGCGGGCCCGATGCCGAGACGGCCGAGCTGTTTCATCTGTTTGCTTCTGGAGCGCACAAGCATGGTCAGCACAAGGGCAAGCGTCGCTCCGCTTCCGCCGACATTAATCCATATTTGAAAGAACTGTGTCGTAAAAATGCTCGGCAGCGCCTCTCCCGCCTGAAAAGCCAAACGGTTGGCGTCCATCGCCCCGTACCAGATCGGCGACATGACGCCGCCGATAATGGACGCGCCGTGTATGCCGCACGACCAAAGCAGCATTTGCACGAATTCGGCGATAAGACTTCCGCCGAGACTCCCGCCCAGAATAGACAGCGGGGTGCCCAGCAGATCGCCTACGACATTGTGGAGGCTTTTAAAAGGAGTTATTTCAATAAACAGACGGGCCAGCCATACAAGCGTAATAACAATGAAACCGGGGATGAGCGCAACGAACGATTTGCTGACCGCAGGCGGCACTCCGTCAGGCATCTTAATGACGATATTTCTTTGTATGATAAACCGGTACACTTCCGTAGACAGCATTGCAATGATCATCGCGACAAACAGACCTTTGCTTCCGAGCAGCGAAATCGGAATGCCGCCTCCCACCATAATCTCTGTTGCCGAGCCGTCAGGAATAAACGGAATCTGATACGGCGTCGCCAATAAAAAGGCGGCAAGGGCAATGGCTCCCGACGACAGGGCATCCACCTCATAGCTTTCCGCAAGCCGGTAGGCAATCCCAAAGGCGGCGACAAGCGCCATAATGTCAAAGGACGCATTCACGGGATACCCGAGCTTTTCAACCCAATTTTCACCGAAAAGACCAGCCATAAAATCGGCATAACCGGGAATCGGAAGACTCGTCAGAATCAGAAAAACCGATCCGATGATGATAAGGGGCATAGTCAAAATAATGCCGTCCCGCAAAGCTCTTAAGTGCCTTTGGCCGGCGACTTTTCCGGCGACAGGCATGATTTTTTCTTCCATGACCCGATTGAACTTACTCATTTATCAAAAACCCCCTTTTTGAGTTCATTGCGCAGATGTCTTAAAGCATTTTCTCCATCATATTTTGGAAACGCTTACATTTGCATACAGAAATTTTCCTTATCCCTTAGGAAAAAAAGAATTCCGCACTGCCGATATATAAAGAAAAAGGGGGAATTGCAATGTATCACACCCTGAAACCGATAATGGCCGCGGCCTTGTGCGTCAGCCTGTTCTCCGCCGCGGCGCCCGCGCACGCCGAGACGCACGACCGGGACGTTATCGTGGTGTACAAAAATCAAAACGGCAAGGAATCCGCTATAGACAGCGGAGCGGATGTGGAACAGACCTATCAGCACCTCCCGGCAGTCGCCGTGTCAGCCGATTCACAAACGGTGAAAGACCTGAAACAGGACCCTGACATCTTATATGTAGAAGACAATGTATCTTTTCAGGCAGCAGGCGGTTCTGATATCCGCCCGTTATCAGCGGCCCAAAGCAGCAGTTACGCGCTGCCGCAATGGGATATAGAACCGACTCAGGTCAAGCAGGCATGGAAAGAAGGCTTGACGGGGAAAAAGGTGAAAGTGGCTGTCATTGACAGCGGCATTTATCCTCATGATGATCTGTCCATTGCCGGAGGCTATTCCGCAGTCAGCTATACATCCTCATACAAAGATGACAACGGACACGGGACGCATGTCGCCGGAATCATTGCGGCCAAACATGACGGATACGGCATTGACGGCATCGCGCCGGATGTCCGGTTATATGCGGTTAAAGCATTAGACAGAAAGGGTGCGGGGGATCTTAAAAGCCTGCTTAAAGCGATCGACTGGTCTATCGCCAACAAAATGGATATCATCAATATGAGTCTCGGAACTAACGCAGACAGCAAAATTCTTCACGACGCCGTAGATAAAGCATACAAAAAAGGAATCGTGATCGTAGCCGCCGCAGGAAACGACGGCAACAAAAAACCCGTCAATTATCCGGGCGCCTACAGCAGCGTAACGGCAGTCTCAGCGTCAACTGAAAAAAACGGGCTCGCGGCTTTTTCCACGACCGGAAAACAAATTGAGTTTGCCGCACCCGGCACCAATATTACGAGCACGTACCTGAATCAAAAGTACGCCGTGGCTGACGGCACATCTCAAGCCGCACCCCACGTCACCGGCATGTTCGCGCTGCTCAGGCAGAAATATCCCGAGGAAACAAATACACAGCTCCGGCAGCAGATGCAGCAAAACGTCAAAGATCTGGGCGCTTCCGGACGTGACAGCCGATTTGGGTACGGCCTGGTGCAATATCACGTAAAGCAAAAGAGCTTTGCCGAACGGGCCGTAATAAAAGCGGAAAAGACGAAAAAACAGGCAGATATCAATCAAGCAAAAACGGCCGTCAGCAAGCTGTCCAAGTCAAAGGGAAAAACCGCTCTCGAGTCCCGGATCAATAAAGTTCAGACGGCAAGAAATGTGACGGACGCAAGAGACAAAGTCCGGACTGCCGAAAAACAAAAGAAAAAAACCGCCGTCAATGCCGCACAAAGCGCCATTCGCAAATTACCGGCCGGTTCAGAGAAAAAAGGGCTGCAAAAACGGCTGAACGCTGTCAATTCAAGCCTTTTGAAAACAGCTGAGGCCAGCGTCAAGCAGGCGGAAAAAAAGACCTCTGAGGCCAGCACCGCAAAAGCTCAAAAAGCAGTCAGCGAAATCCAGCCGGGAAAAGAAAAAACCGCTCTGGAAAAACGGCTTGGCCGGATAAAAGATAAACTCAACCGGCAGCAGGCTGGAGACAAAGTAAAAGCGGCGGAAAAAACCAAGACGAAAAAAGCAAAATCAGCGGCGCAAACAGCAGTCAGCCGATTGAAGCCGTCTGCCGAAAAGACCGGCCTGCAAAAACGCGTGCGTGCGATTCGGGTGAAATAATAAAAAAAACGCTTATGAGCCGGTCAACGGCTTCACAAGCGTTTTCATCACACCTGCCTATTGGTTCATGGCCGGGCGGTCAATCGTGTTCCATTTCGTAAAGGACATATATCGGAAATAATGATCACGATACGGGTGCGAGGTGCCTGTATTCCAAGGCTTGTCGCTGCCGCAGAAATGGACGATGGCCGGTTCGGCACGTGTTTCTCTGTAACGGATACGGTCGATCAGTTCAGGAGGCGTTTTCTCGTTCATGATAATATGCGTCTGCGCGTTCCAGCGCGGATGCAGTTCATGCCATTGATCATATAAGATCGCGTTAAGCGCGTCCTGATCATGGAACACGAGAAAATCCTCCGAGCTGTTTTCGTTGATAAAATCAATCACCTTTTCGGAAATATTTTGTTTTCTCCAAGGTTCGAAATCTATAATCATAATACCGGAATTAAAATACTTGGCAGTGTCGCTGATATTCATTTTTTTCAGTCTTTCATGCTGTCCGGCGTCTTCTACCGCCGCAACTATTGCCGGGGAAATATCCAAATCCCATAAAACCGAAATATCTTCCATCACAATTGCATCGCAATCAATGTAAATCATCCGTTTTACGGACTCATCCTTAATTAAATCAGGGATGGAAATGCGGTAATAAGCCGCTTTTGTAATGTGGCTGCTTTCGACTGCATGCTTGTATTGATCAGCGTCTACTTCTAAAAATTCAAGCGGCGTTCCGAATGACATCGCAGTCTGTTCAAGCTTGTCCTTGTTTTCGGCAGTAATTCCGCCGTCGATCACATATAATTTGGCATTCCTTGTTTTATCCATATTCATCAATAAAGAAGCGAACATCCCACCCAAATGACGAGCATAATGATCATCTGCACATGATACGATATGCATTGTTTCATTCTTTCCCACTGATATTCATCTCCCTTTTTGTTGTACAAATGTCTTTCCCTTTTTTTAAAAAGTAAACCTTGATCTTATACATTTTTTCTGCGGGAATGTGCTGTAGGATTTGATATCTATTGGAGTCTCTGTTCAAATTCATTCTGATTCGGAATCAGGATTTCAGCCTGAATCACCGTCAGAATAGATCGCGCGGGAAAGTGAAAACACGTAAACATAAAAACAACCAGCCGGACTGCACATAAAAGCGGTCCGGCTGTTTGTGATGCGTCAATCGTTTAATCGACTTCTTTCTTAATCCCAAGCATCTTTTCGTCTAAATAATGGGCGATGTCCGCCGCTTCCTTCAGCTCGTCGGTCAGATGCTTTGGGACTTCGTTATTTAATTTGTAATAAATTTTATGTTCAAGACTCGCCCAAAAATCCATGGCGATGGTGCGGATTTGAATTTCCGCCTTCACATATTCCACACGATTCGTCAAATAAACGGGAATTTCAATAATCAAATGCAGGCTGCGGTAGCCGTTCGGCTTCGGATGTTTGATATAATCCTTCACCTTTACGATCTTCAGGTCCTTATGCTGCTTCAAAACCTCAGCGACATTATAAATATCGGAAATAAAGGAACAGATAATCCTGACACCCGCAATATCATGAATATGCTCTTTCATTTCCTGCGTCGTCACATCGCAGCCTTTGCGCATCAGTTTATTGACGATACTCTCGAAACTTTTTACGCGTGATTTTGTATGCTCGATCGGGTTATGCCCGTGAATCAGATTATATTCCTGGCTGATGATAGAAAACTTCGTATCCAGCTCATCTAAAGCGAATTTATAAACTAACAATTCATTTTTCCAATCTTCCATGACCGTTTTCAAATCATCCATATGGGCTGTTGACAAGTCCATTTTTTTCATCTCCTTGCTTTGCTGTCCGTATATAAGACGTGTCAGTCCTCAGTCAGGTTCTTTACAAAATCGTGAAGATTATGTCATAAAAAAAAGCAAATGCCGGTTATGGCATTTGCCTTTCATTTGATCAGCGGAAATAACTGATCAGGAGTCCGATTGAAAGCAGGAATCCGAAGAATGTATTGGTTTGCGCCGTTGATTTCATCGCAATAATCATGTTCATCGGCATTTCGTTTTTCACAAAGCCTTTCACGGCCTGAACGGGTTTCGGCACGCTCAGGAAGACCAGGAACAGCCACGGGCTTGTGTAACCCATGATGACAAGACCGACGATCCAGATGTAAGCGATGGCAAATGATGCGGCCAGTATCATGACGGCCCCTCTATGCCCCATCAAAATGGCCAGCGTTTTACGTCCGCCCTTTTTATCTTCCTCAATATCACGGATATTGTTGGACAGATTAATCGCTCCGACCAAGATGGCGATCGGGATAGAAATCAAAATGCTCTGTTCATTAATTCTGCCTGTCTGAATGAAGAAAGAAATAAGGACAAATACAGAGCCCATGCAAATGCCGGAGAACAGTTCCCCGAACGGTGTATACGCAATCGGCAGCGGGCCGCCCGTATACAGATAGCCGATCAGCATGCCGGCAAGGCCGATAACCGCAAGCCACCAGCTGCTGCTCATGCAGATATAAACACCGAGCACGAGGGCAATCGCATAAGAGCCGAGCGCCAGCTGCAGAATTGTTTTCGGCTTCATGCCGTGGCGGACGATCGCTCCGCCGATACCGACGGAATCCTCCGTATCTAAACCGCGTTTAAAATCGTAATATTCATTGAATAAGTTCGTGGCGATCTGGATCCAAAGGCAGGAAAACAGCATGGCCAAAAACAGCAGGAAATCAACCTTTACGTAAAACATCGCCAATACGGTGCCGAGAAGTACGGGCACAAACGATGCCGTCAATGTATGAGGGCGGGTTAGCTGCCACAAAATGCGGCCCATGCTTTCTTTCTCGGGCGTCTTTTGGCTGCCCCCCATATTGTTTTGATTCATTTTCCTCTTCCTTTCTATTAAAAGGCTTTCACAGTCAGCCGATAACAGTAGTGTTGAATTGGGGTTTTCACGTTTCTGCTACCTTATCTATCATAATAATTTCTTCCTCATTTCACAAGATGCGGCGCTTTATCGGCTATCCTGCCGGAAACGGCTTTTCGCCCTTCTCCATTGGGGTTCGGCACAAGCCTGCTTAAGAAAAAGCCGCCAAAATTTTTTTACCTCGTTTATATTTACGATAAGTTAAAAATCCCGCCTGAACAGCGCCTTTTTAGTATGATCATTTGCCAATTTATACATGCGTGTTTTCCATCCTTTTGTTCCTCATTCATTTTTAAGGAAATTTTAAGCTTAGGATATTAGACATATTTTGAAACTTTTTGTTAATCTAATCGTCATATACTGGTGTAATTATTGAATACGCGGGGAAGGAATTTTGAATATGATGCAAAAATTAAAACGTGCTTATGAAAATACATTGATCAAATGGACGTTTCATACGGGCTTTTATTTTCTGATATTAGTATTGCTCTTTTGGATGTATGGATTTCATACAGCGAATACCGGCACTTATATTTACAACGATTTCTAATCGGGGAGGATAACTATGAAACTACTTGATGCTATAAAAACATACGCAGACGCCAAGCCGCAGGCCGAAGCGTTTCGTTCCTTAGATCATTCCCTCACTTACGGGGAATTATGGGATTTGTCGGAGCGGGTTGCGTCCGGCATTCAAAAACATACAGCTGACGGTTCGAAAGCGCCTGTCCTGGTTTACGGACATATGGAGCCGAATATGATCGTTTCTTTCTTAGGAAGCGTCAAAGCGGGCCGCCCTTACATCCCTGTCGATGTTTCCATTCCGGCGGAGCGGATCGTCAAAATCATTGAAAGCTCAGGCGCAGAGCTGCTTATCAGCGTATCGGGCGATGCAGTCGATACGGGAAGCAATCTGATTAAAACCGTTACGCCCGAAGAGCTTGCAGCTGACGGAGATGCAGACCTCAGCCGTGAGAACTGGGTAAAAGAGCTGGACACGTTTTACATTATTTACACGTCCGGCAGCACGGGAAATCCGAAGGGCGTGCAGATATCGGCTGATAACCTGCAAAGCTTCACTGACTGGATCTGCAGGGATTTTCCTGTGGGCGAGGGTAAGACTTTCTTAAACCAAGCGCCGTTTTCTTTTGATTTATCTGTCATGGACATTTTCCCTTCGCTTCAAACGGGAGGTACGCTGCACTGCGTAACGAAAGACAAAATCAATAAACCGAAAGTACTATTTGAAGAATTGGAGAAATCCAAACTGAACGTCTGGACATCGACGCCGTCTTTCGTCCAAATGTGTCTGATGGACCCCGGCTTTACGCAGGAGCTCCTGCCTGAGGCAGAAGTATTTATGTTTTGCGGAGAAGCGCTTCCGGCTGCCGTGGCACAGGAACTGTTAAACCGTTTTCCGAAGGCGCGCGTATTCAATACATACGGCCCGACTGAAACAACGGTTGCCGTCACCTCCGTTGAAATTACGCAGCAGATCATCGATGAACATGAATCTCTGCCTGTCGGTTTTGCAAAACCCGATATGGATATCTTCATCATGGATGAAAACGGGAATAAGCTTCCGGACGGAGAAAAAGGGGAAATCATCATCGCGGGCCCGAGCGTGAGCAAAGGCTATCTCGGAGAGCCTTCTCTGACGGAAAAAGCGTTTTTCCCGATCGACGGCCAGTGGGCATATCACACGGGTGATGCCGGTTATGTTCAGGATGGTCAGATTTTCTGCCAAGGACGCCTTGATTTCCAGATTAAGCTTCACGGCTACCGCATGGAGCTGGAGGAAATCGAAGTACATGTAAGGCAGTCTCAATATGTGCGCACGGCGGTTGTCATCCCGTATCAGCCTAACGGACCTGTCGAATATTTAATTGCCGCCATCGTGCCTGAAAAACACGATTTTGAAAAAGAATTCCAGCTGACAAGCGCCATTAAGAAAGAACTGGCCGCTTCGCTTCCGGCCTACATGATTCCGAGAAAATTCATTTATCAGGATCACATTCAAATGACTGCGAACGGAAAAATCGACCGTAAACGCATTGGCGAAGAGGTTCTTGTATGACGCCTTACAGCTCGTTTTTCTTCTTTATCTTACTTGGAATCCTTCTTTTGCCGACGATTATTTTAGGGCTGAACGGCAAGAGATTCCAAGGATACAACATGTTTATATCCATCATCGTATTGGCTTTGATTTTCGCGCATGATCTGCACGGCGTGATCGCACTATGTATCTTTACGCTGTGGCAGGTGCTTTTAATCAGGGGTTATCTCGCTTACAGACTGAAAGCCAACAGCGGCTTTGTCTTCAGTATGGCCGTGATCGCGTCCATTTTACCCCTGTTTTTATCTAAATTATGGCCGTTTTTCTTTCCGCCGGCGCCTCATCACCCGGTTCATAACCTGATCAGTTTCTTAGGAATTTCTTATTTGACATTTAAAGGCGTCCAGCTGATCATGGAAACGAGAGACGGACTGATTAAAGAAAAAATGCCGCTTCACCGCCTTTTGTACTTTATTATGTTTTTCCCGACCATTTCTTCCGGTCCGATCGACAGATACCGCAGATTTGCCAAGGACGAACAGAAAGTATGGACAAAGGGAGAATACGCTGATTTACTGTATACCGGCATTCATAAAATTTTTATCGGTTTCTTATACAAATTCATTATCGGATATGCGATTAACACGTATTTCATTATGAATCTGTCTCATATCACCCACAGCAAACTGTGGGGTAATGTGCTGTACATGTACGGATACAGCTTGTACCTGTTTTTTGATTTTGCGGGTTACACGATGTTTGCCGTCGGTGTAAGCTATATCATGGGTATCAAATCTCCGGAAAACTTTAATAAGCCGTTTATCAGCAAAAACATTAAAGACTTCTGGAACCGCTGGCACATGTCCTTATCCTTCTGGTTCAGAGACTACGTATTTATGCGCTTTGTTTTCTGGATGACAAAGAAAAAATGGATAAAGAACCGGATGGCCGTCTCGAACATCGGGTATTTCCTGCTGTTCATGCTGATGGGCGTCTGGCACGGACTCGCCCTGCAATATATTGTATACGGCCTGTACCACGCCGTATTAATGACCGGGTATAACTTTTTTGAGAAATGGAATAAGAAATACAAATGGCTGCCCGCCAATCGTTTTACGGCCTTTTTAGCCATCGTCATCACATTCCATTTCGTATGTTTCGGATTTTATATTTTCTCAGGAAAACCATTTCATCACTAAAGGAGATTGAAAACACATGGAATTTAAACAGGAAGTATTAGACGTATTAGCTGAAGTTTGTCAGGAGGACGCTGTGAAAGAAAATCCTGATATTGAAATCTTTGAAGAAGGACTGCTTGATTCTTTCGGAACTGTAGAACTGCTGGTCGCCATCGAAAACCGCTTCGGCATTACAGTGCCGATCACTGAATTTGACCGTGACGAGTGGAATACGCCAAACAACATTGTAAACAAACTGACTGAGTTGAAGTAAATGAAAAAGCGTTTCTTTGGACCAATTATTTTAGCGTTCGTCCTGTTTGTCGGAGCTATCGCAGTTCCGGCTTCATGGCTTACGCGCTTCATTCCTGAAAAACGTGTCGAAGAGTCGGCGGCGGCCTTAAATCCGAATATGTTCCAGGGGCTCTATCTGCAAAACAAAATGTTCGAAGACTCGAGGTATATGCCGATTTTCGGTTCTTCCGAGCTTTCAAGACTGGATGAGTTTCACCCGTCCAACTATTTCCAAGTGAACAACCAAGGCTTTACGCCTTATCTTGTCGGAAAAGGCGGAGACCAATCCTTGATACACGCCGTGAACTTTGCGGCGCATTATCAGCAGCTGAAGGGCAAAAAACTGGTATTCATTGTTTCTCCGCAATGGTTTATCAAAAAAGGTTCTGATGAACAGCACTTTGCGCCGAATTTTTCATCACTTCAGGCATTGGATTTAGCATTTAATAACCAGATTGATCCCGCGGTCAAAAAGAACATGATGAAGCGCATGCTCCGTTTTAAAGTCGTTCAGCATGATGCCGTCCTTTCTGAATTATACAAGGGAATGGTCAACGGACAATCATGGAAAGTGAAAGCGGTCATGCCGGCTGCCAAAGCTTATTATTCTCTGCTTGAGAAAAAAGATCTTTATTATTCAATGGGAGAAACCAAGGGCCCTGAACGGACGATCTCTGAAAACCTGAAAGGGAAATCGTGGTCAGAGTTAAAAACAGCTGCCGCTCAATTAGGAGAACGGAGCTCCAAGTCCAATCCTTTCTATATCGATGACGCTTCTTATAAAAAGATTAAGAAGAAAGTAAAGAGAGTGAAAGGAATCAACAAAGGAAGAACATACGCCAAATCAGTCGAATATCACGACTTTGCGGATATGCTGGACATTCTGAAAGATGCCGGCGCTGAGCCGATGTTCGTGGTTATTCCGGTCAACGGAAAATGGTATGACTACACCGGCTTCCCGAAAAAAGGCCGGACTGATTACTACAAAAAAGTCACTAAGCAAATTAAAGCGAAGGGCTTTCAGGTTGCCGACTTATCCAAGCACGAATATGATCCGTACTTTATGAAAGACACCATCCATATCGCCTGGAAGGGCTGGGTGTACGTCGATAAAGCAATGGAGCAGTTTTACAAAACCGGCAAGGTGACGGTTCACTGAGCACGGTGATGACAGAATACGTAAAAACGAACACGCAGGGGGCATTCTCTCCCCTGCTTTTTATGTGATTTGATTTTTTCACAAATTTGAGGAAAACTATTGCGAATATTTGTTGAAGGTATACAATAGAATATAAATTATTTTCAAATAAGTTTGACAATAACACCAATAGGGAGACAGAACATTATGAAACAAGACATTCGTGTTGAATTGACTTCAGCCAAAAAACCGAAACCGGACCCCCATGACCTTGCGTTCGGCAGAATTTTCACCGACCATATGTTTGTTATGGATTACGATGCTGATCAAGGCTGGTACGATCCGAGAATTATCCCTTATCAGTCCATCTCAATGGATCCTGCGGCTATGGTTTATCATTACGGCCAAACCGTTTTTGAAGGGCTTAAAGCGTATGTAACGAAGGATCAGGAAGTGCTTCTGTTCAGACCGGAGAAAAATATGGAGCGCCTGAACCAGTCAAATGACCGCCTTTGCATCCCGCTCATTGATGAAGAGCTTGTTCTTGAAGGCCTGAAACAGCTCGTAGCCATCGACAAAGACTGGATTCCGAAAGCGGAAGGCACTTCCCTTTATATCCGTCCGTTTATTATTGCGACTGAGCCTTTCCTCGGTGTAGCGGCATCCCATACGTACAAGCTGTTTATCATTCTTTCCCCGGTCGGCTCTTATTACAAAGAAGGCATTAAACCGGTAAAAATCGCCGTGGAAAACGAATTCGTGCGCGCCGTCAAAGGCGGCACCGGAAACGCGAAAACCGCCGGCAACTACGCATCAAGCCTGAAAGCGCAGCAGGTTGCGGAAGAGAAGGGATTTTCCCAGGTTTTATGGCTTGACGGCATTGAGAAAAAATACATCGAAGAAGTCGGCAGCATGAACATCTTCTTCAAAATCAGCGGCGAAATCGTGACGCCGGAGCTGAACGGAAGCATTCTTGAAGGAATTACGAGAAATTCCGTCATCACCCTTCTCAAACATTGGGGACTGACTGTGTCTGAGCGAAAGATTTCGATCGATGAAATCATTCAGGCGCATCGTGACGGCCGATTGGAAGAAACATTCGGAACCGGTACGGCGGCGGTCATTTCTCCGGTCGGCGAACTGATCTGGAATGATGAAAGTCTTGTCATCGGCAGCGGTGAAACCGGAGAGATCTCGAAGAAATTGTACGATACCATTACAGGCATTCAAAAAGGCGCGGAAGCCGACGTGTTCGGCTGGACGACAGAAGTCGCCTCACTAAGCGAATCAAAATAAGCAAAAAACCCGGAAGCGAATCCGGGTTTTTTTTACTTTATGCTTCAATCGACTTAAAGAAATGAGGCAGATGTTCTTTGTGGGCCTCAAGCATTTCATCCAGAATGGCCTTTGCCACGGAGTCTGACGGGACGAGAGGGTTGATCGTCATCGCAAGTAGCGCCGTTTGATAATCTCCCGTGACGGCTGCTTCAGCGGCGACGCGCTCAAATGATTTGATTTGCTGGACGAGTCCGCGGACAGACACCGGCAGATCACCGACGGCGATCGGTTTCGGACCGTCTTTCGTCATGACACAGTTCACTTCGACCGCTGAGTCATTCGGAATGCTGGCGATCGCGCCGTTGTTTATTGTATTGACGGGCTGGATATCATGTTTGTCGTTATAGATGGAGCTGATCAGGTTGCAGGCCGCGTCACTGTAGTACGCTCCGCCCCGTTTTTCAAGCTGCGGCGGTTTGATGGCGAGATTCGGATCTTTGTACAGTTCGAACAGTTCTTTCTCAACCTTCTGTACAACCTCGGCGCGTGTGCCCTCCGTCTGTGACGCTTCTATTTCATGCTCGAGCATTTCTTTCGTTTTGAAATAATAGCGGTGGTAGCCGCAAGGAATCAGATCGAGCGCCTTCAGGAATTCAGGCTCCCATTCCGCGCCTGAAATATTTTTCATCGTCATGGCGTTTTCCGGGTCTCCCATGGCTTCAATGACTTGATCTTTCACACTGACGCCGTCTAAGAAAACATCTAATCCGAAGACCATGTGATTCAGCCCGGCAAATTGCACTTCGATCCGGCTGACATCCACATCCAATGCTTTTGCGACGCCCATTTTAATGCCGATCGGCACATTGCAGAGGCCGACGACTTTTGTGAGATTCGAGTAGCGGAGCAAGGCCTCGGTAACCATGCCGGCAGGGTTTGTGAAATTCACGAGCCATGCATTCGGACAAAGCTCTTCGATGTCTTTCGCGATTTCCAGAATAACCGGGATGGTGCGCAGCCCTTTGAATAAACCGCCCGGACCGTTTGTCTCCTGTCCGATTACGCCGTATTTTAACGGAATCCGTTCGTCTTTGGCGCGGGCCTCAAGAAGGCCGACGCGGAATTGAGTCGTTACGAAATCCGCATCCTTCAAGGCTTCTCTCCGATCAAGCGTCAGGTGAATCTCTATCGGAACACCCGCTTTTTCGACCATGCGTTTTGCAAGCGTGCCGACGATATTGAGTTTTTTCTCGCCTTCAGGAATGTCGACGAGCCATAATTCTCTGACAGGCAGTTCTTCATAGCGCTTAATGATGCCTTCCACAAGCTCCGGTGTATAGCTTGAACCTCCGCCGATCGTTACAATTTTAATTCCTTTTGTCATATTTTTGCTCCCCCTTGCAGACTCACTTTTTCGTAAATCTCAACTAACTCAGCGGCCAAGTCTTTCACGGTCATGGCATTCATTAAATGATCTTGCGCATGCACCATCAAAAGCGTCATGTCTGTTTTTTCTCCGCCGGCTTCATTTTGGATCAATTCTGTCTGATAATGATGGGCTTCGGTCAGTTCCCTTGCGGCTTCCTGAAGCTTTTCTTCCGCCATGGCTCTGTCCCCCCGCTTTGCGGCGGCAATGGCTTCCATTGATGCACTTCTGCCGTTGCCGCCATGCAGGATGATCTGAAAAATGGTCTGTTCCATTTTTTCATTCATGTGTTTCACTCCCTTTCTCTACAGCACGGCTTTTTCGTCTCCCTGTACGGCTGGCGCCTGCGATTGTTCAAGTTCGTTTTCTTCTTTCAGCTTTTGCGAATCCCACATTCTGAAGAACGGATAGTACACGATAAAGGCTGTGATGATATTAATCGCCTGCATGACAGCCCCTGATATTTTTCCGCCCGTGGCAAGATAGCCGGAGAAAATCGGCGGCATCGTCCATGGGACGGCAATGCCGGCAGGTTTGGCGACGAGGCCGGTGCTCATGCCGATATAGGTAAAGACCAGTGTGACAAGCGGTGTGATAATGAACGGAATGAGAAGCATCGGGTTCATGACGATCGGCATTCCGAAAATAATCGGCTCATTAATATTAAAGACGGCCGGCCCGATGGCGAGTTTCCCAAGCTGCTTCATCTGCTTGCTTCGCGAACGGAGAAACATGGTGACCACGAGCGCCAGTGTCGCGCCGCTTCCGCCGATGTTGATCCAGATTTCAAAAAACTGCTGGGTGAAAATATTCGGAAGCGCATCGCCCGCCTGAAACGCAATCCGGTTGGCATCCATCGCTCCGAACCAGATCGGCGCCATGACGCCGCCGACTATGTTCGCCCCGTGTAATCCGCACGCCCACAAGAGCATTTGAACCGCTTCGGCTATCAGGCTTCCGCCGAGACTTCCCCCAAGAATCGAGAGCGGCGTCCCCAGTACAACGCTTACAATATTATGAAGGCTTTCAAACGGCGTCGCTTCGACAATTAAACGCGCACCCCAGATCAGAAAGATGACGGCAAAGCCGGGAATTAAGGCGACAAACGATTTGCTGACCGCCGGAGGTACGCCGTCCGGCATTTTGAAGACGAAATTCCGCTGGATGATCAGGCGGTAAATTTCCGTCGACAGCATGGCGATGATCATCGCGACAAACAGCCCTTTGCTTCCCATGAGAGACAGCGGGATGCCGCCGCCCACCATGATTTCCTCTTTGGCGCCGGAAGGCAGAAACGGAACTTTGTACGGCGTTGCCAAGAGAAACGCCGCCAAAGATATCGCACCGGCCGATAAAGCGTCCACCCCGTATTTTTCGGCCAGGCGGTAGGCGATTCCGAAAGCGGCGACAAGACCCATGATTTCAAAGGTCGCATCAACCGGATATTGCAGTTTTTGAGACCAGGCGCTTCCGAACGTCTTTGCCATGAAATCCGCATATCCCGGAATCGGCAGGTTGCCGATGATCAGAAAAAACGAACCGATGATGATAAGCGGCATGGTGAGGATGATCCCGTCACGCAATGCTTGCAGATGCCGCTGGGAGGCAATTTTTCCGGCAATGGGCATGACTTTCTCTTCTAAAAACTGGTTCACCTTATTCACACGGCCCGCCCCTTTCTACGATGCGTTTCCGAGCTGTTCCGCTGATTTCAGAACCTCCGCTCCGTTGCACGTGCCGTAATGGACGGTATTGATGACTTCAACCGGCACTCCTTTTGATTCACCCAATTTTTTCAGCTGCGGAAGCAAATAACGGACTTGAGGCCCAAGCAGCAATACGTCCGCTTTATCAATATGCTGGTTGACTGAATCGCCTGACACCGCCCAGATTTTATATTCTTTTCCTTGTTCCTGCGCGCTTTTTTCCATCTTGGTGACGAGTAAGCTTGTTGACATCCCTGCTGCGCAAACGAGTAATATATTCATGTAAAAGACCTCCTGAAAGTTTGATATTTTGTATGTCTCGATGTTAGTACCATCATATTATGAAATCGCTTTCAGAACTACTCAGGCTTTTTCCGCTGCTAACGGAAAAAAGGTGTATCCCGGTCTTTCTCTGATCGTTTGTCTCTGAATACTCGTAAAACCTCCTGATAGGTTGTGCATTTTAAGAGACGGCTTACCGCGGCCGGATCATCTAACATCCCGCCGAGCCATTTGTACATATGCTGGAGGTCGGCTTTGCTTTCTTTCTCGACGCAGAGCAGGCAGACAAATTGGACACGCTTATCCGCCCAGTCAATCGGTTTCTTCAGCGTGCATACCGCCCAAAACGTCGTGTCTGTCTGCGGAACGAGCGGGTGCGGAATCGCCGTAAGATTGCCGAAACTCGTAGGAGAAATCGCTTCCCTTTCAAAAATAGAATCGGTCAGAGAATCAGAAGCGAGGCCGGCTGTTGCAACCTGCTGTCCGAGAAAACGGATGACGTCCTCCTTCGTCTCCAGATCCTGCTGCAAAAATACCAGCTCCGGTTTCAGAAAGTTCAATTGTTCCCGCTTTTCTTCCAGCATGGCGTCGATTTTTGTAAAATCCCCGCCGCCCAACAGCGTATGAACCTTTAATACGGGAACGGGCAGGTCTTTTTTGATCGGCACTGTGCTGACCACAAAATCAATCGACTCAAAGGAAAGCTGGTCAAGGCTGCAGTAATCAGCCGTTCCGACGATTTCAAGACGCTTTGCGAACCGGGAACGGAGCTTTTCTCTTAAAAGCTGTGCGCTGCCGGCGCCGGACGCACAGACAATCAGACAGCGCTTAGGCGGCCGTTCCGTCTTTCTCCTTTCAATGGCGGCTCCGAAATGAAGCGCCAAATATCCGATCTCATTCTCATGAATATCAATGCCGGTTTGCTCCTTGATCACGATTCCCGCAATCACTCCCGCTTCAAATGCGAGCGGATAATTTTCCTTTATGGCGGAGAGCATCGGGTTTCTCAGGTTCATTCCGTACCGGTTTCGGTTAATCGCCGGCTTGATGTGGAGCGCAAGACCCGCTTTCAGCTCATTGTCGTCCGTGATTCCGAGCTTCAGCTCCCGCTCAATGGCTTCAATCATGGCCTCCGTCAAACGGCTTGTTTCTCCGTCTATCAGCCTTGTAAGCTCTTTTCCTTCCAGTTGTGACTGGGTCATGCGCTTTGTCCCGAGCAGGTGAATGGCGATATAGGCGGTTTCCTGTTCGGGAAAGGTGACCGAAAGCGCAGATTCAAGCTCTTTTACGATGGCTTCCGCTGACTGATATTCTGTTTCAAGCTTAATATCATGAAGATCTTCCGGAATGAGAGATACATAGTTTTCTGTCCGGATTCGTTTGCAGGCAATGGCGATATGGATGATGAGATTGTTCAGGCCGAAGAAAGAAAGCGGGATCTTATGGTTTCGAACCTGCTTCATAATGGCTGTGCGGATCACATGAATGTCGTCTTTCGGCAGAATACCGGCCTTTTCACTCAGGAGATCAGGCTCAGGCTCGCGGTCGTCCACTAAGTATTCGGCCATACAATAACGGAGGCGGAGCTCTTCGCCGCGCAGCTTAAAGCCGTAGTTCGGCCTTGTTTCCAAAATGATGTCATAGGGGCGGAGCCGTTTTTTGACTTCTTTTAAATCAGATTGAAGTGTGGATTTACTGATGAACAGTTCTTCCGCCAAGTCATCCAGCTTGAGGTAGCCGTCGGTCAGAAGCATTCTTTTCATAAGGTAATCTATCCGTTCATCGGGAAAAATCGGCACGGTGCTGTTCTGCTGGAAATTGTCCTGAAGCCAGTTTTTAAACGGCTGTTCATTCCGGATCAGCAGCTTATAGCCGCTCCCTCTGACAGATTGAATGGATGCGCCGTGTTTTTCTACAATGGTTTGCAGTTCCTTTATGTCATTGCGGACCGTCCGTGTCGTTACCTTTACATTTGCAGCGATGACTGAGCTTGTAACCGGTGTTTCAGCAGCTAAAAGCAAGCGCAGAAGTTCACGAAGCCGCCCATGAAGCATGAGAAAAACCTCCTATCAGATCAGATGCAGACGTGAAAAATGGGCAAAAAGAATGAGGAAGGGGTAAATGTATGTAAATTCTATAATGGGAAGGATTTCAAGTCAATGCGGCAATCCGATGCCAAGCCCGTAAAAAAACAGCCGGATCAGCCGGCTGTTCGGGATGCGGACATGCGGTTCCGCTTAGATGCCTTCCGTTCTTTTATGATTTTTCTGATGATCGGATAGATGACGGGCGCCCATTTGATAATCGTTTTGAAAAATTTTTTCAATGTCTGAATCCCCTTTCTTTTACCTTGTCTTTCCCCTGTTATCAGCGTTTATAAACATGGTCAGCGTGAGACATACCGGTTCCCCGTCACCCAATAGCGCCACGGATAATCCCGGGCTTCTCCGCTGTTGTCAATCCCGATTCTCGGGCCTGTTGATATATGTTCAGGCGTAAAGCCCTCGGTAATATACAGCGGCGGTTCCGTGATCATGCCGCCGTAGTCGTTCATTGAAATGCCCATCGCTTTCGTCAGTTTTCCCGGGCCGTTTGTCCACTCTCTCGGGGGTCTGCCCGGTCTCCTGCTCTCCATCAGGAACTGTCCTTCATGAGGCTCCGCCGCCCTGATTAACACGGCCTGCGGAATGCCGATGTCCGCGGCGACGACGTTCATTAATGTATGAGTGTGCATGACGTATGTATAAATGCGGCCCGCCTCATGGAACATAATTTCCGTCCGTTTCGTGCGCCGGTTGCCGAAGCTGTGCGCCGCCCGGTCATCCGCTCCCATATAAGCTTCCGTTTCCACGATAAAACCTGAAGCCGTTCCCTCGTCCGTCTCCTTCACCAAGAGACAGCCGAGCAATAAAGGGGCAAGCTCCACCGACGGTCTCTGGTAAAATTCAATCGGCAAAGGCTTTCCTTCTCCCGCCATTTGCCTCCCTCCTTTCTGAATATAGCGATTTCCTCTTTCACGTTTTTCACTTCTTTTTTACAATATAAACATGAGAGAAAAAAAGGACATCATTGTTGAACGCTCTATTGCGTTTTGAAAATCGGCTCGGTATAATATGATGGTTCAAATGAAAATGATTCTCATATTCAATAAATACCGGACAATGATCATAAAAGTAGGTGAATTGATTTTTGAGCGATTCTGTCACGTCCGCAAACCGTCTGATCAGTATCTTAAAAAACGGGGTTTTCTTCCTGATCGCGGTGATCGGGCTGCTTGTATCTATTTTTTTTGCCGTCTCATTCGGCGCGAAAGACATTACTTTACATACGGTTTGGTCGGCTGTTGCTGATTACAATCCGAACATAACGGGCCAGCAGATCATTCATGAATTGCGTCTTCCGAGGGTGCTCGGGGCGGCCGTTACAGGAGCCGCTTTTGCCGCAGCCGGCGCCCTCATGCAGGGTGTCACGAGAAATCCGCTTGCCGATTCGGGTGTCTTAGGCGTAAACGCGGGCGCCATGTTTGTTGTTGCGCTCAGTTTTGCTTTTTTCCCTCATTTGTCATACGCCCTGCTGATGGTGATGTCATTTTTGGGAGCACTGGCAAGCACCGGCTTGATTTTCTTTATCAGCGCGGCGGGAAAAGGCAGCATGACGCCTTTAAAGGTGACGCTTGCCGGGGCGGTCGTGGCCGCTCTTTTACATTCACTCAGTACCGGTGTGGCGATTTATTACGATTTAAGCCAGGATTTGGCCTTCTGGTACGCCGGCGGGGTGTCAGGGATCAAGTGGGCTCATTTACAAGTCCTTGTTCCCGTGATTGCGGTCTTCATCATTCTCGCGACATTCATGGGCCGGTCCGTCACCCTTCTCTCAATGGGAAATGACGTGGCGGCGAATTTAGGGGTGAACACGGCTCTGACGCGTGCCGCCGGATTAATGATCGCCGTCGTTCTTGCCGGTGTGTCTGTTTCCGCTGCCGGCGCGATCGGCTTTGTCGGGCTGGTTATTCCCCATATCGCGCGAAAGATCGTCGGCGTTACGTACAGGCTGATTATTCCGATGTCCGCGTTACTCGGCGCGATTCTATTGATTTTGGCTGACCTGGCCTCACGCACGGTCAGTCCCCCGAGGGAATTGGCGATAGGCATTATGGTCGCACTTGTCGGTGTCCCTTTCTTTCTTTATATTGCCCGCAAGGAAGGGAGAGACTTATAAATGAAAGTGCAGAAAGAAACAAAAAAAGCGGCGGCGGCAGGACTCATTCTGCTGGTCATCGCCGTTTGCATGATTCTGATCGGGCTGCATACGGGCTCATTCCGGCTTTCTCCTCTCACCGTGGGAAAAACGCTGTTCGGATACGGCACGTTTCAAAGCACAACCGTTTTATTCGATTACCGGCTTCCCCGGATTCTGGTGACGATGCTGGCCGGCATCGGTTTAGGAGTGTCGGGCGCTATTTTGCAGGGTGTATCCCGAAATCCGCTTGCCGATCCGGGCATTCTCGGACTGCATGCCGGCGCTTCCTTCGGTTTGATGATGTATATCACATTCTTTCATTCCTTGGAGGCGCAAGCGTCGATGTTCATCCCGCTGTTTACGTTTGCGGGCGGAACACTCGCCGCCCTGCTGATCGTAGTGCTTACGTACGACAGGCTGAACGGTTTTTTAACGATCCGCATGCTGTTAGTCGGGATCGCCGTTTCCGCGGGCTTCAGCGCCGTTACATTGTTTATGTCGCTTCGCCTGAATGAAGAAACCTATACATTCGCTTCCCGCTGGCTGGTGGGAAACGTCTGGGGCAGGGATTGGATTCACGTGTGGTCGCTATTGCCCTGGATCGGCATTCTCGCACCGCTTGCATGGCTGAACGCCCGGTCTTTGAATATTTTAATGCTCGGTGACCAGGCAGCCGCGGGACTCGGCGCACACGTGCAGAGAAAAAGGATCATGCTGATCGCCATAGCGGTCGGCTTGTCCTGCGCGAGCGTCGCGATGGCCGGCGGAATCGGCTTTATCGGCTTTGCCGCCCCTCACTTGGCAAGACGGCTCGTCGGCACCATGCATCAGCATATTATTCCGATTGCGGGATTAATCGGCCTTGTCATTCTTGTCGCGGCAGACACCATCGGCCGGTCTTTGTTTCAGCCGAATGCCATTCCGGCCGGCGTGGTTGCGGCAGCCATCGGCGCGCCGTATTTTCTCTATCTCGTCATGAAAATCAAATCATAAAACAAGGAGTATTCCCATGAAAAAAACAATTGCGCTCATCAGTTTCATGTGTATTTTCTTACTGGCTGCCTGCCAATCCGATTCATCACAGCCGGAGTCAAAAAAGAAATCCGGCGATCATAAAATCGCTTCGATGTCCATTCACCTGACAAATGATCTGCTGGCTCTCGGCGTTACACCTGCCGGTTCCGTCGTGGGCGGAGAATTAAAAGATTTTCTCCCTCATGTGAAAAATCAGCTGAAAGACACGAAAAAACTCGGACCTGCCTCAGACCCGGATATGGAAGCTTTACTTGAGTTGAATCCAGACAACATTTATCTTGATAAAGAATTTGCGGGAAAAGATGTGTCAAAATACAAGAAAATCGGAAACACACACGTTTTCGACCTTGATAAAGGCACATGGCGCGATCATTTAAAAGACATCGGAAAAATCGTCAACCGTGAAAAAGAAGCGAAAACATTTATCCAAGATTACGAAGATGAAACAAAACAAGTCAGATCCATGATGAATAAGGAATTAGGGAAAAACGCCAAAGTCATGGCGATCCGCGTGAACGCAAAAGAGCTTCGCGTCTTCAGCACACGCCGCCCGATGGGACCGATTCTGTTTGACGATCTGAAGCTGAAACCGGCTGATGGCATTAAAGAAATGAACACTTCCCGCCCTTATGAAGTCATTTCTCAAGAAGTGCTGCCTGATTACAACGCAGATGCGATTTTCGTCGTCGTTAACAGAGACGACAAGTCACAGCAAGCCTATAAAGAATTGCAAAAAAGCGCTGTATGGAAAGGGCTGAAGGCCGTGAAAGCAAACCACGTCTATAAAATTGCCGATCAGCCTTGGCTTGATTATTCAGCACTGGGAAATAAATTAGCAATGGATGAAGCGAAAAAACTGTTCCAAAAATAAACATGAGCCGGTTTTGCAAAAAGTGCAAGACCGGCTTTTTTTATATTGTCGTTTACTTATATAAACATCTGCTTATATAATAGTGTGAAAAAGGAGTGAGCGCATGGAACGGCGGCATCATGCTTTAAGTTCCGAAGGGATCAGCCAGTGCCTCAAGCTTCTAAGCGACCGGACGAGGCTTTTGATGCTGAAGCTTCTGGAGGATAAGGAATATTGTGTCTGCGAGCTGACGGCTATTTTTGATATAAGTCAGCCCGGCATCAGCCAGCACTTGCGGAAATTAAAGAACGCCGGCCTTGTGCGGGAAAGACGCGAGGGCCAGTGGCGGTACTATGCCTTTCATCCGTCCGGTCCGGAATACGCGCTGGTTTGCTCGATTCTGCAGCAGATAGATGAAAAGGACGAAGTTTTACAGACATTGCGGCAAAAAGAAGTCACTGTTACATGCCGGTAAGGGGGATATATTCTTGGGAGTTGCGGTTTTATCAGCGCTGATTTTTGTGCTGACACTTGTGTTTGTCATATGGCAGCCGAAACATGTATCAATCGGCTGGTCTGCCTGCGGCGGAGCGGTCCTCGCTTTGATCGCCGGAGCAGTCAGCCTGCACGATATCGCGGAAGTGACGGGAATCGTCTGGAATGCGACACTTGCCTTTATCGCCATTATTATCATTTCATTGATTCTTGACAGCATCGGTTTTTTTGAGTGGGCCGCGCTGCATATGGCCATGGCGGCCAAAGGCAGCGGACTGCGGATGTTTCTCTATGTGTCGGTCTTAGGGGCTGTTGTCTCCGCCCTGTTTGCCAATGACGGAGCGGCGCTCATTTTGACGCCGATCGTACTGGCGATGGTGCGGGCTTTGAATTTACCTGAAAAGCTGGTTTTTCCGTTTATTATCGCCGGAGGATTCATCGCCGACACCACCTCGCTTCCGCTCGTTGTAAGCAATTTGGTCAATATTGTATCCGCCGATTACTTTCATATCGGGTACATTGAATATGCATCACGCATGCTGGTGCCCAACCTTTTTTCTCTGGCGGCAAGCATTTTGGTGCTGTATCTCTATTTCAGAAAAAACATTCCGAAACGGTATGACACCGGTCTTGTGAAACATCCGGCATCCGCGATTAAGGATGAACGCCTTTTCCGGTTATCGTGGGCTGTGCTGGCCGTTTTATTGATCGGATATTTCGTCAGCGAACTGCTGTCGATATCCGTTTCCTTCGTTGCCGGCTCCATCGCGGTCATTTTTCTCATTCTGGCGCAGCGAAGCCCCGCCGTCCCTGCGAAACAAGTCATCAAGGACGCCCCGTGGGCCATCGTGTTTTTTTCTGTCGGCATGTATGTTGTCGTGTACAGCTTGCGGAATGCCGGACTGACGGATCTTCTTTCTCAGCTTATTCAGAAAGCGGCGGATCACGGTTTGTTTGCGGGCACACTCGGAATGGGGTTTATCGCTGCGATTCTCTCCTCCGTTATGAATAACCTGCCGACGGTGATGATTGACGCCATAGCCATCAGCGGAACGGGCACTCACGGGCTGATGAGAGAAGCATTGATTTACGCGAATGTTATCGGTTCGGACCTCGGGCCGAAAATCACGCCGATCGGATCGCTGGCGACATTGTTATGGCTCCACGTGCTGAGCCGGAAAAACGTGAAAATTTCCTGGGGAATGTATTTCAAGACAGGTCTGATATTAACCATTCCGACGTTATTTATCACCCTGATCGGACTTTATTTATGGCTGTTATGGCTCGCTTGAGATGAAAAACCTTTTAAGTTGAATCTTAAAAGGTTTTTTTGTGTCAAAAATCCGAAATGTAAAACTTTTATATTTTAAAAGTATAGACATTTAAATTCAAAAGATTATAATATTCATGAAAACGTTTTAACTTTACGAAAGAAGGGATTCCTCATGAAAAGAATTTTATTAGCCTGCAGCTCAGGCATGTCCACCAGCTTTCTTGTCACGAAAATGCAGAATTACGCCCGCTCCATCGGTGAGGAAGCCGAGATTTGGGCAGTCGGACAGGATAAAGCAAAAGAAGCGATGAAAGATGCAGACGTCGTACTGATCGGCCCGCAGATGAGTTTTTTAAAAGGTGAGCTTCAAAAAGAGGCGGACCCGCTTCACATCACCGTTGATGTGATTGATATGATGGCATACGGCATGGGGGACGGCAAAAAAGCATACGAACAGGCCGTTGCCTTGATAGAGGACAAATAAAGGAGGCGATAAGCATGGAAACGTACACGGATGAACAGATCAGTTTTCAGCTGATCCTTCACAGCGGCAATGCCCGCAGCAATATTATTCAATCGATACGCGCATATAAAGACGGCCGGCCAGATGAGTCAGGCACCTTTCTGACAAAGGCTGAAGAAGAACTGGGGAAAGCGCATGACATCCATTTTCAGATGATTCAAAAAGAAGCCGGCGGCGCCAAGACGGATGTCTCTCTGCTTTTTATGCATGCTGAAGACCACTTAATGTCAGCGCTTTCAATGAAAGAGCTCGTTAAAGAAATGCTCAACTTATTTCAATCGAAAAATTTATAGAAAGCCGGGGGTGAAGACGTGTTTGAGAAAATCAGCCAATTCCTTATTCCGATCGCTGGCAAATTAAACAATAACCGCTACTTGCAAGTCTTACGGGATGCTTTTATGCTGGCGTTTCCGCTGACCATTTTCGGTTCGGTGTTCGTCGTGCTGACGAACCTGCCATTTTTAAACAAAATCATGAGCAGCTCCGCACTGTCTGTCTTTCAATCCGGATTTGGCGGCGCTTCGACGGCGACGATGGGGATTATGTCCATTTTTGTCGTCTTCGGGATCGGCTATTACCTTTCCAAAAGCTACGAAGTGGAGGCCGTATTCGGCGGAGCGATCGCATTGGTTTCTTTTCTGCTGCTCACCCCGTTCGTCTTAGAGCCGGAAACGGGCAAAGCGGTCGCAGGCGTCATTCCGGTTGACCGGCTTGGAGCAAAAGGGATGTTTCTCGGCATGATAACCGCTTTTTTGTCAGGTGAAATCTACAGAAGAATCGTCCAGAGAAACTTAACGATTAAGATGCCTGCCGGTGTTCCTCCGGCTGTTGCTAAATCGTTCGCCGCATTGATTCCGGCTTTTATCACGCTTACCGTCTTCCTCTTGATCAATGCGGCTGTCACCCAGATCTTTCACACCAATCTGCATGATGTCATTTATCATACGGTTCAAGCCCCGCTTGTCGGACTTGGAAGCGGCATCATCCCTACATTAATCGCTGTTTTCTTTATTCAGATTTTATGGTTTTTCGGCCTTCACGGACAAATCATTATCAATTCCGTGATGGACCCGATTTGGAATACATTACAGGTCGAAAATTTGGCTGCGTATACAGCGGGAAAAGAGATTCCCCATATTATTTCTAAGCCGTTTATGGAGATTTACACCGTCGGAATGGGCGGAACCGGAATGACATTGGCCATAGTGATCGCCATCTTGCTTTTTATGAAAAGCAAACAGATGAAACAGATATCCAAACTCGGTCTCGCGCCAGGCATTTTCAATGTCAATGAGCCGGTTATTTTCGGTTTGCCGATCGTGATGAACCCGATCATTATCATTCCGTGGGTGATCGCGCCGATGGTTGTCACACTTGTCACCTACCTGGCCATGTCGGCGGGGATCGTGCCCCCTCCTACCGGCGTGACCGTGCCTTGGACCGTCCCCCTATTCATTAACGGGATTATGGCGACCAATTCCGTCATGGGCGGCATTATGCAGCTGGTCAACCTCTGTATTGTGTTTGTCATCTGGTTCCCGTTTCTTAAAGCGCTGGACAAATTAAACATGGCAAAGGAAAAAGAAGCCGAGACCGAGCAGCATGCCCGGGATGACAGCATGAGTATGTAATCAAAATCGCAGTAAGGGAGAGAAATCAAATGACTGAATCAAATATTCAATATCGTTTTCCGGAAGGATTCTGGTGGGGGTCTTCCGCCTCCGCCACCCAAACAGAAGGCGCCGCCGACAGAGAAGGAAAAAGCCAAAACATATGGGATTACTGGTATGAAAAAGAGCCGAGCCGTTTTTTTAACGGCGTCGGCCCCGGCGACACGTCACGTTTTTACGATCAATACAAGGAGGATATCCGGCTGATGAAAGAAATCGGCCATAACTCCTTCCGGCTGTCTATTTCCTGGTCAAGATTGATTCCGGACGGAACTGGCGAGGTCAATCAGAAAGCGGTCGCGTTTTATCAGGACGTCATCGATGAAATGCTTGCCCATCACATTGAGCCGTTTGTCAATTTGTTTCACTTTGACATGCCGCTCGCCCTTCAGCGGAAGGGGGGCTGGGTCAGCCGGAACACCGTTGACGCGTTTGAACATTACGCCAAAACATGCTTTTCGCTATTCGGTGACAAGGTGAAAAAATGGTTCACTCACAACGAGCCGATTGTGCCGATTGAAGGCGGCTACTTATACGACTTTCACTACCCGAATCATGTTAATTTTCAAGAAGCGGTGCAGGCCGGCTTCCATACCCTGCTGTCGAATGCAAGGGCTGTCAAAGCCTACAGAGAATTGAAACAGGACGGACAAATCGGAATCATTCTGAATCTGACGCCTTCTTATCCGAGAAGCTCACATCCTGAAGATGTCAAAGCGTCCCGGATTGCCGACGCCTTTTTCAACCGCTCATTTTTAGATCCCGCCGTAAAGGGCGAATTTCCTGAGGAGCTTGTCGAGATTCTCAAGGCGGAAGGCTTTCTGCCGCATTATGAGAAAGAAGATCTCCGCCTCATTCAGGAGCATACGGTTGACCTCTTAGGCGTGAACTACTACCAGCCGAGGCGCGTCAAGGCAAAAGAACATGTTCCGAATCCGCATGCCCCTTTCCTGCCCGAGCGTTTCTTCGATCCGTATGTCATGCCCGGCCGTAAAATGAACCCTCACCGCGGGTGGGAAATTTACGAAAAAGGAATCTACGACATTCTCACAAATCTCAGAGAACATTACGGAAATATCGAATGTTTTATTTCTGAGAACGGCATGGGAGTAGAAGGCGAGGAACGCTTCCGCGATGAAAACGGCATCATTCAGGATGATTACAGGATTGAATTTATCCAGGAACATCTCAAATGGGTGCATCGGGCCATCGGAGAAGGTTCAAATGTAAAAGGCTATCACCTGTGGACTTTCATGGACAACTGGTCTTGGACAAACGCTTATAAAAACCGCTACGGCTTTGTATCTGTCAATCTGGAAAACGGGGGCGAACGGACCGTCAAAAAAAGCGGCCGCTGGTTCAAAGCCGTTTCCGATCAAAACGGATTTTAACAGATGAGGAGGGACGGCCATGCTTGGAGGTATTGAAGCCGGCGGCACGAAATTTGTCTGTGCCGCCGGACAAAGAGACGGCACCATTCTGGACAGAGCAGAGTTTCCGACGGGAGAACCGGATGACACACTCAGACAGGTGATCCGTTACTTTGAAGAATTCCCGATAGACGCCATCGGCATCGGGTCGTTCGGGCCGATTGATATCCGTCCCGACAGTCAAACATACGGGTGCATCACCGCGACGCCGAAGACAGCCTGGCGGAACTGCCCTATTCTTCAAACGATCAAAAGCGCTCTGGATATTCCCGCAGGCTTCACCACCGACGTTAATGCGGCGGCGCTTGGAGAAGCTTCTTTCGGCGCGGCCAAAAACGCGGACAGCTGCCTCTATTTGACGGTCGGCACAGGCATCGGCGCGGGCGCCATCATGAACGGCAGATTTGTTCAAGGGCTGTCTCATCCTGAAATGGGCCACATTTATGTCAGAAGACATCCGGACGACGGCTACAAGGGCAATTGCCCGTACCATACAGATTGTCTGGAAGGCCTCGCGGCAGGCCCCGCCATTGAGAAACGCTGGGGGAAAAAAGCATTTCTGCTCACGGATCAGCAGGAAGTGTGGGAGCTTGAGGGCTATTATATTGCCGAAGCGCTTGTGCAGTATATTCTCATACTTTCGCCGGAAAAGATCATTCTCGGCGGGGGCGTCATGAAGCAGCATCAGCTGTTCTCTTCTATCCGTCAGCACGTGAAAAAGCGGCTGAATCAATATATTGATCTGCCCGATATTGAAAAATACATCGTTCCCCCTCAATTAGGGATTCACTCCGGCGCGGCCGGTTCGCTCGTATTGGCGGAGCAGGCCTTAGAAGCGGCAAACCGGGAGGCGGGAAAATGACGAAACTCTTATTTTTGGAACCGGTTTTTAAAGAAAGATTATGGGGCGGGACGAAGCTGCGCGATACATTCGGGTATGAGATTCCTTCTGAGCGGACGGGCGAGTGCTGGGCGATTTCAGCTCATCCGCACGGCACATCCATCGTGCGGAACGGGCCTTTTTCCGGAACATCATTACACCGTCTCTGGAATGAACACCCTGACCTGTTCGGACATCCGAATGAAGAGGCTTTTCCCCTGCTCACAAAAATTCTTGACGCTGATATGGATCTATCCGTGCAGGTGCATCCGGATGACGCATATGCACATCGGCATGAAAACGGAGAACTCGGAAAAACGGAATGCTGGTACGTGTTGGACTGCAAAAAAGACGCGGAGCTCATTTTAGGGCATCGCGCCCAAACAAAAGAAGACTTCGTTCAGCTCATTGAACGAAACGAGTGGGATCACCTGCTCCGCCGCATCCCCATTAAACCCGGCGACTTTTTCTATGTCCCGAGCGGCACACTGCACGCTTTATGCGAAGGTACGCTCGTTCTTGAAATCCAGCAAAGCTCTGATGCCACCTACCGGCTTTACGACTATGACCGGACGGATGGGAACGGGAATAAACGCGAGCTTCATCTTCAGAAAGCAATTGACGTAACAGAGATTCCGCATACCGATGAAAAAGTAAAAAGCACAAAGCATCGGATCGGAGATGCTCTCATTACAATACTCGCAGAGACACCGTTCTTTTCAGTTTATCAATGGAATGTGAGCGGGAAAGCATCATTCCCCGCACCCGGCCGGTATTTACTCGCAAGCGTCATTAAAGGACGCGGAGAACTGGATGGATGCCCCGTTCACAAAGGCGATCACTTTATCGTGCCGGCGGATTCCGGAGGTTTTGTTATAGAAGGAGATTGTGAGGTTATCGTTTCACATCCTTCATCACCCTAAAAATCAGGAGGTCTTTTTTATGCTCAAAAAGTTAGCTGTCTGCCTGTCTATCGTTTTATTACTCTTAGGAGCCGCCAGTCCGATATCGGCTCAAACCGTTTATCCCGTCAACCCAAATGCCCAGCAGACGACAAAAGATATCATGAACTGGCTGGCGCACCTGCCCAACCGTTCAGAAAACAGGGTCATGTCCGGGGCGTTCGGCGGGTACAGCGATGTCACTTTTTCAATGACAGAGGAAAACCGCTTGAAAAACGTGACGGGACAGTCTCCCGCCATCTACGGCTGTGACTATGGGAGAGGATGGCTTGAAACAGCGGATATCACCGATTCTATCGATTACAGCTGCAACAGCAGCTTAATCTCATACTGGAAAAGCGGCGGCCTCCCTCAGGTCAGCCTGCATCTCGCAAATCCGGCTTTTCCATCCGGAAACTATAAAACGGCCATCTCAAACAGCCAGTACAAAAACATCCTGGACCCTTCAACTGTTGAAGGAAAACGCCTTGAGGCGCTGCTCAGCAAAATCGCCGACGGCCTTACTCAGCTGAAAAATCAAGGCATCACCGTTCTGTTCAGACCGCTGCATGAAATGAACGGCGAGTGGTTCTGGTGGGGGCTGACAGGCTACAACCAAAAAGACACGGAAAGAATCTCGCTGTACAAAGAGCTTTACAAGAAGATATACCGTTATATGACAGAGACAAGAGGATTGGATAACCTTTTGTGGGTGTATTCGCCGGATGCCAACAGAGACTTTAAAACAGACTTCTACCCAGGCTCATCTTATGTGGATATTACCGGTCTGGACGCTTACTTCACTGATCCGTATGCGATATCAGGCTATGATGAAATGCTGTCTCTGAAAAAACCGTTTGCCTTTGCCGAAACCGGTCCGTCCGGCAATATCGGAAGCTTTGATTATGCTGCTTTTATCAATGCGATCAGGCAAAAGTATCCCGAGACAACGTACTTTTTGACATGGGATGAACAATTAAGTCCGGCGGCCAATCAAGGCGCGCAAAGCCTTTATCAAAACAGCTGGACGCTGAACAAGGGCGAAATATGGAACGGCGGGTCCTTGACGCCGATCGCGGAATAACTGTTTCTTTTGAAAATCGGTTTTAAGAAACGGCTCTGCTGGGCATATTGTTACCGTTCAAAAAGGAGGGTTCAACAATGGAAAATAACAAAAACAGCGAAGAAACGCTTTCCAGTAAGACGACCGGTAAAGGCGAGTCAGAAGACACGCTGACAAACCGGCAGGGCCATCCGGTCACTGACAACCAGAATGTCAGGACAGTCGGCAATAGAGGACCGACGACATTGGAGAATTATGATTTTTTGGAGAAAATCAGCCACTTTGACCGCGAACGGATTCCCGAGCGCGTCGTTCACGCGCGCGGCGCCGGAGCACACGGATACTTTGAGGCGTACGGAAGTTTTGGAGACGAGGAGATTTCTACATACACAAGAGCGAAAGTGTTTCAAAAGAAAGGAACGAAAACTCCGGCGTTTGTGCGGTTTTCTACCGTCAACCACGGAAAGCATTCCCCGGAAACATTGCGTGATCCCCGGGGTTTTGCCGTTAAGCTTTATACCGAAGACGGCAACTGGGATCTGGTCGGCAACAACCTGAAAATCTTTTTTATCCGTGATCCGCTGAAGTTCCCGGATCTTGTGCACGCATTTCAGCCTGATCCCGTTACGAACATTCAGGACGGCGAGCGTATTTTCGACTTCATTTCCCAATCACCTGAAGCGACTCATATGATCACTTTCTTGTTTTCGCCGTGGGGCATCCCGGCCAACTACCGGCAGATGCAGGGCTCAGGCGTCCATGCCTACAAATGGGTCAATGAAGAAGGTAAAGCCGTGCTCGTCAAATATCACTTTGAACCGAAACAGGGCATCCGCAACCTGACACAGAAGGAAGCGGAAGAGATTCAGGGGAAAAACTTTAACCATGCGACACAGGATTTGTATGAAGCGATTGAAAAAGGCGATTACCCTGAATGGGAAGTGTATGCGCAAATCATGACTGATGACGAACACCCCGAGCTGGATTTTGATCCGCTTGATCCGACCAAGCTGTGGTATAAAGACGATTTCCCTTGGAAACCGATCGGTAAATTGGTTCTGAACAAAAACCCGGAAAACTACCATGCCGAGGTGGAACAGGCCTCATTCGGAACGGGCGTGCTTGTGGACGGCCTTGATTTTTCAGATGACAAATTACTTCAGGGGCGGACATTCGCCTATTCAGATACCCAGCGGTACCGGGTCGGCGCAAATTACCTGCAGCTTCCGATCAACTCGCCGAAAAAGCATGTCGCCACCAACCAGGAAGGCGGGCAAATGCAGTATCGGGTCGATCGGGCAGAAGGACAAAACCCGCACGTCAACTATGAGCCGTCCATTATGGGAGGACTCAACGAAGCAAAGCAGGATGGGAAAGACCATACACCTCATGTCGAAGGCGATGTGAAGCGGGAAGCGATCGACCGGTCGAATCATTTCGGCCAAGCCGGTGAAACGTACCGCAGATTTTCGGAATTTGAACGGAACGAATTGATCACAAACCTGGTCAATACGCTTTCTTCCTGCCGGAAAGACATTCAGGATCAAATGATTGAGAATTTCACAAAAGCAGATCCGGACTACGGAAAACGTGTTGCGGAAGGGCTGAAAAAAGCCTCCGAAAGCAACAGCGGCGGACCGATCGGCACTACAGATACGGCCCAAGCCGCAAAACAGGCTGAACAGGAAAGCCATCCGTCTGATCCGTATTAAATAAAAAAACAGGACAATCGCGTCCTGTTTTTTTTGAGCTAATTCAGCTCCTGTATATTCTGCTCCGCCGCGGCCGCAAATACTTTCGGCTCCGGACGGTCAACATCTTCATGGAGTAAACTTACTTTGTGAATCTGCCGGTTGTCGTACAGATGAAAGTAGTAGTTCCCGGTGTCACAGCACATGACCGACGTATACTGCGTATAATCAATTTCATTCTCCTCTGTGATCACCGCGCCTTTTGGAATATTCACATTGGACAGCACGTGAAAAGCGGCCGTAACGCCATCCGTTTCATGAGCGGCAGGCTCTAAATGCTCTTTCAGATAAGCGGCTCTGATGAATCGGGATGGCGGCGTGTAATCACCGGGAAGCCCGATCGTTCCAGATCCTTGGCCGAAAGCGGTTAATGTCATTCCGCCCAATGTTTTGCTTTCTGACTGCTGCGGCCTGATTCCGATATAATGGCGCAGATTGGTCACATGCCAAGGAAATTCCGGACTGTTGGTCATCACTCCGGGTTGGTTGTCATATACTTTCATTCCCTCCGGTGTCGGCTCGATGACAATGCAGCCGCCCGTGCGGTCTGATAAAATCCAATGAAGAGGCAGCACCGTATCCAATAACATTAACTTCTTCTCTACAATCGTCAGCATTGAGAGCTTTTCCTTTATGTCATCAAGAGATTCACAGTTTGATAAGGCCCAGGTGACAAACTCATGAGGAGCGATGTGACAGGTGCCCTCCCGTTCCGCTTTCTCGTATCCCGCAAAGCCCGGAAAATACAGCGTCGCACACGACAGCCCTTTTTCATTTACGCCATCGGCAAACAGAACATTGCCGAGATTTCTCCCCATGCCGATAAATGCGTATTTCGTCTTATGCATCCTGCCGTCAGCTTCGCTTTTCCAGCTGTACTGACGAGGGTAAAGCACGACGTCCGTACCGAGCTGAAATGCAAAATCCATCGTTCGCGCCAATAGGTGATTACCGTCTGCCGTTTTCAATGTAAGACTTGTACACATATCATCAATCCCCTTTTCATTAATGAAATTTACACAAAGTAAACTATTCTTTCAGCTTAACGAATAATGGCTCCATTCGTCAAAAGATTGACACATTTCTCCTTAATACATATTAGTCCGTAAGCATATCCATGCCTTTTAAACCCTGGCAAATCGTTTTGGCGGCAGTGTTTGTACCGTTTTTCAAAAAAACTTTTGAACGGCTGTCAGCGAGGCTTTACAATGTTTTTCCTGCATGCTGGAATTTGTAAACGGCAGGTCAATCTGTTAAGCTATGTTTTTATGTTAAAGAAGAACATACGGAGGAGATTATCTATTGAAAGTAGAAAGGCGAACGATTGAACATATTCCGCATGACGAAAGACACGGAAAGGCTAAAGATTTATTCCCCGTCTGGTTCGGGGCTAATATGCATATTACGACGTTAGTCACAGGCACACTGCCCGTTACAATGGGACTCGATCTCTTTTGGAGTATCGCCGCCATTATTATCGGGACCTTTATCGGCGCAATCTTTATGGCGTCTCATTCCGCACAAGGACCTCAGCTCGGAATTCCGCAAATGATTCAAAGCCGCGCGCAATTCGGCGTGATCGGAGCGATTCTGCCCCTCTTTTTGGTCATGTTTATCTACCTGGGCTTCTTTGCGAGCAGTACGATTCTCGCAGCCGGTACATTGAGCAGCTTTGTACCGATTCCGGCTTCATGGTGTATTATCGGCTTAAGCGCCATCTGTTTTTTACTCACGATCTACGGTCATGATCTGATTCACAAAATGCAGAAAATCCTCTCTTGGACCTCCTTTGCCGTTTTTTTTGCTGCAACGATTCTTATTTTTCAACTGCCGATTCCTTCAGGAAGCTGGGTGCCCGGCTCATTAGATCTGCCTGTTTTTCTAGTGGCGGTCAGCGCGGTGGCCACATGGCAGCTGGCATATGCGCCATATGTCGCAGATTATTCCCGTTATCTGCCGGTCAAAACACCGGCATCGCATACCTTTTGGTACAGCTACGCAGGTACGTCAGTCAGTTCCATCTGGATGATGCTTCTCGGCGCCATTTTGACGACGGCGCTCCCGGAATTTACCGCTAATGCGGGAAATGAGATTGTCCGATTGTTCGGTCCGTTTTCCTTCATTATGCTGATCATTGTCCTGTTCGGACAAATGGCGATCAACGTCTTTAATTTATACGGAGCCTTTATGTCAACGACGACTACTTTGGAGCCGTTTTTAAAACTGAAGGTGACGCCGAAAACGAGAGTGGTAATGATCCTTTGTGTGACGGCAGCGGGTACTGTATTAAGTCTCTTGGGCCAAAGCAATTTCATGGAACTGTTTTTAAATTTCATCTTTTTCATCAGTTATTTCTTAATTCCATGGACGGCGATCAACCTCGTGGATTACTATTTTATCCGACGCGGAAAATACCACGTCAAATCGATGTTTGATGTCAACGGACAATATGGCAGGGTCAATTGGATTACAGCGGCCGCCTTCGTTTTGTCGATTATATTAGAAATCCCGTTCATCAATACATCCTTTTACATCGGGCCGCTCGCTGAAATATTCGGCGGAGGCGACATTGCCTGGGTCATCGGCCTGGCCGTTCCGTCGCTGCTGTATTATGTCCTGATGAAATCAAGGGTAAAACAACAAGAGGCGCCTTCTCTATGAAGACGCCTTTTCTTTATTCATATTCCTTCCATACACGCGGCAGCAGTTCAGAAAGTTCGTGCGCCAATAAGGTATGGGCGGAGCGCTCTTTCGTCCATAATTCCGCACATTCGCCGTGAAGTCGGACGGCGTTCAATACGGCATGCTGCGGGTCTTGATGACAGCACAGCATGCCGAGAATCATTCCCGTCAGCGTGTCGCCGGTCCCCCCTTTTGCAAGCGCGCCGTTTCCGGTTGTATTTCTGCGGCATTCCCCGTCGGGAAAAGCGATAATGGTTTCGTTTCCTTTCAAGACAATCGTGGCGTGAAGCAGCTCCGCCCATTCCGCGGCATATCCCGCTCTGTTCTGCTGAATCTCTTGAATCGGAAGGCCTGTCATTCTGGAAAATTCGCCGGGATGAGGCGTCAAGATCACAGGGGCTTTCCTCTTTGGATAGGTTCTTTTCGTAATGGCGCCCGCGTCCAGTATGACGGGATAATCGGCAGAAAGCAGCTGATCAGCCGCCTGCTGCACTTCGTCTGTTTGGGGAAGGCCCGGTCCGATGGCAGCGGCCCGGATGGTTTCCCCGGGCTGGCCCGCCGCGGCTTTTTTCCAGCCGTCACGCCAGTACGTCGCTTCCGGCAGCACCGGGACGATAAGCGGAATGACGCCTGCCGATGTACCGATGACGAGCTTGCCGACACCGCTCCTCATCGCGCCCAATCCGGCCAGAAGGGCGGCTCCCGGCATGTCTTCGCTACCGGCCAGTAATAACGCCGTCCCGAACGTCCCCTTATGGCTGTCTGCCTCCCGCTTCGGCAGCGTATCTTTCACATCCTGTTCCGTCCAATCCATTATATTCATCTCTGTACCTCCTCTTCTGTCTCCTATTTATATTCCAAACAAGAAGAGATTTTAAACCGCACAAAAAAACAGCCGCTCGTTTGCGGCTGTTTATGTTCTGATCGGAACATCAAGACGGTAAAGCTTCCGGTACCGTTCGTTTTCTGCAAGCAGCTCTTGATGGGTTCCTTCCATTTCTGCTTTTCCATTTTCTAAAAAGACGATTTTATCAGCTGTTTCCACACCCGCTAAATGGTGTGTAATCCAGAGGATCGTTTTCTCTTTAAAGACATCAAAAATCGTATCAAGCAATTCGCGTTCAGTGACCGCATCAAGGCCGACCGTCGGTTCATCAAGGATAATGACCGGCGTGTCTTGGAGCAGAATACGGGCAAGCGCGATCCGCTGCCGTTCCCCGCCTGAGAAACGAATCCCCGTCTCCTGCACAGACGTTTCATATCCGTCAGGCAATGATTCAATATAATCATGCAGCTTCACTTGCCGAGCCGCACGCTTAACATCTTCATCACTCGCCTTGCCGTTTCCGAGCCGGATATTGTTCATAATGCTCGTGTTAAAGAGATGAGGTTTCTGATTCAAAACGGCCACCGCTGAGGAAATCTGCTCCTGCACGGCCGCAGTTTCCAGCCCGTTCAGCATCACTTTGCCCGAATCGGGAACTAAGGCGCCTTCAATTAAAGCGAGAGAGGTCGACTTACCGGAGCCGCTCCTGCCGAGCAGCGCCATTTTTTCACCTTGGCGGAGAGTGAAGGAAAAACGGTCAAGCACATGACTGTGCTGATCATAAGAAAACGTCACGTTATCAAATGTAAGTGTCACATCCGATACATCCAGTTTCTCATCTGTCTGCTTCACCTCACGACTTCGCAGCTCCGGAGCCGCCTTACTCATTCTTTTGATGGAATCCTGATAAGAAGGCACTTCCGTCAGCGCATCCGAAAGGGGCAGAAACGCCTCCGTCAATGGAAATACGACAAGCACAAAGGCCGCAATCATCGTGTTGGCGATGCTGCCGTCCGCATACTGACCCGCCGTCCAGAACAGCATGATCAATATGAAGCCACCGACAAGACATTGCGCGGCGAGATCACGCCATCTCGTAAACCGCTGACGTTTGCTTTCAAGGTCAAACCACGCCTTCTCTTTCTCTTCATATGAGGAAATAAAGGCCGCCTGGCGTCCCGAGAACATCCAGTCGCTCACGCCGAGCACGGCATCTGTCAGCCGGCTGTAGAGCGTATTCCGGCCGCTTTTCAGCCTCATGTTTTTCGCTCTCGTCACAAGAAGCGACACAACCGGAAACAATACAACCAATATAAACAGGTAAATCGCCGCAAAAGCGGCAAACGGCCAGGAAAAAAAGCCGAGTCCGATAACGGATGCCGCATACAGCAGCAAAGCGGAAACCGCCGGGAAAATCGTTTTTAAAAACGCATCCTGCAAATGCTCAATATCCTCAGCCAAAATGCCGAGCATGTCGCCCGTCCGAAAACGGGATGAAAGCATGAGCGAGGCCGGCTCCAGCATATTGTAAAGCCGCACCCGCATGTCGGACACGATTTTCAAAATGATATGGTGCCCCGTCAGACGCTCGGCGTACCGTGAAACTGAACGGGCAATCCCGAAGGTGCGCACGGCCACAATCGGAACGTACACCAGCAGGATATTCTCAGGCCTGGTCGCCGACTTAGAGATCAAAAAACCGGAAGTGAACATGAGAAAGGCCGCCGAAAAAATCGTCACCGCGCCTAAAAAAATCACAAGAACAAACAAACGGGCATTTTGCTTCATATACGGCAGAATCCATTCTTCTTTTCTCATGTTCTTTCCCCCAGTTGCGCCTTTACAAGTTTGGCGTATACGCCTTGTTTCTCCATCAATTCGTCGTGGGTGCCGATTTCCGCCACCGCGCCGTCATCAAGCACGATAATTTCGTCCATCTCAAGCATCCAGTGAAGACGGTGAGTGGCCAGAAAGACAAGTTTGTTTTCAAACAGGTCTTTCATCGTTTCTTTTATTTCATATTCTGTTTCAATATCAAGGTGAGCGGTCGGCTCATCCAAAAGGAGAATCGGCCGGTTTCCTAAAAAGGCTCTGGCCAGCGCGACACGCTGAGCCTGTCCTCCGCTGAGCATCCGTCCGCCCTCGCCGATCCGGCCGTCAAGACCGCCGGGCAGATCACGGATCAGTTCGGAAAGACCCGCCGAAGCAGCGGCCTGCGCCGTTTCCTCACGGGAAGCATCAGGATGATAAAACCGGATATTATTCAAAAGCGTGTCATCAAAAATGTACGGGTGCTGCGGAATATAAAGCAGCTGCTTCTGCCAGCCGTCCGACTGCAGATGCGAGCGGGATTCACCGTTTACCTTGATCTCACCGGACGCAGGCTCTAAAAAGCCGCCCAGCACATCAATGAGTGTCGATTTTCCCGCACCGCTTTCCCCGATAATTCCGATTTTCTTCTTCCCTTTAAAGGACAGATGAAATTCAGACATCGATTCTCGGACGGACAAACGCGTAAGCTGTAATTCATCCCCGTCAGTCCACGTATCAAGTTCGAGCGGCTTTTCTTCTTTAAAACCGGGCTGCGCCAAAATCGCTTGAATGGTTTTCCCCGCCTCCTGCCCGTTTAACGTCGCGTGGTAATCATTCCCCACTTCGCGGACCGGGAGAAAATATTCAGGCGCGAGAATCAGCGCGGTCAATGCCGGCCCGAGCAGAATTTGTCCGTCTATCAGCCGCAAGCCGAGAAACACCGCCACTGTCGCCACCGACAGCATCGTAAAGAAATCCAGGGCGAATGATGATAAAAACGCGACCCGGAGCGTGCTCATCGTCGCCTTGCGGTATCTCTCACTGACATGAAAGATGTTTTTACTGTGTGATTTGCTTAATCCTAAAAACCGCAATGTCTCCAGTCCGCGGAGCGAATCCACGAAATGATTGGAAAGCGTCTGATAAGACTTCCATTGGCGATCGGCTTTTTTCTGTGCGACAAGTCCGAGCAGAATCATAAATACAATCAAAATCGGAAGCGCAAGAATCAGAATCAATGCCGATGTTTTATCCTGAAAAAACACGTAAATAACAACGGCCGCCGGCACAATCGCCATGCTGACCATTTTCGGCAGAAACAGCTCTAAATAACGGCGGAACTGGCTGATGCCTTCCATCGCCAGCGTCACCATCCGGCCTGTTCCCTCTTTTTTCGCAAAGCGGGGGCCGAGACGGAACAATTGCTCAAGAAATCTTTTTCTTAAGTCTGCGCCGGTTTGCGCGGCATATTGGTACACGATTTTCTGCCGGGCCGTTGTCACCGCATGCCGGACCAAAAACGCAAGCAGGAAAAAGCCGATAACCGGATAAAGAGAAGCAATCCGCTTCCCGTTAAATAATCCGGTTACCGCCTGGCTCAGCCATTCCGCCTGCAAGATGATGGCAGCCGTTTGTATAATCGTTAATCCCGTAATGATCGCAAGAATCCGCTTCATTCCTTTATAAAGAAACAGGTCTTTTCCCATTAATAAGTCATAGGCTCCTTATGGCTGACGCGTTTCCGGAAGACATAATAGCTCCAGATCTGACTGCCGATGACAAACGGCAGCAGAGTCAGTGCGACAATTGTCATGACCTTAAGTGAATAATCACCGGAAGACGCGTTAGCTACTGTTAAGTCATACGCGCTTGTCAGCGAGCTGACCATGACGCGCGGAAACAGAGAGATAAAAATCATCGCAACTGTCAAGGCAAGACCCGCGCCGGTCATACCGAATGCCCAGCCGTCTTTTTTCTTGCTCATGAACACAACGGCAAGAACGTTGCAGATGACAATCAGCACGAATACCGGAATCGTGATATTTGCCCGGCGTGTAAACATATCCGTATCGTATGCAGACATCGCAAAGAAAGCAAGTACAACAAGAAAGATAACACCGATTACGCGTTTTGCCATTTTTCTCGCACGCTCTTGTAAATCACCGATCGTGCGCAGGGTGATAAACATTAAACCGTGCAGGAATGAAAGAAGGGTGACGGCTGCTCCGCCAAGAACGGAATACACATTCACAATATCTGAAAAACCTGCGTGAATGTTCATATGACCGTCAATCGGCACACCGCGGAACAAGCTTGTGAAAATAAGTCCGAATACAAATGGCGGGATAAGGCTGCCGAAGAAAATCACCCAGTCCCATGTTTTGACCCATTTCAGATTATTCACTTGGCCGCGGAATTCAAATGCCACGCCGCGCCCCATCAAGGCAAGAAGAATGATGATAAACGGAATGTAATATCCGCTCAGCATCGTCGCATACCAGTTCGGGAATGCCGCGAAGATCGCTCCCGTACCTGTGATAAGCCACACCTCATTCGCATCCCAGAACGGGCCGATGGTGTTAACCAGCACTCTGCGTTCTAATTCATTATGGCCAAGAAATCGGGTCGAAATGCCGACACCGAAATCAAAACCCTCTAAAAAGAAAAATCCGACAAACAAAACTGAAACGAGTATAAACCAAAGATCATGAAGTGACCCCATGGTAGACCTCCTGACTGAACGGATCCGTTGACACAGGAACATCCTTATGATCATCATGGTCCGCACCTTTTTTAATTTCACGAACGAATAGGAAAACAAGCAGCGCGCCTAAAATCAAGTACATGACGCCGAAGCTGATAATTGAAAACAGCAGAGATCCCGTCGTTACGTTAGGAGAAACGGATTGTGCGGTCGTCAATTGTCCCATGACCGTCCACGGCTGGCGGCCGATTTCAGTCATAATCCAACCGGCAGAGTTCGCAATGAATGGGAATGCGATCAGTGCGATCATGCCCCGTAAATACCACTTGCTCGTATGAAGCTTTTTGCGGCGGTTCAGAATAAAACCGGCAATCGCGGCAAAAATCATAAGCGCGCCCGCTCCCGCCATAATGCGGAAACTCCAGAACGTCGTTTTAACAGGCGGGATATAGTCGCCTTTTCCGTACGTTTTTTCGTATTCTTTTTGAAGTGTTTTCATCCCTTTCACACTGCCGCTGAACTTCTGGTAAGCCAAGTAGCTGAGTGCGTAAGGAATTGAAATTTCTGATGTGTTTTTTTCTTTATTCGTATCAATATTTGCAAAAGCCGTCCACGCGGCAGGATCACCGCTGTCATCCCAAAGCGCTTCACTGGCAGCCATTTTCATCGGCTGCGATTCCATTAAATGCTCAGCCTGCATATGTCCGCTGAACGCAACGCCGATACCGGCGATCAGACCGACAATCATCGAAAGCTTGAAAGATTTATGGAAGAAAGGCACTTCTTTTTTCTTCAATAATTTAAATGCGCTGACACCGGCGATAAAGAAAGCACCCGTCGCAAGCGCTCCGAAAATGACGTGAGGGAATTCAACCCAAAGCTGAGGGTTTGTCAAAAGCGCCCCGAAATCATTCATTTCCGCGCGGCCGTTTTTAATCGCAAAGCCGACCGGCTCCTGCATGAATGAGTTTGCCGTCAAAATCCAGAAAGATGACATAATCGTTCCGAAGGACACAAGCCAAATGCAAAGCAAATGCACTTTTTTAGATAAACGGTCCCAGCCGAAAATCCATAATCCGATAAAAATAGACTCCATAAAAAACGCCAAAAGCGCTTCAACCGCAAGCGGAGCTCCAAATACGTCTCCGACAAAACGGGAATAATCAGACCAGTTCAATCCGAACTGGAATTCCTGAAGAATCCCTGTGACGACGCCGACAGCGAAGTTAATTAAAAAGAGATGCCCCCAAAATTTAGCCATTTTGAGATAGGTCTCTTGTTTTTTGACAACATAAAGCGTCTCCATCAAAGCAACCATAAACACAAGCCCGATAGACAAAGGCACAAACAAGAAGTGAAACAATGTTGTAGATGCAAATTGAATGCGGGCTAATACCAACTCACTCATGATGTTTTTCCTCCAATCTGGTAAATTGCTCAACATTTCACAAACATAGCGAAATCATTGCTCGGTATTTCACAAAAAATGATATATTTGCTCAATGTTTCACAAATTCGTCAAAACTATTGAAATATCAGCCTGTACACCCTGGGGGAC
The DNA here is from genome assembly GCF_026241425.1 of Bacillus sp. ChL18. Classification (NCBI taxonomy): domain Bacteria; kingdom Bacillati; phylum Bacillota; class Bacilli; order Caryophanales; family Bacillaceae; genus Bacillus; species Bacillus sp. ChL18. The sequence continues at coordinate 251,966 of NZ_JAPHWE010000002.1, read as the reverse complement.
AGCGGCTGTCATAGAAATGATTCAATATCATTACTTTACAACGATTCAGCCTAAAAAAAAAGATCAATATACCTAAAATAAGGCTGAAATTGTGACCGATTATTGTCGGATTTGTAGAGATTTTATGTCAGCACCTAGGATATTTGTCCCTTTGATATCGTACCTCTTTTTTATTCGTGTGGCGAACAAAATGCTTTTCTCGGTGAAAAAGCCCGCCAAATCGCCATTTTGAGAAAGAAAATGTGAAGAAAGCATGTCCTCTAGTAAATTCATAATATATGAACAATTTAAATTTTTTAGTATACTTTAAATGGGGATATTTTTTCACTACATAACGACTGGGGGAACAAGCATGGGAGAACTTCAACCAAAATTGCAAACGGATTCAATCCAAAAACAGGAACGGACTGATAACTGGTTTGCCAGAGCAATGAATATAAGAATCGGCATTATTCCTCTTCCTATTTATATCCTGCTTTTCTTGCTTATTACGGTGTTTGTCATGAGCCGTGATGTAAAAAGCGACATTCTGACATCAATTGCCGTCATGAGTTTTTTCGGATTTACCTTCGGCCAGATCGGAAAATCCATTCCGATCGTGCGGTCCATCGGCGGCCCTGCGATTCTCGCAACCTTTATTCCATCCGCTGTCGTCTACTACCACCTGCTTCCGAAAGACATTATTACTTCAACAACAAAATTCACGGAAAGCTCCAACTTTCTCTATCTATTTATTGCCGGTATCGTCGTCGGCAGTATTCTCGGGATGAAAAGAGAGACGCTCGTCAAAGCTTTCATCAAGATTTTTATTCCGCTGATCGCCGGCTCGATCGCGGCCGCCATCGTCGGCTTATGCATCGGGACGCTGCTCGGGCTCGGCTTTCAGCACACGCTGCTTTATATTGTCGTTCCGATTATGGCGGGGGGTGTCGGTGAAGGCGCGATTCCTTTATCCATCGGCTACTCCGATATTATGCCGATGTCCCAGGGAGACGCCTTTGCGCTTGTGCTGCCGTCCATCATGCTCGGCAGCCTGTGCGCCATTATGTTATCGGGTTTGCTGAATGTCATCGGGAAACGCAAACCGGAATGGACGGGCAACGGGAAGGTTGATAAGTCTGATCATTCCGCTCCCGCATTGGAACAGCCGGCCAATGATAAAACGTTTGATTTGTCCTTTTTCGCTTCGGGCGGTATTTTAGCGGTTTCCCTCTATTTGGTCGGCATGCTGGCGCATGATTTCTTTCAGCTTCCGGCTCCTGTCGTGATGCTCGTCCTTGCCGTTCTCATTAAGCTGTTCAGGCTGGCGCCGGCTTCGATTGAAAACGGAGCCTTCGGCGTCTCGCGCTTTTTCTCGACAGCCGTGACCTATCCGCTCTTATTTGCGATCGGCGTTTCAATGACACCGTGGGACAAGCTGATTGCGGCGTTTACGATCAGCAACATCATTACCATTTTATCAATCGTCGTCACGATGATGGCCGTCGGTTTTCTGACCGGAAAATGGATGAATCTGTATCCGATTGAGACGGCGATTATTAATGCCTGCCATTCCGGCCAGGGAGGCACCGGCGACGTCGCGATCTTGAGCGCCGCTGAACGGCTTGAGCTGATGCCGTTCGCCCAAGTGTCGACCAGAATCGGCGGAGCGATTACCGTGAGTGTCACCCTTCTGCTGCTTCATCAATTCTATTAAACTGAAAAAAGCCTCCGCATATGCGGAGGCTCTGTTATTTCATCACATTTTGAATATAAGAGCCGAATGCCGCGCCGGACATGCCCGGCGACACACGGACGCGGTGAAGCCCGTAAAGCCCCTGATCTCTTGACGCCGCTCCCGGCTCCGTCGTAACCGCCATACGGTAGCCTGACGCGGCGGCGGCTTTTAATGTTTCCTTATTATATCGTCCGACAGGGTAGCTGATCATAGACGTCCGCTGCCCGAACATTTGATCAAATAAACGCTTAGAGTCCTTCATTTCACGTCGCTGCTGCTGCGGTGTGAGCCCGTTCAATTCGAGATGGTTCATCGTATGGCTCTGGATGGAAATGCCGTGGGCGGCCATCTCCTTCATCTGCTTCTCAGTCAGATGATTCTTATGCCCGATAAAGTTTCCGATCATAAAGATTGTCGCTTTCATCTTGTATTTCTTTAAAATGGGATAAGCCGCTTTCACATTGTCGGTATAGCCGTCATCAAATGTGATCAGAACACATTTTTCACGCGGCTCCTTATCCTCCGTCAGCATCAGATAGGCCTCTTCAGGAGTCATCGTATAATAGCCGTGATCATGAAGCCACTTCATATGCTGCCGGAATTCTTCCTTCGGCACACGCAGACTGTTTCCCTCAGAAATGCTGTGGTACATCAGAATCGGCAGTCTTGCCGTTCCTTTCGTTTGAACCCAGGCGGACGTATCCGGCTCTTTTTTGATTTGGCGCTTTACAGATTTTTTATCGTGGTGCGCTTCTGCCTTCGGAATGCTTTGTTCGGCGCTTGCCTCATGGCCCGAGCAGGCGGCAAGCGTAAACACGGCAGCCAAAAGGCACATGCACATGATCATGCGTTTCATCGTTTTCCTGCTTTCTGTCTTCTATTTACTTTTTATATCGGTTATGCGTCATAAATTGTTACATCAAAAAAGCCGGACATCCAGCTGTCCGGCTTTGCGTTATGAGCGGATTCTGATTTCTGTTTCACTGTCAAAAAAGTGAGCCTTATTCATGTCGAAAGCGACGGTCAATTCCTCACCGGCACGAATGTCATGGCGGGCGTCAATCCGGGCGATAAAATCCTGATCCCCGATCCGGGAATAGACCATAATTTCTGACCCGAGCAATTCCGCGACATTGATTTTAGCTGTGATGGATGAATTCTTATAGGATTCTACCACAATCAGCTCGTCATGTATGTCTTCCGGGCGGATGCCGAAGATAACATCTTTGCCGGCATACCCTTTTTCCCGTAGCATTTTCATTTTCCCTTCCGGCACGCTGAGAGCGGCTGAACCGATGTGAATGGCGCCGTCCGTCAGCTTTCCTTTGAAAAAGTTCATCGCCGGGGAGCCGATGAACCCGCCGACAAATACGTTTTCCGGATGTTCATACACGTCTTTCGGGGTGCCGATCTGCTGAATTTTTCCGTCCTTCATGACCACGATGCGTGTCGCCATCGTCAGTGCTTCTGTTTGGTCGTGCGTCACATAGATTGTGGTTGTTTGCAGCCTTTGATGCAGCTTAATAATTTCTGCCCGCATCTGCACCCGAAGCTTTGCGTCCAGATTTGACAGCGGCTCATCCATTAAGAACACTTTGGCATCCCTTACAATCGCCCGTCCTAATGCAACCCGCTGCCGCTGCCCGCCGGAGAGCGCTTTCGGTTTGCGGTGCAGATACTCTGTGAGCCCCAGCATTTTCGCCGCTTCTTCGACCCGTTTTTTTATCTCAGGTTTCGGCATCTTCCTCAGCTTCAGACCGAAAGCGATATTATCATAGACCGTCATGTGCGGATATAACGCATAGTTTTGAAACACCATGGCGATATCCCTGTCTTTAGGAGCGATGTCATTCACTCTCGTGTCACCGATATAGAAATCACCCTTCGTTATATCCTCCAGCCCGGCAACCATCCGCAAAGTTGTCGACTTGCCGCAACCCGACGGACCGACAAACACGATAAACTCTTTATCTTTAATATGAAGGTTAAAATCATCGACAGCCGCTTCTTTTTGATCGTAATACTTATAAATATGCTCCAGCCGAAGTTCCGCCATGTCATCTCCCCTTTTTTGTAAACGCTTTCTTAAATAGGATTGTAACAGCGTCAGGCGGCGGCGGATATAGGCAATGTTCATAAAAAAAGTCCGCTGCCTTCGTGCACATTTCCCATTTAATGTGATTTTTCATACTGCAGACAAATGAAATAAGCCAGCAGGGCGCCCCGATATGTCTTAATATCAATACCTGAGCGTTCCGCAAATTTATCAATCCGATATTGAAGACTGTTGCGGTGCAAATGCAGTCTTTTCGATGTGAGCGACATGTTCGAGTTATGTTCAATAAAAGTCTGAATCGTATGCTTCAGCTCCGGTTCTTTCTGAAACAGCAGCGCCGCTTCTTCGTGAAGCAAGGCTGAGAGCTTTTCTCTGCTTTCTTCCATGAGCATGGCCGGAAATACCGTTTCCGCGGTCAGCGTGCTCAGCTGCGGGAGATGACGCCGGCCAATCTGACAATATTGCTGTTCTCTCCGATAATGAAGGCGCAGACGTTCTCCCGCGCCGTAATACCTTCCGATGAAAAAACGGACACTGAAATAAAAATCGCCTTCGAGAATTTTCACAAAAGATGCGATGTCATCCGAATCTGGCGCTTCCAGCTTTTCTTCCTCCACAATCACGCCTTGATCCCTTCCCGTCCGGACAACTGTATATGAAACCGGCCAGAAATGGCACAGCGCTTCCGTAAATGCCCCCCAGTCCCGTTCTCCCAATAAGTCATAATGGATAAAACGGACACGAGGCTCCTTGACATCAGGCACCGGACCTTCTTCCAGCAGAAAACGCCGCCACCTCTTTGCTGCCGCCGTCTCCGGAAAAAAGTCGCCTTTTTCTTCAGCGGGCGTCAAAAATGATTCCAGAAGCAGTTTCTCCTTCGGGGTGATATCCTCCTTCGGAATGGCGACATAGACCCGCCTTTTCTCATCATAAAAGCAAAAGACATCCTCCGCCGTACAGCACGTATCAGACAACACAGCCCTCGGGTAAATTGCCAATAACGGGTTCATATGCGCTCCTCTCTATCGCTCTATCATATTTTCAGTATAAAACGTCCGGCCGATTGTATCCACTTCGTTTTAAGAAACAGCTTTCAGGCTATTTCCCGGGAAACGGATCATAACCGCTTCTGCCGGCATAAGAAAAAACCCTCCGCGCCGGCAGAGGGATCCTTTTTTATTTAGAGATATCGACGAAGCCTTCACCAAAGACGTCACGCACATCATGAACAATGACAAACGCTTTTGTATCACAGCTTTTAATAATTTTTTTGAGCATGGAAAGCTCTTGTTTCTGGATGACGATATATAAAATTTCCTTCGACTGCCCCGTGTAATTTCCTTTACCCGACAGCAGCGTAACCCCTCTGTCCATAAGCGTGTTGACCTGTTCAGCGATTTCGTGCTTATGCTCAGATATAATCGTCACCGCTTTTTTCGTATTCAGGCCTTCAATGATAAAGTCCATCACCTTCGTTCCGATGTACAGCATGACAATGGTAAACATCATTTTTTCCGCACCGATGATGAAATAAGAACTGAAGACGACAATCAGATCAAAGAACAAAAGCGCATAGCTGATATTCCAATCGAGATATTTGTTCGCAATCCTCGCCAAAATGGCAGAACCCGCAGTCGTGCCTCCGACTCGAATAATGATCCCGATTCCGACACCGGCAAACACACCCGCAAAAATAGTATTAATAATGAGTTCATGTGAAGGCGAGTGCCAATCATGCGTCAGATGCAGAAACAGTGAGTTGGCAACAACGGTAATGATCGTATAAAGCGTTGTTTTTCCGTCTAAAAATTTATATCCGATAATCAATAAGATCCCGTTCAAAATGATATTCGTCACCCCGGGCGACCATTCAAACACATAGTACAAGATCAGTGTGATTCCCGTTACCCCGCCCTCTCCAAGATCATTCGGAATGGCGAATAAATTAACGGCCAAAGCAAAGATAAAAGCCCCAATAATCAGCATCAGCACATCCAGCAATCTCTTTTTCATCCCAGACACTCCCTTTATATAAAATCAAAAAAACCCGGGAGAGCACTCTTCATTAAAAGAGCAGAAACTCCCGGGCTTTTATCCCAACGTGTCACAGCAGGAACCTGCTGTGTGTTTTCTCTCGGTCCAGACCAATTCAGCATTGCGGAACCCTAGAAAACCACTGTTTTTTATGTTCAGTTTTTGTATATCTTTCAAGATTATACGGGAAATCACGAACATGTTCAACCACTCTTTTTTTCATTAAACATATAAAAAATTCGAACGATCTGCCGATACTAAAAAAGCTCCTTAAAATACATGACTAAAAAATCATTAAAATACTTTTTTTCTCAAAATATCATTGACTATAGGTTATTTTACAGGCATTATAGTATGTAGTTTTCAAGAAATAGTTTACATAGGAGGAAATATTATGGCAGGCAACCTGGTGTCTTGTAAGGCATGCGGCAAAGAAATCGCTAAAGGCGTTAAAAAATGCCCAAACTGCGGTAAAGATCAGAGAAACTTTTTTATGAGACATAAAATTATCACATTGCTTCTGGCAGTAGTGGTTATTATCATTCTCGTAAACCTCGGCGGCGGAGGCGGATCTTCATCATCTAAAACCGCGTCTTCAAAAGCTGCGGAATCCAAGGAAAAACTGTATAACATCGGTGACACTGTTAAGACTGAGAAAACTGAAGTTACTGTTACCAAAGTGGAAAAAAGAGATTCAGTAGGCTCTCAATTTGTCGAGAAAAAAGCGTCTGACGGCGGCGTTATCGTAGCTGTTCAATACACAGTTAAAAATGTTTCAAACAAGCCGTTAAGCTCTTTCTCCATTCCAAGAGCGAAATTAGTAGATTCTAAAGGAACATCCTATGATTCAGATATTGATGCTTCTTCAAGCTATGCAACAGAAACAAAAGTAGACAACAGTAAAATTTTAAGTGACTTGAACCCGAACATTAAAGTTACTGACGTAAAAGCTTTTGAAGTTGATAAAAACGCATACTCTAAAGGCACTTGGAAATTAAAGTTCAGCAACGATGTTGAAGTGAAAATTAAATAATGACCGTAATAAAAGAGACCTTCACCATTTGAAGGTCTCTTTCTTTTTACACCTTTTGGTACCCGTTCACATTGGAGGACTGCCACTTCCAAGAGTCGGCGCACATTTCTTCAAGCCCGCGCTTTGCTTCCCATCCTAATTCAGCCTTCGCTTTTGCCGGGTCTGCGAAGCATGCGGCGATGTCTCCCGGGCGCCGGGCGGCAAAACGGTACGGCACTTCTTTTCCTGATACTTTTTCAAACGTCTTGACCATCTCAAGAACGCTGTAGCCTCTTCCCGTGCCGAGATTATAGGCATCCGCGCCTGTTGTGTTCAGCACCTTCTCAAGCGCTCTGACGTGGCCCTCGGCAAGGTCAACGACATGGATGTAATCCCGCACGCCGGTGCCGTCCTTTGTCGGATAATCATTGCCGAACACCTGCAATTGCTCAAGCTTGCCGACAGCGACTTGTGCGACGTACGGCATTAAATTATTCGGAATGCCGTTCGGGTCTTCTCCGATCCGCCCGCTCGGGTGCGCGCCGAACGGATTAAAGTAGCGGAGCAGCGCAATGCTCCATTCAGAGTCCGCTTTATGCAGATCGCGTAAAATCTGTTCCAGCATCAGCTTTGTCTGCCCGTAAGGATTGGTCGCGCTTAATGGAAAATCCTCAGTGATCGGCGTTGTTTCCGGAACGCCGTAAACCGTCGCTGAAGAACTGAAGACGATCTTTTTCACACCGTGTGCCTGCATGGCTTCACATAAAATAAACGTCCCCGTCAGATTATTATGATAATAACGGAGCGGAACAGCCACAGACTCACCGACGGCTTTTAATCCCGCAAAATGAATGACGGCTTCAATCTCATTTTCAGCAAACACCCGGTGAACGGCGTCACGGTCAAGGAGATCCGCTTCATAAAACACAAGCCCTTTTCCGGTAATATCTTTCACACGCTCCAATGCTTCCGGTGAACTATTTGACAGATTATCCAGAACCACGATGTCATAGCCGCCGTTTAACAGCTCGACACATGTGTGGCTTCCGATATAACCCGCTCCGCCTGTCACTAAAATCGCCATGAAGAAAGCCTCCTCTATTGAATGAATTGACCATATTATATCGGTTTTTTCTTCCTCAATCATCCATTTCCAAAAAGTTTAATCGTTTAGTCATCGTTTCTTCATAATTTGTTTTCATTCGCGTAAAACACAGAGCCCTCGATTCAAAACGGTTGCGAAATAGAAATCCCTCCCCCGCGCATGGTAAGATAAGACAAAGGAGATGACGGTATGAAAAATGAAATCATTGAACGCTTTACCTCTTATGTAAAAGTCGATACACAGTCTGACGAAAACAATGAAAACTGCCCTTCAACCCCCGGCCAGCTGACATTGGCCAACATGCTGGCAGATGAATTAAAGTCGATCGGCATGACAGACATCACAGTCGATGACAATGGGTACGTCATGGCGACTCTGCCGGCGAATACGGATAAAGACGTGCCGACTGTCGGTTTTCTGGCTCACGTGGACACCGCGACCGATTTTACCGGAAAAAATGTGAATCCTCAGATTATTGAGAGCTACGACGGACATGATATCGTTCTGAATGACAAACTCAATGTCGTCCTGTCGCCTGAGCAATTCCCGGAGCTCTCCCGCTATAAAGGCCAGACGCTGATCACAACAGACGGCACGACGCTGCTCGGAGCCGACAACAAAGCGGGCATTGCTGAAATCATGACGGCAATGGCGTACTTGATCAAACATCCGGACATCAAACACGGAACGATCCGGGTCGCGTTCACGCCTGATGAAGAAATCGGCAGAGGCCCTCACAAATTCGATGTCGGCCGCTTCAACGCCGCATTCGCCTACACGATAGACGGAGGCCCCCTCGGCGAACTGCAATATGAAAGCTTTAACGCAGCAGCCGCAAAGCTTACTTGTTACGGAAAAAGCGTCCACCCCGGAACGGCGAAAAACAAAATGGTCAACGCTTCAAAAATCGCGATGGAATTTCATCACGCGCTGCCGAAAGAAGAAGCGCCGGAATATACGGAAGGGTATGAAGGCTTCTATCATTTACTTTCCATGAACGGAGACGTTTCTGAAGCCGCCCTGTCGTACATCATCAGAGACTTTGACAGAGACCGCTTTGCAGAACGAAAAGAATATATGCAGAAAACCGCCGATGCGCTGGCGGCCAAATACGGCAACGAAAGCATCAAGCTTGAACTGCGTGATCAATATTACAACATGAGAGAAAAAATCGAACCGGTCAAAGAGATAGTCGATGTCGCCTATCAAGCCATGAAAAACCTCGACATCGAACCGATTATCGAACCGATCCGGGGCGGAACCGACGGATCACAGCTCTCTTACATGGGACTGCCGACACCGAACATTTTTACGGGCGGCCAAAACTTCCACGGAAAATATGAATACATTTCCGTCGATCATATGGAAAAGGCGGTAAACGTCATTGTTGAAATCGCCAGGCTCTTTGAAGAGCGCGCTTAAAACCAAAGCCCCCTGCTTTGGTTTTTTTCTTTCACATGAAACCTTTCCTTCTTTCTTTCCGTATATAAGGTATGAATTGGAAAGAAGGAGTGAAGACTATGGCAAGAGGGACTGTAGCGAAAGAATTGAAAAAAACCTTAAAAGACCCGCGTGTTCTGGAGACAAAATCAAACCCTTTTAAAAAACTGCGGAAAATGTTCAAACGATTTTTTTAAGATAACATCTCGTTTTCTTTAAAAAAATAAAGAAAGCGCTGTCAACTTGCAGTCATCTGTTAGAAGCAGTTATTTTGCATATCATAAGGTTTTTTAGGGTACTGAATAACACAAGGCAAACGAAAACACTGAAGTAGTTAATTAGACACTTACAAAAAATAGTGAAAAAGTTATATAAACGATCATCATTCATCAGCCGATACAATCTATAGAACCACAACAAGAGCAAAATTTCTTCAACCCATAGTCATTTTTACGGAAAATGACGTTATTTTTTAAAAAAGTGACAATTGTTTGAATACTTTTCGTTTGTTTTTTCGTACAATAATAATACCAAAACTTTTTTTGGGAGGTATGTAAAATGATGCTACTTATTTTTGCTGCTTTGACAGGGTATCTTGTTTTCTCTTTCAGTAAGGACAACCGCCGGAAAACGCCAAAGACAAGCCCGCTGGTGACAGCTGCCGACACGAATAACATCATTGATTTAAATGCGATCCGCCAAAAACGCCGGATGCCGCTATCATAAAAACGACAGCTGCCGCAAAATCGGCAGCCTTTTTTTTATGCACCCGGCCGATATGAAACCAACCGCCTCCTTTTTTCGTACAACATAAAAAAGGAGTTTTTTTATGTACCATTTTTATATCAAAGAGCGAATGTTGACGTTTAAGAATCGTTTTCAAGTGTTTCTTGAAAGCGGAAAAGAAGTCTACAATGTTGAAGGAAAGCTGTTTTCATTCGGTGATGAACTGAAGCTGACTGATTTGGACGGCCGCACGCTCGCCAGCGTCAATCAGAAACTGATGTCGCTCGTTCCCCGTTACGAGATTTCCGTCAGCGGCAAACCCGTCTGCCAAGTCATCAAGAAAGTCACGTTTTTCAAACCGAAATTTGAAATTTCCGGACTCGGCTGGGATCTTACCGGCGATGTGTGGGGCCGGAATTTTCAAGTGACAGACGGAAAATCAAACCGGATGACCGTCACCAAATCATGGATGAGCTGGGGCGATTCCTATCATTTGCAGATTGAAAAGGAAGAGGATATCGTTCTTTGTCTCGCGATCGCCATTGTGATAGATATGATTCTATTTGAGGGTGATAAATAAAAATATTTATCGAAATATATTGACAATATAAGATAATATACTAAGATTAAGAGTATTACAGTTTATTCTGAAAAATAGCATATTTCCTTATCAAGAGAGGTGGAGGGACTGGCCCTATGATACCCGGCAACCGCTGTTCAGCAGAATGGTGCTAAATCCTGAAGATAAGGTTGAGATTTGCGGACGCAAGCTCTTCCCTATCCGAGGGAAGAGTTTTTTTTATATTTCATCAGGAAAGAAGGAATCGTTCATGTCACAGCAAAACACAGAACAACCATTGCATACGCTTCTAAGAAAAAACCCGCCGTTTCGCGCGGACCAGGTCGGAAGCCTGCTGCGGCCGGCAGCTGTGAAGCAAGCCCGCCTGCAAAGAGCGGCGGGTGAGATTTCGGCAGAACAGCTGCGCGAAATCGAAAACAAAGAAATCATCCGCAGTGTGAAAAAGCAGAAAGAAACCGGCCTCAATGTCGTGACTGACGGCGAATTCCGCCGGGCCTGGTGGCATTTTGATTTTCTCGAAAATTTAGACGGCGTTGAAGCGTTTACGCCTGAAAGCGGCATTCAGTTTCACAACGTACAGACGAAAGCGCGCGGCATTAAAGTAACGGGAGATATCGATTTTTCTCAGCATCCGATGCTCGAAGATTATAAATTCCTGCACAGCATTGCCGGCGATGCTGTTCCGAAAATGACCATCCCAAGTCCGAATATGCTGTTTTTCCGCGGAAAATTGGAAAAAGCGTCTTACCAGAATGATTACAAACAATTTCAGCACGATGTGTCAAAGGCGTATAAAAAAGCAATTCAAGCTTTCTATGACGCCGGGTGCCGCTACCTTCAGCTCGATGACACCGCATGGGCCGTTTTCTTATCAGAAGCGGGGCTTCGTCAGATTGAAGCTTTCGGCACAACGCCGGATGAGCTGCGCAAGCTGTTTGCCGCATCCATTAATGACGCCATCAAGGACCGCCCTGACGATCTGAAGGTTACGATGCATATCTGCCGCGGCAACTTCCAATCCACATGGACGGCTGAAGGCGGCTATGATGCAGCGGCTGAAACGATTTTTGACGGGCTTGATCTTGACGGATTGTTCCTGGAATATGATGATTCCCGCTCCGGCGGCTTTGAACCGCTCCGTTATGTCAAACGCTCTGATCTTCAGCTTGTGCTTGGCTTGATTACGTCGAAACATGGCGAACTTGAAGACAAGGACTCGATTAAACGCCGGATTGAAGAAGCTTCACAATATGTCAGCCTGGACCAGCTTTGCCTCAGCCCGCAATGCGGATTCGCCTCCACTGAGGAAGGAAACCTGATCACAGAAGAACAGCAATGGGCGAAACTGCGCCATGTCGTCAACATTGCCGGAGAAGTCTGGAAATAAAAAAAAGACACGCGACTAGCGTGTCTTTTCCGTTTTACAGCGGATCGGTTCCGATTAAAATATCGATATCTATCGTGACAGCAGCCTCTTTCCGGCTGATAAACCGCCGGATGCTGTCATCAGTACATTTCCATGTTAAGGGCGTCATTTTCACAAGCCGCTCGAGGTCAGGCTGCGCTAAGGTCTTCGTGTAACACAGCCGTTTGCGCTCAAAGGTTTGAAAGCCCGCTTGGAATCGTCCGGCCGCAGAATCGGCGGTGTCTTTCCGCCGAGGGCTGTCTCCGAAGAAAAATTCCCTTACCTCCTTCAAATAATCACGCCGCGGCACCGCTTTAATGACTGTGCCGCCCTTTCGTAAAAGTCTGCTGCATTCCTTGTAATTCCAAGGTGATAAAACAGACATCACGACATCAAAACAGCTGTCGGCAAACGGCGCATCCGCCACATCAGCGACGGCAAAAACCAAATGATTCCCGAAGGCCTTTGCGGCATGCAGCACACCTTCTTTCGAGAGATCAATGCCGATTCCCGTCACGGAAAAAGCGGGCTGAAGCAATTTGCATACGGCGGCTAAATGAGAGCCTTCTCCGCATCCCGCATCCAATATCGCCGCCGGTTTTTGCGGAGATTGAATATGGGTGATGATGGCGGCGATCTCCTTTTGAACCGGAGCAAAAAATTCCCGGCTGTCAAAAAGCTCGCGTCTCGCTTCGAACAGCTGCCTGTCATAGCGGGTTTTGACCGATTTATTGAGGAAATTCACATATCCCTGCTTTGATATATCAAATGTATGCCCCTGTCCGCAAATCAAGCTTCGGTATTGTGAGACCGCCATGGCCGACCGGCATAGCGGACACCTGAACACGGATTGACATGATTGCAGTAATTCCGCGCGTTTTCTTTTTATAGACGTCAAAAAAACACCTCATTCATTCGTTATTCCGATGAAATGAAAAAGGCATAGACAAATAAACCTTGCCGAATTGGAAGGTTTAACCTATTTATCTATACCTCTCATTATCTGTAACGAATGAACTGGATGATCACGAAAATGACCCCTTTTCTGCCGTCTTTTGAAGGCTGTGCCCTCAGATCCATTTTATCAGCTGCATCCCGTCTTTACAATGAACCGGAACGGTTTTTAGGAGTTTTTTATACCTTTATTATCCAATTACTTATAGACATCCTTTATTTTCTTTATTTATAATATAAATTTATTATTTTGAAAATATCTAAAAAGGTTGATTTTCAAAAATTGAAACGATAAAATACTGCTATCTCATGTAATATCGTTATTCTTGTATATGATCAGTAATATGGTCTGATTGTTTCTACCTAGTGCCGTAAAAGACTAGACTACAAGAAAGTTTGCATAAATTTGAACGAGTGAAAAGCATATGACGCTGTCTATTCTTTTCTTTTGGCTCTTATTTATCACACTTTCTGGCTTTCAGGAATTTGTGACGAATAAGAGCTTTTTTTATTTCCATAATACCCTTATAGGAGTTGCTCACATGTACTTTTTATTGAACATTGTCGGTCTCATTGTTGTCATGGCTGTTGTTTTCTTATGCTCTCCCAACAAGAAGAAGATTAAATGGCGTCCGATTGTCATGCTCCTCGTCTTTGAGTTTCTGATTACTTGGTTTATGTTAGGGACAAAAATCGGCGGCTTTGTCATCGGGAAGATCGGCGCGTTCTTTACATGGCTGATTTCCTGCGCCAGTCAAGGGATTGCGTTCGCTTTTCCGTCTGTCATGGCGAACCCGACGGTTGATTTTTTCTTCAGCGCATTGCTGCCGATTATCTTCGTCGTGACCTTCTTTGATATGCTGTCGTATTTCGGTATTCTGCCGTGGCTCATTGATAAAATCGGCTGGCTGATTTCTAAAATATCCCGTCTGCCGAAACTGGAGAGCTTTTTCTCCATCCAGATGATGTTTTTAGGAAATACGGAAGCTTTAGCCGTCATCCGCCAGCAGCTTGCCGCCGTCAGCAACAATCGGCTTCTGACATTCGGGCTGATGAGCATGAGCAGCATCAGCGGCTCGATCATCGGATCGTACTTGACGATGGTTCCGTCCACTTATGTGTTTACAGCCATCCCGCTGAATTGCTTAAACGCGCTTTTAATCGCCAATATGCTGAATCCCGTGGACGTTTCTAAAGAGGATGATATTATTTACGTTCCTTCAAAAGCGGAGAAAAAAGACTTCTTCTCCACGATTTCTAACAGTATGCTTGTCGGCATGAACATGGTCATTGTCATTTTAGCAATGGTAATCGGCTATGTGGCGTTAACGGCCGCGTTAAACGGCGTACTCGGACTGTTCGTGCACGGTTTGACCATTCAAAAGATTTTCTCATACATCTTCAGTCCGTTTGCCTTCCTTCTCGGATTAGGCGGACATGACGCGATGTATGTCGCACAGCTGATGGGCATCAAGCTCGCGACAAATGAATTTGTGGCAATGGCCGATCTGAAAGGGCAGCTGAATTCACTTCCGCCGCACACGATTGCCGTGGCTACGACATTCCTGACATCATTCGCAAACTTCAGCACCATCGGTATGATCTACGGATCTTATCAATCTCTGCTTGATGGTGAAAAATCAGCCATCATCGGAAAAAACGTCTGGAAGCTGCTTGTCAGCGGAATTGCCGTTTCCCTATTGAGCGCGGCGATTGTCGGATTGTTTGTCTGGTAAAAGAAAAAAGCGATACCGCTCCGTTTTGGAGTGATATCGCTTTTTTTATTGATAGACGGATGCAGGTACGAAAACGTCCCGGATTCCTGCCGCGTACGGTCCGAGATCATATTGTCCGAACACAACGGCAATGCCGTTTTTCGTAAAGAAGAAAGGTCTTTCGTTATTCAGGATGATCTCTTGTTTTTTGACGTCCTGATCGAACAGATTATCATGTTTCTTGATGTAGCCGTAAAGATAGTCTCTCGTATTGTTAGCTTTCGTTTTTGTATTCAGCACATTATCGAGTGTGACCCGTTTTTTTGCGGCCAAGTCGTAATTAAAGGTCTGAACGGATGTCAGCCCGTGTGCGCCGCCTGTGTAACTGTAGTCTTCCGTCTGAATGCTGAGCTTGCCGTCTTGATTATACTTCACCTTGAAATCTGCCTGGTATTCCGCTTTGTAGCCTTGTTTCTCACCGTCTTTTTTGTTTTTTACATATTCTTGGTACGAGTTTTCAATATAGCGCTTGAAGTCCTGATTGAATTTCTTTTCAAAAGATGCGTTTCCCGTATTTGTGACCTCGGGGTATGTCAGCTGCTTTACATGCTTATACGTATGGCTTTTGACAACGGGCTTTGCGGTTTGCGCGGCTTCGGCTGAAGGCGTGAAACCTCCGAACGGCGCGGCTGTCAGCACGGTTAAGAGCACGGCCGCCATCATTTTGAATGCCTTTTTCATCACAACTCCTCCTTTTCATTACCGTTCCCTTTTTGAAAACGGGTTACACTCTATAGACAGCGCAGATCAGCAAATTGTTTCTGGGCCTTCTTTCACATTTTCTCCATGAAAAAAAGAGACATGGAAAATCCACGCCTCTTTTACCGTGAAGGTCTTTGCGCAATGGCTTCATAAACGGCTTCCGCCAAATCGGAGTTGCCGAACATCTCCAAAACGCCGATAACGGTTTGATCAGGAATCGGTTCTGATTCCTCCTTCGGCACGACAAGTTCTTCAGCCGTTTTTCGCAGCTCTTCGTTTAAAGGCTGTCCGGGGTAAGCCTTGCTGTAAATGGCCATCGGATCAAGGTCATGATTGACGCACCATTGGGCAAACACCAAAATCATCATGTTTTCGTCACGCCGGTAATATTCTTCAAGTTGTTTTTCGGTAAACGGCTTCACTATCATTCGCTCCTCCAGAAAATCTACCCCTAAGATACACAAACACAGAGCGGAAGTAAACCAAAGAGGGTGAAACATATTATTTCATCAACCCGCCTGCTTTAAATGGCGCATGCCCTGACTCTCTAAAACTGTTGTCTGAATGTCCCGGACAGCGGAAGGTACGGATTTGCACGGAAGCAATTTTCGTTTTCTCCTCAGATATTTCACTTTCACAAGAAAAAAGCGCCCCCTTCATAAAAGGCGCTTTTTCATTCTTATATGTTTCTGTCCCAATGCCGATGCGCTGCCACGGCTTTCAGAAATTGTTCGCAGTTTCCGTCCGGAACAAGGCCGGGGCCGTTTTCGGTTCCGGCGGCGAGGGCGAGAAGTTCTTTTCCTTCACCGGAGGCGCCGATCGCTTTGTAATGGCTGAAGGCTTCGCTGACGAAGTCTCTGGCCGATTTTTGGGCTTTGAGGCTGTCTGTGCTTTGTTTTCCGCCCGGAATGAAAACAGCGTCGTACAGGACGGAATCCGCTGTCAGGAAAGTGGCTGACGCTTCGAGCTCCGTGCCGTTTTCTCCCTTCACGGTCCCAAGCGCGGGGCTGATGATATCGGCTCTGACTCCCGCCTGTTTGCATACGTCAAGCACTTGTTTGACTTTCTCATCAGAAAACCCGTGGTCGGTTAAAACCGCAACCTGCCTTGTCGCTGCCGTCTTCACCGTGTTTTCCTGACTTAAGGCAGGGGAAGTGAACGTTTCATCAGATTCACGGTCCTTCGGCGGCGGGTTCACGCCAATTCCTTTCGCAACACGCTCGGCAAGCCCGGCGTCGACATGACTGAAGACATCAACCACCTGCTGCTGCACATCCTTGCTGTTCACTTTTCCGACTTCAAAACAGAACGCGGAGATGATATGTTCTTTCTCGGCGGGAGACATGCTGTTCCAGAACATCTTGGCCTGAGAAAAATAGTCATTGAAGCTCTCACTGCGCTGGCGGATTTTTCTGCCTTCTACTTTTTCCTGGTAATGAACGTATCCGCCTTCTTCTTCTGAGGCCGGCGACGGATCATTGTTCTGCAGAGAATTTTTATGATAGGCGACAGGGCCCTTATTAATCGTCATCCGGTGGTAGCCGTCGTATTGGTTGTTATGGAACGGGCAGACCGGCCGGTTGATCGGAATCTCGTGAAAATTCGGCCCGCCAAGACGGATGAGCTGTGTATCTGTATAAGAGAAAAGCCGGCCTTGAAGAAGCGGATCATTGGTGAAATCGATGCCCGGCACGACATTTCCCGGGTGAAAGGCGACCTGTTCCGTTTCCGCAAAGACATTGTCCTGATTGCGATCGAGGGTCATTTTTCCGATCAGCTTGACGGGAACCAACTCCTCCGGCCACAGCTTCGTCGGATCAAGGATATCGAAATCAAACTTAAATTCATCTTCTTCGTCAATCATCTGAACACCGAGCTCATACTCGACTTTGCCGCCGTTTTCAATCGTTTCCCACAGGTCGCGGCGGTTGAAATCGGGATCTTTCCCGGCAATTTTCTGCGCTTCATCCCATACGAGGGAATGAACGCCCAGCACAGGTTTCCAGTGGAATTTTACAAAGCGCGCTTTTCCTTTCTCGTTGACGAAACGGAACGTATGCACGCCGAAGCCCTCCATCATCCGATAGCTTCGCGGGATGCCGCGGTCAGACATCGTCCACATGACCATGTGCGCGGATTCAGGATTGTTTGCGACAAAATCCCAGAACGTATCATGAGCCGTCGCAGCCTGCGGCATTTCATTGTGCGGTTCCGGTTTTATGGCGTGAACGAGATCCGGGAATTTGATCGCGTCCTGAATGAAGAACACCGGAATATTGTTTCCGACGAGGTCATAGTTCCCTTCTTCAGTATAAAACTTCGTCGCAAATCCCCTGGCGTCACGGACGGTGTCGGCTGATCCCTTGGAGCCCGCCACTGTTGAGAAACGGACGAAAACAGGCGTTTTGACGGACGGGTCCTGCAAAAATTTCGCCCGTGTATATTCCGTCATCGGTTCGTACACCTGAAAATGCCCATGAACGCCGTACCCGCGCGCATGAACGACCCGTTCCGGAATCCGCTCGTGGTCAAAGTGCGTCATTTTTTCACGAAAATGAAAATCCTCCATCAGCGTGGGGCCGCGGACGCCCGCTTTTAAAGAATGCTCATCCTCAGACACGCGAAGCCCCTGATTGGTCGTCATTTTTTTGCCGCTGTTATCAGACCGGTACTGCTCCAGCTGTTCGTCCTTTGAGTGTTCATTTACTCGTTTGTTTTGATCATCACTCATGTCAGTTCCCCCTTTTAAAACGAAACATTCTACAGCACATTTACCCGCGGCGTTCTTCATATAAACTGCTGATCCGCTCATTAGGATTTTAGGTCTGTATTTACATATGCGGTCATACACATTTTGAAATAAGCCATTTTCACAGAAATAAATTGTGAAAGCGCTTACTAATACAACTGTTGAACAGGGGAGGTCATATCGTGCTTGCCATACTCGGTTTTGTGATGATGATTGTCTTTATGTATCTTATTATGTCTAACCGGCTTTCCGCTCTTATTGCTTTGATTGTCGTTCCTGTTGTGTTTGCCCTGATCAGCGGATTTGGCAAAGATCTCGGCGGGATGATGATTCAGGGCGTTACAGACCTCGCTCCTACCGGGATCATGCTGTTATTCGCCATCCTGTATTTCGGCATTATGATTGACTCAGGTCTGTTTGATCCCCTCATTGCCAAAATTCTATCACTTGTCAAAGGGGATCCGTTAAAAATCGCCATCGGCACAGCGGTTCTGACGATGACCATTTCGCTGGACGGAGATGGAACAACAACGTATATGATTACGATTGCGGCAATGCTGCCCCTTTACAAACGGCTCGGCATGAACCGTTTGATGCTGGCGGGAATTGCGATGCTCGGTTCGGGAGTGATGAATATTATTCCGTGGGGCGGGCCGACGGCGAGGGTTTTGGCTTCCTTGAAATTGGACACGTCAGAAGTTTTTACGCCGCTGATTCCCGCTATGATTGCCGGCGTTCTCTGGGTGATCGCCGTTGCTTATCTCCTCGGAAAAAAAGAACGGAAGCGTCTCGGCATCATTTCGATTGAACACACGCCGTCTTCTGATCCGGAGGCGACGCCGCTGAAGCGTCCCGCTCTCCAATGGTTTAACCTGCTGCTGACTGTTGCTCTGATGGCCGCGCTGATCACCAGCCTGCTGCCAATCCCTGTTCTTTTTATGACCGCGTTCGCCATCGCCTTGATGGTCAACTATCCAAATGTCAAAGAGCAGCAGAAACGGATCTCAGCGCATGCGGGTAATGCGTTAAACGTTGTCTCAATGGTGTTTGCGGCAGGCATATTCACAGGCATTCTCTCCGGCACAAAAATGGTCGATGCGATGGCGCATTCTCTCGTTTCCCTCATCCCTGATGCCATGGGCCCGCATCTGCCTTTGATCACTGCGATTGCCAGCATGCCTTTCACCTTTTTCATGTCGAATGACGCCTTTTACTTCGGTGTGCTTCCCATCATCGCTGAAGCCGCTTCCGCTTACGGAATAGACGCCGCTGAAATCGGAAGAGCCTCCTTGCTGGGGCAGCCTGTGCATCTGCTCAGCCCGCTTGTGCCATCCACCTATCTATTGGTCGGAATGGCAGGCGTCAGCTTTGGCGATCATCAAAAATTCACTATTAAATGGGCCGTGGGGACAACGATTGTGATGACGATTGCGGCGCTTTTGATTGGGATTATTTCGTTTTAATTAAAAAAGGATTTCCGATGGCGGAAATCCTTTTCTGTACATTATTTTTTTGTATAGCGCACCCAGTCATAATGAGCGTATAGCGGATTTACACCATTGTAGGAACCGAGCCAGTCATCGACACCTATCCCATTCCATAAGTTCATCATGATCTTTCCCGGTGTTGTCGGGATTTGGCTTGTCGCAGTATGTTTTAATTGCCCATCGACATACCATTTAATAGAGTTTGGCTGCCAATCGAACGCATACGTATGATAGGCATTGGCCGCATCAAATCCGAGATCCGCGACCTTCTCATGATTTCCCTTTCCATTTGTATAATAATTAAATTGAACCTTCGTCGTGTCTTTTCCTAAAAATTCGATATCAATCTCGTCCCAAGGAGTACCATCCGTTGGACCTGTATAAGTGAAGAACGATGAAACGATCCCTGTGTTTTTAGCCGGCTTCATTCTGACTTCATAAAGTCCATAGCCATAGGTTTGAGCGGAGCGGTTCTCCCCGCAGTCAAACTTGTTATAAGACGGGCTTGTCAGCGCCAATCGCATTTCACCTGATGACGTCATTGATACATTATTTGCACGCCACGTGCAGTTGAACATATCTCCATTGGAGTAACCATTTGCTTTTTGCCATAATCCGGAGTTATAGCTGTTAAAAGGTTCAAAAAACGATCCGCCTGTTTGAGCTGATGCAGTAGAAGTGATCGCACACAAACTCAAAAACAATCCAGTGACAAGAAGCAGCAGCACTCGTTTCATACGATAAAACATGTTGGCATTCCCCTTTCTTTGAAAGCGATTTCTTTATCGATCATACATGATTCTGTTAAAAGGGAACATCGGTCAGAATAATGATAATAATGAATCTTAAAAAAACCTAAATTACCAACAGCACAAACAGAAATGATCCGCGCTCATTGTAATTTAGGTTTTGCCTGCCTTAACCAAGTCATATGTGAATGTAAGACAAAATAAATACAAGGAAACTAAAATGGAATGCCCCGGCCCATGAGGACCAATTCCTGATTGCCTTCTTTGAGCACACTGACAACATTATTATTAATGACTTTCGCAATGTTCAATTCTGTCTCCCTCCCGCCTGACCATTTACCTGCTACACCTTTGAACTAGTTCAATATCTCCAGGTCAATCAGAAAACGCCGTTCAGAAATCTTTGTCCAACGATGCGGATGAGGCGCATATAATGCAGAGAACCGGTTTTTGGGAAGGAGCGTGTGTGATGAAACGGTTTTCGAAAGAAGAAAGCAGCTGGATGCTGTATGATTGGGCCAATTCAGCTTATTCGGTCATTATTATGACGGCTGTTTTCCCCTTGTTTTTTAAAGCCGCGGCGGCGGAAAACGGTGTCAGCGCGGCTGATTCTACCGCTTATTTGGGCTATACGATTGCCGCCGCGACTTTTATTTTGGCGATGCTCGGCCCCGTCTTAGGAACGATTGCCGACTACAAAGGATGCAAGAAACGGTTTTTTGCCTTCTTTCTTCTGATCGGTGTGGCGGGCACAGCCGCGCTGGCTTTGATTCCCGGCGAATCTTGGATGCTGTTATTAATTTGTTATACGATTTCCACGATCGGCTTTGCCGGATCTAATGTGTTTTATGATGCGTTTCTCGTTGATGTGGCCGCAAAGGAGCGGATGAATATGGTGTCCGCCAGGGGATTTGGACTGGGCTATATCGGCAGCACGATCCCTTTTCTCCTCAGCATTGCCGTCATTCTTTCAGCCCAAGCGGAGGTGATTCCGCTGTCCGCCCAGGCTGCCGGCCGCATTGCCTTTTTGATTACGGCGGCATGGTGGGGGCTGTTTTCGATCCCGCTCCTTCTCCGCGTCCGCCAGCGCTATTATATCGAGAGGGAGCCGCGGCTTGTACTCAGCAGTTTTATACGGCTGGCCGGCACGCTGAAGCAGATCAGGAAGCACCGGGCGCTGTTTTTGTTTCTGCTCGCCTATTTCTTCTACATCGACGGGGTCGGCACCATCATTACGATGTCCACGTCATACGGGGCTGACCTCGGCATCAGCGCGGCAAATCTGCTGATTGTTTTATTTGTCACACAGGTCGTCGCCGCGCCTTTTTCGATTTTGTACGGACGGCTGGCCGAACGGTTTAAAGGAAAAACGATGCTTTATGCCGGAATTGGCGTGTATATGATTGTCTGCACGTATGCTTATTTTATGGATTCCGCTTTTGATTTCTGGGTTTTGGCTATGCTTGTCGCCACTTCCCAAGGAGGTATTCAGGCGCTGAGCCGCTCTTACTTTGCCAAGCTTGTCCCCAAACAGAACGCCAATGAGTTTTTCGGCTTTTATAATATTTTCGGCAAGTTCGCTTCGATTATCGGCCCGCTTTTGATTGCCGTCACCGCCCAGCTGACCGGAAATTCGTCAGCCGCCGTGTTCAGCCTGATCATTTTGTTTGTAATCGGGATTGGCATCCTTGCGTTCGTCCCCGAGGAGACGGCGTAAAAAAAGCCTGCGCGCGGCAGGCTTTCTTTTTTATTTCTTGGCTTTATGGACTTTCAGTTTTTTGCCTTTGACCGTCGTATTTTTCATGATGTCAAGAACGTGCGGACCTTTGCCGTTCAGAATCTCGACGTACGATGCGTTGTCCAAAATCGTGATAATCCCGATATCATCGGCTGAAACGCCGTCGATTTTCGCAATCGTTCCGACAAAATCGACCGCTCTGAGTTTTTTCTTTTTCCCGCCGTTAAAGTACAGCTTCATGATGTCTTTGTTTAACTGTTCGCTTTTGTCTGTTTTGACATCGGGGCGGGCGTTCAATTTTTCTGCAAAAGCCGCTTTCCGTTCCGCTGTTTCTTTCTCGGACGGCGCCTCCCGCTTCTGGATGCGGAAACCGATATATGTCTCAATGTCATTCAGAAACCGCGATTCAGACGGCGTCACAAACGTGACGGCCCGTCCGCGGTGCCCGGCGCGGCCCGTTCTGCCGGTGCGGTGCACATAGCTTTCTTTTTCAAGCGGAATATCATAATTGATGACGAGGCTGATGTTTTCGATATCAATTCCTCTGGCGGCAACGTCGGTCGCAATGAGATAGCGGAACTCGCCGCGCTTGAATTCATTCATGACGTCAAAGCGGTCTTCCTGCACCATGCCGCCGTGAATTTTATCGCAAGGGTAGCCCAGCCTGTCCAGCTCATCGGTTAACTGGATGACTCTTTCTTTTGTCCGGCAGAATATGATGCAGCTGTCCGGGTTTTCGGTGATCAGGACATCACGCAGCAAAGATGTTTTGTCCTCTTCTTCTGTTCTGGTGACAAAATGCGCAATGTCTTTTGTCGTCAGGCCTTCCGCTTTTACTTCAATCAATTCAGGGTCTTTCATATATGTGCGGCTCAGCTTCTCGACGTCATCCGGCAGCGTCGCTGAAAACAGCATGGTGACTCTGTTTTTCGGCAGATGCTGAATGATGGCTTCCACCTGTTCAATAAATCCCATATTCAGCATTTCATCCGCTTCGTCAATCACTACATACGCCAGCCGTTCAAGCGGCAGCGTCCCTTTCTCTATATGATCAAGCACACGCCCCGGCGTTCCGGCAACGACGTGGCTTTTTTGCTTCAGTTCGGTTTTCTGTTTGTCAAAAGAAGCTTTTCCGAAAACCGCCGTGGCTTTTATCCGTTTGAAACGGCCGATATTCGTGATATCTTCTTTAATCTGCGCCGCAAGCTCGCGGGTCGGCGTTAAAATCAGCGCCTGCGGTTTGTTTTCCTCCCACTCCGCAAGCTCGCAGATCGGAATGCCGAAAGCCGCGGTTTTGCCGCTGCCCGTCTGCGATTTGACGACGAGGTCTTTTTTTTGCAGCGCGGCGGGGATGACGCGCCGCTGCACTTCAGTCGGCTCGGTGTATTGCAAGCCATTCAGCGCCCGTCGGATCTCGGGGCTGATCGCATATTCATTAAACTCATTCATGACTAAACTCCTTCTCTGTCCGGCTCCCCTCATTATACGCGAAATGCCGCCGCTTTACCCTGACGTTTTGCCGGGCCATTCGGGGGGAGTGCTTTTTCTTCATGTCAAGCACGACCCATTTGGCGCAATAAAAGCTCATGCTTCCTTCCCCGTCATCGACATAGTAGCGGATCGATTCCCAGCCGCCGTCGATCGGGCTGATATCCAGATGGATGTCGGTGATGCTTTCAAGATCATCCGGCCTCAGTAGAACTGCTTTCTCATGTTTGTGCCACTCCATTTTGTGCCTCCTTTTTTTCAGCTGAATTGGCATGTCTGACTCAAATGAATCTTACACCCCCCCATGAATTTCTTTATATGTCTGCATCCAATCTTTTAATTCTTCTTTCGTATGCAGATACGAATCAGGCGAATCTTTCAGATCAAACCCGCTCAAATATACGAGCATCTCCCAAACGGTTTCGTCCTCAACCGCCGGATCATCTGCAGCCACGTACTCGCACGCCCAATCCGACACTTCTTTCCTCGCCGCTTGACCGTTCAGGATCAGACCAGCCTTCTTCAGACATTCTGCTCTTGTGGGTTCTTTCACGTTAGAAGCCTGCCTTTCATTTCTTGTTTAAAATGCTGACTAACAGCCTCCTGGCCCGTTCGTGCCGCCCGATTTCCCGGCTGAGCTCCGGATAATCTGTTAAAGCGTTTTTCAGCTGCGCATATTGCGGATACAGCTCAAAAAAGGATTTATATAAGGCTTTACGCTGCCGTGCAGGCATTTGTTTATTCGCCAACACAAAATCTAAGCCGCCGCAGATAAGTGCGAAGTATTCATAAAAATCCCCAGCACAGGCAGCACCCTCAAAGTCTTCTTCGAATCTCCCTGTATCTGAAGGCAGCGGCCCCTCTAATTCTTTTTTGTATAATTTCAGGTTTCGGATGACGTCATTATTTAAAGAATATCTGTTGGATCTTAACATCTCAGAATCACTCGAATATCACCTGATTCATCGATGATCGTAATCGAAAGCCCGCCATTCTGATGCCGTCCGAGATACAGACGCCCGCAGTTATCAAAATGACAAAAACATCCTTTTACTGATTCTTCGACTATCTTATTCATTTTTATTTTCATATAATTACCCCTTGAGTCTTGGATGGTATTTTATTTATATCGATCGTTCACTCTGTAAAATGATATGCAGATGGCTGAAAAAAGCCATCTGCATAGGATTGATCAATACTTTACCAGATATAAATCGTTATCACTAAAGATAAAAATACGGTCCTGTACGGCTCTGTACGTTGTTTCTCCTTTTCTATCAATACCGTGTATCATGACGTCAGTCTCTGATAAGCCTTTGTGCTCTTCATGAAATGTAAATAGGGTATCCTCATGACTCTGAATCAGCAGCACCCTTTTTTTCGAAACGGATAGCTGATCACAATAGGAGTATTGATCGCCGTCCAGCACATATTCTGCAACAGTACGAATTCTATCCCGTCCAATCTGATAATGCCCGATGACACAGCAATCCTCTCCCTCGAAACATACATACAAATCAGATTTGATCGATTGTACGGCATAGCATTCATGCATCATTTCTTTAAAATCGTCTTCAAAATAAAACGTTCTGTCTTCTGCATGAAAAGCAAATATCGCTTTTCCTTGAGGATTTCTCTCATCATACATACCCTCGTCCGTTAATCCGATCCATAATAATCCATCCTCACCCAGATGAAATACATTGGCGCTTAATAGAAAAGAACAAATCGGATTGATTTTATTACTGTTTACGCAGTATACGGCTAATTGACACGTATGATTTTCCAGGTAAACGATAACGATTGTGTTATCATACGAATCAACCAGATAGAAATGGGCATCTTCAGAAAATCCGTGTAACTCTTTTTTGATTAAAAGAGAGCTGCCTTTCATAACCTCCAATATTACTTTGTGATCGTGCACGGACACAATAAACACTTGATCATCCCGACCCGCATTGAAATAAATGATATTTTCCCTTTCATATGACCCAACACGCTCCGCGGTAAGTTCTAACATCAGCAACACTCCGTTGATTAGGAACCTGAAATTTATATTAAATTAATCAATGATATATAAATCTGCTGCATCGTATTCAAACCAAATGATTTTTTCATTATTTTCAGTAGTTACATCAACCTTTTGAGTGTTCAGGTTCATATAGGACTTATTTTTGGCAGGATTTGCTATTATAACAACAAAGTCATTGATCGATGCTAAAAAATATAATTCATCTAATAAGTGATCTGCCATCAATTCTTCTTTGGTTAGGGCACATTCAATATGAATGAACTTTTTCGATACAGTATTCATATGTATCATTTTCTTTTCAACCTTCTTCTTCCATTCTTCAATAAAAGAAGGAAATGCCATTACTTCTATTAGAGCTGTTTCGAACTCTAAGTCATTCATTAATTGAGAAAAAGTATCTTTACTCACTAGATCACATGAATAAATCGAATTGTATTTAAGCGGATTAATCACATCCAGATTCCCTATAGCCCTCAATGATTCTTTTTGTAAATTTAAAGGAGTGTTCATGTTTGCCTCCGCGAACGATTTCGTTATGTAAGAAAAGAGAGGCTGGGAACCTCTCTTATTTGTTTATTTATGATTTCGACTGATACGCATAAAATGATTGGTCGTCAAAGCGAACTGTTTCAGCCTCTACAGCAATCAGCATGCTGTTCATATTTATAAGAAAATTAGCATTTGATTGATATTCCGGAATTACAGAATTTGATAGATTTCCGATTCCTTCCGGGTGGTAACTCATCTCAAATACTTGCCAATTGTATTCTTCGGGATCTATTTTTTCTAATCTCATATCACCAATATCTGCACTAAAATAAACAGATGCTGTATTTTGAAATAATATTTTATGCGTATATTCAGCTTCACTTTCAAAAACCTTAATATCAAATGAGAGTTCTTTTTTAAACACATTAAAATCTAAATGAAGGACACTGCACCCCCCATCTATGTAATCTACCCATTCATTAATGGTTTTGTACATGGTCATCTCCTGCCTCTTTTTTATTAAGACAAATGTAAAGCCAGACCTCACAAAAGAGGAATTACCTTTCAAAACCATCTAGATAAATTATTCGTTACGATCAATCTTTATCTGATGCATATATTTCAGTTGAATCAAAGATCACCCGTTCGGTTTCAATTGCATAGACTGCTTCGTTAATCCCAATCAAAATGTTTGCATTCGATTCATAATCTTCAATTAAAGGGTGATATATTGTTCCAATCCCCTGAGGATAGCATGAGAACGAATGTAACCTCCATCTTTTCTCTGCATTGACTCCATCTAAAGATGATTCCTTGCCCGCATAAAAAAATAATGATGATACATTTTTGAATTCAATACAATGCTGTTGCTTTTTTCCTTTCGTATTCACTTCCAAATGAAGAATAAACTCTTTTTTAAAGAAATGAAAATCTGTTTTTAATACGATGCATTCCGAATCAATCAGTAGCTTTTGTAATGGATTATTCACCTGAATCCTCCCTCCTTGAAAAGATTTTCTTGATTCCAGCCACTATATGACCCCTTTGATTTTTTTCAGTTTTCTCGTGATAATTAAACACTTGATATTCTTTAGAATCAAAGTATATATATTTACATTCTATGGCAAGTAAAGTTCCGTTAATTTCTATAAGAAAATTAGCACTTGAGACTTGATCACCTAATATACCATTTTGCATTTTTCCAATTCCCTCTTTGAAATAACTGATTTCCTCAAGGTACCAATTAGCATCACTGGGCATATTTTTATCAAACTTGTTATTAACACCGAAATAAACTCCGTTTACATCTTTAAATGTAATTTCTTTTAAAGTGGCTTTTTCTCCTCCATCATATACCTTGAAATAAAGAGTTAATCTATTCTCTAAGTATTCAAAATTAATATCGTGCAAAAAGCAATTAACATCATGATTCATATAGTCTATCCATTGTTCAATACTGTTCATGTAATAACATTCTCCTCACTTTATTTAAGTAAAAAGGTTTGAAAATGCAGATGGCAACTTAGAAAATATACGTAAATATAATTCACCTGTATAACCATCTGCATCTCTATCTATGTTAATTGCTATTATTAACCCCTAAATGGATCAAAACTTAGAGCTATACATTTATACTAATATCATCTGTGTGACTTACTGCGTAAGCGTTTATTTATATTTCGATGTGATGACCATCTTAACTTTATATGAGTCTCATAAGGATTATTTGAGAAATGCCCTTTTGCATTTAAAGGACCTTTATTTCTAACTGACATTCTATAGTAAGGTTTTTTTCGCTGACCAGAATTCTTCCCCATTAATCTTACTGTATGTTTTTTAGTAGTAACTACCCAACCTTTCTTAGTTTTAGCTCTCTTAATCACACCTTTGTTTGCCTTTGCGACTTTTCTAGCATTCCAATATGTTTTAGATAATTTTCCAGCCTTATATAGAGTACGTCCTACTCGTAGATAGTTTCCTCCGATTGCTCCGCCAGCAGCACCTAAGGCTACAGATCCAACTAACCTCCAACCTCTTGCTCCCTTTGCCTTCGCTGCTTTGTAAGAAGAGACTCCTCCAATTAAAGCACCTACTACCATCCACACCCAATGCCCATCCGGATCGACGTTCATGACTGGGTTGTTGTTTCCGTATGCATATCCATTCTGATCCAATGAATCCCCATCACTGCCCGGGTCTGGGTCTAGTGATAAGAATACGCCGTTTCTTGGCTCGTAGTAGCGGGCCATGAGATAGTACAGGCCGGTTTCTTCGTCGTATTGGTAGCCTGCGTAGCGGTAGCGATTGTCTTTTACTTCGTCGCTCGCTTCGGTTTTTGTCGGATTTCCCCACGCATCGTATTGATATTTGGCAACAGTTTTTCCGGTGCTGTCTGAGATGGCGATGACGTCGCCGTGTGCGTTGTAGTGATAGAAATATTTCTTGCCGTTCTTTGTATAGGATAACAGCTGGCCGCTGTCACCGTACGTGTATGATTTTGTGACGTTGTTGTCTGCGTCTGTTTCATACAGGACATTCAAGCTGTCTCCGTCGTAGAAGTAGTTCGTGACGTTTCCGTTGACGGTTTTTTGGATTCTGTTTCCTTTTTCATCGTATTTGTATGTTGCGAACGGCTTGTCTTCGCCTTTTTTCGTGACGGCGGTCAGGTTGTCTTCCGCGTCCCACGTATATGTGTATTTGCCGTCGGATGTGCGATTGCCGTTTTTATCGTAGGACAGGTCTTCGTCATTCACCTTCGTCAGCTGGTTCATGATGTTGAAGGATGCGTTGACTGATTTGCTTGCGCCGTCCTTTGTGGCGGTGACGTTTGTCCGGTTGCCGAAGCCGTCGTACGTATATTGAATGACGGTGCCGTCTTCATGAGTTTCTTTGACGAGCTGGTTGAGCTTGCCGTATTCGTACTGCACCTTTCCGCCCGCTGAGCTGTCGATGACCGTGCGGTTGCCGTTGGCGTCATATTCATAGCTTTCCCGGAAGATGCTGCCGCCGTTTTTCGTTCCGATATGAAGAGAGCTGACGAGATTCCGCTCATCATATGAAAAACTCGTGCCGACTTCATTGCCGCTGATGAATGTCTGGACATTGCCGTTTTCATCATAATCAAATGTATAGGCTGAAGTGCCGTCTTTCATTTCAATCATTTGATCAAGTTTGTTGTACGTAAAGCTGTTTGTTCCTTTTTGGCCGCCGTGGCTCCATGAGAAAGTTTTCAGCTTATCCGAATCAGCCGGATACGTCCAGCTTTGGCTGCCGCCGCGGTCGGTTAATTCGGTCAGGCGGTTTTTGTTGTCAAAGGTGCGTTTTTTCGTTATATTTTGTTCTTTGTTTGTGACAGACGTTTCATTGCCGTTTTTGTCATAGGTAAAGTTATATTTTTCAGTGCCGTTATACGCTTTTGACTTAACCCGATCGGTGCCGTCATAGGTCAGCGACACTTCATTTCCGTTGGCGGAAACGGTTTTCGTCAAGTTGCTGTTGGCGTCATATTCACTCTTCAGTACATTGCCGAGCGGGTCGGTTGTTTTGACGAGCTTGCCCATGACGTCATATTCATATTGATAGGTCTGATCTGCGCCGGCCCGAATCGTTTTTGTCAGCTCATTTCCTTCCTTGTCATAGCTGTGAAGGATGGATGTGCCGTTTGACAGGGTCAGCTTTGTCAGCTGGTCGGCCTGATCGTATTCGTAGGCGGTTGTTTCGCCTTTCGCGTCGGTTTCAGACATTTTCTTTCCAGTCTCGTCATATGAAGCAGTGCTTGCATACCCTAGTTCGTCTTCTTCTTTTGTGACGTAGTTTCCTTTTTCGTCATAGGTGTTTTTCGTCAGGATGCTTCCTTCGATTAAACGGATATCATCAAACCACGCCGTTCCTGTGGCGCTTTTTTGGAACAGAATGCTGATTTCGATTTTATTGATCGGCTTTGTTTTTCGGGATGACTGCCGCTGCCCGGTTCCATTCCTGTGTCCCCTGCGGGAATTTGGCGGTGTATACGCCTGTCGTGCCGTCCGCATAAGTGACGTCAGCCTGAAGCGCGTAATCATTGTCGTTCGTTAATTTTACGCCGTCAGCCTTGGACATCCCTGTCAGCGTGATATATACCGGCTTATCGTCCGCGCTTTGGCCTAATGTAACGGTTTGTTTTGCGGCCGCATTGGCTTGTGATGCATTTGTGCGGGACGCTTTTAATGAGCTGTCATCATCGAAGCCTTCATCAAGGTCAGCGGCGGCTCCGCTTGTGCTCCAGCCGTCTGCTTTAGCCGTGAAACTGCTGTTTTGCACCGGGTTATAGCTTGAAGAGACTTCCCCTTTTTCCAGCTGAACCTGATCAAACCACGCTTTTCCTTTGCCGTCCTTGTCGTTATGATCCACTTCCATATAGACGATGGCTTTTCCTGCATTGGCCGGTGTGGTAAAGGTGATCTGCCGTTTCGTCCAGTCATTCTTTCCGGCTAATGCGCCTGATTCATTGTGAATCCATTGAATGCGTTTTTGGTCTTTGTCACGCAGATCAATGTTGAAATACGCTCTCGCCTTTGTCAGATCCGTTTTGATCTGGCCGCTGAGTGTATACGTCGTATTCGGCTCAAGCTGCACTTCCTGCGTTGCGGACGCATGGCCGTGCTCTGTTCCGGCTGAAGCGGATTGTGAGGAGATCTCCAGTGCTTTTTGTCCGGACAGCGCGCCGCTTCTTGCTTTTACAGATGCAATACTTCCGCTGTCTCTCGTAGCGGTGAGATTCCAGCCCAGCTTTGTTCCTTCAAAGCTGCCGTCTTTCAGCAGGCTTGCCGAAGCTGCCAGCTCTTTGCTTGATTGAATGAGATTTCCATACTTGTCATACACGGCGGCGGATGAGGATTTTCCGCTTTGATCCGTCTCAGAAACGGCATCAAGTCCGTCGTACGCAATATCAGTGACGTTCCCCTCGGTGTCCTTCATTTTCGTTACGTCATTGTTTTTGTTGTACTGATACGTTTCGGTGCCATAGTTGTCTTTTACGGCTGTGACGTTGCCGTCTTTATCATATTGATAGCTTTCTGTCGCTTTGCCCGCATCCGCGTCGTTCGGATCGGTGTCCTGAATGACGTTGTTGCCTTCGTATACAGTGTTGGTCGTGATTTTCAGCCCTTCGGCATCATCGATTATTTGAATCGGGTTGCCCGCCTCATTATAGCCGTACTGCACTTTGCGGCCGTTCGGCTGCGTCATGAGCAGCGTTTTTTTGTCCGCGTCATAGCTGTAGTCGTACGTTTCTTTTTTCGCATTGACGGCTTTGGTCAGGCGGTGGCCGCTATATTGGTATTCAGTGAACAGCGGTTTGTCATCCGTGCTGTTTGCAGAATACTGCTTGACGAGGCGCCCTTCGTCATCGTAGTCATAGCTTGTGACGCTGCCGTCAGTATCCGTCACCTTTTTGAGAAGGTCTTTGTCATATGAATACGAAATCTTTTTGTTTTTCGGCCCTGTAAGAGATGTGACATGGCCGTTTTCATCATAGGTAAATGTCAGCTTGCGCCCTGATGCGTCTGTTATGGCGGTCAGCTGATTGCTGTCGTTATACTCGTATACGGTTGTGTTGTTGTGTCCGTCAACGATTTTTTGGAGCTTTCCGCCTTTTTTGCTGAAATAAGCGTTCGTCTGATCTTTTGTTTTTAATACAAATTGATCGCTTGTTTCCGTCAGTTCGAGATAAACGCCTGTCGGCGGCTGATACGTGCCGTCAGATTTTTTCGTGAAGACATGTGTTGTCGCGTCCTCATCAATATAAACGGCTCTGCCGTCTTCAGAAAGAATCGACGTTTCCGCATCGGCATACCAGCCTTGGCCGAACATATGGTCAGAGCTGTCAAGGCTGTTGAAGGTCCGGGAGAGTCCGAGCCCCGGTCCGCGTCCGTCGATTGACATATCTTCTTCATTGACGATGACATTTCCCGTTGCGCCGTTCAGCTGTCCGTCCGGAATGTCAATAATGGACCAGAATTCTTCCGTTCCGAGGAATTCCGCCCCTTCATGGAAAACAGGGTTAAAAGGTGCGGTCGGTATGCTGTCACCGTTTGCGTCATAGGCGGTCAGCGTAAAGGAATAGTTCTTCTTCCCTTTGTAATTGCCGTTTGCGTTTTCGTAAACAGGTGAAGGGTCAAGCGCCAGTTCGCCGCCCTTTCCGTCCGTGTGAAGCTGGAATCTTCCCGCTTTCACTTCATCGGCTGAAGGCCAGATGTGTTTGTTTTGGGTCGTCCAATGATCGGTATCACCGATCTCGAATGATTGATAGTCTTTTCCGTTGTAGATGTTGATTTTGTAGCCTTTCGCGTTTTTCACCTTATCCCATATGAGATTGACATAACCCGTTTGGCTGGATTTCGTGTTCGTATAGACGTAGCCTGTCAGGTTTTTCGGCTTTGCGATATCAGGCAGCGCCGGACTCGCTTCCGGTGAGGCGATCGCTTCTCCGTCTTTGTTATAGGCAATGACTTTAAATCCGTAGGTTTTCCGGTTCGCATCTCCGCCGGCGTTTTTATAAACGGGGCCCGGGTTGATCGGCAATTCCGCGCCTTTTTTGTCTTTCAGGTGAAGCGCATATTTTCCGGCGCTGATTTCCGCCTTTGTCGGCCAGATGTTTTGATCTTTTGTGGACCAGGATGTTTTATTTCCGAGGTCAAGCGTTTCAAAGCTTTTGCCGTTAAAGACTTGCATTTTATACCCGGCTGCGCCTGATACGGCTTTCCAGGAAAGATCAAACCAGCCTGTGGCGTTGTTGTTATTAAAGCCTTTCGTACTTGGTTTCTGAACTCTGCCAATATTCGGAATGACGGGCTTGGCGGCCGCAGACATGGCGCCTTCTCCCTGGTCAAACACCGCGCTGACCGCGACCCAGTAATTTTTACTTGCCGGATAGCTGCCGCCGGAGTTTTTATAGACCGGCGAAGGATTAAGCGCTAATTCACTTCCGCCTTTTCCGTCTGTATGCAGCTTATATTTGCCGGAGTCGATTTCCGCTTTTGTCGGCCAAATCTTTTTCCCTCTTGTGCTCCAAGAGG
Source organism: Bacillus sp. ChL18 (assembly GCF_026241425.1). Taxonomy (NCBI): domain Bacteria; kingdom Bacillati; phylum Bacillota; class Bacilli; order Caryophanales; family Bacillaceae; genus Bacillus; species Bacillus sp. ChL18. The sequence goes on along the minus strand of NZ_JAPHWE010000002.1, from coordinate 218,673 downwards.
TTGCATTGCCGACCGGAATGGCTTGATATTCTTTCCCGTTATAAAGCCACACTTTATAGCTTTTGGCGCCTTCAGCTTTTTTCCAGCTGATATTGAAAAATCCTGTCGAATCTCCGTTATGATACGCTTTGACAGACGGCGTGTCCGCCTTCGGAATCGTGTATGTCACTTCAATGTATGGTTTTTTAGCAGAGTTTGCTGATGACATCAGCTTCTTCCAATATTCTTTTCCGTTGCCGTTTGCGTGAAGCTTAAAGCCGTAATTGGCGCCGCCGCTATTCCACGACTTGACTGCGGAGGTGACATCGAAGCTTGCCCATTGGCCTTTATAGACCTCGGCTTTGCCGATGTTTTTGGAGCCCGGCTTGTTCTTCCACGTAATCTTGGCATTGTCGTAATTGCTGTTAACGGTGTCGAGCCAAAGCCCCGTCGCCTTTGATCCGTAATAGGAGTGGGCTGTGTATGCTTTGAGCGTCGCTTTCGTCACCGTCATGTTTTTGATCGGCTTTAGATTATCAAACTTCATAAAAGCGTAGTTCGTTCCGGTTGTGCCGTCATAATATCCAGTTTTCAGCACGTACGCTTTCAATCCGGCATCCCATTTCTGCGATGCGGCAGAGTAGTTTGTCGTCGGGTACGCGCTCATGACAAAGGTATCGGATGACACAGATACTGATGTTGAAGGGTCAATAGATACCGGATAAACCCGCTTGGGATCTTTCAGCCATTTTTCATCGGCCGTTACATGGAGCAAGTAGCCTTCGCTGTTTTTTTCAAGTTTGAAGCTGACATCTTCTGACCTGTTGACTTCACCTGACTTTTCGTCGAGATCTGAGTCGGTCATAAAGGGCTTCGGCACGGTGTAGACGACATTGTCTTTATCATCAGAAAACGCGATCGAGCCGTCTTCCTGTTCTTTAGCCTGCAGGTCGGTTTTGATTTGAAAGGTGAAGGAATTGTAGCCTTCATATTTGTGAAGCACAAGGTCTTCTTTTATGTTTTCGTTAAATGTGTAGGTTTGTAAATCAATTGCAGGAAACACTTGCTGATACGTAAGCTCGTTGCTGTCTTCCCTTACTTTTGCTGAGGCATCTGTCGGAGTAATTGCAGCCTGATCGGGGCCTTTTGCGCCGGTTAATGAATATGTGAGCTTATGATCATCGTGTTCAAATGTAGCGTATAATCCGTTTTTCATTTGCTTCAGAAAATCGGAGTTCAGCACTGTATTTTCCGTTCCGACTTCCTTTGAGCCGGTTTTCAATTCAGGAGAAACGTCTTCCCAGTCCGCATTGGCGGTTTCTTTCGTATGAATGGGGTCTGTGTAGATTTCCTGTTTGTACACACCCTCGCCTTCATAGTAAAGCTTTGAATTCTCAGTTCTTTCAGACGTGATCTCACCGTCTTGATTGATATCTTTTTGATCAAAAGGCATCTGCTCAGATGCTTTTTCCGCCGGAAGATCTTTTTCCGGGTCTGCGGCCGGAATGGCGGCGGTTTTCGCTTGATCTTGTTTTTCACGCGTTTCTGCCGCAAACACATCGGCAGGCGCAATGGAAATCATCAGCGTGGCCGCAAGAGTGCCGGCCAGCCACTTTTTCCACTTGTTCTTTTTTCCTATTTTCATAGGTTCTCCTCCTTCTTTTGTAATATAGGCTTAACAATAGTAATATTATTGAAATTGTTTACCAATATTTTCCTAGGTATTTAAGGTTATTTTAAGGATTATAGGTATTTTGAACCTTTTGTTCATATAAAAAAACCGCCGGCTGCCGGCGGTTTTCGTATTATGGATAGCGGAGATTTGTATTTTGCGCTCCCGCGTAGGATTGGGCGAAGTTTTTGGCGTCCTGGGCTGAAAGGGTGCCGTAGCTGTAATTTGATCTCGGATTCCAGCCGGTGCGCGGTGATTTCGGGGCTTTGAGCGACGGGAATGAACCGGTGTCGGTGAATTGGGCCGTCCCGTAGTCGTCTATCATTCCGCCTTTTTCATTTCCGTTGCCGAAATAGTTGGCTTCTGAGAAGACAGTCGCGTTTGTATGAATGGTGAATCCTAAATTGAAATTGGTTACATAGTTGTTTTTCGCGTGAAAATAGCCGTATCTCATCAGACCCGGTGAACGCACATAGACGTTATTAAAATAGTTGTTGGTGATCGTCATATGCGGATAGCCGATATAATTGCGTCCTTCGTTATCATCATTCGGATAACCGAGAATCAGGCCGTACAGATGGTCTGTGAATTTAGAGTTAGACAGCGTCACAAAATCCGCTTTGGCGCCGACATACAGAAGCTTTCCCAAATCACTGCGGCTGTTCGGATTGTAGCTGTGTCCTTCAAACCACACGTGGTCAATCCAGTAATTCTGTCCGTTCGCTATGTACATCGGAATGTCGTTGTTGCCCGTAATGGCGGCACTATGGCTGATAATGAGATTTTTGAAAATCACATTGTTTGAGCCGGAGCCGGTGGTCAGATAGATGTTGGTCAGCCTGTGGCTGGTATAAGAGCCGACGATGGTTTTATTGGCGCCGACTGTCACAACGGCTTTACCCGGGGAAGAAATATCACTTGTGATGACGATGGTTTTGCGGTCCGTTCCGCCCGCATTGTTTTTCAGATCATTAAGATTGCTGACGTAGACGACGGGGCCGCCTTGGCCTCCCGATACGGCGGATTTTGCTTTTCCGTTATGGTCCTCCGCATTTCCCGCGAATCCGGTAAGTCCCTGCATCACATCCGGATAAGCCGCTGCCGCTTCTGCCTGCTTTGATACGGAACATACGATGGCCAGACAAAGCGCAAAGCCGAGTGCAGCCAAGAAAGCGAGATGACGCGTCTTGTTTATCATGCCCTTCACTCCTTTAATCTCTTAAATTGTAAACACAAGAAGTATTATACAATTACTATCCTCTTTTTCCATGATCTGTTTGTCTGCTTTTTCGTTATGGCTGAATAGCCCCAAAATAAAAAAAGCAGCCGGTACGGCCGCCTATATACGGGTGCTGTCTGCCTGAGTTTCCGCCGGCACGGCTTTTTGCTTTCGAATCAGGGACAGCGCCATTCCCGCAAAAATCAATACAATCCCCAAAGATTGATAAAGGTCGGGGCGAAATCCCGTAAATACGGTGTCAAGCACAATCGCCACCGCCGGATCAAGAAATACGATGATTGAAATAAACCGGGTGGATAAAAACCGCAAGCTGTCAAAAAAGAGCAAATACACAATTCCCGTATGAATGATGCCGGTCGACACAATCATGATCCAGTTCACATGCGACAAATCAGAAAAAGCGCCGAAACGGACGAACGGGAGAAGAATGATAACGCCCAATCCGGTCTGCAAACAGGTGACGGCGTATGGGCTGAGGCTGTTGATGCCTTTCCCGGCCAGTGTCGTAAAAGCATAAAAAAGGGCGGCCAGCACGGCCCAAATAATACCCGATCCCATCAGCTGAGAAAATGATGTACTTCCGTTGATGCCGGAAATCAGGGCGGTGCCCAGAAAACAAATCACGATGGAAGTGACGGACACAATATGCAGTTTCTCCCGGTATATAAGGCTCCCTAGGAGAAGGACGAGAACCGGAGCCAGATGATAAACGGAAATCGCTATCGTCACTGATGTCTCCTCAAATGATTTAAATAAAAACACCCAGTTCAGCACGAGAAAAAATCCGCAGGCCAGTGTCTGCAGCACCTCACGCCGGTTCCATTGTTCGGTGCGGTACCGTCCGGAACCAAACCAGCAAACGCCCAGAAACAAAGAGGCGCACAGACATCTCACAAAGACCAGTTCAATTGAAGGCACATTCGTATGTTCCGAAAAAAAGCCGATTGATCCGAAAATGACCATGGAAATGACCATTTTGATGACGGCATTTGATGTTTGTTCAGCTTTCATTGATTTGCTTCCCCCATATCATTGACTGTTTATTCAGACAAATACTAACAGCCATTTTACTTGATTCAGAGGAACATTTCATCCTATTTTTCGAAAGCCGGCGGTCTTTTCTCATTAAAAAAACCCCGCATCAGCAGGGTCTTCTGTTTAATGAACGATCAGTACAGGACAAGGAGACAATTGTGAGACCTTATGGCTCACGCTTCCGAGCATCATTTCTTTAAATCCGCTGATTCCGCGGCTTCCGACGACAATCAGATTGAAATGCTGTTCTTTCGCTATGTTTAAAATTTGATGCGCAGGTTCGCCTTGGACATACAGGCTTTCCGCGTTTACTCCGCTTTCAGCCGCTTTCTGCTTGGCATCTTCCAGAATGGCCGCTCCTTTTTGCTCGACTTCATGTTTGATGTCTTCAATGAAGTTTTCCGGAACATAGACAATCCCTGTTAAGGCTGATGTGGAGACAACGGCTTCACGTCCCGCATAGAGAATGGTGAGTTCAGCCTGCTGTTCTTTCGCCAGATGGATCGCTGCGTCCAAAGCTTTGCCGCTCATGTCTGAACCGTCTACTGCTGCAAGAATTTTTTTAAACATATGAATCCCGCCTTTCTGCTTTTATTGTCCTCCTCTCTTTGCTGAATGTCAATTTTGCCGGCTTGCTCCGGAACATTGCGCTTACAGACTTTCTCCGTTTGTGGGATGACGTCTTTATACCAATAAAAACTTTTCTTTTTCTTTCAAACGTGCCTTTTCCATCATTGCCGCGGTCGACATAGATATAGCCGTAGCGTTTTTTCATTCTAAAAGGGTTCGGGTGGCGCTGAGTGAGTCAACTCCTTAATCCTCCCTACGGTCCGGTTACCGTTGACTCACGCCCTATTCGCTTGCTTCCCTAAAATCCTTTAATAACGCAATTCAAAAAAATAATTAACACAACAATCGCAGTAACAACCACTGCTTCTACAGTGTAGGTCACTTTTTTCCTTCGCATTTGCTCTTTATATTTTCTTTGGATTTCCCTCTTCTTATCAACATTCATTTTTTCGGCTCCTTCCCAACCCCTCGAAAACTTCACATCCCTTATTTTGAACTACCGGAATAAGACAGCTCTAGCGCTTTTCGTATGTATTCTTCTTCTGTGATTTCTCCATGAAACCGCCTTTCTAAGAGCTTTTCCTCTTCTTCCGTCAGCACTAAGCCCTCAAAGCCAAGGGTTGCTCTTACATATTTCATCCCTGTTTCAAAATCAATCTCTTGCATTACTACCCCTCCTCTTTATCAAAAGGCCCTGCGGGTCATTTTCGCCAGTACGCCCCAATTTATGGTGCGTATAACTGGGCACTCCGTGACCGCTCCTAAATTCCAAAACAAACTCAAACACAAAAGAACCCAGTCAGTCCCCTGTCATGACTGGATTTTTCCTCTCGTTTAGGTATGCAGCGCCTTTTAAAATGCACCCTTTTCAAAACAACTCAAATCATAATAAAGGGTGCAACACTTAAAGGTGTCTGACCTCGCCATAGCGAACCTATTTTACGAGGTGATTCGTGATGGATATGGGAGTCAAATTATCGTCCAAGGACGTCGCAAAACACCTCGGTATAGAGCCGGTGACTGTCCGCAAGTATGCCAGTATGCTTGAAGAACAAGGCTACTCGTTCAATAAAGATTCGAAAGGATGGCGACTCTATACCGAAGATGACGTAAAGACTTTAGAGTATCTATGTACAATGACTAAGATCAATGGACACTCACTCGACGAAACGGTAAAGCATATAGCAAGCCTGTATCGTTCAAAACTGACCATATCGGATACCGCTACATCGCTACAGGACAATCCTTTGGTGGAATTCATGAAGCGACAGGAAGAATCCAACCAAAGAATGGCAGAACGGATGGAACAATTCGAAAAAAGACAGCATGAAAGACACGAGACACTCACTGCGGCATTACGGAAGTCGCTAGAGACACAAAGAATGATCGCAGCCACTAAACAAAAAAAGTAGTGGCAATTTTGGAAATAGAACACACGGAAAATGGCGCACTTATACATACAAACCTGTGTACATGCTAAATCTCTCGATTTCCGTCAGGCGTGTTACAAAAAAGGAGACTTTCACCGAGTCCACTTTTTTATTTTTTCACTCATGCATAACAATTTTCTCTCTTTTGCACCGCAATAAAAAAACAGGCCTGAAGGCCTGCTTAATCTATTTTAGCTTTTTTCCATGTACTCCTAACAATTCCCATGATCACTATGTATACAATCGCAATACCAACAGTTACACCCTCAATTTTTGTAAAAAAGCTATTCAAAATTATTAATAAAAACGCTAGTACTGACGCAAACCAGTGTATAGATTCATATTTTTTGTCACTCATTGCTGATCCCCTCACTCTTTCTGTTAAACACTTTATATACCTAAATCCATCATGACACAATTTCCGCTATGGAATCAAGCGGTAAAATGGTTTATAATTTACAAGGTATTTTTAAGTAAAAAAGGGGGATAATATGAAATTTGTTCTAAAGTACAGAAGTAAAATTATTTTGGCAGTTGTTTCAGTGTTTTTATTTTCAATCCTTGGAACGACAGCCGCTGAAGCCGCTGAATCACCGAATAATCAATCATTAGTTCGAGACACTAATCTCGAAAAAGAATTTTCAAGTTTGCTTTCTAGTCAAAAAGCATTATACGCAATTGAAAACATACCTGACTCAGTGGTCAACCAAGGTTCTGATGTAATTTTAGATTGGTTCAGAAATAACATCGATGATCAATCGCTAATCAATGATATGAACGCCGCTGCAACTGAGCTTCATCAATCGGACAAACCATTCAAGACTCAAGGTGTCCTAGGTTGTATAAGTGCTGTTGGTACCGCACTTGCCAGCCTAGCTTTCGCTCCTGCAAAATTGTTAAAGATCAAAAAGGCAATAAAAGCCTTGGGTGGAGTAAAGACATTCGTCACTAAAACATATCAGTACTACAATTATTACAAGAAAAAATACCGCAGTAAAAAAACCGCTTGGAACAAAGCAGTCTCCAAAGCAGCTTCAAAAGCCAGCCCTGAAATAAAAGAGGCGATAATGGACTTCTTTGGCATTACGGCCATCGTTTCTGCTTGTATTGAATAACGGTTCCACAAAGTAAGAGAGCAAGCCACATGGCCTGCTCCCTTTCACTTGATTATGTAATTTTTGATGCCGGGGTGCCAATAAGCCATGACCTCAAAAGCGCTGTTTGCCACCTCATCGTCTTCCTCATCAATCTTAACCAGATCGCCGTCTTCCGCATCTTCAAGGTTCAGATCTCAGATCTTTATGTATCTCCTATCTCCTTCAAAATGCCGCCGTACCCGATCAGCCTTCGCGCAGAAAGCGCATCATCCAAGTAAAACACAGTATTTAAGTTATCATCCGTCACCTTGCTGCCACGCACCACATCCGTGTCCTTAACAGGATATTTAGAAATTTCGAGAACTGCTTTTTGCTCCATCATGGCTTCCCGCACATCGCTCTCAATTTGCTCAGCATCAATTTTAGCTCTTCCCTTGACTCTTCGAATGTCAACAATCGGCGTATAGTCCAGTTTCATCGCCCTTTTCCAAAGACTTGTCCATTCTGCCTGCTTGATATAATTTTTGCCAAAATAACTTCTCTTCACAGGCAATAACACATGAAAATGCGGATGATATGTATCTTCTTCATGATTTTTAGTAATCTCTAAAGCTCTAAAATAGCCAAGTACCGCTGTATCGACCCTTTTGTATTTCATGAGACGATTAAACCCTTTCATCATGTCAGAAATCTTAGACTTCAGCTCTTCTCCTGCTATATTTCTGACAGTCAGCGTGAGAAAAATCCACCCGCAACCGTACTGCCGGTTAGCTTCTTCTACAATTAATTTATTAAATGGGCTTGATACAGCTTCAGTTTGTCCCCTGCTTTACCATATGGAAATCCATCTTGATCTCCTGTCCCATATCGCACCTCATCTCTTCTCTTTTTGTTTTCGGATCTCATTCTCAATTGATCGTATTCTGTGCTGAAGTGTATGCACGTCACCCTCTAATATAGAAATCTTTTCATTAATGGGTTCAATTATCCCGTTCACCTGGTCCTTTTTGATATCAGCCCAGGCATGTGCCATATCTTCGCGACACTCTTCAAAGGCCTTTGCATGGCTCCCTTTCCACGTATGCGGGGATAAATGAGGCTGACTGATCAAATGGTTGATATCTGAAAACTCATGTTTTAAATTTGTTATTTCATGTCTGACTTGTTTCAGGGCATGAATGTGCTCTTGTTTTATAGCAAAGTCGGCTCTTTCCGAATGTAATGCGTTCATCTCTGCTAATATAAGTAAACACCTCGCTTGTAAATTATGGGCATTATAGACTATTTTTATGTTACGCTATGGGTTTATTTGGATGAATAGGCAAAAGGAATTATTTATCACCGGAAAATTTATAATCAGTTATCTACATATTCGTTTTTATAAAAGTTTCTATCTCATCTATTGTTCTTTCAAAATTCTCTTTAAAAGCATGTTCCCAAACCCTTAATATATGCCAGCCATGTTTTATATAGTAGGAAGTAACCTCTTGATCTCTTTCCTTATTCCGCTTCAGTTTTTTCTCCCAATACGCTTTGTTGCTTTTTGGCTGATTTCCGTGAGAGCTGCATCCGTGCCAAAAGCAAGAATCAACAAAGATAACAATTTTGTATTTTTTAATAGCTATATCTGGCTTACCAAAAAGAGATGAAACATTTCTTCTGAATCGCAGGCCCCTGTTCCATAAGGCTGCGGATACTTTATCTTCTAATTTTGATTTTGCTTTAATCGCCTGCATATTCTTTCTTCTTTGTTCTTTTGTATGAGTGTCAGCCATCGATTCCCCTCCCGATTTGTAAAAGTTTTCCCTTAATGAGAACATTTAAATCTTCTATTAAAACAAAAGTTATCTCCTTTCAAATTCGCGAAACAAACGTTCCCCTTTTAGCGTTAAGATGTGTTATAGTTTATAATGTGTATGAGATCAACAAATGGAGGTTTTTATATGATCTTCCGAAAAGGAGAATTGTTCAGCGGACCAGGAGGACTGTCTTTAGGAATTACAAGTGCCCGTGTCGTTGACAGTTCCGGTAATGAATACAGCATAAAACATGAGTGGTCTAATGATTATGACGAATCTGCATGTAAAACATACAGAAGAAATATCTGCAAAAATATTGATGACCCGTCAGTAATTGAGGGTCCTGTGCAAGAATTGGATATAGAAAGCCTCCCTCCTATAGATGCATTAGCCTTTGGATTCCCTTGCAATGATTACAGTATAGTTGGAGAACATAAAGGAATGAGCGGCGATTACGGCCCTCTTTACTCATATGGTGTAAAGGTGCTCAATTATCATAACCCGAAATTTTTCATTGCTGAAAATGTGGGCGGTCTGCAAAGTGCAAATGAAGGTAAAGCTTTTATTCAGATATTGAGGGAACTGGGAGAAGCGGGGATGGGTTATACAATCACTCCTCACTTATATAAATTTGAGGAATACGGCGTACCGCAAAAAAGACACCGTATTATTATAGTAGGTATCAGAAAAGACCAGAATTTAGAATTTAAAATTCCTGCTCCTACTACTCCAAATCAGTATGTTACTGCATACGACGCACTCAATAATCCGCCTATTCTTGATTTTACTGAAAATCATGAGCCTACGAAACATAATCAAAAAACTATTGAGATGCTGAACTATATTCCTCCCGGAAAGAACGCTTGGTATGAGGGCATCCCGGAAGAATTACGACTCAAAGTGAAAGGTGCCCGAATGAGTCAGATTTATAAACGTCTTCATCCGGATGAACCATCTTATACGGTGACTGGAAGCGGCGGCGGCGGCACTCACGTGTACCATTGGGAAGAGCCCCGCGCCTTAACAAATAGAGAACGGGCACGCCTGCAAACCTTTCCTGATCATTTTGTATTTGAAGGAAAGAAAGAAAAGGTAAGACAGCAAATCGGCATGGCTGTCCCTCCAAAAGCTGCTCAAATTATTGCAGAAGCGATACTAAAAACGTTTGCTGGAATTGAATATGACTCTATTGAGCCAAAATGGACTTTTAAAGAGTTAGTTAAAGAGGAAAAAGTTCCTTATATGATTTAAGGAAAAGGAATCTGCAGTCAGATTCCTTTTTCTAATTCAGGCACTCTATAAATATAAGCACAACTCTGTAAGCACGCTTAAAAACATAGTACTAATAGATAATTTAAAGTTTCTACTCTAAATGCATAATTCAATCTCTTAACCTTTGTTGACTTCTTTTAGTAATTGTTCAAATGATGAAAAACTCTTATTTTTTACTGCTCCGAGAAAAATACTTACTCTTTGTTCAGGCATTAATTCATTTTCTATACAATAATCCAGTAATCCTAATAAAGTTTTAGAATTCAGCATAATACCATCAACAGAGTATCCCTGAAGATTTCTTTCAGTTAATCTTTTTATTTTTTCTAAATTTTTAACACCTCTAAATTCATTTGATGCTGTTACGTACCCATAAAAAACCATTTCTTTATCCTCGTAACCTTTATAATTTGGTATATATTCCGAAGCCATATGAGAGGCAAAAGAAGCACTTAATGTAAACTTATCCTTGTATCTCTTTGCATCTATTATTCCATACACGTTACCATAACTGATTAAAATATCAATTTCTGTTCTTTCCCCATTTAAAGCTTTAGGATGCATTGTGACCTCAAAACCCAACGCTTTAAAAATGTTTCCCGTACTTTTTTCAAATTGATGATCGCTGTTCTCATTTAAGTAGCTCTCGACAAAGTTAATATTTAAGGCTTTATATTGATTATCAGCCAGGATTTCATCAGCATACTCTTCTGCATCACTCCGAGGAAATTCTTCATTTAGAATTCCAACAAGATCTTCTTTATCAAGCATAGACGGAGTAGGTATATTTTTAAGAATACTTTGAAGCTTCCTTTTTGTTTTTAATGAATTAGTTGCAGGTTTTATGTTATGGAAGGAGCTTGCTTTGTAGCTGTCAACATCTAATCCGTTATTTTCAAACATTCTTTGCAAAGAAATGAGATAGCGTTTATTAAACGGATACTTTGCATCCAATATTTCCATCTCATTTTTTATTTCCTCTTTTTTGGAATTTTCAACTATTAATGCTTTGCCTCTAACATATTTCACCAATCCTGTATACTCGCTTATCAGCATAAAAGTATGCGCAACATCAGAATGAGCAGTATTGAAATCTCGAGCTCCTTTATCTGACCTCTCTCTATGTTCGAACTTTTCAGCTATATTTTGTTTTAATTTATTTTGTTCTTCAACACTAGAATTTCGGAAATTGATAATACTTTCTGTTATTTCTTTTATTTGATTATCTTTTTGGGCCACCATTACAAAATAGGTAATTTCTTCTTTTGTAACATAATAATCTAGCGATTCTTGATTAACTAATTTAATTAAAAATCTTACGGGACGTATTTGAAAGTCCTCATGAAACTTAGGTTTAAATCCTTTTTCTAAGAAGTATGCATTTGGATATTGAAAGGTGAGTATCTGCTTCCGAATATTTTGATATACTTTTTCCTCTTTTAGTATAGACCTTCCGGCTTTAGTCAGTACAACCTTTCCCTCTTCATCTAAATAACAATAAGCAAAAGTCCTTAGTAATGCCATCCATGTTCTCCCGCCCGATCCGCTCTCACTTATATTCTGTCTTTTAATACCTATATCTGCTAACTCTTGTTCATATCTTTTGTGTACTTCTCTATTACCTGACCAAGTCAGTTTTAAATCATCAGTTGCTTTATATAAAGCCTTTATGGCTTCCTTGTGAAACTTTGGATCCCTTTCCGGCCTTGTAATGAACCAAATAAGCCTTTCTGCTGCCATATCTCAGTCTCCATTTCTGTTTATAATTCTTTAATTTTCATATAAAGTTTTTCTTCTTCAATACTCATTATTTTTTTCTTTTTCATAATTTCAAAATAGAACGTTATACCTTTTAAAAAATCCTTATTGTGTTCAATATAACTGTCAAAATCGCCATCTGTAATGTTATTTGTTCTTCTCACTATTTCTAGAATTTCAATATCCAAAAGCTCGTCTATTGTTATTTCATTCATTTTATTTTCTTTCAGCAGCTCATTAGTAGCATCGAGGTATCTCAAAACTGTTGATATTTTAGGAACCTTCATTTCATTCAGCATTTTGTTAAAAGCATTATCACTCTTACCGGCTTTTGTACTTAAATGAGTTTGTTTAATATTACTATTATCCCGGATACTATTTAACTTATCTAAAATCTTTTTCGCTATAACCTTTTCTAAAAAGCTTTGAAGTACAACATTACTCATATTTCTCCTCTTTCAAAAAATGAACTTGTTTTAAAAGAACTTACAACTATAATAAAACAATCTCTATAACAATATTATACTCTATAGAGTATTAATTACTTTTCAAGTGATTTTTTATATTACAAAAAAAGAACCTTCTTAATTAAAAGAAGATTCTGAGTCCGCCTCACTTCACTCCCCAAACAGCCTCCCCATCACCGCTCAGCACACTAAACGTCACAACTTCTTTCTCTCTCGCCGAGTCCCATTCTTTCAGGAAGACGCCGTCATAATTTGTGCCGTTCAGGTTGATTCGGGCTTTGCTGCTGTCCGTTATTGTCCAGGTTCCGGTCATTTCCCCGGAAATGGTGCCGTCGTTGTTAAGCCGGATGTTTTTTGGGGTTTTGATCGTAGCTGTGATGTCTTTTCCGTGCTGGATGAGTTTGTAGGTTCCGGATGCGGCGGCTGCCGATATGTGTGAATCCGGTTCTCCCGCATAGCGGTATGGCGCTGCAACGGGCCATCCGTCTTTGTTCATGTACAGCCGATGCACTCTGACTTCGTGCTCTTCGCCTCTGTTCGGGAAACGGGTGTGGAAAATGAGGTATGATCGTTTCGTTTTCCCGTCGTAAAACACGGAGTTGTGTCCCGGTGATATGTAGCCCGTGCCTTTTTCAGATTGTGAGGCGAAGCTGTAGCCGCCCATGAGTTTGACCCCGTACGGTTCAATTGCTTTGTCGTCGAAGAAGCTGCCGTCTTTTCCTTTGGCATCAAGCATGTTATGGCCTGCGGCGTCATAGTACGGACCGTCCGGGTTTTTAGAGCGCGCCACACGCATATGATAACCGCCGGCTGTGTCAAGTCCGCCGAATGACAGATACAGATAGTAATATTTCGTTTCCGGATTGTAGCTGCTGATGTACGGGCCTTCGATTCTGCTGTGATTTCCGCCGAGCAGTTTTTTTCCGTAGCCTTGGTTCGGGAGCGGGAAACCGGTTTTCGGATTCATTTCCAGTATAAAAATCCCCCCGGAGTAAGAGCCGTACACCATCCAAAGCTTGCCTTTATGGTCAAAAAACGTTTGCGGATCTACGACATTCGGATGAACGTTTGCATGATACGTCGTGCCGTCTTCGCTTTTTCCTTCCATGCCCGATTTCAAAAAGATGCCTTTGTTTTTGTAGGGCCCTTCGATCTTGTCACTCACGGCGACACCGAGAGCGGATCGCGGCGAGTCTCCTTTACAGGCGTTATAGTACATGTAATATTTCCCGTCAGCCAGCTGGGCGACGTCTGGCGCCCACAGCGTATCAGACTGGGCCCAGTCGAATGTCTCTTTTAATTCGGTGTAGACGTTCGGGATCAGGGGATTATTGGGATTGACGCTTGAAGACAGCTGCTGCCACTGCATCAGGTTTTTCGACTTGGCGGAAGCCAAATGCGAGCCGAATACATAATATGTATCGCCTGTTTTGATGACGGACGGATCATGCACGCTGACCTCTGAAAAAACCGGATGCTGGGCTTTTGCCTGCGGCAGAGTGAACCCGATGACCGCTGCTGAGACCAGGCACACACGAAAGAAACTGGTTTTCATTTTCTGAAATCGCCTCGCTCTCTTCTTTTCTTAAAACGCTTTCAAGACAACGCTCCATTTTATGTTGCGGATGGCGGAAGTATGTGATCAACAGCGCCGGCTTCACGATGTACCGCTTTACTTCGATAGCAATCTGATTTGTGAAAGACTGGAAAAAAAGTTTTGACTTCTGATTCGCAAACACTTAATATAAAAAACAGTTACTAGTTATCAGAATATTTAAGAATTGAGTGAAGCATATATGACCTTACACAAAGACCGCCGCATCGGGCGATTGTCCGTCCTTCTTCTGCTTCATGAGACTGAAGAAAACCAGCAGATCAGCCGGCTGGAACGGGACGGCTGGAAAGTCTGTCTCGGCAGGGTGGGTTCAATGGATGCGCATAAGGTGGTAGCCGCAATTGAAACCGCTTCCAAAAAGAGCGGCGTCATTCAATCTGAGGGTTATCGCGAATCACATGCGCTGTATCATGCCACAATGGAAGCTTTGCACGGAGTGACGCGGGGCGAAATGCTGCTTGGCTCGCTGCTTCGTACCGTGGGCCTGAAGTTTGCCGTCTTGCGGGGAAATCCGTATGAAAGCGAGGCGGAAGGCGATTGGATCGCCGTTTCACTTTACGGCACGATCGGGGCTCCGATTAAGGGGCTTGAGCACGAAACATTCGGAGTCGGAATTAATCACATATGAATCAGCCCATAGATTTCAGATGATAGGGGGCTATGCGTGAAATATCATTTTCATGGCATAGCTCCTTTTTGTATGGGCGCTTTACCAAAGTAAAGGAAAAGGGGTTGAAATGATGGTGACGTTAGACGGTTCCTCACTGACAACCGCAGATGCCCAGCGTGTGCTGTTTGATTTTGAAGAGGTTCAGGCATCTGCCGCAAGCATGGAACGTGTGAAAAAAAGCAGGGCGGCGGTTGAAAGGATCGTTCAAGAAGAGAAGACCATTTATGGGATTACGACGGGATTCGGCAAGTTCAGCGATGTGCTGATTCAAAAAGAAGACGCCGCGGATCTGCAGCTGAATCTGATTCTTTCTCACGCGTGCGGCGTCGGTGATCCGTTTCCGGAATCTGTATCGCGGGCCATGCTGCTTTTGCGAGCCAATGCCCTGCTGAAAGGCTTTTCCGGCGTGCGGACTGAGCTGATTGATCAACTGCTCGCGTATCTCAATCATCGCATTCACCCGGTCATCCCGCAGCAAGGGTCACTGGGGGCGAGCGGAGATTTGGCGCCGCTTTCTCATCTCGCACTGGCGCTTATCGGGCAAGGCGAAGTCATTTACGAAGGGGCCCGGATGCCGACAGCTCATGCTTTAGAAAAGACAAACCTTCAGCCGGCCGTCCTGACCTCTAAGGAAGGGCTCGCGCTGATCAACGGAACGCAGGCCATGACCGCGATGGGTCTGATCGCTTACCTCGAGGCCGAAAAGCTGGCCTATCAGTCGGAACGGATCGCGAGCTTAACGATCGAAGGCCTTCAGGGCATTATCGATGCGTTTGACGAGGACATTCATGCCGCCCGCGGATATCAGGAACAGATGGATGTCGCAGAGCGAATCCGCTATTACTTGTCAGACAGCAAGCTGACGACCGTCCAAGGGGAGCTGCGTGTCCAGGACGCCTATTCGATCCGCTGTATTCCTCAAGTCCACGGCGCATCATGGCAGACATTAGCGTATGTAAAAGAAAAACTAGAAATTGAGATGAATGCCGCGACAGATAACCCGCTCATTTTCGAAGACGGCGCCAAAATCATCTCAGGCGGAAACTTTCACGGACAGCCGATCGCCTTTGCCATGGATTTTCTCAAAGTAGCGGCGGCCGAGCTTGCGAATATTTCTGAACGCCGGATCGAACGGCTTGTAAATCCGCAGCTGAATGACCTGCCGCCCTTTCTGAGCCCTCAGCCCGGCTTACAATCCGGAGCGATGATCATGCAATATGCGGCGGCTTCCCTCGTGTCAGAAAATAAAACCCTGGCCCATCCCGCCAGTGTCGATTCAATTCCTTCATCGGCAAACCAGGAGGATCACGTCAGCATGGGAACCATCGCCTCAAGGCACGCCTACCAGATCATCGCGAATACGAGACGGGTGCTTGCCGTTGAAGCCATTTGCGCGCTGCAGGCCGTGGAATACCGGGGTGCGGAACATTGCGCCTCGTACACAAAACAGCTCTATCACGAAATGAGAAACATCGTGCCGTCCATACAAGAAGACCGCGTATTTTCTTATGACATCGAGCATCTGAGTGACTGGCTGAAGAAGGAGTCTTTTCTGCCGAATGAGCATCACCAAAAACTGATGACCAATGAAGGGGGACTGACAAGATGACTGATGTAAAGAAATCAATCCGCGCCGGCCGCGGCACCGATCTTGAATGCTTAGGATGGGAGCAGGAAGCCGTGCTCCGCATGCTCCGAAACAACCTTGACCCGGAGGTTGCCGAAAAGCCGGAGGATCTGATCGTATACGGCGGCATAGGCAAGGCCGCTCGAAACTGGGATGCTTTTCACGCGATTGAGCGCTCCCTCAAAACGTTAAAAGATGATGAAACACTGCTGATTCAATCCGGAAAACCGGTCGGACTGTTCCGCACGCACAGCCGCGCGCCCCGCGTCCTGCTGGCTAATTCGGTTCTCGTGCCGAAATGGGCGGATTGGGAGCATTTCCATGACCTTGAGAAAAAAGGGCTGATGATGTACGGGCAGATGACGGCCGGCAGCTGGATTTATATCGGCTCACAAGGTATTTTGCAAGGCACCTATGAAACCTTTGCGGAGCTTGCGAGACAGCATTTCGGCGGCAGTCTGAAAGGAACCCTAACGCTGACGGCCGGACTTGGCGGAATGGGAGGCGCCCAGCCGCTGTCCGTCACGATGAATGATGGCGTCGTCATCGCCGTTGAAGCGGATGAAACACGGATTGATAAACGGATGGAAACAAACTATTGCGACCGTAAAACCGCATCAATTGACGAAGCGCTGCGCTGGGCCGAAGCAGCCAGACAAGCCGGAGAACCTTTATCGATCGGTCTTCTCGGCAATGCGGCTGAGGTGCATCATGAGCTTTTGAACCGCGGCGTCCATATTGACATCGTGACCGATCAGACTTCCGCTCACGACCCGCTGATCGGCTATATTCCGGCAGGATACTCACTTGAAGAGGCCGGCTGCCTGCGCCGGGATCAGCCTGAATTATACGTAAGGCTTTCCAAGCAAAGTATGAAAAAGCATGTGGAAGCCATGCTCGCCTTCAAGAAAAAAGGGGCTATCGTCTTTGATTACGGCAACAATATCCGCCAGGCTGCCAAAGATGAGGGGCTCGCCGATGCTTTTGATTTCCCGGGATTCGTTCCCGCTTACATCCGGCCGTTATTTTGTGAAGGAAAAGGGCCGTTCCGCTGGGCTGCACTGTCGGGCGATCCTGAAGATATATACCGCACGGACGCTTTATTAAAAGAGCTGTTTCCAGAAAATCAAGCCCTTCACCGCTGGATTGACATGGCACAGAAAAAAGTCACATTCCAAGGCCTGCCGTCCCGTATTTGCTGGCTCGGCTACGGTGAACGGGAAAAGATGGGGCTCGCCATCAATGAATTGGTCAGAAACGGCGAGCTGAAAGCCCCGATCGTCATCGGAAGAGACCATTTAGACTGCGGATCTGTCGCCTCTCCGAATCGGGAAACAGAAGCGATGAAAGACGGAAGCGACGCGGTCGGCGATTGGGCGGTGCTGAACGCGCTGATCAACACGGCCTCAGGCGCAAGCTGGGTTTCTTTTCACCACGGCGGGGGCGTCGGCATGGGATATTCCCTTCATGCGGGAATGGTCGCGGTCGCTGACGGCAGCATCCTTGCGGAACAACGGCTTTCCCGCGTTCTGACAAGCGATCCGGGAATGGGCATCATTCGCCATGCGGACGCAGGTTATGAAAAAGCGGCTCAAGTCGCCGAGGAACAAAACATTATGATACCGATGAAAAAGGAGCGGTAACATGCCGAAGCAAATAGATACCATACTCACCAACATCGGCCAGCTGCTGACGATGGAATCCGGCGGCCCCCGATCAGGCGGAAGCATGCAGGATCTTCATGTCACGGAAGATGCCGTCATCGGCATTCACGACGGGCGCATTGTTTTTGCCGGACATCAAGGAGCAGAGGAAGGATACGAGGCACGAGACAACATCGACTGCGGGGGACGGCTCGTCACCCCCGGCCTCGTCGATCCCCATACCCACCTTGTATTCGGAGGGTCCCGGGAAAAAGAACTGAATTTAAAAATTCAGGGCATGTCCTATTTGGATATTCTGGCACAAGGCGGCGGTATTTTGTCAACGGTCAAAGACAC
This sequence comes from Bacillus sp. ChL18, assembly GCF_026241425.1. Taxonomy (NCBI): domain Bacteria; kingdom Bacillati; phylum Bacillota; class Bacilli; order Caryophanales; family Bacillaceae; genus Bacillus; species Bacillus sp. ChL18. The sequence continues at coordinate 200,442 of NZ_JAPHWE010000002.1, read as the reverse complement.
GAAAGCCGCCTCCGAAGAAGAACTGATTGAAAAAGGGCTTTTTCACCTCGGACGCATGCTGTCATACGGCATCACGACCGCGGAAGTAAAAAGCGGGTACGGACTCGACAAAGACACGGAGCTGAAACAGCTGACCGCGGCGAAAAAACTGGGCGGGCGCCAGCCGGTCGACCTTGTCACGACCTTTATGGGGGCACACGCCATTCCGCCTGAGTACCGGAACAGCCCTGACGAATTTCTGAATCGCATGCTGCAGCTTTTGCCTGAAATAAAAGAAAAAGGCCTCGCGCAATTTGCCGATATTTTCACAGAAACAGGCGTCTTTACCGTCAGCCAGTCACGGGACTACCTGAAAAAGGCGTCTGAAGCTGGTTTCGGCCTGAAAATCCATGCTGATGAGATTGACCCGCTCGGCGGCGCGGAATTGGCGGCAGAGCTGCATGCTGTTTCTGCCGATCATTTGGTGGGGGCGTCTGACGAAGGCATCGAAAAGCTAGCGGAGTCCGGAACGATCGCCGTCCTGCTGCCGGGCACGACTTTCTATCTCGGCAAACACACTTATGCGAGAGCCCGGGAGATGATTGATGCGGGCGTACGGGTCAGTTTGGCGACTGACTTCAACCCGGGCAGCTCACCGACGGAAAATCTCCAGCTCATCATGTCGATTGCCGCGCTTCATTTAAAAATGACCGCAGAAGAAATCTGGCACGCTGTCACCGTTAATGCCGCGTATGCGATTGGAAAAGGCGAAGAGGCCGGACAAATTAAAGCCGGACGGGCGGCTGACATTGTCATTTGGGAAGCGCCGAATTACATGTATATCCCGTATCATTACGGCGTCAATCATGTCCTCCGTGTCATCAAGAACGGAAAGACGGTCGTTTCAAGGGAGGGAGCCGCTCTTGGATAAGTATCCGTTTCTGCAAAAAGCCGGCTCCCTCTTCAACGACCGCCATGTGACAAGGATCGGCGATGTGACGGAAGCGTGGGCGGGACAAACGATCAAAGGGCCGGCTTTGATCGGCGTTCCGCTTTCTAAGTCGTCAATCAGCCATTCCGGCGCCTGCTTTGCACCCGGTGCGATCCGCCGGGCGCTCGGCGGCATTTCCGCATATTCCGCAGAGCTGCGGGAGCATGTCATTGACCATCTGTACGATATCGGCGATATTCAGATTCACGTCACGGATGTCGTCACATCTCACGAACACATTTATCGGACCATTCATGACATTCTGACGGATCAGCCTGACTGGGTGCCTGTCATTCTCGGCGGCGACAACTCCATCAGTTATTCCACTATTAAAGCCATTGCGGAAACGAAAGGAACAACGGCCGTCTTTCAATTCGACGCCCACCACGACGTCCGCAACACAGAAGACGGAGGGCCGACAAACGGCACGCCATTCCGCCGGCTGTTAGATGAAAATATCATAAGCGGACAAAACCTGATTCAGCTTGGAATCAGGGAGTTCAGCAACAGCTTGGCATATGAACAATATGTAAAAGAGCGGCAGGCAGACGTGCATACAATGGAGATGATCCGGGAGAAAGGGCTCCTCCGAACGATACAAGAGGTCTTGCCGGCCGTTCAAAAAAGAGCCGACGCCATTTTTATTTCGGTTGATATGGATGTGCTGGATCAAGCTCATGCGCCCGGCTGCCCCGCGATCGGTCCCGGAGGTCTGTATACCGAGGAACTGCTTCAGGCGGTCAGGTTTTTAGCCCAGGAGGCTGACATCTCGGGTATTGAGATCGTTGAGGTTGATCCGACACTTGATTTTCGCGATATGACAAGCCGGGCAGCCGCACACGTCATTTTACATGCATTAAAGGGATTTAAATTGTCACGTTAAAGTCAAATCCGGCACGCGTGCTCTCGGCTGCCGGAAGATTCTCACGCCACGCAAAAAGGGGGAGATCACGATGGATGTTGATCAAGGCGGCAATCAACTAAAGCGCACGATGAAAAGCAGGCACTTATTTATGATTTCATTGGGAGGAGTCATCGGCACGGGGCTGTTTTTGAGCACAGGGTATACATTGAGCCAGGCCGGGCCGGGCGGGACGATCGCCGCTTACCTGATCGGCGGCTTGATGATGTATCTTGTCATGCAGTGTCTCGGGGAATTGTCAGTAGCCATGCCTGTGACCGGTTCATTTCAAACGTATGCGACAACGTTTATCGGGCCGTCCACGGGTTTTATGGTCGGTATCATGTATTGGGTGAATTGGGTGGTGACGGTAGGATCGGAGTTTACAGCTTCCGGTATCCTCATGCAGCGCTGGTTTCCCCACAGCAGCGTCTGGATGTGGAGCGCGATTTTCGCGGCTCTCCTTTTTGCCGCCAATGCATTCTCCGTTAAATTGTTTGCAGAAACGGAGTTTTGGTTTTCCAGCGTCAAAATCGTTACCATCCTTTTATTTATCATCTTAGGCGGCGCCGCGATGTTCGGTTTGATTTCATTGCACGGTTCGGGTGAAGCTCCGATGCTGTCGAATTTCACCTCACACGGCGGACTGTTTCCGAACGGCTTTCTTGCGGTTTTCATCGCAATGATTTCCGTAAGCTTCGCCTTTTCAGGGACGGAGCTGATCGGAATTACCGCGGGTGAAACCGCCAATCCGGCAAAAGATATTCCGCGTTCGATCCGAAATGTCGCCTGGAGAACGGTCATCTTTTTTATCGGCGCCATTTTTGTGCTGTCCGGACTGATCTCCTGGAAGGAAGCCGGTGTGATTGAAAGCCCGTTTGTCGCGGTCTTTTCCCAAATCGGTATCCCATACGCCGCAGATATCATGAACTTCGTGATTTTAACGGCTTTGCTTTCGGTCGCCAACTCCGGACTGTATGCTTCCACCCGGATGCTGTGGTCTCTTGCGAATGAAAACATGATCAGCGCCCGGTTCAAAAAAGTCACGCCGAAAGGCATTCCGCTGAATGCTCTGCTCGCCAGCATGGCCGTTTCCTGCATATCCTTGATCTCAAGCATCGCCGCCCCGGGCACGGTCTACGTGGTGCTCGTGGCAATAGCCGGATTTGCCGGCGTCGTGGTGTGGATGAGCATCGCCCTGTCTCAGCTGTTATTTCGAAAACATTATGTGAAAAACGGCGGACGCGTCTCGGATCTGACCTTCCGCACACCGTTATACCCTCTCGTTCCGATCGCCGCTGTGATCTTATGTTTCGCTTCATGCGTAGGCCTTGCATTTGATCCCAATCAAAGAATCGCCCTCTTCTGCGGAATTCCTTGTATGATCCTGTGCTATCTCATTCGTTTTTTGAGAAAGAAACAGCCGAAACAATCCGTCCGTGACATTCATTTGGATAAAACCATGCCATAAAAAAAGGCACATACTGATGAGGTATGTGCCTTTCTTCTCTTATTCCGTAATCAGCGTATGAATCAGTTTCGGCGCTTCCGCTTTTTCTGAGATGCGGATGTTGTCATAGACTTTGGCGGTCACGTCTTCAACGTTTTCGCGGTTGGCGTAAAGGGTGACGAGCGGCTCGCCTTTTTCGACGTTGTCACCGACTTTTTTGCGGAGCATAATGCCGACGGCAAGGTCGATTTCGTCCTCTTTTGTCGCACGTCCCGCGCCTAACAGCATCGCTGCGACGCCGATTTCGTCAGCGACGATTTCTGAAACGACACCCGCTTCTTTCGCCGGAACGTCAATTTTGTACGCCGCCTGCGGAAGTTTGGACGGATCGTCAACGACAGAAGCGTCTCCTCCCTGATTGCTCAGGAACTCTTTGAACTTTTCAAGCGCTTTGCCGTTTTTCATGACTTCCTGCAGCTTCGTTCTTGCTTCTTCCAATGTCTCGGCTTTTTTCGCCAATACGACCATTTGGCTGCCGAGCGTGAGGACGAGTTCGTTTAAGTCTTCAGGCCCTTCCCCTCTTAACGTATCAATGGCTTCTTGTACTTCCAGAGCATTCCCGATCGCAAAACCGAGCGGCTGCGACATGTCAGAAATCACGGCCATCGTCTGGCGGCCGACGTTGTTTCCGATGCGGACCATTGCTTTGGCGAGGTTCACGGCGTCTTCATCCGTTTTCATAAACGCGCCGGCTCCCGTTTTGACGTCAAGCACGATGGCATCTGCTCCGGCGGCGATTTTTTTACTCATAATTGAGCTTGCGATCAGCGGGATGGAGTTCACCGTACCCGTTACATCACGCAGCGCATACAGCTTTTTATCGGCAGGCGTCAAATTGCCGCTTTGTCCGATGACCGCTACCTTGTCGCGGTTCACAAGCTTGATGAATTCATCTTTTGATAATTCCACGTGGAAGCCTTCGATCGCTTCCAGCTTATCAATGGTACCCCCCGTATGGCCAAGACCGCGGCCGGACATTTTAGCGACGGGAACGCCGAGCGCCGCGACGAGCGGTGCGAGTACGAGAGTTGTCGTGTCGCCGACCCCGCCCGTAGAGTGCTTGTCGACCTTAATGCCTTCAATGGCGGAGAGATCAATCGTTTCCCCTGAATTCACCATCGCCATTGTCAGATCGGCGCGCTCCTGATCTGTCATATCCTGAAAGTAAATCGCCATAGCCAGTGCGCTTGCCTGATAATCAGGGATGCTTCCGTCCGTGTATCCTTTTACGAAAAATTGAATTTCTTCTGTTGTCAGTTCTTTTCCATTTTGTTTTTTTACAATAAGATCTACCATTCTCATGATCTATCACCTGTCCTTCATTTATGTTCAGTGAATCAATCCGACGATCGCCGCTGTCAGGAAGCTGACGAGCGTTGCGCCGTACAGCAGCTTCAGCCCGAACCGCGCGACGACGTTTCCTTGTTTTTCATGCAGCCCTTTCACCGCACCGGTAATGATCCCGATAGAGGAGAAATTTGCGAATGAGACAAGGAATACAGATACTACTGCCTGTGTATGCGCACTGAAATGGAAATCGCCGGATGAGAGTGTCTGCATCGCCACAAATTCATTCGATACCATTTTCGTCGCCATAATGCTTCCGGCGCTCACCGCTTCATTCCACGGAATACCGGTTAAAAACGCAAACGGCGCGAATACATATCCGAGCAGCGCCTGGAATGTAATGCCGAAGACCGCGTTAAAAACGCCGTTGACCAGGGCAATGAGTGCGACAAATCCGATCAGCATCGCCGCTACGACGACAGCGACTCTGAATCCATCCATTATATACTCACCGAGCACTTCAAAAAAGGATTGCTTTTCTTCTTCAGGAACGACGATCAAATCCTCTTCTTTGCTGACGGTGTACGGGTTGATGATAGAAGCGATGATAAATCCGCCGAATAAGTTCAGCACAAGCGCCGTCACGACGTATTCAGGCTTCAGCATCATCATGTAAGAACCGACGATCGACATTGAGACCGTCGACATTGCGGATGCGCAAAGCGTATATAAGCGCTGTTCAGTAAGATAACCGAGCTGTTTTTTCAAACTGATAAAGACTTCTGATTGCCCTAAAATCGCGGATGCGACAGCGTTGTAAGATTCGATTTTCCCCATTCCATTCACCTTGCTTAACGCAAGACCGATATACTTCGTGATGAAGGGGAGGACCTTCCAATGCTGCAGAATTCCGATTAAAGCGGATATAAAAACGATCGGCAGAAGCACGCTCATGAAGAACGTCGTCTGTTTCGCATTCACAAGCCCGCCGAATACAAAGTTAATCCCTTCTGATGCATATTCCAGCAAGTAGTTAAATCCTTTTGCAAAACCGCCGACAAGAAAATTCCCGATACCGGTGTTGAGGAGAATATAACCGAGAATCAGCTGCAGCACGAGCATGACGGCGATCGGCCGGATTCTGATTCTTTTTTTGCCGTTGCTGGCAAGCCAGGCAAGACTTAAAAACACAATGATTCCGATAATTCCGATGAGATACTTCATATGTGTTCTCCTTTTATTTGTATTCGCTTACAATTTTTTATGCATCAACAAAGAAAGAGGATGGCGGAAGCTTTCGGCTTCCGCACTGCTGATTAATAGTCGCTGCTGCCGCTGTCTCCGCCGCTCACGATAGAGACGCCCGCACTTGCGCCGATCCGGCTCGCGCCCGCAGCGATCATGCTGTCAACATCAGCTTTTGTTCTGATGCCGCCTGATGCTTTGACCCCGATGTCCGGTCCGACTGTTTTTCTCATAAGAGCGATATCTTCAGCCGTTGCCCCGCCTGTAGAAAAACCGGTAGACGTTTTGACGAAATCGGCGCCGGCTGATACCGCTAAGCGGCACGCGCGCTCTTTTTCTTCATCTGTCAAAAGGCATGTTTCGATGATCACTTTGACGAGCGCTTTTTTATCAGCTGCTTCAACTACCGCACGGATATCAGCTTCAACCGCTTCATCATCGCCGTCTTTTAATGCGCCGATATTGATGACCATGTCAACCTCAGTGGCTCCTTTTGAGATGGCATCCTTCGTTTCAAATGCTTTTGTTTCCGATGTCGTTGCGCCGAGAGGAAATCCGATAACGGTGCAAACGTCAACTCCCGTGCCCTTCAGTTCCTCCGCTGCGAGTTTGACCCAAGTCGGGTTCACACAAACGGAAGCGAATTTATATTCTTTTGCTTCTTTTATCAGTTGTAAAATATCCGCTTTTTGTGTATGCGGTTTCAAAGCAGTATGGTCTATTTGACTTGCAATTGACATTGTATGCACTTCCTTTTTCCTAGGATACGTTTAGAATAACCGAATTTTGAACATATGTAAATTGGTAATTGAAATTATGTTCATGAATTGTCACAATTCTTGAATGAGTTTTTTGGCCGTATGCTGATCGGTAATCAAAACGTTGGCGTACTTTCCTTTCAGGGCACCGTGAATGGCCTTGCATTTTCTGCTGCCGCCCGCCACCAGAATCGAACGCTCTTTCATTTTCAAGTCGCTGAGCTCAACTCCGATCGTCCGGCCGTTAATGCTGCTGCTGCAAATCCTGCCTTCCTCGTCAAAAAAGCGCGAACAAATATCGCCGACTCCGCGTGCTTTCAGCAATTGTTTCTCTTCTTCCCGGAAATAGCCGAGTCTGAAAAGCAGCGCCTCATCCCGGACGGTTCCGACCGTAAACAGGGCGATATTGGCTTGTCTGCCCATTTCAATGATCCGCTTAATATGTCTGTCCCGCTCGACCATCTGTTTCACATCGGCGCTGTCAAATATAACCGGCAGCGGCAAATACCTCGGCATCGTCTGAAATGCTTCGGCGAACAGCTGAATCGTTTCTGACGAATACGTATTGACATTGGAATGACTGATGCCGCCTTTCAGCTGCACGACTTCAACGCTCTTTACCTGCTTCGGCTCCATGCGGCTTGCGATCTGGTACATCGTCGTCCCCCAGCTTACGCCGAGTATATCGCCGTCCTTTACGGTTTTATGCATATAGTCTGCGCCATAGCGGCTTAAGTAATGTGTAATGGCCTGGTAATCGTCGCTTGGAGAAAAGACGACGTGTGCCTCAAGCAGCCCGTATTTTTCTTCCAGCTTCGCACCGAGTTCGTCCAGATCCTCAAACGGGTCCATGACGCGAATTTGCACATACCCTTTTTCCTTTGCGTACTGAAGCAGCCTTGAAACGGTGGGGCGTGACAGATTAAGCCGTTCGGCGATCTGCTGCTGGCTGTAATCTGATTGATAATATAGTTTTGCCGCTTCTATGCTGAGCTGCTGTTTTTCACGATCCATGTCGCGCCTCCCCTCTCCGCTTATCATATCACCAAAACACGCGGTAAAAAAGCACCCTCTGATGGGGTGCCTATTTTTTCAGCACAAGCTCCTGAATCGCATGCGCCACGCCGTGTTCGTTATTTGATTTCGTTTCAAAATCGGCAATCTCCCTTACTTCCGGGATGGCATTGGCCATTGCCACACCGCAGCCGGCCCACTGAATCATGGACATGTCGTTGCCGTTATCGCCGATTGCCATGACGTCTTTCTGTTCAATGCCGAGTTTTTCGGCCAGCAGCTTGACCGCGTTTCCTTTACTGACTTTCGGGTGAAGAATCTCATGGAAGAATGGCGCGCTTTTGACCATTGTGTATGTTTCCTTGAATGATTCCGGAATGGAAGCGATCGCTTTCTCCAGCTTGTCCGGATCGTCAATGAACATGACTTTCGGAATCAGAATATCCTTCGGCACTTCATCGATCGTGCGGAAATGAAGCGGCACTTTCGTAATGTATGATTCGTATACCGTGTATTCACTGATATCCCGGTTCGGCGTGTACAGATTGGCTGTGTCAAAGTAATGCATCGGGGTATCCAGCTGTAAGCTCAGCTCGTAAAGCGACTCCAAATCTTCAAAGCCTAATGACTGCTCGGCCACGACACCGTTTGTATACGTATTTTGGACGAGTGCGCCGTTATAGGCAATCACAAAGTCGCCTTCTTCCTGTAAATTCAGCTCTTCCAAATACCGACGCACGCCGCCGATCGGCCGGCCCGTGCACAGGACGATATTGACCCCTTCCGCTTTGGCGGCATCAAGCGCCCCGCGGACTTCATCCGTCACTTCATGATGATCGTTTAATAGTGTTCCGTCCATATCTATTGCGATTAACTTGTACATCCTGCATCTCCTTTGTATCCTTTTCTACTTATGCTTTCATCATATCGTTTTTTCGTTTCAATGAAAAATCAAATGGACAAGTTTCTCCGCCTTCTCTTCGTATACCGGGCCTGCCTCCGGATGCGGGGCCGTCTTTTCCTCTTGTCAGCTTGTTCGCCGCCGTCGTCTGTTTTCTGCTTCAAGAGCATCAGCCCCGCCGCAAAGAAAGGGACGGCCGCTATGTCCAGAAGGGCAAGCTTTATTCCCATCGCTGCGGGAAAGTATGCCCATAATGAACGGCTGTTCCGCCTGATCATGATATAAGAAACGATTTCCAGAAGGATAAACAGAGCGTTCACCCACAAGTAAATGAGCATTGCCGCAAACAGAAACAGCAGAAGCGTATTCCGCAGCGTGCCGGAAAACAGAAGAGCGCGCATCATATCAAAGAATGAAAAAGACTGCATGCTGCCGTTAACGACATTGGGATTGTAAATGGTAAAACGCCCGAACTGATCAAAAAGCATAAAAAATAACCATAACAGTGAAAACCATTGAATGATATGTACGATGACACCCGTCAAAACGAGTCTGTCGGCAGCCTTATTTCTCATGTGCATCCTCCCCGCCGGTTTTTAATCTTGTCATTGTTTTTGTTTCTCCGTATATCTTCCAAATGAGCGTACCGTTTTTTCCTCTTTTCAACGTGCTTTTGACGGGGTGCGGATGTCCGAGGTATTCAATCTCGATCGTCCCGTCCGTGTTTTGTGAGATCACCTTGTACACATCTGAGGGCATGGCAACCTCGCCGCGGCCTTGAATGACCTGCTTTGTCAGCACGCTGTCTTTCGTAAACGTGACGGTTTCAGATCTGACCCCGTCCATCGGGCCCGGTTTCAGCCCCGCATCCCATGTCCCGTAATAAAAAGGGGTATCGTCTGCTTTCTTTTGCGAGCAGCCTGTTATCATGACGCATCCGAAAACAAGAACCGTCATGATGAAAATCCGTATGTTCCGCAACATGATCACCTTCCTTTGAAGCTTTTTACGCCTGTAACTTAGGCGGATGCCGTGGCACTGTGCAATTGACTACATAGTGTATAAAGACTTCACTAGATAAGGAGAATGATGAATGAACCCATATCAGTACTACACCCCATCTGCCTATTTCCCTCAGCAGCAGGAATACGAAGTGAGCCGCGTTGAGTATGAGCCGTATCAGCAGCAGGAAAGCTATTATTATGCGCCCCCTCAGTCCGAAGAGCGGCAGCCGACAGGTTTAGAACGGAGAGTTGCCCAGCTTGAAAGACAAAACGCCCAGCAAACGAGAGAGCTCACCCGCCTCTCACAAGAAGACCAGCGCCAAAACCGGGAAATCACGCGTATGAATGAGCAGATCAGACGGCTGAGCCAGTCCATTGAAATCCATACCCGCCGCTTAAACCGTTTGAATCAGCGCCTGCGCGCAGTCGAAAACAGACTCAATATTCCTTTTCACGCTACAGAAGGCGGCTTCTGAGAAAAAGGGCCGGAATACAAAGCTCGACAGGCCATCCCGAGCCTTGTATTCCGCTCTGTACATAACAGGTAAATATTTGAATCCTTTTCTTGCATGAATGCCTCTCCTATTCTTTCACATGATAAATGTGTAAAATCAATCACTCCAGGAGGTTTTCATGATGTACCAAAACCAATACAGCGGAAATCAGCTGCAGCAATGCCGCCAAACAGCACAGCAGCTTATTCAGCAGACACAGCAAAGCAGTCAGCAGTACAAGCAAATGCTCCAGCAGGAACAGCAAAACATCCAAATGCTTCAGCAGATGCTTAACCATGAACAGCATGCCGTTCATACCATTCAGCAAGCGCTGCAGGGGCATGAACTGGCCATTCAGAAATGCCAGCAAATCGTGAATGTGTGCAATCAGCTTCAGCAGGAAGTAAGCGGACACATGCCTGCACCGATGGCAAACGCTAATGTTTCTTCATTCCCGCAAACACAGCATCACACACCGTTTCAGCAGCATTCATACCAGCAATAGGCCGGTCATGCAAATGACAAAGCGCGAGATACCGGCTTTGTCATTTGTTTTTATCTCTGTTTTGTCAGATCAATGCGATGAGCGGGTTGTCCGCCGAATTTTGCTTCAGCCTCATGCCTTACCGCTTCAAACGCTCTTGCTTCGACGTTTTGTTTAAACACATCAAGCTGTATCAAATAAGCCGCCCGCACTTTCAGCCCGTGGATAATGGAGATGACCCATAAAGGCAGCACGATATACACGCCCGGCGTGCTCGGCAGCACAAAAGCAATTGCTAAAATAATAAAATAGATAAGTCCGTATTTCAGCCATTTTTTGTTCTTGGCCCGGTAGCCGATATAGAAAAAGGCCAAGAAAGCGGTCAGCGCAAACGGCGCAAAAGTCAGCAGCAGCCACCAGCTGTGCAGCACTTCCCACCAAGTCCCTCTTTTCGTAATCAACATTCATTCCTCCTTTACTACTATAACATGGATAATCAAGGAAGGTTTTCTATAAAAAACATAGACGGAATGACGTCTTCCTGCTATATTAATAATGATAATCATTATCACTGAAATAGGGGGATCATTATGAAGAAACAATCATGGCTGATCGGCCTGGCACTTCTGCTTGTTTTCGCATTAAGCGCTTGCAGCGGCGCGAAGGAAAACAACGGATCGGCATCAGGCAAAGGAAAGACAGACATGCGTACATATGAATCAACAAAAGGAAATATTGACATACCCGCACATCCGAAGCGGATCGTCACTGACTTTTATGCGGGTGAGCTGCTGTCCGTTGACGCAAATGTCGTCGGGGCGGGCTCATGGACTTTCAAAAATCCGTTTATCAAAAAACAGCTGAAAAACATTACTGACATCGGCAATCCCGTCAATGTGGAGAAAGTGATGCAGCTGAAGCCTGATTTAATCGTGCTGATGAAGGAAGACCAATACGAGAAACTATCAAAAATCGCGCCGACGATTGTCATTCCTTTTAACACCGCAAAGAATACGAAAGATACGGTCAGCCTATTCGGCGACATCGCCGGGGCGAAGGATAAAGCCAAAAGCTTTATGGCAGACTTCAACAAAAAAGCCGAAGCGAATCAAAAGCGCCTCAAAAACGTGATCGGCAAAGACGAGACAGTCGGCCTATATGAAACGACGGATAAAGGCGAGATCTGGGTTTTCAATGACAATTCCGGCCGCGGCGGCCAAGCCGTTTATAACGCGCTCGGATTGAAAGCGCCGGCCAAAATTGAAAAAAACATCATGAAAACGGGCGCCATGAAACAGGTTTCCCAAGAGGTCATCCCTCAATATGCGGCTGATTATATGTTCATTACCGATTACAATCCGAATGGAAAAAGCAAAACATTTGAGCGTCTGAAAGATTCATCCGTTTGGAAAAATCTCGATGCCGTAAAACACAATCGTGTCTTTATCAACGATTTCAACACCTTCTATCCGTATGACCCGATTGCCGTCAGCAAACAGATGGATATCATCACCGACATGCTGATCAAACGGGCTGAAGAAAATAAAAAATAAAAAAAGCGGCACAGTCATGACACTGTGCCGTTTTTCCTGTTCACTTTAATTTTGACTGTACGGAGCCCGGTATATCTTCAAATCTGACTTCTTCCCAGGTCTCGACATACTTTCCTTTCGCCTTCACCTTCAAATACGCGTTCTTTCGAAGGTCTTTCCCGGCGAAAAAGGTCACTTCTTCTTTTTTCCCGGATGCGTTGTATCCGTCTAATGTATACTCAGTACCGCCCGGGCTAAGATGTTTGCCATCTCGATCAATCTGTACATAAACATCTTGCTGGTGAATAAACGGATTAAATCGGTCTGTAACATCATTATGAAAAAAGAGAAGTCCGTATATGACGGCAGCGGCCGCCAAGACGGCCAGGATTGCCAATGCTTTTTTCATCTTTGCACTCCCCTTACTTGTTCATTTTTTTCAAATAGCTTGTCCGCACCGCGAGGAAGAATAGAAGCTGAAAGATGAAAAACCCTCCGATGGTCAGACTGAGCGGCCCCGCTACATCGGAATAGCCTTCCACGGCCAATGTTCTCAAAGCAAACAGCGTATGCATGACGGCAATGACAAATGGGAAGAAGAACAAAATCGCCAATTGTATCGTTACGCTTTGTGCCATTTCACGCTCACTCAGGCCGATTTTGGCCAATGAACGGTAGCGCTCCCTGTCTTCATCTAAATCGGTGAACAGCCTGAAATATAAGAAACTTGCTGCCGCGACAAAGAAGACGATCGCGATAAACAGGCCGATGAATAAACTCAGGCTCGGCAGCTGAACCGTATCATAGTACGTCCCGGCTTTTGCCATAAAATCAGAATGGACATCGATATAGTTGCCGTAAATCTCATTTTTCAAGGATTGGCTGATCCCAAGACTGTCTTTCCAATGATCATAGCTGTAGCCGTATAATGACGCTTTCTCACCGAGTGATTTCAGCTGATCAAAGGTTTGATCGTTCACCGCGATGATGGCATTCAATGAGATCAGCGGTTTTTTGACTTCTTTTACCGTCAGTTTTTGGTCAGACGGCTTGCCTTTTTGGTTCAGCAGCTTCAGCTGATCCGGCGCTTCGTTTTTGAAATTGCGGTCATACGTGCCCGGGAAATAGACGGCCTCACCATGTTTCAGGCCGTTTAGATTAACATGGAAGTACTTCGCCGCCTCCGATTCGCTGATCATGTAAACAGGCGGAACAGCATCTCCTTCCTGATAGCGGACATAGGAAACATTTATTTTGTCTTTCTTATACGTAAAGCCGTGTGTTTTCAGTTCATGGTCAATATCTTTCAAATGAGTCTTTTCTTTTGGATTATTGCTGAAAGATACATACTCCATCTCATAGGCGGACTCTTCCGCCCCGACGGTCGATTTGTACATTGCGAGCACGCCTGTCGCCGTAAAGGCTACCGCGGAAATAATGCTGACGATAAAGAACAGGCGGGCGTTGTCTTTTAAACGATAGACAAGATCAGAAACCCAAATGACATTTTTCCCGCGCAGATAAAAGGTTTTCCACTTCTTCAGCGCGCGTAGAATCCAGATGCTGCTTTGGCTGAAAAAGAAATACGTGCCGATGACGGTAAGCAGTAAAATGATGAACGGCTCGGTCCCGTGGACATTGCCTTTCAGAACCATGCCGTACCCGCCGCAAAGACAGGCGATGCCGAATAAGGACAGAAGCACGGACGGCTTCGGCTTCGGCTTGATTTTGTCAGTGCCCTTTATTAATTTGATCACCGTATTTGATCTGACAAAAAGGATCGTGAACTGCGATAAAAGGAAAAATAAGAGCAGAAATCCGCCGGCTGTAATGCCGAGCGCTTTCCAAGGCATATACAGAGGCAGCGCGTCCATTTCTAATATATAAGCGCCGACCGTAAAGAACGTTTTCGAAAAAATGAAGCCTCCGATAATCCCGGCTGCGATCGACATGACGCCGATGATCATGTTTTCCGCCGTAATGAGCTTTCTCAGCTGCACCGGCGTAATACCCTGCATCAGCAGAATACCGAATTCTTTATTTCTCGATTTCAAAAATGCGTTAACCGAATACAGAACAAATAAGAAAGAAAAAACAAAGATCATCCATTCCGCGGCGGTTAAGCCTTTTCTGGCGATGTTATTCAGGTAGCCTTCCTTTAGTGCCGGATGAAACAGGAACATCGCAAAGGTAAAGAAAATCAAAACGGAAAAAGCGCTGCTCAAGAAGAATGCAAGATAGGCCCTTTTGTTTCTCGTGACGTTTTTATAAGCGAACTGAAGAAAGGTCATTTGCGTTTCCCCCCAGCATAGACAGCACATCAAGAATCTGCTCATAAAAGACTTGGCGGTTTTCCCCGCGGTAAATCTCATTAAACAGTTCGCCGTCTTTTATAAAGATGACGCGGCGGCAGTAGCTTGCCGCAACCGGATCGTGGGTCACCATCAAAGCCGTGATATGATCATCCTGATTCAGGCTCTGCATCGTTTCCATGACGTCTTTTGACGCTTTGGAATCAAGGTTTCCCGTCGGTTCATCGGCCAGAATGAGTGACGGCTTATGAATGACCGCCCTTGCGATGGCGGCCCGCTGGCGCTGTCCGCCGGATACTTCAAACGTCCGTTTGTTGAGCAGGTCTTCGATTCCGAGCTTTGCCGCGATGCCGTGCAGTTTTTCTTCCATGACAGACGGCGCTTCTTTTTCAAGCGTTAACGGCAGCATGATATTTTCACCGATTGTCAGTGTGTCCAGAAGGTTGAAATCCTGAAACACAAATCCGAGCTGCTTGCGGCGGAAATGAGCGAGCTTTGTCCGCTTCAGCCGGTGCGGGTTTTCTCCGTGAATCAGGATATCGCCTGAATCCGGACGGTCAATCGTTGAAATGATATTCAAAAGCGTTGTTTTTCCGGAGCCGGACGGTCCCATCACCGCCGTGAACCCGCCTTCTTCTATTGAAAACGAAATTTGTTTTAAAGCTTGATAGGACACTTGTCCTTTATAGGTTTTATTTATATGTTTGACTTCAAGCATATTCGCCATGAAAATCCTCCTTATGGTTTTATTCTTGTTGATCTGGGCTTCTTTCATGTAGTGCCGGGACGTTCAGCATAAAAAATCCCCTTGACATAAATCCATGTTATCAAGGGGAAACAGAACGAGCTATGTTGTTTTCTTAACGCAGTCTTACATTTTTGTAAGAAATGAAAATCGGACCGATGTCCCTTCACCGGCGGACGAAGTGATGTCCACCGTGTGATTGAGCTTGCCCGTAATTTCTTTGACGAGATGGAGGCCGATTCCCGTAGATTCTTGGAAACGCCGTCCGTTTTCGCCGGTGTAATAAGGGTCAAACACCCGCTTGATGTCCTGCGAGGGAATCCCGACACCGTAATCTTTGACTTCAAGCACCGTCCTGTCTTCATCGCGGAAGACATTCAGCTCCAGTCTGTCACTCTTGCCTGCCGAATACTTGACCGCATTTGTGACCACTTGGCCGATCGCAAATTTGAGCCATTTCGCATCGGTGTAAATCTGATGATTATCGCGAATGTCCATTTTCGGATAGACGCGGTATTGAATAAAAAATCGTTTATAGCTTTGAATGACCGATTGGAGAAGCGCTGATAAGGAAACCGCTTCGACTTTAAAATCCCGCTCAAACAGGTCGAGCCTTGAAGAATAAAGAAGCGTCTCCAGCCCGAATTCAATCTGCCGAACCTCTTTTTTGATTTGTTCAAAGACGGGCTCATCCTCTTCCTGAATGATTAAATTAATGACTGACAGCGGCGTCTTTACTTGGTGCACCCATTGGTTCATATACGTCACTCGCGCCTCGAGCTTGGCTTCGGTCTCATGGAGCTTCTGGTGCTGCAGCCGGATCAGCTCCATCTGCTTTTCATACAGCTCTGAACAAAACACTGAAGAACCGAGATACGGGATGTCCGTCCCTTCCTGCTCCGAGCTGAGCCAATGATACACGCTGCGGTCTTTGTACCAGCGATAGGCAAGATACCCCGCTAAAATAAGAAGCTGCACGCCCAATATGTAAAACAGGTGAGAAAAAGAATGAAGACCCGCAAACCAGTAATAAAAGAAGACAAACAGCCCTTGAAGGAGAAAAAGCAGGATCAGCACGGCATGAGACCGGAGAAACAGCTTCATGACAGCGCCCTCAGCTGGTAGCCTTCGCCCCGCACCGATTCAATGGAAACAGGCGCATTCAGCTCCCGCAGTTTTTTTCTGAGCCGCGTGATATACACGTTAAGCGTATTATCATCGACGAAAATGTCGGTGTCCCACGTTTTTTCCATGAGCCGGTCCCGACTCGTCACCTTTTCTCCCCGCTCCAGCAGCACTTCCAAAAGCTTGCTTTCTTTTTTAGAAAGCTCGCTTTTTTCGTCCTGAAAGCGCAGTTCAAACCGTTCCACAAAGAGCTGCACACCGGCATATTCAACCACTTTCTCTCCCTGCTTGGCGGCGTACTCTCCGTATGCCCTGCGGATCTGGCTTTTGATTTTCGCCAGCACAATATCATAAGAAAACGGTTTTTCGATATAATCATCTCCGCCGTTTTCAATCGCCATCACCTGATCCATTTCCCCGCTTCTGGCTGAGATGAAAATGATCGGGCTTGTAGAATGCTGGCGGATCTGGCGGCACCAATAATAGCCGTCATAAGACGGCAGATTGATATCAAGCAGCACCACATCAGGCTTTTCCCGCAAAAAAACATCAAGAACAGCCGTGAAATCCGCGGCGGCCACGGTTTGATATCCGTATTTTTCAAGGTAATTCTGCAATAGTCCGCGAATGTCTTCACTATCTTCCACAATCATGATTTTATTCATGCAACCATCCTCCAAAAGGATACGGCTTTTCTGAGCCCTCATTATTTGATGCCCCCATCATAATGCTTTCATCGGTTCTCTGCAACATGAGAAAGCGGGCCTTTATAAAAGACCCGCTTCTCCCTTTCTCAATGTAAGATCGATTATTTCTAATTGACATTGTTATACTTAGATGGCGGACTCGGAAAGGTAATTTTAAATCTTGTGCCAATTCCCGGCTGACTATATATATCAATATTTCCCCCATGTGCCTTGATAATTTGTTGAGCAATAGCCATTCCTAATCCAGTCCCTGAGTTATTTGACGTAGCGCTTGTCCCTCTGAAATACCGATCAAATAAACATTCGACCGTCTCTTCGTCCATTCCTATCCCATCGTCTTCTATTATAATTTGTATTTCATTGTCATGTAACACGTCCTGATATAATATGATCTTTATTTTAGTGCCCGGAGGATTATGTTTAATACAATTAGCAATCAAGTTTTCAACTGCGCGCTTTAGGTACCTTTCATCCATATTAAAAAGTATCTTATTGTGACTGGATTCTAAAGCGAATCTCTTATTTTCTGACTCCGGTAGCAGCTTCATTTTTTCTAAAGTGTCATGAATTACTTTCACTACGTTTTTTTCTTCAAGATGGATTGGAAGCGACTCATTTTTCAATTGAAAAGTTAAGTTGAAATCTTCAATCAGCTTTTCCATATATTCTACACGTTCTTCCATTATTAAGGAAAAATCACGCACTTGCTGATTTTCCCAATCATATTCATTTGAAGATAAAAGAACCGTATATCCCTTAATAACCGAAAGAGGGGTTTTTAAATCATGTGAGACACCGGCCATCCACTCTTCTCGTGTCTTTTCCAATAATTCTCGCTCAGCCTTATTCCTTTGAAGCGTTGAGGTAAGTTCAGACAGAGCCTGCATTAATTCTTGATAGGTCTTATATCCAGATTTATTATGTCTATATTTGCTTGAATGAAACTTCCAATCATAAGGTTCTTCATATTTTTCTTTAGACAAATTCTCAATCCAAGATACAATAAACAGCAGGGGAGCACCTAGTTTTTTTCCGTAAAATATTGCAATTACAATCCCTGCCATAATAATAGAAACTATCCACAAGTTATTCACCCAATAGAAAAAAGGGTTATTTTTTTCCATCGGCTTTCCCAATACCCATGTTAAATCCTGATTGTTTTTCGTTTCGTACCACGTAGATAATTGATAACCTTTTTTGGCAGGATACATGTAATCTGATATTAACTCTCCAAGAATATAATGCTTAGGTATATTTTGAGGTTTATTAAAAGAAAAAACCTGATCTCCTTGTTCATCTAAAATTTGAATCCACATTCGGTTCTCTAATAAATCTTCTTTTGCTTTCGTATTTATTGAAAATTGTTTATCTGCAACAACTGTTTGGTCAACAATTTTTTTTAAGGATAAGTGCGGCGTTTCCATTTTATTCTGACCTAAGGCGAGGCTGAAAAATATGATACTGCCCACAATGAGCAGACCCCAAATAAACATGAGTAAAAAAAGTCTCGATACGAAGTAAAATGCTATCCTATTTCTCAGCTTCAAAATAAATCCTCATCTATAGGCTCTGCTTCAAATATATAGCCCTGTCCTCGAACCGTTTTAATCCATCTAGGTCTGCTCGGGTCTTCCTCTAATTTTTCACGTAATCGTCTTACATGTACCATTACAGTACTATCTCCGCCATAAAACTCCCCCCACACATCTTTATAAATTTGGTGTTTACTTAAAATTTGATTGGGATGTTCACAGAAATAAATCAGAAGTTTCATTTCCTGAGCAGGGCAATCGATTCTTGTCCCGTTAACAACAAGTCTTCCGGTATTGGGATCTATTTTAAAATATTCATAATCGTATACCTGTTTTAGAGGGTAAGCAGAAGAGAGTTGAGTCATTCTCTTTAATTGGGCTTTTACACGAGCTACAATTTCCAGTGGATTAAATGGTTTAGTAATATAGTCATCTCCCCCAAAACTAAACCCTTGCAATTTATCTAAATCTGTTGTTTTTGCCGTTAAGAAGAGTATCGGCACATTTGTATGCGAGCGTATTTTGCTGCATAAGGTGAAGCCATCAGTGTCCGGAAGCATGACATCTAATAAAATAATATTCGGAAGTTCCTGATCGATTTTCAGAAGGGTTTCGCTCCCTGTCATAGCTGTGGAAATATTGCTGAAACCTTCCTTTTCAAAGCAAGTTATTAATAAGTTTAAGATATGTTCGTCATCATCCACCATGAGGATTTTGTTCTCTTCTAACGTCATAAGTTACCCTCCTTTTTATTTCTTATTTTATATGAGATCAATGACATAAAGGTCAGAAAAGGAAAGAATTTAACTTTCGTTAAGGGTTCAGAATATTCTTTTAAATTTTTAACCTTGATATTCAGGGATCAATATAACTACATACAGAAAATAAACCAGGGATGTCGTTAAGTGAATGTTTAGGAAGAGTTTCGTTTGTGTTTAAAGAACATCGCTTATGATAAAAGTGAGGTGAGAGACAAATGAATGATCAAATAGTGGTAACACACGATCTAACTAAAAAGTATAAAAAGCATACTTCTGTTGATGGATTAAACTTAAGGATTAGGCGCGGCGAAATTTATGGTTTTCTTGGACCGAATGGTGCTGGTAAAACAACAACCATCCGAATGTTATTAGGTTTAATTAAACCAACAAAAGGAAACATCGAAATCTTTGGCCAAAACCTAAACAAGAATCGTTTGCAGATATTGCAAAGAATCGGGTCACTGGTAGAATCTCCAACTTATTATGGTAATTTAACAGGTTACGAAAACTTAGAAACTGTTAGGAGGTTACGAGGACTTCCGGAACAACGGGTCAATGAAGTATTGGAAACTGTAAGGTTATCTAAAGTAGCAAATCGACTGACTAAGGAGTATTCCCTTGGAATGAAACAACGTTTGGGAATTGCAGTTGCCCTGTTAAGCAGTCCTGATTTATTAATTCTGGATGAACCGACAAACGGTTTAGATCCATCCGGTATCCAAGAAATAAGAGAGCTAATTAAAGAATTGCCTAAATCGGGAATGAGTGTTATTGTATCCAGCCACTTATTGAGTGAAATAGATCAAATGGCTACTCAAGTGGGAATTATCAACAATGGAAGGATGATTTTTCAGGACTCGATTGCAAGTTTACATCAAAAACGAAAACCACTATTAAAAGTCGGTGTTAGTGACGTAATCGAAGCAAAAACAATACTAAACAGGAAAGGATTAAAGGTTGATTTACAAAAAAATTATTTGTGGCTGTCTCAAACAGAACCGGAATTTGTTTCAGAAATCAATTCCATACTTCTTCATTCAGGGCTGTCTGTATTTCGACTTGAAGAAAAGACACGATCGCTTGAGGATATTTTTTTAGAATTAACTGGTACAGAGGGAAGTCTATGAAAAAGTTATTATGGGCAGATCAATTAAAACTGAAACGTTCGTCGTTATTGATTGTAGTCTTATTGGTTCCCTTACTCATTATAGCATATGAGTTGGTAAATCTTACTTATCGATCTGAATACGTGGAAAAACAAGCTGAAATGTTCCATGCTGGATCAATGTGGATGTATTTACTGTATGATAACAGTTTGTTATTTGGTCTGGGTTTTCCATTAGCCGCCACACTTTCTGCGTCAATAATAGCAAATATAGAGCATCAAGCAAACGGATGGAAGCAAACCCTTTCTTTTCCTGTATCTAGAATGCGAATTTATGTAAGTAAATTTATTTGCTTAGTAGTCAGTTTATTTATTTCGTCAACAATCTTCTTGCTCGGCATGGTACTGCTGGGCAAACTGGTAGGATTCGAAGGTAGTGTACCTTGGGGACTTTTGTTTGGAGATAGTTACAGCATGTTAGTTACAGTACTGCCTATAATGGCATTCCAGATATGGTTATCTATGGTGTTTAGCAACCAGGCATTCTCAATTCTTGTAGGATCAGTATCATCTATAATGGGTTTGTTTTTGGCAGCTGCTCAATCAACGAGATGGTTTCCGCTTGCTTATCCTAGTCAATCTTCGACAGTCATTCTGCAGTATGAAGGGATAGGATATAACCCAGATCTTTCATCTTACCTTTGCATTAGCCTTTTCTTAGGGATAATTATATTATTTCTAGGCTCTATTCATTTTGCTAAACGGGATGCTTTGTAAAAAGGAGGCGAAATACTTGAAAAACATTTTATTTGTAGAACGTTTAAAGCTTAAGCGATCAAAGTTATGGATCATCTATTTATTAGGGCCTTTGTTAGGTGTATCCCTGGCATACACTAACTTTATTAAAAACTATAACCTTTTTATGAATCCTGGAGACAATCCCTGGGTAGAGGCTTGGACACAAGTTGCCTTATTTATGGGCCCTTTTGTATTGCCTATCGTAGTGGGAATTTTCGCCGCCCTTGTTTGCAGGGGGGAACATGTAGGAGGCGGTTGGAAACAGCTTCTAGCCTTACCAGTCAAACACTCAGATATCTTTCTGGGAAAGTTTCTAACAGTGGTCCGCATGATATTCATTAGTATGTTCATTTTAATCCTCTTATTTATTGGATTCGGTTATATGTTAGGCATAAGCGGGACTCTTCCTTTACTTACAATTCTAGGTTATGGAATTAGAGGGATCTTAGCTTGTTTACCATTAATTTTATTGCAGCTTATTGTTTCAATCAGGTCTAAAACATTTGGCATACCACTCGCTGTTAGCATTGTTTTTACATTACCGGCCATTATTATTGCCAGTACACCATTAGGTCAAGTATATCCATGGACACAGCCTATGTTAGCAATGTCACCCGAAGATGAATCACCGATTCAATCAAACTTCCTATTTTACTCAATTATGGTAATAACATGTCTCGGTCTCCTGGTTTACGGAATAAGAACTTTTACTAAACGAGACCTTACGTAGGGTATATGCGGTATAAACTTATGAGAATTCGAGACAAGGTAATAATGAAATCACTGCGAAAGCCAAAAATACATGACTTATAGATTATTTTAACAAAAAAGAAAGTTACCGACGTCATCGATAAGAAAAGGATAATAACGAATTCTAGTTTTCATAACTATAGTAAACGAGGGGGCAAGCTGTATACTTTGGTGAAACGTGAGAAGGAAATAAACGGAAAGACGAAAGCACTCACGATGTTGTGAGTGCTTTTCATCAGCCGACCTGCTGCTTTACGGCTTTACCGGCTGATCCGAACTCTCTCATTTTGCTTCGCACTGTCTCTTCCACGGCTTCAATGCCGGGTGTCATGTAGCCGCGCGGTTCGTACAGATCTCCGTTTTCCTGAAACATGCGGCGTGTTTCGTCTGTCCAGGCTACCATACATTCCGTGTTGATATTGATCTTCGCGTGGCCGAGCGTGATGGCTTTTTTGATCTGATCCTGCGGAATCCCGGATGCCCCGTGAAGAACGAGAGGAATATCAGTCATGCGGGAGATAGCCTCCATTTCTTTAAATCCGAGATTCGGTTCACCTTGATATTTGCCGTGGACGGAGCCGAGGGCGGCGGCCAGCGCGTCGATATTGGTTTCTTTGACGATCCGCTCACATTCGGCGACATCGGCATAGCGGACCCCGCCGACCAGCCCGTCTTCCATGCCGCCGACCGTACCGACTTCTGCTTCTACTGAGACGCCGTGCTTTGCGGCATAGTCGGTAACTTCTTTTGTCATCGCGATGTTCTCATCAATCGGATGATGGGAGCCGTCAATCATCACTGAGCTGAATCCCGCGTCAATGGCCTGTCTGCAGCGTTCCGCACTGCTTCCGTGATCAAGATGGAGCACGACGGGAACGGTAATCGCCATTTCTTCCATTAACGTGCCGACCATGGCGGAAATCGTTTTAAATCCGCCTAAATAGTCGACCAGACGATCGGAAGCCGCGGCGATGACCGGCGATTGCTCCTTTTGCGCCGCCTGCAGAATCGCCTTCGTCCATTGGAGGCCGTTGATATTAAACTGGCCGACTGCATAATGCTCCCGTTTCGCTTCTGCAAGAAGATGTTTCATGGTGACAAAAGCCATGTTCACGCCTCCTTCATGAAGTATTTTGATACGACGGCTTCCGTTGTTTCCTTTGCCGTTTTGATCGTTTCCTCCGCAGTCAGCTTATAATATTCAGGTCTGAACAGCTCTACGGAGACAACATCATTGAATCCGATTTCTTTTAACGCTGACAGATGGGCGTCTAAGTCAATCGCACCCTGCCCAGGCCAGACGCGGTCTTCATCCGTTAAAAAGCCGATCGGAAAGTCTTCTGTATCGTCGATATGATAGATGAAAATTTTCTTTCCGTCCGCCTGCTTCAAACTCTCAATATTGGAGCCCATCGCGTGGAAATGGAAGCTGTCAAACACCAGTCCGACATTATCGCGGCCGACAGCGTTCACGATGTCATACGCCTGTTCAAATGTATTGACCGTACATTGCGGGTGGCCGACAAATTCAAGGGCAATGTTTACGCCGTACGGCTCCGCGATGTCCGAAAGCTCAGTCAGCACCTCTATGCTGCTCTTTTTGATCTCTTCTTTCAAGATTTTCCGCTCTGTCACAAGCGGCACGGCCACCACATATTTCACGCCGAGCGTCCTGCAGGTTTCCATCATGCTTTTGAATTCCGAAATGATCTCCCTATAGCCCTTCTCATCACGGTTGTTGAAGAAAACCAGTGCGTTCAGGGCAAGCGGTTTAATGTGATGGGTTCGAAAATATTCCGCCAGATCGGCCAGTGAATGGTCTTTTAAGTATTCCGGCAGCTTATCTATTGTGCGGATTTCAATATAATCATAGCCGTGCTTTTCGCACAGTTCTAAATCCTGTTTCAGGTTTGAATTCTCCAGCGTAGTCGCTTCATTAAAGCAAAGTTTCATGTCAGCCTCTCCCATCCGCGTTTTCGATATGAAGGGAGTCCGGCAGGAGGGCTTGTTTGCCCCGCTCCGCCGAACTCCATACTCAGCTTATGCCATACCCAGTTCTTCCTTTAATTTCTTAAGCATGGTCCGGCTTGATTCATCCGCTCTTTCGCCGACCCAAGCAAAAACGGCGTTCGTCGCAATTCCGTCGAATTTCATCTCTCTCATCTTTCTGAAAATCGTCTCAAAATCGACCTCGCCTTGCCCGATGTCCAAATGCTGGTGAACCGTTACTTTCGCATCAGGCGGGTTGACGATGTAGCGCAGACCGTGCGCCGCTTTATGATTAAAAGTATCTGCAAATAAAACATGTGTGAGGCGGTCGCCGGCTTCATCAAACATGGTCGCAATATCGCCTTTTCCGTCATCATAGAAGAACGTATGCGCAGTCGAGTAGACAAGATTGATCCAATCCTTGTCAAGCGCGCGGATCATATCCATCGCCCCTTTGTGCGTTTCGATAAAATCGTATGGGTGAGCCTGAAGATTGAGTTTAACGCCTTCTTTTTCAAAGACGGGCAGCAGTTCATCCATGGATTTTATGAATTTTTCTTCACTTGTCAACGGATCATATTTTGAACCGCTGAATTCACTGTTCATCAAATCCACTTCAAGTTCAACCGCAATTTCGATCGCCCGTTTCCAGTTGCGCACGGCGGCCTGTCGGCGGTCTTCATCAGGACCCGCCCAGTGGTAAAGCGGAAGAAGAGAAGACAGCTTCACACCTGTATCTTTTAAAAGGCGCTTCAATTGTTTGATTTTTGCTGAATCGACTTTCGGATATTTATAGAAAGGACAAAAATCCTCGCGCGGAGACAGTTCGATATATTCGTATCCGAGTTCCGCCGTTTTATAGACCGTTTCCTCCAAAGTTAAATCATCGCGGTACATGGATGGATCTAAGGCCAGTTTCATTTCTTTCACTCCCGATCTATTATTTGTTCACAGTCGTAAATGATTGGTAGAATGCCGGTTTCTCTTGAAGCGCCACTGGCTCTTTCTGGCCGGATTCCTGAGCTTTTACGCACGCGTCAGTTGTCACCGCGGCAATATAACCGTCCCATGCCGTCGGACCGCTGACTTCGCCTTTATTCCGGATCGAATCAATGAAGTCTTGAATTTCCACATCATACGCAGCCACAAATCGGCGCTGCCAGTCCATCAGGATATCGGTGCTGAATGTCCCTTCTTTTCTCAAGCTGATGCTTGACGGTTCCGGAAGCTTGATGACACCGTCTTCCCCGACGATTTCACATTGAATGTCGTAGCCGTATTTACAGTTCACGTAGATTTCGGCATTGATGACGATGCCGCCTTTTGTTTCGATGATGACCATCTGCGGATCTTTCAGATGCGACAGCGCATTTTTTGATTTCTTCGGATAGATCACCTGTACGGATTCATAGTCGTCATTGACGAGCCAGTGGAGGACATCAATTTCATGAACGAGCGTATCGACGACGGCCATGTCTGTTGAATAATTCGATGCGACTGTCGGGTTGCGGTGCGCACAGTGAATCATCAGCGGCTCGCCGACCACGCGGTTGTCAATCGCTTCTTTCAGCTGAACGTAACCGCTGTCATATCTGCGCATGAAACCTACCTGCACCAACCGTTTTCCCGTCTTCATTTCTTCCTCGACAATGCGCATACAGCCTTCTGCCGTTGTCGCAAGCGGCTTTTCACAAAACACGTGCTTGCCGTGCTGAATCGCTTTCAAAACGCTGGACTCGTGAGCCGGGCCCCAGCTTGTCACTAAGACGGCATCCACATTTTCAGCAGCGAGGAGGCTGTCGTCATCAGGATAAACGGAGGCGTTCAAATTGAAATCCTGAACGGTCTGCTGCGCGGTCTCCTGATTCACATCTGTGACAGCGGTAATTTCCGCTCCGGACAGCTTATTTGTGATGCGGTTGATGTGCTCTTTTCCGATAGCACCGGTTCCGATAACACCTATACGTAAATTCATTGATCGCCACTCCTTCTGATAATCAAATAATGGTTTTCGTCTTTCTTTTCCCGCTGCCGTCCTGAGGAGCGCCGTACAGTTCCTTCTGTATCTGTTCAAGCGACTTGCCGGACGTATTCGGTGCGAAGACAAGCCCGATGATCATACTGGCCGTCACGCATATGAGCAGAATACCGGCCATAAAACCGATGCCGAATTGTGACATGATGACCGGCACAAATAAACTCCAAATGCCGATTGAAATACGGACGAGAAAGAACATGAGCCCTTGTGCTGACGCTCTGTATTCTGTCGGGAACAGCTCGCTTGCCCACAGCTGGTAGTTCGCCTGCTGGCCGGCTCCGTTATTGATGCCGATCGCTAAAACAAACAAAAGCAGCATCGGGAGCCCCTGAAACGGCAGTAAAAACAGCGACCAGCCGACAACGGCCATAAATGCGCAGATTCCGAACACCGTTTTCCGATATTTATCTGCAAAAGGCATGAAGATACAGGCGACGCCGAGCCCGGTGAAGATAAACAGGGCCATCTGCAGAATGTTGGCCGTATTTGCGGATACGCCGCCGACCTGCTGGTAGATGTACGGCATGAAGAATCCCATGACGCCCGCGGCGAGATTCCATACGAGAAACACACCCATTAAAAACAAAATGTTCTTGAAAAATTTCGGCTGAAGCAGGTCAAAATAAGATGTTTTTTTCACGGCGGCAGGCCGCTCTTCACTGTTTTTCCAGGCATCCGACTCAGGTAAACGCTTTCTTATCACATATGTGATAAGGGCGATCACCAATAGATGCGCAAAGACAATTTTATTTCCTAAAAGCCCGAGGTCACCGACCAAAACGGATAACAGCAGAACCACAACAGCTCCTGCGGCCCACGCCGCCTGCGCCACTCCGCAATGCCTCGCCCGGTTTTTCTCGGGGGCGTTTTCCGCGATAATGGTCCATGAAGCCGTAATATCCGCGCCTACAGAAATCCCGATAATCATGTATCCGCATAACAGTATGGGAAAGTTGAATCCAAACAAAACCAAACAAATTCCTAAGGCGTAGACGAGCATACTGTTTGTGTATACAGCTTTTCGGCCGACTTTATCAGCCAAATACCCGCCGAGCAGCGCGCCGACGGCCGCTGATATCGCATTTGCGCTGAAGGCGCCGAGCAATCCGATCTGGCTGTCGGACAGCTTTAAATAGCTGGCCCACATAGATAAACCCGCTGATCCTGCCACGATGGAACCTGCATCAATGTAATTTGCTAATGCTGCGGCGATAGTCCTTTTGCTGAAAGCTGATTCCGCCTTGGCACTATTCATATAAGTCCCCCTCTAATTTGCAGGATCAAGCAGTTCACTGTCGATGTACTTTCTCGCAATCAGCGCGTACTCAAGCGGATTGGCGACTGCCGGGTCTTGTTCGGCTTCGATGACGATCCAGCCTGAATAATCATGACGGACGAGCGTTCGGTATACTTCGGTAAAATCGATGCAACCGTCTCCGGGAACCGTAAAAATGCCCTGTAAAAACGACTGCCTGAATGACTTGCCTTCCTGTCTGCACCGCTCCATAATGTCAAACCGCGCGTCCTTGAAATGAACGTGTCTGATCCGATCCATATGCTTGTTGAGAATCGTCATATAGTCTCCGTCCGAGATATAGGCATGGCCGGTATCATATAGTAAATGGACATACCGCGGGTCCGTTCCATCCATCAGCCGGTCAACTTCTTCCGCCGTCTGGACACCTGTGCCGAGATGATGATGAAATGTGAGATCCAGCCCGTATTCGCCAGCGATTTTCCCGAGACGGTTCAAGCCTTGGCACAGTGTATCCCATTCTTCATCTGTGAAGTGCGGTTTTTTCTTAAATACATCAATGTCCAAGCCTTGAACACTGTACGTCTGTTCAGAAACGGTGGCGACATCCGCTCCGACTTTCTGCAAATAATCACAGTGTTCTGTAAATTGTTCAGCCGTTTTTTCAATACCGTCTTGAATGATAAAGCTGCTGAACCATTTCCCCGCAATCCGCAAGTTCCGGAGAGCCAGCTCCTTATTGAGGACGGAGGGTTCAGGGAAAAACCCTCCCACTTCCGTACCTTGAAAGCCGGCGACAACAATATCGCTTAACAAATGCTGCAGCGTATTCCCGGCTCCGATTTCCGGCATATCGTCATTGCGCCACCCAATGGGAGCGATGCCCCACAGAATATCTTGTTTGCCCATCGTGATGCCTCCCCTCTAGTACTGCTTCGCAGACTTCAGCTTCATCTCTTTCGCTTCGTATGCCCGCTGAACACTTTCCTGCTCCGACACTTCCGCCACGCCGACATGCCACCAGCTGTCATAGCCGTCCGTCATCGTTTTCGGCAGAACCTTCATTTCAATTAAAGTGGATACGTCTTGCGTTTTCGCATCTTCAAGCGCCGCTTTCAGTTCTTCAACCGTATTGGCTCTGTATGTTTTAGCGCCGTAGCCCTCTGCCACCTTCGCGTAATCAACGTTTAAAATCTGATTGTCCTCGGTGCGGAACTCACAGAAATAACTGCCGCTCCCGTGATCCATCTGCAGGTTGTTGATACAGCCGAATCCCGAGTTGTCAAAGAGCAGGACATTGATTTTTTTGTTATATTGAAGCGCGGTAATCAGCTCTGAGTGCAGCATCAGAAAGCTTCCGTCACCGACGAGTGAATAGACTTCTTTGTCGGGATGAGCCAGCTTGAGGCCGAGCGTGCCTGATACTTCATATCCCATGCAGGAATAGCCGTACTCGAGGTGGTACGTATTCGGAACGTTGGAATGCCACAGCCGCTGCAAATCTCCCGGAAGAGACCCCGCCGAGCTGATGACGACGCTGTCTTCAGGAATCGTGTCATTGATGGTCAACAGCGCCGTTGTTTGCGGCAGCTCAGTCTCGAGCGCGTCGGCATACTCGTTTAACACGTCCTGTGAGAAATGGTTTTTAATTTCCGGTTTGAACGCGTCACGTGTAAAAGTGACCTTGCCGAGCCGGTCCCGTTCAGCCAGCCATTCATTTTTCCAATCTTTAATCGCCGTGCCGAATGCACTTTTATATCCGTCTAATAAGCCGTGCAGCCTGCCGAGCGTCACTTTCGCATCGGCTACGACCTGAAATGCGTCAAGCTTGTAAGCCTGCATGCGGCTGACATTGATATTCAAAAATTTTGCTTTGTCAAAATCAAACGCCGTTTTCGAGGATGTCGCAAAGTCCGTGTACCGTGTGCCGACACCGATGATCAGATCAGCCTGGCGGGCGGCCTTGTTTGCAGCGAGGGTGCCCGTGATGCCCATGCCGCCCAGATTGTTGGCGAAATCGGCTTCAACCGTTGACTTGCCGGCCTGCGTTTCGACAAGCGGAATGCCGTATGTTTCAGAAAGCGCGATTAATTCCTCACGCGCGCCGGAGTACTTCGCGCCTCCGCCCACTAAAATGACGGGACGGCTGCTCTCCTTAATTCTCTCCGCGGCGCCTTTCAGCTCACGCTCGCTCGGCTGCATCCGATCAATGTAATGAATGCGTTTTTCAAAGAAGCTTTCATCAAAATCAAATGCTTCTCCCTCTACATCCTGAGATATGCAGATGGTCGCCGGACCCGCTTTTGCCGGATCTGTCATCACTTCAAATGCCCGGATTAAGCTGCTCATCAGCTGCTCGGGGCGGGTAATGCGGTCCCAATAGCGGGACACGGGCTTTAACGCATCGTTTGTCGTGACGGC
Source organism: Bacillus sp. ChL18 (assembly GCF_026241425.1). Classification (NCBI taxonomy): domain Bacteria; kingdom Bacillati; phylum Bacillota; class Bacilli; order Caryophanales; family Bacillaceae; genus Bacillus; species Bacillus sp. ChL18. The sequence goes on along the minus strand of NZ_JAPHWE010000002.1, from coordinate 170,804 downwards.
GGCACTGTATTCCTGCTCCACCTGCTGAAGCACCGGGTCAGGCTGCCTCGTCGCAAAGGTATCGGCCGGAAGCAGCAGCACCGGGATATGATTGGCCAGCGCCGTACCCGCGGCAGCCGTCAAGTTAGCGGCACCCGGACCGACCGATGTCGATACCGCGTAAATTTTTCTTCTCAGCATCTGCTTGCTGTATGCCATCGCGGCATGCGCCATGCCTTGTTCGTTTTTGCCTTGATAGACTTTCAGGTGCCCGGCGTCCTGCTCAAGCGCCTGCCCGATCCCCAACACATTTCCGTGGCCGAAAATCGTGAAGATGCCCTCAACGAACGGCTCTTCTTTTCCGTCAACCTGAATGTACTGCCGGTTCAAGAATTGAATCAGCGCTTGTGCTGTCGTTAAGCGAATTGTCTTACCCACAAACGATCCCACCTTTTATACGTTCTATTTACCGTTAAGACTGTGCTGCGCTTCAATCAGTTCGATGATTTCACCGGCAGCCGGCATTGCTTCTGAGGAGCTGTGTTTGCTGACGACGATGGAAGCGGAAGCGCTCCCGTATTTTAAAGCCGTTTCAATATCCCGGCCGCTGACAAGTCCGTAGATGAAGGCTGACGCATAGGAATCACCCGCTCCGAAGGTCTTCAGCACCTTTGTTTTATAGGCATGCGCCCGGAAAACTTCTCCCGATCTGCTGTATGCGTATGATCCGTCAACGCCGTGCTTAATGACGACAAGGTCAGCAGAGTGCGCAAACAAATGGCGGACGGTTTCATCGTTATTTCTGCCGCTGCGGTTTTCCATTACGTCAAATTCGTCACGCGTACCGATGACGATATCGGATTGTTCCGCCGCCAGCGTGTAGTACACGGCTGTTTCTTCTGCCGATTGCCATGTATACGGACGGTAGTCGAGCTCAAACACGACTTTTACGTCATGTTTTTTTGCGATATGCACCGCTTTTAAGACGGCTTCGCGCGACGGGCTTTTCGCAAGCGCCGTGCCTGACACGAGCAGCATTTTCGCGTTTGCGATGTAGCCTTCATTGACTTCGGACGGCTCAAGATACAAATCCGCCACGTCATCCCGGTACATCAGAATGCTGCACTCTTCGGGACTGAGAATTTCCGTAAAAGCGAGCCCGGCTTTGCGCCCTTCTCTGTCAACGGTCATTTGTGACGTATCAACGCCCTTTCCCTGCATATAGGAAACGATGAATCGGCCGTGCTGATCGTCCGGGATTTTGCCGATAAAACCGGCTTTTAATCCGAGCTTGGCGCTGCCGATCGCAATATTTGCCGGGGAGCCGCCGACATATTTAGAAAACGTCATCGTTTCTTCCATCGGCCGGTTGTATTCCGCCGCGTTCAAATCAATACACGCGCGTCCGATCGCGACAATATCAAACTCTTTTTCTTCATTAAACGTATATTTCATCGTTATCTGCCACTCCTCACTTGTTAGCGTTCCAGGATCCATTCATGGGCCGGGTCATTATGAAACTTCCATTTTCGTGTCGGTCCCGCCATTACATTCAGGTAGTAAGAGGTATACCCGTCCGGAACACCAACCGGGTGATAGCCCGCCGGGACAATGACAACGTTTTCATTTTCTGCGGTCATCGTCTCGTCAATCGAGCGGTCGTCGGTGTACACACGCTGGAAGACAAACCCCTGCGGCGGGTCCGTTTCATGGTAATAGGTTTCTTCTAAAAAGGATTCAGCCGGCAGATTGTCTTGGTCATGTTTATGAGGCGGGTAGCTCGACCAGTTGCCGCTGTCCGTGTAAACTTCAACAACGAGAAGGCTGTTTGCCGATGGATCTGAATCGGGGAGAATATTATGAACGGTTCGTTTGTTTGCCAGCTTGCCGCGATGTTCCACACCGTTGTCTTCCGCTTTAATCAGCTTTGTCGGAAGCTGGTGTTCGGACGGAGAATAGCACAGCGCGACCCTCGCCCCGCTGACCGCTGTGATTCCAAAAGAGCGGTCAGTGGACACATAAACGCTGTCCGTCGGTTTTCTTTCAAATACGCTTTCACGGGTGCCGATGCTTTCAAATGTCTGATCATAATCAGTGACGGTGATTTTTCCCGTTACCGCAACGATGCAGCACTCCGTCTTTTTCAAATCTTCTGTATATGCGGAACCGGGAGTGAGGTCAACGACTTTAAATCCGACGTATTTGAGGTCTGAATTGGCTGAAGTGACGTCATGTATGATGTTCACGCCTTGAGAAATTTCATCGGCCTGCGGTTTGCGCAGCAAATGACTCATGTTTATTCCTCCTTAATTGATGGTAAAAGAAAACCCGGACGGAATCACAAAGCCGTCCGGGCCGGCTGCCAGATCAATTGAAGTCAGGAGACGGGTATCGTGCCGTCACGACTTTTTTACGTGTATAGAAGTCGACGCTGTCTTTTCCGTTTGCGTGCAATGTGCCGAAGAAAGAAGACTTCCAGCCAGAGAACGGGAAGAATGCCATCGGCGCCGGCACGCCAAGGTTGATGCCGAGCATTCCCGCGTCAATATTTTCACGGAAGTAGCGGATCGCGTTCGCATTTGAAGTGAACAGACACGCGCCGTTCGCAAATTCAGACTGGTTGGCGATGTCCACCGCTTCTTTTAAGTTTTTCACGCGGATGACCGACAGAACGGGCGCAAAGATTTCATCTTTCCAGATCGTCATATCCGTCGTCACGTTGTCAAAAATCGTCGGTCCGACGAAATAGCCGTCTTCCGTTGCGTTTTCACGCCCGTCACAAAGAAGTCTCGCTCCTTCTTCGATGCCTTTTTCAATATAGCTGTGCGTGCGTTTTTTGTTGTCCTCGCGGATGACCGGGCCTAAGAACACGCCGTCATCCAGTCCGTTTCCGATCTTGATGTCCGCTGCTTTTTCCTGTAATTTCGCCATAAACTCATCGGCGATTCCCTCTTCAACCGTCACAACCGCACATGCCATGCAGCGCTCTCCTGCCGAACCGAATGCCGCACCGATAATGTTTGTCACCGTATCTTCAAGGTGGGCGTCATTTAACACGATCGTATGGTTTTTCGCGCCCGTTAACGCCTGCACGCGTTTCAAATGTTCGCTGCCTTTTTTGAAAACATACTCGCCGACAGGTTTTGAACCGACGAATGAGATGGCTTTAATCTCCGGATGTTCAAGAACGCCGTTTACGACGTCATGCGCGCCGTGCACGACATTGAAGACGCCCTTCGGCAGACCGGCCTGTTCAAACAGCTCTGCCAGTTTTTCCGTTAACAGCGGCGTGCGCTCAGACGGCTTCAGAATGAAAGTGTTTCCTAATGAAATCGCCATCGGGAACATCCAGCACGGGACCATCATCGGGAAGTTGAACGGTGCGATACCGCCGACCACCCCGATCGGATAGCGGTAATTCGCCGCCTCTACATCCGTCGCAATAGAGGCGAGTGAATCGCCCATCATGAGTGACGGCGCTCCCGCTGCGAATTCGACGTTTTCAATTCCGCGTCCCACTTCACCGAGTGCTTCCGTCGTGTTTTTACCGTTTTCCAAAGTGATCAGACGGGCAAGCTCTTCTTTGTTCTGCTGGAGAAGCTGCTGATAGTTAAATAGAATTCTCGCACGGCGCGGCACTGCCGTCTTTGACCATGTTTGAAACGCCTCTGACGCTGAGCGGACGGCGTATTCCACATCCTCCCGCGTAGAAATCGGAACCTGGCACATCACTTCTTTTGTAGCCGGATTGACAACGTCTTCATATTGATCTGTCTTACTTTCAACCCATTCACCATTGATGTAGTTTTTCAGTTTTCTGATCTCTGCCATTCTCATTGCCTCCTTAAATAGTAAACATCCTGTTCAACTGGGTAATAACGGATGAATATATTCATCTTTTACATATAAAAGACATGAATTAAACGCTTACAAATGCTAAAATGATGGTGACTCCCAATCTTTCCATGTAAAAGTTGATCATGTGACGAAAAAAAGCAAACGGTTACATCTTTAACTTTTGATTTTTCAGGTTATATTTTGGTCATTTCTTGGTTACATTGTAAGCCCAACACACCTTCAAGTCAATCTAAAAAATCAAAATTTTTTCATTATTCTTATCATACTTTTTTTGAACGGGAAAACAGGAACTTGGAGAACCGTGTCGAATCGTACGGTGTGAACCCTCTTTTTTATCATTTGTTAAGTAACTATTGATTAACTTCTGGTGTTTATTATATATTTTAATTACTTTAAGAATTCTAGAAGGAGTTTTTTTATGAAACTGATGCGGATTCAGGAGATGGAAGAATACATTCTCAAACACGGAGCCACTTCGCTGGATGAGCTGTGCGAGGTATTCAACGTCTCTAAAAACACGGTCAGACGCGATATTAATAAGCTTGCGGAAAAAGGGGTGATCAAAAAGGTGTACGGCGGCGTGACGTCAGCTGAAAAATCTGTGCTCGTCCCTTTTGAAAACCGCACTATTCAACATCAGGATGAAAAAATCAAAATCGCCCGCTATGCGTCACGGTTTATCGAGGATCACGATCTTGTGTTTATTGATTCCGGCACGACGACCAAATCGATGCTGGAGACGCTTGATCCCGATAAGAATGTAACGGTTTTGACGAACAGCCTTGATATTATTAACGCGGCTTCATCCATGAAAAATATCGACCTGATCATCATCGGCAATAACTACAAACGGAAGACAAGGTCGTTTGTCGGCATTGATGATCCGAGCACACTCAATAAATACAACATTAACAAGGCGTTCATGTCCGCTACCGGGACAACGATCACCCACGGCCTGACGAATTCCGACTTACTGGAATACGAGGTGAAAAAGAGAATTTCCGAAAAGGCGAACGAAGTGTATCTGCTCGCGGATCATTCCAAATTCGGCAAATCCACGCTTTTGACATACGCGCCTTTCGACCGGCTTCACAGCATCGTCACTTCTCAGCAGCTCGATGAGGAATATACGAAGTATTGCCAAGAGCATCAAATCGACATTCACTTGGCATAGCGTTATAGTTAATAGAGAACGCTGCCGTATTTTTCCGGCAGTCGCTATGATATCCAATTTTTTCAGGGGGCGAAAACATGAGCAAAGTAACAATCGGCAAAACTGACCTAAAGGTATTTCCGATCGGTTTGGGAACAAATGCGGTCGGCGGACACAATCTCTATCCGAATCTGAATGAAGAAACGGGAAAAGAATTGGTTCGGGAAGCGATTAAAAGCGGCGTTACCATGTTAGATACCGCCTATATTTACGGTGTGGGCCGTTCTGAAGAATTAATCGGCGAGGTGCTGAAAGACTTTAACCGCGAGGATGTCTTCATCGCCACAAAAGCCGCTCACAGAAAAGAAGGCGATGACTTTGTTTTCGACAACTCACCGGCCTTTTTGAAACAATCGGTCGAAGACAGCCTGAAACGCCTGCAGACTGATTACATCGATTTATTCTACATCCATTTCCCGGATGAGCACACGCCGAAGGACGAAGCCGTTCAAGCGTTGAATGAGCTGAAAAAAGAAGGAAAAATCCGTTCCATCGGCGTATCCAATTTCTCTTTGGAGCAGCTGAAAGAAGCCAATAAAGACGGCTTAGTCGACGTGATTCAAGGAGAATACAACCTGCTGAACCGTGAGGCGGAAAAGACTTTCTTCCCTTATACGACAGAACACGGCATCTCATTCATTCCGTACTTCCCGCTCGTATCCGGACTGCTGGCCGGCAAATACGACGAGAACACAACCTTCCCTGAAGGCGACCTGCGCAATGACCAGGCGCATTTCCAAGGGGAGCAGTTTAAAGAAAACATCAAAAAAGTCAACCAGCTCAAACCGATTGCCGAAAAGCACAATGCCGATACGGCGCATATCGTGCTTGCCTGGTACTTGGCGAGACCTGAAATCGATATCCTGATTCCGGGCGCCAAACGCGCGGATCAATTAAAAGACAATATGAAAGCAGCCTCCATTACGCTATCTGCTGAAGAAATCGCGTTTATCGACAAGCTGTTTTCCTAAGAAAGAAAAAAAAACACGCCTTTTAAAAGGGGCGTGTTTTTTTATGTTTATATTTTTCTCTTCGGGGAATGAAATAGTTATCTAAATAAACTATTATGCGTTCCAAAAGATGAGGAGGATCATCTGTGAAGAAAAACACCAAAAAATACCTGATTTACTTTTTCGGAGCATTAGGCGGGCTGCTTTACGGCTATGACACCGGTGTGATTTCAGGGGCTTTGTTATTTATTAACAATGATATTCCTTTAAACACGCTGACCGAAGGATTGGTCGTCAGCATGCTGCTGCTCGGTGCGATTTTCGGGTCCGCCTTAAGCGGGACATGCTCTGACCGATGGGGCCGGAGAAAAGTGGTTTTCGTCCTTTCACTCATTTTTATTATCGGCGCGCTTGCCTGTGCGGCTTCGCAAACCGTCACTATGCTGATTATCTCCCGTGTCATACTCGGGTTAGCCGTCGGCGGCTCAACGGCGCTGGTTCCCGTTTATCTATCTGAGATGGCGCCGACAAAAATACGCGGAACGCTCGGCACATTGAATAACTTAATGATTGTAACCGGAATTTTACTCGCATATATTGTGAATTACATATTCACCCCGTTTGAAGCTTGGCGCTGGATGGTCGGTCTCGCCGCAGTACCGGCGGCGCTTTTATTAATCGGAATCGCGTTTATGCCGGAATCTCCGAGATGGCTCGTCAAACGCGGCCGTGAGAAGGAAGCCAGACAAGTCATGGAAATGACTCACGACAAAGAGGATATCGCCGTTGAATTGGCGGAAATGAAACAAGGTGAAGCCGAGAAAAAAGAATCTACACTCGGCTTGCTGAAAGCCAAATGGATCCGCCCTATGCTGCTGATCGGGATCGGCCTCGCCATCTTCCAGCAGGCGGTCGGTATCAACACGGTGATTTACTATGCGCCGACCATCTTTACGAAGGCCGGACTCGGCACTTCGGCGTCCGTTCTCGGCACGATGGGCATCGGTGTCTTAAACGTCATCATGTGTATCACCGCCATGATCTTAATTGACCGGATCGGCCGGAAAAAACTGCTGATGTGGGGAAGTGTCGGCATTACCTTGAGCCTGGCGTCACTATCAGCCATTCTCCTTCTGGCCGGCCTGTCAGCTTCAACGGCATGGCTGACCGTGCTGTTTCTCGGCATCTATATCGTTTTCTACCAGGCGACATGGGGTCCCGTCGTATGGGTTCTGATGCCGGAGCTGTTCCCGTCAAACGCACGCGGTGCCGCAACCGGATTTACGACATTGATTCTGTCGGCAACCAACCTGATCGTTTCACTGGTATTCCCGCTTATGCTGAGCGCCATGGGCATCGGCTGGGTATTCGGAATATTCTCAGTCATTTGCCTCTCATCCTTCTTCTTCGCCGCTTACATCGTTCCTGAAACGAAGGGCAGAAGTTTAGAAGAAATCGAAACGCACTTGAAAAAACGGTTCTCCTTAAAGAAGCGCAGCAAACAAAATCAAATTCTTAAACAGCGCACATTGTAATAAAAAAAGGAATCGCCCCCGCCGGGCGATTCCTTTTTAGCGTCAAACCATGACTTTGCAGATGTCATTCGTAAATTCGACCGGATCATGGATCGGCAGCCCTTCAATCAGAAGCGCCTGATTGTACAGCAGGTTTGTGTATAATGCCAGCTTTTCCCGATCTTGTCCGTGCGCGTTCTTTAACGTCTCAAACACTTCGTGATTCGGGTTGATTTCCAGCACTTTTTCCGCTTTGACCTGCTGGCTGTCAGGCATGGCGTTTAACACTTTCTCCATTTCGATCGTCACTTCGCCGTCTGTCGCAAAGCAGACAGGATGAGATTTTAAGCGTTTTGAGGCTCTGACATTCTTGACTTTATCCGCAAGAATCTCTTTCATGCTTTCGAACAGGTCTTTATACTCGTTTTCTTCGGCTTCAGTCTGCTTTTCATCTTCGTCACTGTCGATGCCTAAGTCGGCGCTTGAGACGGATTTGAACTCTTTTTCCTCGTAACTTGTCAGCATTTTGATCGCGAATTCATCAATATCTTCCGTGAAATATAAAATTTCGTAGCCTTTGTCCGCCACCATTTCAGTTTGCGGCAGCTTTTCAATCCGCTCATATGAATCGCCGGACGCGTAATAGATATATTTTTGATCCTCAGGCATTCTGGACACATATTCGTCCAGAGTAACGAGCTTTTTCTCCTTAGATGAATAGAAGAGAAGCAGATCTTTTAAGACGTCTTTATTCGCGCCGAAATCATTATAGACGCCGAATTTCAGCTGTCTGCCGAAAGATTCATAGAAAGATTCGTATTTTTCTCTTTTGTTCTTCAGCAGGCTCTTCAGCTCGGCTTTGATTTTTTTATTGATGTTTTTCGCAATCAGCTTCAGCTGGCGGTCGTGCTGCAGCATCTCTCTGGAAATGTTCAGCGACAGATCCTCAGAATCCACCATGCCTTTTACAAAGCTGAAATGATCCGGAAGCAGGTCGGCGCATTTGTTCATGATCAGCACGCCGTTGGAATACAGCTCCAATCCTTTTTCGAATTCCTTCGTATAATAGTCAAACGGCATGTTTTCCGGAATAAACAAAATCGAATTGTAGCGCACCGCTCCATCGACGCTGATGTGCACGTGGGTCAGCGGTTTATCGAAGCCATAATGCTTTTCAGCGTAAAAAGCCTCGTAATCCTCATCCGTCAGCTCGCTTTTGTTTTTTCTCCAGATCGGCACCATGCTGTTGACCGTCTGTTCTTCCTGAACCTCTTCAAACTCGTTCTCGCTGCCCTCTTTCGGCTTGTTGACCGTCTCTTCCATTTTGATCGGGTAGCGGATAAAGTCTGAGTACTTTTTCACGATCGCTTTGATGCGGTAGTTTTCTAAAAACTCATCATAGCTTTCATCTTCTGTGTTTTCTTTTATTTTCAGGGTGATTTCCGTACCGACGGTTTCCTTGTCACACGGCGCGATCGTGTAGCCGGCGGCCCCTTCCGACTCCCATACATACGCCTCGTCACTGCCGAGCGCCTTACTTTTCACCGTGACTTTATCAGCCACCATAAACGCCGCATAAAACCCGACGCCGAACTGGCCGATAATGTCATGGCCGTCTTTCGAGTCATTTTCTTGCTTGAAAGCGAGTGAACCGCTTTTCGCAATCGTGCCGAGATGCTGTTCAAGCTCGTCTTTGGTCATCCCGATACCGGTATCTGTGACGGTGAGCGTTCTCGCTTCTTTATCCGCCGTCACTTTTATGTAGTAATTGTCTTGATCAAACGTTAATGAATCATCGGTTAACGCCTTGTAATAGATTTTGTCAATCGCATCGCTCGCGTTGGAAATTAACTCGCGGAGAAAAATTTCCTTCTGCGTGTAAATGGAGTTAATCATCATGTCCAGCAATCGCTTGGATTCTGCTTTAAACTTTTTTTTCCGCACTTCAGATCTCTCCTTTAATTATGCTTTGATGTTATGTAAAATCTTTTCAGCATCTATTTATCATATACAGTGACAATTGTCAACTAGGATTAGCAGATGCATATATTGTAAATTTAACATGTTAATGGATTCATTTCACCCATTTTATTAATAAAAAAGAGAGAATGTTGATCATCCTCTCCCCTCTGCTTCTTTCCGGCGGCCGAATTCCTTCTTCATCCATATGTATGACGGGTAGAAAAACAAACTAAATAAGATAAGAGATCCCAAGTTTCGCAAAGACTCATGCAAAACATTTCTTACAGTGAGAGGAAATATGATGTCCTGAAATAGAATAGAGATAACGGTGTAAATCACAAATCCCATAGGAACAATGGCATAACAATAAAACGCTATCTCCTTCTTATGCTGTATCTTCAAAATATGTAAACCTCCCAATGGTGTATATACATAATATTAACATATTTAATAGGTATTTAGAAATAGACCTCCATATGTTTATCCCCCTATTCAGCGGGAACAGATAAAAAAAAGGAGGAATCGCAATATGGGAAGATTAACAGACAAAACCGCAATCATCACAGGGGCCGCGACAGGCATCGGACAAGCGACGGCACGGGTTTTCGCCGATGAAGGCGCCCGCGTGATCTGCGGTGACATCAATGAAAGCGAACTGAATGAAACCGTCAGCGCCATCAGAAAAAACGGCGGAGAAGCAGAAGCCTTTCACCTTGATGTATCAGACGAAGAAAACGTAAAGTCTTTTGCAGACGGCATTCAGCGAAAGTACGGAACAATTGATATTCTGTTTAACAATGCCGGTGTTGACCAAGAGGGCGGAAAAGTCCATGAATACCCGGTCGACCTGTTTGACCGGATCATCGCCGTCGATCTGCGCGGCACATTTCTGTGCAGCAAATACCTGATTCCGCTCATGCTCGAAAAAGGAGGCTCCATCATCAACACCTCCTCCATGTCCGGCCGGGCCGCAGACCTTGACCGCTCAGGCTATAACGCCGCAAAAGGCGGAATCACGAACCTGACGAGAGCGATGGCCATCGATTACGCCAGAAGCGGAATCCGCGTCAATTCCTTATCGCCGGGGACGATTGAAACGCCGCTCATTGATAAATTGGCAGGCACGACAGAAGACGAAATGGGCGAAGCGTTCCGTGAAGCCAACAAATGGATCACGCCGCTCGGCCGGCTCGGAAAACCGGAAGAAATGGCAGCCGTCGCGCTCTTCCTCGCTTCAGACGACAGCTCTTACGTCACGGGAGAAGACATCACCGCAGACGGCGGCATCATGGCATACACTTGGCCGGGAAAAATGCTGATTGATAAGAAGTGGAAGGAAGAGACGGAGTGACGGTGAAAAAGAAACAAGCCAGTGCAAAAACACTGGCTGAACAAGCTGAGGGCGGGTTACTTAAACCAGCCCTTTTCCTTTGATCGGGTAATGGCTTCAATTCGATTTTTCACTTCTAATTTATCAAGGATCATCGAAACGTAATTACGGACTGTGCCGCTTTTAATGCTGAGGGCGTTTGCGATTTCTTTCGTGTTTTTTCCGTCTGCCACAAGCTCGAGCACCTCTTTTTCCCGTTCGGTCAGCGGGTTTTCTTCACTATAGATGTCCTCCATTAATTCAGGTGCGTAGACGCGTCTTCCTTTCATGACGCTGCGGATGGCGCTGACGAGCTCATCGCTCGGGCTGTCCTTGAGCATGTACCCGCTGACGCCTGCTTTTAGCGCCCGCTGAAAATAGCCGGAGCGGGCAAAGGTCGTCAAAATGATGATTTTCACACCGCTGTCCTTGAGTTCTTCTGCCGCTTCAAGACCTGATTTCCCGGGCATTTCGATATCCATCAGACAGATGTCGGGCGCATGTTTTTCCACGAAATCGATGGCATCCTGGCCGCTTGTGCCTTGGCCGACAACCGTCATATCCTCTTCTAAATTCAACAGTGAACCGAGTGCGCCGAGCAGCATTTGCTGATCCTCGGCAATGAAGATGTTGATCATCTGCTACCATCCTTTTCTTTTGATTTTGAATCATTCGGGATTCTCATGGTCAGCTTTGTTCCGGCGGCTGTATCGATGGCTAAACTGCCGTTTGCGAATTCAAGACGTTCCCTCATTCCAAGCAGGCCGTGCCCCTTTGAAAAAAAGCGGTCTTCTTTGCATTGAAAGCTGCCGTCATCTTCCACCGTAATGACAACCTCTTTCCAAAGCTGCTGAATGGTGATGCGGCATACTTTGGCGCCGCTGTGTTTCACGACATTGGTGACGGCTTCTTTTATGCACATGCTGACGATGTTTTCGTTCAGCAGAGAGATATGTTTTGGCGCTTCTTTTTCTTCATACACAAATTCAATTCCTGCCGCTTCAAGAATTTGCCGAACATTGCCGAGCTCATCCTTCAATCGGATGCCTTTCATCGATGAGACGATTTTTCTGACCTCATTTAAGGAGGTGCGGGCCGTCTGCTGCACGCTTTTCAGCTCAGTGCGGGCCTGTTCAGGGTCCTTGTAAATCAGCTTTCGGGCGAGGTCGCTTTTCAGTCCGATTAAGGAGAGCTTTTGTCCAAGTGTATCGTGAAGGTCCCGGGCGATGCGCTGCCTTTCTTCCAGCTTCACAAGATCGGCGATTCGTTCATTTGCATATTCTAATTTCTCCTCAAGGCGCTCTCTTGCCTTTCTGCTTCGAATGGTGAGCGGGAGCAGGATGGCACTGATCAGTGTAATGACGATAAACGGAATTTGTGTCAAAAACCACCCTTTTTTCAGAACAAGGCTGAAGTTGACGGCAACCGCCACCGCCGCACTGATGATATGAATGTAATATAAGATGTAAAAAGGAACTTTGTCTCGGATATGGCCGATGAAGTAGGCGATAAAGAAGGCGAAATAAATATAGCTGAACAGCATAACTGAGCCGGTCGAAATGCCGATCAGAAGAAGCGCCCATAAGTAAAGCGGCCAGCCTTTTGCAACAAATGCGAAGCGGTATGCGCCAAAGAAAACAAGTGTGAAAATGATGCCGGCCACGATGACAAAGGTAGAAGAGCTTTTAAAAATAAAATAAAAAGGCAAGATGAAAAAAATCGTCCATATATAAGGAGAAATCCCATTCAGTTTTTGAAATTTAAAATACTTCTTCATCTTTGTTCCACCTTCTGCTGCTTGTGTCTACCATCACTTTATCAAAACACCGCCTTCATTGCATCCTCACGCATGAAGAGAAGGCCCTTTCTGATAAGAGAAAGAGCCGCGCGCCATATCAGGCATTTTTCTTTAAAGGTTCTTTCGGTACCGGTTGGGGCAGCGGTGTTTTCCGCGCCTCCCGAAAGGTGACAAATTGCTTTTCGTCCTCATCCCACAGACGGAATTTCATGGATTCAAGACTTGTTTTAAGCGTAATGGTCGGTACGTTTTTTAAAGGCTCGTGCCCCTCATGAGCGGCTTCCAGCTTGTAGTTCGGCACTTTCGGGCTTAAGTGGTGGACATGATGGTAGCCGATATTGCCCGTCAGCCATTGCAAAAGCTTCGGAAGCTTGTAAAAGGAGCTTCCTTCTACCGCGGCCTGCACATAATCCCAATGCTCATCTGCTTCAAAATAAGAATCCTCAAACGTGTGCTGAACATAAAAGAGCCAGACGCCGATTGACCCCGAAATAAGGAAAATCGGACCCTGAACAAGCAAAAAGTTTTCCCAGCCGACAAGCAGGCACGTCGCAGCAGCCAATAAGACAATCGCCGCGTTCGTGAAATAGGTGTTCCAGCGCTCCTTGCGGCGGGCGCCTTTTACATTAAAACGGTTTTGAATCAGAAATACGTAAATCGGTCCGAGAATAAACATAATAAACGGATTGCGATAAAGTCTGTAGCGTACTTTTGTCCAAGCTGACGCTTCGTTGTATTCCTTGACGGTCATCATCCAAATATCGCCGGTGCCCCGTTTATCTAAGTTGCTGCTTGTCGCATGATGAATGGAGTGGCTGCGCTGCCATTGAAGGAACGGAAACAGTGTCAGCACACCTGAAATAAACCCGAACAGCCGGTTCAGTTTCTTTTGTTTGAAAAAGGATTGGTGGCAGCAGTCGTGGAAAATAATAAAGATTCTTGTCAAAAATCCCGCTGCTATAACAGTAAAGGCGAGGGTCAGAAGATAGGAGACATCAAGGCTGAAGTAAGCAAGAAACCAAAGGGCAAAAAACGGCACAAACGTGTTGAAAAGCTGATTGACACTATGCTTTGTATCGGCACCGGAAAATGCAGCAACCTGCTTTTTTAAAGATGCTTGTTTTTGAGTTGCGGTGTGATTGGTCATGAATGTCATATCCCCTTTTATTTATTATGATTCCAAGTATACCTGAGGCGCCAGACGCTTTTGTAGTAGCAGCCATCATGCCCCGAATATGACATTTGTCATGTTTAGCGGCAGAATGCTGATCAGGCGTCATATGGAAGGTATCTTTTTTATAAGGGATAAAGCCGGACACTTCATATCGGCACTTCTCAAAGAAAACAGCAAAAAAGAACCCGGCCTGTTTTCGGCCGAGTTCTTTTTCATCATCCTCACAGCAAAATCACCCGATACTTCTTTACATCCAAAAACTGCAGAAACTCCCGGGCCAGCATGTCCGGCGCGTGGTCTTTTCCTTCATGAAGACGATATTGAATCAAACCGACGAGCATGGACGCGACATAGTATGCATAGAGCTTTTTGCCCGCCTGAATGTGCAGAGGCTGATGAAGATAAAACGATTGCAGCGCTCTGAACATTTCCGGGATGACGTCAGGCACTCCGGAACCCTCTCTCAGAAAATGGACGAGCGGCAGGCCGTCCGACAGTGCGGAAAAGAGACGGACGAGCGCGGCTTCCGCTTCTTCCATGGAACAATCGGCAGGCTCTCCTTTTACCGTCAATAATCCGATCAGATCCCGGCATGATTGATGGATGATCGTTTTCAGCAATGCTTCTTTGTTGGCGTAATGGTCATAAAAAGTGGCACGGCGGAGGTTGCTTTGACGGGCAATATCGGAAATCGTAATCGCCGCGTACTCTTTTTTTTCCGCCATTAAGCTGATCATGGCTTCTTGCAAGGCCTGCCTCGTTCGGGTCACCCGGCGGTCGGCGGGCTTTTTTTCTTCTTGTTCCGGCACCCGGCGGCCGAACAGCCAGTAAAACCGTTTTTGAGAAATCAAATCCCACACCTGTCCGCTGATCGCTTCCGGGGATGCCCCGGGCTCCTCATTCAGCCAGTACAACACAATGGCATATGTGTATAACGCGCGGTAATGAATGTACATATCCTGTTCGGTCGGTGAGAAATCCGCATTGACCGGTGACAGCAGCACATCATGCCGGAACACATCTTTTAAAAAAGCATGAAAGTGAAAATACGGCATTTTATGACGGTCCATCATCGTTTGAAAAAACTCCCGATGCCGGTCAACAAAAGACAGGGTCGGATGCACTTTTTGCCATCCGCCATGTAAATGAAGCACATCTTTATTCTTCAGCGAATCATAAAGCGCTTCGCTCAGCCCGTCTTTCATTTCTTCCGTTATATCTTCTAAAATCGCATATTTATCCTCGTAATAAAGGTACAGTGTCCCCCGGCTCACATGCGACCGTCCGGCGATGTCCTTCATGGTCACACGGCGGATATCCCGCTCTCCAAGCATGGCCAAAAGCGCTTGTTTGATGTCAGTTGTCACAGAATCCGGCATAAGAGACACTCCTTTCATTAGACAGATCACCGCAATTTGTACGGTAACGTATAGATGTGTTTACGCTGTCTTTGCCGCAAAAACACATCACATTATAATAGGCCCTGAAGAAACAAAAAAGCAACCAGAGGAGGAAGACCGATGGATCAGCATATAAAAGCAGACATCAAACGCGTCTTTGAGCTTCAGAAAAAAAATCAAAAAACGCTGCGTGCTTCAACAGCCGGGCAGCGCAGAGAAAAGCTTCAGCGCTTTTTAGATGCCGTCACCGCACATGAAGAAGAAATCATCGAGGCGATCAGACGGGACGTCCGCAAGCCTTATCATGAGGTGAAAAGAGCGGAAACGCAGGGAACGATCAAGGCGATTAAAGATAATATGAACAATCTCGACACCTGGATGGCGCCGAAACGCGTCGGCTCATCCGTCAGCCCCGACGCTGACGGCGTATTAATGTATGAGCCAAAAGGCGTCACCTTAATTCTCGGCCCATGGAATTATCCGTTTATGCTGACGATGGCTCCGCTTGCGGCTGCCATTGCGGCCGGCAACAGCGCGATTGTGAAGCTTTCTGATTTTACGATGGAGACGAGCCATATCGCCGCGACAGTTATTCGCGAGGCATTTCACGAAGAAGAAGTCGCCATTTTTGAAGGTGAGGTCGATGTCGCGACAGAACTGCTCGACCAGCCGTTTGACCACATTTTCTTCACCGGAAGCACGAATGTCGGTAAAATCGTCATGACGGCAGCCGCGAAGCACTTGTCGTCCGTCACGCTTGAGCTTGGCGGAAAAAGCCCGACGATCATCGACAGCGGCTATGATTTGATGGACGCGGCGAAAAAAATCGCCGTCGGCAAATTTGTCAATGCGGGGCAAACATGTATCGCACCTGACTATCTCCTTATGAAGAAAGAAGTGCAGAGCACCTTTACAGATCTCCTGCAAACCATTGTCAATGCAGGTTTTATGGAGGATGATCATATGGTTGACCGCAACAAATTCACGCAGATTGTCAACGACCGCAACTTTAACCGTGTCAAAGCCCTGTATGATGATGCCATTGAAAAAGGGGCGAAAACGGCGTTCGGCGGCGTATTCGATGCGCATGACCGCACGATTTCTCCGACCGTGCTGACAAACGTCACGCCTGATATGAAGATCATGCAGGAAGAAATCTTCGCACCGATTCTGCCGATTATGAATTACGAAGATATCAGTGAAGCCGTTGATTACATCACTGAACGGGACAAGCCGCTTGCCTTGTATGTATTCAGCCATAATCAGGAGCTGATCGATTATGTGCTGCAGCATACGACGTCCGGCAATGCTTCTGTCAATGATGTCGTCGTTCATTTCACTGACGTCAACCTTCCGTTCGGCGGTGTCAATACGAGCGGGATCGGTTCATATCACGGTGTGTACGGCTTTAAAGAATTCTCTCATGAAAAAGGCGTATTCATTCAAGCCTCTAAATAAAAAAAGAATCCGCGCAGATGACGCGGATTCTTTTTTATTATTTTTTTGCTCCGAATGCGAGCAGTTTCGTATAAGTGCCGACATAGAGCGTGCCGTCTTCAGCCAGAACCGGGGAGGAAATGACATTGCTGTCTGTTTGATAGCGCCATTTTTCATTACCGTCAGCGTCGACCGCATAGACGTTTTTATCGTCAGAGCCAAAGTACACATTGCCGTCCGCATCAATCAGCGGTGCCGTTCTCACAGGCCCGTCCGTATAGAAAGACCAGTTCATATTACCGGTTTTGCTGATGGAAAACAGCTCCCCGCTTCCGGAACCGATATACACATTGCCGTTATGGTCGATCGCTAATGAAGAGCTGGAGAAACCGTTTAACGGGAACGTCCACTTTACAGCACCTGTTGATGTATAGGCGTATAAGTTGCCGTCCTGGTTTCCGGCGTAAACGGTGCCGTCTCTATCAATAACCGGATAGCCTTTAAACCCGTTGGACGTCGTTTTTGACCATTTCACTTGGCCCGTTCCGGAATTGATCGCGTAAAAGATATTATTGTACGTTGCCGTATACAGCGTGCCGTTTGATGCTAACACGGGAGCGGAGCCGACCACGCCGTTTGTTTTAAACTTCCACTTTTGCGTCCATGTCGAAGGTGACGTCGGTTTAATCGCATAGATATAGTTATCCAGCGTCGACACATACAGCGTGCCGTCAGAGCCGATAGCCGCATCGGAACTAGGCGCTCCGCTCAGCGGAACCGATGTTAAAATGTTTCCGGTTTCTTTGTCGATGAAATATAGTTTTTTATCGTGAGAAGGAAGATAAATGACACCGTTTGTTCCGAGCACCGGAGTCAGCGTATAGGTCGTCCCGAGGTTTTCCGTCACCCATTTCACAGTACCGTCCGGATGATACGCCGTCAGCTTCCCGTCTTTTGATTGAATAAATACGGTGCCGTCCCCATCAACCGCGGCTCCCGCACCGTTTTGAGGATTGGCCGGAACATTCTTTTCCCATTTTAATGCGCCATCGGCAGTGCTTGCAAACCGGCTTTCTCTTGACCAGTTGAACATCGTCGGAGACATCGCCTGCGCGTCATACCGTCCCGCCAAGAAACCGGATGCCGCATGATTTTGTTTAAATACCGTTTCCGCGGCTTGAGCAGCCGCCGGATGCAGCCATTTTGCCCCCGGCAGATCAGAAACCGCTCCCACAGATAAAGCCGCAGCAACCGCAGCGCCGGCCGCCAATGTTTTCACTCGCAATGAAGCTGTCTTTTTTTTTCAATGTCAGTTCCTCCCGTTTCTATTAAAAGCTGCTATATCACTATGATCATACTATAATTAACCTATGAAATATTTGTATTTTCGGTAGATTTATAGAACAAATGTCACATAGCCTGCTGATGCTTCGGGGATGGTCGAAACGCGGCAATATACCACACCACATTGACGATAAAAGCCGCGCCTGACCAAACGAAAAGGCCGTAATAAAGAGACAGCTCCTGCCCTAAGGAAATTGCGGTCAATAACGTCACCAACAAGACAGCCGCGCAAATGATAAGCCCGATTCCGCAAAAAACGGCCATGATGATTTTCATGACACGAATACCGAGAATATACAAAATGAGCGGGACCGCATATATCACAAGGATCTGGCCGACGGCGGCCCACATGCCCGCGGAATTAAAACGATTCGCGTTCGGCCCCGTTTCCGCAAGCGGAGAAAGCGAGACGAGGACCGGCAATAAACAAAACAGCAGAGCGGAAAGCAAGGTCACCGCAACCGCACCTTTTTTCTTTTGATTCATGTGAATATCCTCCTGACAATAACCCGGCTTTTTTACCGGTAATCTGATAATATGTTATATTTTAGCACGATTTTTACTTAATTTGAGAATGTTTTGTTAAAAACGAATTTACAAATCCAGAAAAATAGATATAATAAACGTTATGGAACCAATATTGATTCATAAAGCGCTATCTAACAAAACACGAAGTGATATTATGACGTGGCTTAAACACCCGGAGGACCATTTTGATGAAAGACCTTATCTTGAGCAGGGACTCAGTTTCCGCACCGGCATTTGCGTCGGTGACATTCAGGCAAAGTCGGGGCTTGCGCAGTCCGTCATCTCCAGCTACCTGCTGACCATGCAAAAAGCCGGCCTGCTGGAATCTGAACGGATCGGAAAGTGGACCTATTACAGAAGGAATGAAAAACAAATTAAAGCCTTTGCTGACTATGTTCAGCACCATCTATAACCATGAAAGGAGGGCTTTTTTTGTTCTAACATATCTATTTTTCTGTATATGTAGTTATAAAAGGAGGCATACATAACAATGAAAAAAAGCAGTTCCATCTTCATTCTGTTTTTGGCATTAGGGGTTTTCGGAATTATCACGACCGAAATGGGCATTATCGGCGTTCTTCCGCAAGTAGCGGACAGATTTCATATTTCTGCTTCAAAAGCGGGGTGGCTTGTCAGTATTTTCGCGTTCATCGTCGCTGTGTCGGGACCGTTTTTGACCTTGCTTGCTTCAGATATAAACCGAAAATACATTCTGCTTGTAGCGGTGCTGATGTTTGCCGTTTCAAATGCGGTCTACGCGTATACGGCGCATTTCAGTGTCATGCTGGCGTTTCGGATCATTCCGGCTTTATGCCACCCGGTGTTCTTTTCTGTAGCGCTTGCGGCCGCGGCCCGGCTTGTCCCCGCCGGCCAATCCGGAAAAGCCGTAACGAAAGTCTTTTCAGGCATCACCGCCGGCTTTGCGTTCGGCGTGCCTTTCACGTCTTATCTGGCGGATCGTCTCTCCCTTGAATCAGCATTCCTATTCGGCGCTATCATCAGTCTCATCGCGTTCACGGGCATTCTTCTCTTTTTGCCATCCATGCCGGTCACAGAAAAAATGTCTTTCAGAAGCCAGCTCGGTATCCTTCGCAAACCGGCTTTGTGGCTCAATATCGCTGCCGTCACCTGTCTCTTTGCGGCCATGTTTTCTGTCTACAGCTATTTTGCGGAGTACCTCGGACGGGTGTCCCATATGAACGGCACATGGGTCAGCTTTATGCTGATGAGCTTCGGAGTGATTATGATAGCCGGGAATTTCGTCTTCGGCGCTTTGTTATATAAAAATATGAAGAAGACCGTCATCCTGTTTCCGCTTCTTTATACAGCCGCCTACTTGCTCATATACGGGTTTGGGACGTCTTTCGCGCCGATGGCCGTCCTCGTCTTCGTATGGGGCGCCGTTCATTCCGGCGGGCTCATTGTCAGCCAGACATGGCTTACTGCGGAAGCAAAGGAGGCGCCCGAATTCGGCAACAGCCTGTTTGTCTCCTTTTCCAACCTCGGCATCACCATCGGAACGGCAGCGGGCGGCTGGTTTATTTCACATTTGGGAATCCATCAGCTGATGTGGTGCGGCATCATGTTTGCCCTTCTGGCTTTCGGGCTGATCATGGGACGCTTGGCATGGGGAAAGAGGCTGCTCGCCGAAGCTTAAGCTCCGTTGCAAAATCCGGAATGATTACGTATAATATTCCAGATTAAAGCAAGGGAGAGAAAAAGATACATGGAAAGACCGGCAGGATTTTGGATTCGGTTTCTGGCTTACGTCATTGATCAAATCATCATAGGAATTCCGATTTTTATCATTCAATTTATGGTCTCTTTTTTATTTGCGGCAGGCGTTGCGGCGGCTGACCCCTTCATGACCGAAAATCAGTTTAACATCTCTTTTATGGTGTTCGGCGTCATCCCGATTCTTGTGAGCTCTTTTGTGATCAGTATCTTATATTTCAGCCTGCTCACGGCCTCAAAGATGCAGGGGACCCTGGGAAAAGCATTGCTCGGCCTTAAAGTCGTCAATGAGGATGGCGGACGGATATCCATCGGCCAGGCCTTCGGACGCGCTTTCGCATATATCATATCTAAGCTCATTCTTTATATCGGATTCATCATGGGCGCCTTCGGAGAGAAAAAAACGCTGCACGACATCATGTGCAGCACCCGTGTTGTCTATAAATAATGTCTCCAAGTCCGGGCCTTTTGAGCCCGGGCTTTTTTATGACGGCTGTGCCCGCCTGATGTCAATGCCGCCCTTTCCGTCAGCCTCAATGCGGATCGTCCCGTTCACAATGACAGACAGCGGATGGAACTCCGCATGCTGATCAGAAAAAATCCAGCGGCGGCCGCTCGCCCCTAAAAGCAAAAACGCCCCATCATTGTAATCACCCATAAAATGAAACCCGTCTTCCCTAAGGGGCGCATGCTTTCTCACCGGAATGCCGAAACGCTGCAGCTCCCTCCCGGTTGATACGACCTCGGCAGCCGTCAGATTCACCTCGCCGATATTCAGAACGGACTCAATCGAAAAACGTTCCGCGCTTGGCGGCGATGTGTCTCTCGCGATGAATTCCGCCAGATTGTTGGACGGATCTTTGAAATAAAAGGAACGCGCCTGAATATGAGAGAAATACACCTCATCCTCCCCATCTTCCGTTTGAAAAACGACTTTATCCTTTATCCACGCCTTCGCCTCATCAAAACGATTATTCGGAATGTTAAACGCGAAATGATACGTCGGATGAGAGTGAGAATCGGCGCGCCTGAATTCCAACTCACTTTCTCCCGCCTTGATGGTAAACGAATCACCGGACTCATCAATTAAAGGAAAACCTAACACCCTTTCATAGAAGTGTTTCGTCTCCTCCAACGCACAACTGTACAAAGTAATGTTATTTATTTGCATGATCATACCCCCTTTGGTTATAAAGACAATGAATGCATCAATATTCTTGCCTGACTCCGTTCAAAAATGATTCAATATTCTCAATTCGGTAAGCAGTATAGGGGTGAGTGGAAGCTAATAAAGCGATAAAACCTTTTCGAACGTCAATATGTTCACGTTCAATCCGATAGAAAAATTCTAACAGCTCATCTCCGAAACCCGCTTTCGCAGCTACTTCGTCTGCCCGATATTCAAAATCTCTGCTTCCGATATTCACAAAATAAAATCCCAAACGGCAGTACGTTATATAACACCATCCGACCAGCCTGAAGAATATATTTAATAACCCCCCAGACACAGAAGGATTTGATCCGCCGTTCAGAAGCCCTTCAATACACCCCAGAATAAAACATATAAAGAATCCCATCACATACAGCGGCAACAGTGCGATACTCAAAATAGTAAAACTGGAATTAAACATCACAAGGTGTAATGTGTCTTTAAAAGCAAGATGCGCATACTCATGGGCCAGTACCGCTTTTAGCTCACCATCACTTAAATTTCTCATAGCCGCCGAAGTCAATCCTATCGTTTTAAACCCCAGTGCAAATGCATTAATACCCTCATCATCTATTAAAAAAAGATCCGCTTTTTTCACATGAGGATAATGTCTTTGTACGCTTATAAAAACTTCATCGTTTAACCTTTCAAGGTACTCCTTTTCTCCAATGGTTGCCGGGCGCCTTAACCCGGCCCTTATTCTATTTCTCCAGTCCCCAAAAAGTCCGTAATTCATAAAGAATAACAATCCGTAAACGGATAAAAAAAGAAGAACCGTTGGAAAAAGCGCCAAAGGAAATAATGTTCTGAAGATCATAATTGAAATCAAAACTGTCAGCCCAGACCAAACAATGTATAAATAATTGAACTTTGTTTTTCTAACTTCCATTTTTGATCACCCTTTTTTTATTATGTTTGAATGATTTACCACTACTTAAACTGTCTTTTTATTATCGGTTCCGAAAATAGCATTGTAAAGATGCTCATCCATTTTTTTCCGAAAAAGAGGTGCTGTTTTTAACAGCACCTCTTTTTAATCACTCTTCGAAATAATCCAGGTCAACTCTCTTGATAACAAAAGTACTCTCTAAACTAACGCCGACATTATAGTTGAACATTAAATCCGTTAGCCTCTCTCCATCAATTAATATAATTTTTTTATCGATCACTTTAACATATTCTTTTGCGCCATCAGTAAATACAGATGTAGTAATAAACACACCCTTTTTCGCTTTTTTCCCATCCAGGCTGCCCGCAAATTTTTGTATTTCCGGCCTTGAAACAGAATCTTTCCACCTCTTGGCTTGAAGATAAATCATATCCAGCCCTAAAATGTCTTCTTTGATAACTCCATCTATGCCGCCATCTCCAGATCTCCCTATAGCCGTGCCTGCATCTGTTAATGAACCGCCGTATCCAAGAGCAACAAGCAATTCTACGACTAGTTTTTCAAAAAAGGCAGGAGAACATTTGTATATTTGGTTCAGTAACTCTTCTTTAATCTCATTTTTAACAGCATTATAATTCTGTTCAATGATTTCATTGGGAGTTCTGGGCTCTGAAGTAATCGACGGCTCACTTTCCTGTTGATTGCTGTCTTTACCCGTCTGTTTGAATCTCTGAAAGCTCTTATACTTCATTAGAAATCTATTATCTATACTGGCGACACTCGGGTCATTAATTATTTCTAAGCCTTCGCTGGTGATCTGAAAAACACCCCGTCTGACAATGTCGATTAAACCGGCTTTACTTAAATATGTTCTTACCCAACCGATTCGATTATGAAGTACTTTTTGGTTTCCGCTGGGTAATAATTTTTCTGCATCTTCCTCTGACAGGTTTAACTCTTTTGCTAATTTCACGTATAAGTCTTGTAATCTGTGCTCCTTTTTATCTGAAAGAATCTTTAAAAAAGGGTACATAAATTCTTGATATCCTGGTATGGTCAACTTCTACACTCCTATTTAACGTCTTTGTTAAAACTGGCTTGATATTTATATTATTTTTGCGTTCCTAACACCCCTGCGTAAAACCATCTTCATTTCACACTTAAATCTCTTTCAAAAAATCACTCATGATGATATATGAGGTAAAGCTAATATAAGAACATCCGCTATCCATAATTGAATAAGTTCAAAACAAATATATATCTTTAAATTCCAGTCACCGGACTCATCATTTTTTTAAAAACCTAACACCCATTCATAAAAGTGTTCCTGAACAAAGTTACTTTATTTGCATGACCGTCCCCTCTTTGGTTTATACTACCATATAGAGGGTGGATTCTTGATATTATTCTGCACCAATTGAGAATCCCCCTTTCGCCCGGCGCTAAACATGACAAACAGCGCCAAACCGCTTATACCAGGCATTTTTAAATGTCTAAAGCAAAAAAAAGCAGAAAATAATACCCCATATAGCTTGACAAAAAATAAATGTTATTTAATAATCTATATATAATTAGAATTATTATTGAAAGATAAAGTGAATGCTTTGTCTTTTTAATATATTTCAAATCACATTTCAGGAGGAAGATATTATGTCTTTAATCGGAAAAGAAGTACTGCCATTCGAAGCAAAAGCTTTCAAAAACGGTGAATTCATCGATGTAACAAACGAAGATTTGAAAGGTCAATGGAGCGTTTTCTGCTTCTATCCAGCGGATTTCTCTTTCGTTTGCCCGACTGAACTTGAAGATCTTCAAGGACAATACGCTGCACTGAAAGAATTAGGTGTTGAAGTATACTCTGTTTCTACAGATACTCACTTCGTACACAAAGGCTGGCATGACAGCTCTGAAAAAATCGGTAAAATCACTTATGCAATGATCGGTGACCCATCTCAAACGATCTCCCGCAACTTCGACGTTCTTGACGAAGAAACTGGTCTTGCTGACCGCGGAACATTCATCATCGATCCTGATGGCGTCATCCAAACAGTTGAAATCAATGCAGGCGGTATCGGCCGTGACGCAAGCAACCTTGTAAACAAAGTAAAAGCGGCTCAATATGTTCGTCAAAACCCAGGTGAAGTCTGCCCGGCTAAATGGGAAGAAGGCGGCGAAACACTTACACCTAGCCTTGATTTGGTAGGTAAAATCTAAGGAGTGCATTCCATTGGTACTTGATGCAAATATCAAAGCACAATTAAATCAATACATGCAGCTAATTGAGAACGACATTGTTCTCAAAGTAAGCGCCGGTGACGATGACACTTCTAAGGACATGCTGGCTCTCGTTGACGAGCTGGCTTCCATGTCATCTAAAATTTCAGTTGAAAAAACTGAATTAAACAGAACACCGAGCTTCAGCGTTAATCGTACCGGAGAAGACACAGGCGTTACATTCGCCGGTGTTCCTCTCGGCCACGAATTTACATCATTAGTGCTGGCATTGCTTCAAGTCAGCGGCAGAGCGCCTAAGGCTGATCAAAAGGTCATTGACCAGATTAAGAACATCAGCGGAGAATACCGCTTCGAGTCTTATATCAGCCTGACGTGCCACAACTGCCCTGATGTCGTCCAAGCATTAAACATGATGAGCGTGCTCAACCCGAATATCACTCATACAATGATTGACGGCGCGGCATTCAAAGAAGAAGTAGAAAGCAAAAACATTATGGCTGTTCCGACTGTTTTCTTAAACGGTGAATCTTTCGGAAGCGGCCGTATGACCATCGAAGAGATTCTCGCGAAAATGGGCAGCGGCGCAGATGCGTCTGAGTTTGCCGACAAAGAGCCTTTTGACGTTCTTGTTGTCGGCGGCGGACCTGCCGGCGCAAGCGCGGCCATCTACACGGCGCGTAAAGGCATCCGCACCGGTGTCGTCGCTGAACGCTTCGGCGGCCAGGTACTCGACACCATGAGCATCGAAAACTTCATCAGCGTCAAAGCGACTGAAGGACCGAAGCTCGCCGCAAGCCTTGAAGAGCACGTGAAAGATTATGATATTGACGTCATGAACCTGCAGCGCGCGAAACGCCTTGAGAAAAAAGACCTCTTCGAACTTGAACTTGAAAACGGCGCTGTACTGAAAAGTAAAACAGTGATCCTTTCAACAGGTGCCCGCTGGCGCAATGTCAACGTACCTGGTGAGCAAGAGTTCAAAAACAAAGGTGTCGCTTACTGCCCTCACTGTGACGGACCATTGTTTGAAGGCAAAGACGTAGCCGTTATCGGCGGCGGAAACTCCGGAATCGAAGCGGCGATTGACCTTGCAGGTATCGTCAATCACGTGACTGTGCTGGAGTTCGCGCCTGAACTGAAAGCAGACGAAGTCCTGCAAAAACGTCTTTACAGCCTGCCAAACGTCACTGTGCACAAAAATGCACAAACGAAAGAAATCACAGGCGACCAAAACGTAAACGGCATTACGTTCGTTGACCGTGAAACAGGCGAAGAAAAACACGTTGAACTTCAAGGTGTATTCGTCCAAATCGGTCTCGTGCCTAATACAGAATGGTTAGACGAAACTGTCGAACGCAACCGCATCGGCGAAATCATCGTCGATAAGAGCGGCGCGACAAGCGTTCCCGGCCTATTTGCCGCAGGGGACTGCACAGACGGCCCGTACAACCAAATCATTATCTCCATGGGATCAGGTGCAACTGCCGCTTTAGGCGCATTTGATTATTTGATCCGGAATTAATGTAAAAAGCCGCCATATGAATGGCGGCTTTTTTAAATATACTAATTAAGAAGGCAGTATTTCCTCTAAACAATCCTCGCTGATTTTATAAGATTTTGGCCTTCTGCTTACCAGCTCAACAAATCCTTGCTGTTCTAAATAATCCATTACTCTGTTAATTTTATGTCTCGATTTATTTGAGAGCTCCATTAAATCTTGCACCGACAGCGTAACCTGATCATTTACAAATACATTAATCGTGATAATGATATTAAAAATATCACGTTCATCCTTATAATCAGCCCATTGATCGCTATCAATATAGTTCCTAATTCGTTTCAGTTTCATTAAATTAAATTCAAGATCCTCAATAATCCCTTTTTGTCCTGACAGAAGCAATTCCAGCATATCCATTAAATAAAAAGTCAGCTCTCCCCGGTTTAAAGGTGCGGGAATTTCCTCTAATGCCTTATAATACTTATCTTTGTTCTTATTAACTGCGTAAGAAAAAGTGATGGCTGAATATTTTTCTAAGTATCGGGACAAATAACTCCCAACGATAAGGCGTCCTGTTCTTCCATTGCCGTCATAAAAAGGATGAATGTATTCGTAGTAGTAATGAGCTGTCATGTAACGATACAGCTGGGGATGTGTTTCATCATGAAGATAAGCAATTAAAGCCTCAAGCGCTTCTGTTATCTTCTGTTCAGAATTAACGCCGATATGGGTGGTCATGTTCCCATCGTTCACTTCAACATAGCCTTTTCTGAATAGCTCACCATCCGGCGCATCTTCTGCTCCGATTTCATCTGCGACCAGCTCGTCATATAATTCCCTAAAGTCATGAATGCTTGTAAACGACGGAATTCGGTCTATAAATTGATATGTTTTCATCAATCCAACAAACCGCTTATGTGAGGGCTCGGATTGTTCTAACGCTTTAAGAGCCTCTTTCAATTCTTTTTTTGTACTGCGGATTCCTTCAATTTCATTATTACTCTGTGCTTCATTAATAATTAATTTATCAAAATAAGGTTTGACGGCAAATTCGGGGAGCTGACTGATAAGGGATGAAATTTTGGAACTGTTTAACAACACTTCATTATTCAGCTTCATGAGTTTATGTGTATTCACATAAAATAGCTCAAATGAATCGTCCGTGGGTCGGCCTTTTCGGAACCCCCGTATGTTTAATGATGTTGAATAACTGCCATAGCTGCTTGTTCTCTTTTTAAATTCTTTCTCATATGAATCAGCATCCATTTTATAAAAAAGCTTAGATAACTTCTCATACTTCATATTATCACCTCGCTTGATTTAAAATTATACACTTTTTTAAATTATACAACCATTATAGCCTGAATTCTAACAAATATTCCCGCTTTCCAATCAAAACAAAAAACGGCATACTGCATGGCAGTACACCGTCTGAAGCAATTCAATCTGTCTTTCTCCCTCTCGCCCGATAGATAAGAAACAGTCCAATAAACCACAGCGGCGTCAGCAGCAAAGCCGGGCGCGTTGTATCCGCAAACAGCATAATCACCAGAATGACGGCAAACAGCGCCAGCACGGCGTAATTGATAAACGGTGCAAACGGCGCCTTGAAAGACGAGCTTGCATGTAAGTCCGGACGGGTTTTCCTGTATCTGATATGACAGACCAGAATCACGCCCCACACCCATATGAAACAAATCGCGCTGATGGTTGTCACGATGCCAAAAGCCGCTTCCGGTATCAATTTGCTTAAAAGAGCGCCAGCTGACAGCACAATAACCGATATCCATAATGCGCGGCTCGGCACATGATTTTTATTCAGCTTCGCAAAACTTGCAGGCGCTTGTTTCGTTTTGCTTAAGTTATACAAAATCCGGCTTGTTGAAAACATCCCGCTGTTACAAGCAGAAGCGGCAGACGTTAATACGACAAAATTAATGATTCCCGCGGCTAACGGGATGCCGACCAGACTGAAGGTCTTTACAAAAGGACTTTCCGCCGCATTCAGCTGCATCCACGGGTTAATACATAAAAGAATGAGCAATGCCCCGACGTAGAAAAATAAAATCCGTAAAGGAATTTTATTGATAGCGGACGGAATATTTTTTTTCGGATTTGACGTTTCCGCCGCCGACACACCCACTAATTCCACACCGACATAGGCGAAGATCACCATCTGGAACGAAAGCAAAAAGCCTGAAAATCCGTTCGGAAACAAGCCGCCGTGCTCCCACAGATTCGCCGCTGAAACCGTTCCGGTATGCGTTTTGAACCCAATCACCAGCAGAACCACCCCGATGACAATTAACGCGAGAATCGTGACTACCTTAATTAAGGCGAACCAAAACTCCAATTCTCCAAAAATCTTGACCGTTAACAGATTAAGCCCTAATAAAATGAGCAAACAGATAAGTGCAGGAACCCACTGCGGAATGTCAAACCAATATTTCACATATACACCGACGGCGATCACATCCGCCATAGCCGTCATAATCCAGCAAAACCAATAGGTCCAGCCGGTGACAAACGCTGCACGCGGCCCTAAGTACGCCTCGGCAATATCCGTTAATGATTGGTAGCCCGCTTTAGATAACAGCAGTTCTCCCAGCGCCCGCATGACGAAAAAAAGCGCAATACCTACAATAAAATACGCAAAGATGATAGAAGGACCCGCCAGCTGAATCGCCTTACCAGACCCTAAAAACAATCCGGTGCCGATCGTGCCGCCAATGGCGATCAGCTGCACGTGCCGATTCGATAAGTCCCTCTTTAGCTCTCGCTGCTCCACATCTGACTCCTCCTTACCTCTCTAGTGAACGACGAGCAAAAAAAGCCAATAAAAAAGAGATTGGATGCCCTCCAATCTCATGGTCATAAGAATATCAAATTATATTTGCGCCGCTGACAATCAACAGCATGACAAATACATATTCGGTACTCTTCTGTCCTTTTGCCTGAGATTGTGAACCCTTCGGCGCCGCGGAAAACCCGCGGTCTCTCCAGAAGCCGCTCCTGCTGTAGTGCGACCCACAGCAATCATAGCCTGCTACGTATTGAGTTTCTGATAGAAATACCTATCAGCTAACTTTTTATTTTAATGGAAGTTGAATTCATTGTCAATAGGGGGATGAGCTCACGGCGTTATCCCGGTCCAATTTTCGATGCCTGAAGCGCCGTATTTTCCGTTTTCATTGTCTCAAAAAGGCGATTTGCGGTACTATCATATAAGGTCTAATGATGTAAACTTTATGTCATACTTTAAATTCACCTTACCATACAATGGCTCGTAAATAAAAAGGGGATGGACGAGATTGGAAACCAAATATTTAGATCTGCTCGCACAAAAATACGATTGTGAAGAAAAAGTGGTCACGGAAATCATTAATCTGAAAGCGATACTGAACCTGCCGAAAGGAACCGAGCATTTCGTCAGTGATCTGCATGGGGAGTATCAGGCATTCCAGCACGTGCTGCGGAACGGTTCAGGAAGAGTAAAAGAGAAGATCCGCGATATTTTCAGCGGCGTCATTTACGATAGAGAAATTGATGAACTGGCGGCTTTGGTCTATTACCCTGAGGACAAACTAAAGCTGATCAAACATGACTTTGATACGAAAGAGGCATTAAACGAGTGGTATAAAGAAACGATTCATCGGATGATTAAGCTCGTTTCTTATTGTTCTTCCAAGTACACCCGCTCCAAATTACGCAAAGCACTGCCCGCCCAATTTGCTTATATTTCTGAAGAGCTGCTGTACAAAACAGAACAAGCCGCCAACAAAGAACAATACTATTCCGAAATCATAGAACAGATCATTGCGCTCGGTCAGGCCGATAAGCTGATCACCGGCCTTGCCTACAGCACGCAGCGTTTGGTGGTCGACCATCTGCATGTTGTCGGCGATATTTACGACCGCGGACCGCAGCCGGATAAGATCATGGAAGAACTGATCAACTATCATTCAGTGGATATTCAATGGGGGAATCATGATGTTCTCTGGATAGGCGCTTATTCCGGCTCAAAAGTATGCCTGGCAAACATTATCCGCATCTGTGCCCGCTATGACAATCTGGATATTATTGAAGACGTTTACGGCATCAATCTGAGACCGCTATTGAACCTTGCCGAAAAGTATTACGATGATAACCCGTCTTTCCGCCCGAAAGCGGACGAAAACAGACCGGAAGATGAGATTAAACAAATCACAAAAATTCATCAGGCGATCGCGATGATCCAATTCAAGCTTGAGAGCCCGATTATTAAGAGACGGCCGAACTTTAATATGGAGGAACGGCTGTTACTGGAAAAGATCGATTATGACCGCAATGAAATCACGCTGAACGGAAAAACATATCAGCTGGAAAACACCTGCTTTGCGACGGTGAATCCTAAACAGCCTGACGAGCTGTTAGAAGAAGAAGCAGAAGTCATGGACAAGCTGCTGTTCTCTGTTCAGAACTCCGAAAAGCTGGGCCGCCATATGAATTTTATGATGAAAAAAGGCAGCCTTTATTTAAAATATAACGGCAACCTGCTGATTCACGGCTGTATTCCCGTCGATGAAAACGGCAGCATGGAAACGATGATGATAGAGGATAAAGCTTATGCAGGCCGTGAGCTGCTCGATGTTTTTGAACGGTTCTTACGGGAAGCGTTTGCCCATCCGGAAGAAACCGATGATTTGGCGACAGATATGACGTGGTACTTATGGACAGGCGAATACTCCTCCCTCTTTGGAAAACGCGCCATGACAACCTTTGAGCGGTATTTCATTAAAGAGAAGGAAACGCATAAAGAAAAGAAAAACCCGTATTACTATTTGCGTGAAGACGAAGCAGCCTGCCGAAACATCCTGAAGGAATTCGGCCTCAACCCGGATCACGGCCATATCATCAACGGCCATACACCGGTAAAAGAAATCGAAGGCGAAGATCCGATCAAGGCAAACGGAAAAATGATCGTCATCGACGGCGGCTTCTCCAAAGCCTACCAATCCACAACAGGCATCGCCGGCTACACGCTCTTATACAACTCCTACGGCATGCAGCTCGTCGCCCATAAACACTTTAACTCCAAGGCCGAAGTGCTGAGCACCGGAACCGACGTCTTAACAGTGAAACGATTAGTCGACAAAGAGCTGGAGCGGAAGAAAGTGAAAGAAACAAACGTCGGTGAAGAACTGATGAAAGAAGTGGCGATTTTGGAGAAACTGCGGGAGTATCGGTATATGAAGTGAAGAATATGGAGTTCAGGGATGATTCTCTGGGCTCTTTTTTTACGGTTGCGAACTAAGAAGTCCCTTTCCCTGTATGTAAAACGGATTTAACCGCTTCTTCAATCTCCCTGTAACCGGTACATCTGCAAATATTGGACTCCAGCCAATTTTTTATCGTGTCATCGCTTGCATCCGGCTCAGTATTCACTAAAGCATGACAATTCATGAGAAACCCCGGTGTGCAATAACCGCATTGAAACGCGAATTTTTCAATAAAGGCCTTTTGAATCGGTGTATTGATCAGTCCTTCAATTGTCGTAATGTCCTTTCCTTCCCCTTCTGCCGCAAGCATTAAGCAAGATTTCATCGGCACCCCGTCCGTTAATACCGTACAGGCGCCGCAATCCCCATTTAAGCAGCCCGGCTTTGCACCAGTTAATCCGAGACGAAGACGAAGAGCAAATAACAAAGTATCAGCCGGTCTGACCGTAATCTGTCTTTCCTCGCCATTTACTTTCAACGTAATAGGATCAGACATTTGGACCTCCTTCTAATTCCCATAAGGCATCTAAAATTGTATTTTGCAAGACAAATATTCGGTATTCACTTGAGCCTTCTGCGTCATCAAGAACGGGTTTGGGTACATACTGTAAAGACCTGCGTACTCTTTCTTCTGCTGATCGGCTTTTATCGTTAAGCACAGCCTCCATTTCAGCAGAACGAAACGGAAATGGACATACACCGCTGAAGGCCATTCTGATCTCATCATCTTTTTTCAGCGCACAGACTGTCACCAATGGATACCCGACATTCCACTGCTGTCTTCTTTTGATACTGACAAATGGCAGGTCAACATACGCTCGATCGACAACGACATGAAATAAAAAATCTCCTTTTCGCAATTGTATTTCCCTGTTAAATACTTTATTTATAGGATGGTAATGAATCCCCGCTCTCCCTGCAATCCCTAGCAAACTATCAGAAATCAGCAATGGCAGCACGGCCTCACGGTAATAGATGCCCCCGCAAATGTTTCCGCCCAGGCTGATCTTATTTCGAGTCGTCCGATCGGCTATTTCACTTACTGTTTTACTTAATAGCGGAAATGGATTTTCTTCCTCCAGTTTCGTTAATGATACGCCTGCTCCGATCACCAGATCATGTTCATAAAAGCGGATGGTTTGAAATCCCGGAAGCGCGTTCATATCTATCACCGCATCCGTATAGATGATATTCAGCCTTCCTAACGTGATAATTTCCGTGCCGCCGGAATAATACATTGGTGTTTTCTTTTCGGCCGCAAGCGAGTGAAACAGGCGGGTTGTTTCTTTAATGGTCTTCGGTTTAAAATAGTCGAAATCAAACGGTATCATCTTTCCACCCCTCTTGCGTTCTCCATAGTTGTTCGGGAATGAGAGGAAGTTGATTCAATTGGACACCTAAAGCGGCGGAAAGGCAATTTCCCAATGCTGCCGGCATCCCCAACAGTCCGTGCTCCCCGCCTCCGCGCGCCCCATAAGGCGCAATCACATGCGGGGTTTCAACAAATTCTATGATATATTCAGGCTGCTCTCCATAGTGAAGGGGGCGGTATGTTCTAAGCTGAGGATTTAATACTCTGCCATATGAATCAAATACAAAGGTTTCTCTTCCTCCAAATGCGATTCCCATACTCATCCCCCCCATCACTTGACCCCTAGCAGCTTTTTCATTCAGTACAGTTCCTATATCCACAACAGAATAGGCTTTTGTAATTCGGTACGTATAATCCCGTTTATCCAACTCAACTTCAATTCCCTGAGCACCGACAGCCCACTCGGGTCCCGGCTTCCCCCTTCCCGTTTCCCGGTCTAAATTCGTCATCCGGGTTAATGTGTAATTGCCGCTCGCAATGATTTGGCCGCCAATGGTATTTCCATTTGGAAACGTGTATCCGTAAGCAATGTCTTTTATTTCAACATGTACAGCAGGATAATCTATAAAATAAACCTTTCCGTCGGCCACTTCCAATTCCTCGACAGGAACCCGCAACACACATGATGCCACGTCCTTAAGCTTTCGAATGGCTTCCTCCGCTGCATTCAGTACGGCATTTCCGGCCATTAACGTCCCTCTGCTCCCCACGGTTTTCCAATGCTCGGGTGTTGTTTGTGTATCTATAAGCATTTTTACATGAATTTTGTTTATATCCATTTTCATTCGTTCCGCCAGGATTTGGGCTAGCACTGTTTTTGTCCCTGTTCCAATTTCCACTACGCCTGACATCAAGTTAATGCTTCCATCGGGATTAAAGGTTAAAAGAACCCCGGACGTTGCATTTGTATCAAATGTTGAAGTTTTCCAAATGCAGCTGATTCCCTTCGCCCGTATCTTCCGGCCGTCGATTTCAATTCGCTGTCCCTCGTCCCAATTCATTAATTCCTTTAATCTTTCAATGCACTTCGGCACATTTCCGACCGTGCTTGAATTGAGAAGAACTTGAGTCGGTGTGGTGTCGCCGGGGCGAATGGCATTTTTATAGCGGAGTTCTAACGGGTCCATGTTCAGCTTTTCCGCCAATACATCCATCGTCCGCTCAAAGACAAATAACACTTCAGCATGGCTGTACCCCCTGAATGCACTTGGATATGGATGATTCGTATACATACAATATGAATCACACCGTATATGGTCGATAGCGTACGGACCCGTACAATCCACCACTGCAGCCCGGCTGATGTCCACTCCTTTATCAGAATACGCTCCGCCATCAAATAAAAACTGAATGTCTGCCGCCTTTAAGATTCCATCCTTTGCAGCCCCTAATTTGACAATGGCATCCAACCCGATATGAACGGGAGATGTGATCAGATCCTCTTCTCTCGTATTAAACAATTTGACGGGCCGGCCTCCAACCGCTTTTGATGCCAAATAGGCAATCACCTCTAACTGAACGGCTGCTTTTCCCCCGTACGCTCCTCCTACTAAAGGCGTTTTGACGATAACCTTTCCGGGTTCGATTCCAAAATACCACTGCATTAATTTTTTAATGGCAAAAGGAGCTTGAGAGGATGTGGTAATGATAATCTCCTCATCCGCCCGAATTTCAACAATCGAGCATCTTGTTTCCATCGCAGCGTGATCAGAAGGGTTAAAGGAAATCTGGAATTCTGCTGTCACATCACTTTCCCTAAACCCATCTTCAATATTTCCTTTTCTAACCTTATCCAGGTTTGCGATATTTGTCTTCGGAACCGGGAATACACCTTTTGTCTTCTCATAACGGTCCGCATTTTCATGGACGAGCGGCGCATCCTTTTGAAAGGCCTCGCGGGGGGAATTGACGACGGGAAGAGGTTTATAGGATACTTTGATGGCATCCGCTGCCTTTTTAGCCGTAATCGGATTTTCCGCAACAACAACAGCAACCGGCTCACCATGGTATCTGACCCTTTTATAAGCAATCGGCGATCTGTCTTTAATTTCCTCACCTGCAAGCGGAAAAGGTTCATCACCCAATATCGCTCTCACTCCGGGAATCTTCCAAGCCTCTGAAAAATCCATAGACACAATATCGGCATGCGCATATGGACTGACCAGCATTTTTGCGTGTAATGTGCCTGTTTCTTGAAAATCATCCGTATATTTCGCTTTACCCGTCACTTTTTCAAGGGCCTCTTTCCGAATGACACTCTTCCCGATATACTCCAACTCATTCACTCCCCGAATTTATTCAGCAGCAGCGTATAATCTTCAACTGTATCGACGTCATAAAAAAGCAAAGGGTCTTGAAAGCTGATCATTTTTCCCGTATTGATCATACTTTCACGGATGACATGCCGGGCGCCCTGGTCTCCCTTTAACTGATGCAATACCGGAAAACATTGATTTGAGAATAAAATGGGGGGCATAGGAAGATGTTGATTTTCAGCGGCGATAAATGAATAACGGCGCTCCTTCTGATAGGAATCAATTAGCGTATTGATGATATCTGCGGTGACAAACGGCTGATCTGCAAGGAGAATGATAACGGCGTCAGCCTCGTACTCTGCCGCTTTTTTTACACCGCATTGTATAGAATGGCCTTGGCCTTTACCCGCTTGCTCACATTCTGCCTGACTCCACTTATTTGATATGGGATCTAAAAAGAAAAAATCCGAAAGCCAATGCAGTGAATCTCCCTTTCTCGTAATAACAAAAATATGATCTACTTCAGACAACAAGGCATTTTTAAGAGCCATACTTCCGAGGGAGACGCCATTGAGAAATAAACTTCGCTTATCCGTTCCCATGCGTCTGCTTGTACCGGCTGCCAGGTAAATGGCTGCTGTTTTCATAAAGCTGACCTTTGTTTTCGCATTTTTTTAATCATCTCGCCGACAATACTTACAGCAATCTCCTGAGGGCCTTGTGCCCCGATGGGAAGCCCAATAGGGGAATGAATATCTTCCGGAATCTCAGCCCCGCCTAATAGCCGCTCCGTGCGCCTTCTGGGGCCTAATACGCCTTTATAAAACACATTCTCGTTTTTTAATGTATGTAAAATGATCTGATCTTTTTGAAAGCTGTGCGTCATAATGACAACAAAATCCCTTTTTGTCATGCTCAGACCTTCCATGACTTCTTCCGGTGCTCCTGTAATCAAACGGCCGGCTTCAGGAAAATGGCCGTGATGACATAAAGCCGGGCGCCAGTCAATCACCGTCACATGAAAACCCGCACGAGCTGCCAACGAAACTAACGGCTTCGCATCTTCCCCTGCTCCGAAGACATATAAACAAGGTTTTGGCACCATCTGATGGATAAAAAATAAATCAGAGGTATGTTCATCCCTTTTGATTCCCTTTTCCGTCTGTCTCAGTTTTTGAATACGGCCTTGTTCCATAACATCCCCGGTTCCAAACACGCTGCCGTCTTCAGCTATATACAGATCTTCCTTCGGCTCTAACGTTTTAGTGAATCGTTTCACTCGGGTCACAGACTTTTTTCCATCTAAGCATGTCTTGACTGTCATCAGATTTCGTTCCAATTCCCCTTTTACAGGCTCAAGTAAAACCGTCAAAACACCATTACAGCCAACGCCCTGTCCCCAAGATAAATCGTCTTCCGCGCTCATATCAAAGCGGACAATCACCGGCTCTCCTGCAGTCCAGACCTGTTCTGACCGTTCAACGAGGTCTTCCTCCAGACAGCCGGCGGATAACATTCCGACTCTTGTTTTATCCCCTAAAATCAGCATGGAGGCCCCTTCTTTCTTATAAGCGGACCCCTCTGTTTTAATGATGGTAGCCAGTACCTTAGTTTTTTTAGAAGTGGCGATGACATCCAAAATCCCGTGTATATCATCCATTTCATGTCCCCCGCTTTTACCTGATCATATCTGCATCTGTATATCCGTATTCTTTATTTCCGGAAAACATTACAAACGCTTCAGCAATTTCTTCGTTTCTAAAAAAAAAGAGTCTTTATAGACCTTATGACCGGGCGGCGGGTGCGACAGCATGTCGGAACGGAGAGATTCCAATAACACGCTCTGTTCCTTCTGTTTCCAATTGTCTGTTTCACCCTGCTGTATGCCTTTAAAACCCGCAAAGTATTCACTTAACACTTGTAAATCATTCCCCAGCTCTATTTTGTCACTTGAAGATAACTCCCCCTCTTTTTCCCATTCTTTTAACGTTTTCACTATATTTGATAGATACTCAAATCCGGCGTTCAACTTTTGCATCTCTATTTGATAGCTTGAAATGATGTTTTTATGTTTTTTTCTGACGGGGTTGAATTTTAAGCTGTCAGAGGCTGTTTGCAGCATCTCTTTTGTCATATGCAGCTCTTGCAGAAGATTGTTCATTCTATACGCCATAAGGTTCCCTTTTCCTTGCCCCCACTCTGATTGCACCCATTTGGAAAGGTCTGAAAGTGTGCCGGAAAGCTGACGAACCAATGTTTGAAAAGAGTCCGCTGCCTTTTTTGTGTAGTCCGGCGGAAAAAGGAACATGTGAACCAGAATGGCAATGATGACCCCGATCACCGTATCGATGATTCGGTCGAATGCATAATCTTTAGAGTTTCGTTCAAAGGTAAAGACCAATAAAATGGTGAGCGCTACCTGATGTAAAACCGTTACATCTATTCGTAACCACTTTGCAATGTAGGTCCCGCCTAACAGGAACAGCCCCAGCATCCAGCCATTCATTGGCAAGTGACTGACAAGAAAGGACGTTAACATGATCCCAATCGCAGTTCCCGCAATACGATGAAAAGAAAAGCGAATCGACTGATCTATCGTTGGCTGCAAACATAAGATAACAGATAGCGGCGCTAAATACGGGTGATCAGAGCCCGCCAGTTTTGCCGCTTCCCAAGAAACAGCAGATGCAATCGCCATCTTCCAAACCAAAGATGTTTTGTTTTGAATTTTTTCACTTTTCATCATACGCCCCCTCCTTTCAGAAACCTTTTCCACTAGGTTTCCGTGACGCAAAGGGATTTATACTGTTGTATGGAAAATGCGGAAGAGAAAATCCGATCAAAGCAAATGTAAAAATGATCGTCATCGACGGCGGCTTCTCCAAAGCCTAGGATCGCCGGCTACACGCTCTTATACAACTCGCAGCTTATAAACACTTTAACTCAAAAGCAGAAGTTCTGAGCACCGGAACCGATATTTTAACGGCGAAACGATTAGTTGACAAAGAGCTTGAGCGGAAGAAAGTGAAGGAAACTAATGTGGGTGAGGAACTGCTGCAAGAGGTTGCGATTTTGGAGAGTTTGCGGGAGTATCGGTATATGAAGTGAGGGATAGGGGGGTCAGGGATGACTTTCTCTGGGCTCTTTTTAAAATTCTCCATTCTCATTCAGCACTACTAAATAATGTTGCATTTGGTATTACACAATTTTATTTTAAAATAAGCATGAGTATAACATCATGAAGAAATAATCAGAATATATCTAGATTAATTTGCTTCTTATAACCAAAAACCTATTCAAAATTATCTAATCTTGAATAGGCTGATTACATTTTTCAGAAAAACTGCATTACATTTATTTTTCCATAAGTTTAATAGTGTATCGCTTTGGTGGAATACCATAAAACTCGCAAATTTGTTTAAATACACTATCTTTTACTTTTAATTCTGCACCTGTTAAATATGGTACACGATAACTTCCAGTGTCAATATCATCAAAACAAACTTCCCATCTAGAGTATTTAACAACAACCTCTCCAGTACTATTGATACCTCTTATTCCATTACCTTTGTCTATAGTTTTTATACCAAGTGCATTTAGAATGTCGCCTCGAATGCCTAGATAATCATATGGTCTAAAGGTTAAATACATATCCTCATGAATTTTCAGGTCAGAAGTTATTATTACTGGAACTTTCGATAGGTTCTCAAATAAACATTGTTCATAATTTTCATCAAATATCTTGTATTCACTTGTCAATCTTAAAAGAGGAACTATAGCTTCGTCACCTGCAAAACCTAAGCCTGATATGACAATATTAGCATCTAAATTCTCACCGTAATTACTTTTATACCTTTCTCTTTTACTATACCAACGCTCATAGTAGGCAAGCCTAATCCATTCTTCAGATTCAACATTAGTAATTGAATTCTCAATTTCAGCAGGAAGTTCAATATCCGATGGACGCGGAGTAATTGAATTACCAATTGCTATAACATAGTCCAAATCATCAATTAGTATTTCATATAGTTCTTCTTCAATATCATCAGAAAATGGGCTGCCTGTGTAATGATCAATAAATGCTTCTACCTCATTACTCATGTGTTTCATTAACATATCATAAAAATAAACATTCGGGACAAGGACACTGTATGTTCTGTTGTATAAGATGTCTTGGAGCCTTTTCTTCGTAACTTCATCAAATAATTCTATAACATAATTCTGAACAATATTACCGATATCAACTCCTCTTTCTTCTAACATACCAAATCGACTATCTGCTTCTTTCAATATTTTAACAAAGTAGTTTGTTCTTTCATCATTGCCGTTATAAGTGTGAGTATAATTCTTGTATATTCTTTTTTTCTTCTTTCCGGTAATTTTTCTAATTAGATAATCTATCACTCCATTGTTTGTAGGATAAATATTTAAAATGTCGTTTATCAGGTTACTTTGAATTAACTCTTCTCTTTTAAACCACTTTAATACAAGCCAGAAAAGTATTATTAGTGAATAATCCATAAACTTCTCACACTGTTCCAAATAATACTTGAACGGCTTGATAAAACATGACCGGTATTTTGGATTCTGGAACATTTTATCCATACCAGAGATTATCCATTTATACCTATTAGCTTCACCATACTTTAATCTCGTTAGTAGTAGAGACATCAATTTTTCTGCAGAAGTAAAATCTTTTGATGACTTAATAATTTCTCTCCAATTATAATCATATTGTCCTGATAGTCTGAAGTTTATTATCTCAAATAGAGATTCCCAATACTGAATTATTTGCTCTCCATCAAATTCAATTGCCGTTAATGCATTTATTATTTCATCACCCATAGACAAGGAATAATCAACTGAGTAAAAGTTGTTGTAGAAATAGTCAAAGAAGCATTGTTCAGCGACTTCTTTATCAAATTCAATAGCTTTAACAAAGTACTCAGTTTGAGTTAATCTTTGATACAATCCATCTTTGTGATTCATATAGATCGTTATATAAATGTACGCCAAAATTTTTGGATTTATTGAGAGATTATCAATAATCTTCAGCATCCTCTTCCTGTTCTTATAATCACCCATTCCTTCATATAAATGCTTTATTAAATTGCTGATAAGCATTCTAGATTCTGTAGTTAACTCTTGAATAGACTGCATGTAATAGTAAATACCCTGAACTTCGTTTTCTTTAATACCACAAGTAACAATATATTCCAGAAACTCCTCATATGACATTTCATCAAAACTGATATTCCTTACATGCTTCTCATACCTTGTATTATTTTGAGTAGTACCCTCGTAACTTTCATTCGTGTTTGTTTCTGGTTTAATTTCTATATGTGCGCTCAAATTTAAAGACTCGCACAATTCTTTAATTTTATGATAGATATGATCGGGAACACCATTCGGAAATCTATTTAACAATTCATGCATTGATTGTTTTGCTAAAGATAACTCTTCATTACTAACTAAGGCATCAATATTATTTAAGTAGCTCCTAGTAAAATCAATATCTGTATTGTTCGGTCGTGTTTTGAAAAGTACGTTTTCGATAACTGGGTCAATTTGACTATCTATTATTTTTAATAGGTAGTCAAAACTCTCTTCTAAAATCCAGTAGTTATCAAAGTCCGTTAATTCATGACTAATGTGATTTAAAGCAATATCTTTATTTTCATTCGTTAGGACTTCAAACCATTCACGTTGATAAGTTTTTGTATCTCTTCCATCAGTATGGTGAACAACTGCATCAGCAAGAGATTTAATTCTTAAGATACATTGTAAACCAACATCTTTGTCAATCTGACAAATACTTTCTACACTATCAATCAAGCGACTTAGTGTACGATCCTTTCTAAATGAATAAGAAAGTAAATACTCAACACCTCTCCTGAATTCATTTTGTGCTTCATCTATCCTTCCACTCTTTGCAAGTATAATTGCAAACTTTAAACTGTAATCTGCCAAATAGGAATAGAATCTGTGCTTATCCTCTTTTTCTATTCGATTTTTAAATATGTCTGATATTACTTCGCTGTTTGACTCATTCGCAATATCTAAGAACAAATCGAATAATTTATATGTTGGCAAAGGTCCCCCAGTTGACCCACTTAGTGATGTCATTGTTTTACTTGACATTTCTTCTATAATTCCAAGCACTTCACGCCATGTAGATTCATTAGTAACATATTTCAGTGGTTGCTTGATTGATTCGAATATTATAGATTTATATTTATAAAGGTCACATGTACGCGGTTCACCTTTAAAGCAATCCATATCCTTTGTCAACCAAGAATATGCTTCTATTATTTTTTTTTTATCTATTGGTTCGGATTCACCAGTACTAATTACAGAGTTTATTTTATAGACAAAGATAAGCCAGTTATAATACCAGTTTTTATTTTCAATAGAGCTGATAAACTTAGCTAACTTACCAGAACAGTTTAATATCATCCAATCGATATTATAAAAATAGTAATTCAATGCCTTAAGAGTGTTTTCTGAGTATGAATCTGATTGTCTCAACTTGTCAAACATAACATCAAGGTATTGTTCATCAACTACTTTTTCACCTAAAAACTCATTGATACTATTATTCCAGTTTTCCTGATCTTGTATTTGGCTAATAAGTTCCTGTAATTCTTCTATCAATCCTCTTCTCGAATATTCTACTATGACTACTCTTCTGTAATCATTTGCATCTTCTATAGATATTTTTTCTAACTTATCTACCATATTTCGACCGGTATCTAAACAAGCACATATAAAATATTTATAATCTTCTAACTGCTCGCTGTGACTTTTGCGCTCAGTACTTCCAGATTTTTTTGTTTCTAAAAGTAATTCTACATACTTATCCCAGTCAGGTATCACATTATTTTGAGAGCATAGATAACAGACTCTCAGTCCTTCATTACACCTTAATGCATTTTTTCCCTCATAGGTTAAAGTATTTTTCAAATTCTCAAATCCATTTAAAAGACCTAACCCCCAATAATAATATTGAGAGTTTTCTTCAAACGAGTATTCTAGACTATAAATCATATTACTCAGTTCTGTACATTTAATTACAGAACCATAATCCTTTACCTTACAAGAGGTCTTCATTAAGATTTCGAAATTACTTTTTAACGAGAAAATATTGTTACCATAATAGATACTGTTTACTACAAATTCTTTATTGCAATATTCAAGTATTTCATCATATCTTTTAGATTCATAAAGCAGTACCAGTAAATTTAGATATGACTTTCTATCCTCATAAAAGCCTCGTCCTTTTAACCAATCTATCAAGTAAGAGTAAATGGCTTTATCGACACTAACCTCATTCTTTTCTAACAAATCTAAAACATACCTTCTAAAACTTTCGTGATAAATTACGTAACCACCTGAACAACTATTATATGATAATATGCTTCTAATCACTTCTAAACTCTCAGTAACATACGCACCCAAATATGTAATTTCTTTAAGTTCTGATTCTGTTAGTGGGAATGGAGTCCCCGCTAATATTTGTGGTACTCTTTGGCTTTCAGGAAGTTTGGTCATTAGGAATGAGTAATAATTTTCTAAATTATTGTTATAAGGCGGAAATTCTTCAACTAATTCTTGTGTTATCATTACATGACTGTAGTTAGATAATTCGTTAACTAAATATGTTAAATATAGTGGATTTCCTGAACTTTTTACTAAAAGTAAATCTGATAGCATACAATGATAATCAAGCCTAACATCAATTACTGCATTATTCCTGATAAATTCTCTCACTTCATCAATGTTCCAGGAATTCACTGTATATTCTTTAAAGTCATGCTTACATAATTCGAGTACCTCTGCAACTGGCTGAGAAGCCATGACTACCTTTACATTCTCAGGAAAATCTAAACGCGAAATCACTTCCACTATCTCAGTATCCATTTTTCTCATTACTTCTTTATGAAAACTATATATTCTACCAATGTGGTCTAAGCCGTCTACTACTAGAACTACATCTTCTTGTATATGATTAATCAAAAGTTGTAGTTCTTCAAAATCAACGCCATATTTTGATGTTTTATATGCCTCTAAGTACGGAAATGATTTTATAATGTCATTTATCAAGTTTGCCAGAAAGACATTGATTGTTATTCTTTCTTGCTCATACAAATCGTCTATTCCAGTGTAGCAATAATGTTGGACAACATTAATATTATGCTCCTTAAGAAATTCAATAAAGTTTTGAATGAACCACGACTTTCCAGAGCCGGGCGCACCTAACAAACTTACTTTGTTTTGTACCAATAAAAATTCTTTGAATTCATTGTACTTTGTT
Source organism: Bacillus sp. ChL18 (assembly GCF_026241425.1). Lineage (NCBI taxonomy): Bacteria > Bacillati > Bacillota > Bacilli > Caryophanales > Bacillaceae > Bacillus > Bacillus sp. ChL18. The sequence goes on along the minus strand of NZ_JAPHWE010000002.1, from coordinate 127,513 downwards.
AGATTAAGTATGTTAATATCCCTGTCAATTATAAATTCTTGTTCAATATTACCGTAACTCTTCATTAGACCAAGGTCAAAAACTACTTTTGAGAGTTCTATAACTTCTCCTCTTGCACGTGCCCCTTTAATGATGTGCATTAGGTGCATGGCAACATCTACAACTGATTTCTTAGCATTAGGAAACTTACCTACCCCAAAAAGCCGAAGATTTTTTAATAGTAAGCTCTCTAATTGACCAGGATTTGCGAGATCCATACTTGATTTTGGGAGGTTTACCTCTATATTCAAGTCATTAATAAATTGCGCAAACTCATCTCTATCAATCTCTGAGACTTTGTTTCTTAATCGCCTCCAAGAAGAAATTGGACTGCCTCCCGATGGCCAGATACTTTCTAGATTAATTTTCAATACTTTAACATCATCGGACTGATAGTAATTTTGTATATCCTGTTCTATTAAGAAGTTCAGTTCTTGTGTATTCTCGGCATACTCCCACGCTAAACATAATCTTATATCAATTGTCTTGTCTTGAGTTAATTCCTTCCACGAGTTAAACAGTTCATCTAGGGCTAAATCGTAATTCGCTGAAGATAGGTCTGCTTTCTCTAACACTTTGCTTTCACTGTATTTAAATTGTCGCTTAATAATAGAGTTGTTAGTAATAATTGTTAAGTCATCAAATTTATCATTAGACGATTCTTTTTGATCAATTTTGAAAACTGCATTTTCATCTGACAGCAACATTTTAGCAATATGAAAGGCTGAAAATAAATCTTGATATTCATACCCTTTATGTGCATCTAAAAGACTCATATTTCCCTCCTATTTAAAGTCTATTTATTACTCCTATCTTCATTGTCATTTTCCTAGATTTTACGCTTTAATTGTCTTCGTTATACACTACTTCAATAGCAAAATTATATATTGCGGGTATCAATGGTTTACCCAGGCTATTTGATATATATTTTTAAATCTATCAACACTGTTAGGTGGTAAACTTTATAATTCCAGATTACTTTCTGTACCTGATAATAATATAATTTACGTATATAAACATTCTTTTCTACTAATATCATATATATAAGGATAAGCATTTCACTAAAATCATAAAATTAACTCTTTTTAAAAATGTAACTTTTAACTATATTACCCATCGTTAACATATAAAGTAACATATTGCCCTCGTAATCTTCATCTAATATCTTTTTTCGGATTTTTTCTGAACTATAAATCAAATTGTTATTATATCAATTCAATACGGGACTATTATAAAATAAAACTCTACTTTTAACTTTTGCTGAAGAGTATTTTGCTCGTGTTAATTTAAGTAAGCCCTTAACAAGGATATAAAGAACCCGTTAACCAGTTCAAATTCATTAATTATTAAGTTCTTTCTTCCACCTCTCTATATCTTCTAATCTAAACTGAATAATTTCAATCCTTATTAAATCATTCGAGATTGCTGGTTGAAAGGCCTCTATGATACGCTCCGGACGGAAATATTGGCGTCTTTCATATTCTGTGGGGAATTCCGGAATTAATAAAATCATTTGGGCTTTTACATGCTTAGCTTGACTATAGTAATTAATTTTTGATAACTGTACATATACTCGATATAATGTTATTGGACTTATTGTTAATAAAACTTCAAAGAAAAATTCTTTAATGTCTGTTTTAAGGTAAGCATCAAAAACAATTTTACGTTCCATAATAGGGTCTAAACCTTGAAAGGCAGGTGTAAATTGTACTTCTCTTATAATGTTTATTTCAGGGATGTTATGCTTTTTAAGGTATAGCTCTATTGATTCCTTTTTAGTGAATTTATGAAAATCCCTTTTGTTAAATTCTGATTCTGTAACAGTTGTAGAGCTTGGTAACTCTGTTGGTGTCATATCACTTAGTTTCGAAGCACCATTATCACTTTCGAGTACCTTGTCTTCATCTGCTTTTATTACGCCTAACATATGAAGTAATTCAGGTGTTACTCCATTTATTGTATTATTAGTTTGATGTTGATTTTGATTAATTAACATGGTCATTTTAATAATATGTTCTCTTAAATCAGCATTTTCCTGCTTAGCTTCTAGTACTTCTTCTTTTTTTTGCTTAATTTCCCTTGAAAGCGATAAGTATTTACCCATGTTTAAGTTGTCGAAGGATTCAGATAGGATTAGTATTGTTATTAGTACAAATAGTGTTATATTTTCCGGTGTTAAGTTGTATGTAGGTGTTCCCATCAAAAACCCTGCTGTAATAATTGATAATAAATAAAGTATGAATATAATTAGTAAGATTCTAACAAACCAATTTACATTCTTTACATCTGCCTTTCCCAAGACTTCACCACCTCGTTTATTATCTAGAGATAGAATAATTGATAATTCATTTTCTTAATAGTCACCCTGAACTATTAGTGTGTGTTGATTTAAATGCATACATCTTAAACCTAAATCATATCTAATTGAGGATTCAAAGAATCATAATTCTTTTTATTCAAACTTCCTTACAATCCAATTACTCGTGGGAGATTGCACCCCTATTTATTATTAGGATTTACAAAAGTTTCACAAACTGTAATGCTATTATGATTTTCTTATTACTTATCTTTTATTTAAACAAACTTTTTAATCTTACTCATTTTTATAGTTATCTCGTTTTCATCTTTCCATCACTTATGATAAGGCTCCCCACGATTAATTCGAAAAGCCCGATAAATCTGCTCCACTAAAATCAGACGCATCAGCTGATGAGGAAATGTCATTTTCGAAAATGACAGTTTCTCGTCTGCCCGTTTCATGACGGCGTCACTCAGTCCTAGTGAGCCGCCGATGATGAAGGTGATTTTGCTTTTTCCATATGTCGCCAGCTTATCTATTGTATCGGCCAGTTCTTCGGATGTTTTCATTTTTCCTTCGATGGCGAGGGCGATGACGTGGGTGTCCGGGCTGATTTTAGCCAGGATGCGTTCGCCTTCTTTGTCTTTGACGATTTTCATGTCTTGGTCGCTCAGGTTTTCCGGGGCTTTTTCGTCCGGGAGTTCAATGATGTCGATTTTTGCGTAGGCTGAGAGTCGTTTTTTGTATTCTTCAATGCCTTGCTTGAGGTATTTTTCTTTTAGTTTTCCGATGGTCACAATATTGATATTCACAGGTCATCCCCACTTTAGAAACAAGTTATTCATATATATTGTCCACAATTGTGGATATCTTTTCTGTATTTTGTGTAAGATCATTCGTTCCCTACTAGATATGTTGCAGTGTCCCCACATAATTCACAGGCTGTGGATAAACTGTTAGTATGTTCGATTTTTCTGATTTCGGGCGGAAGCTCATGATCATCTATGTACATGTCCAGCACGGTTTCGATATGTTCTTCACAAGAATAATAAGCGGTTTTCATAGTTACGTCCTCCGGTTTTCATTTGCACGCGGCAATTGTTCTCTTTTCAATATAACCTATTTATACACATGTTAGTAGTGCTTCGGGCTGAGTTTTATCCACAATTCGGCAAATCACGCGCAAAAAGAGCCGGTGTTTTCAGCATCCGGCTCTTTACGTGTTTTCTCCTTTTTCTAAGCGAAGGACGAACAGAATTCCTAATAGACACGCCAGCAGCGTACAGCATACATCAATCCAGTCCGGCTTTCCGCCGTTTAAAAAAGAGTTGGTTATCACGGAAACCAGGAGAATGGTTACGGTCACCGCGGCAAGCTTTTTCTTCATCGGCTCCCTCCTAAATTCCTCTATCTCTATGTTCGGTCGGCTTTTTTCTTGTTATATAGCCTTATCAAGAGGGTCACAACGATATATACAATCATCATCAATGCCCCGTTGCTCACATCAGGGTATCCAATCAACATATTCATTATGACAAAAACAATGGTTATACAAATGACGGACAACAATAAGAAGATACTGAATGATTTCAAATGAACACCTTCTTTCTTGCGGTAACGTTTCATTATAAAAAGCTTACCAAAAGCGGCAAGCTCTTCCGAAATGTTTATACTCTTCAAAACCCACCCATCACCTGCACATCATACAGCTTGAGATGGCTTTTCGATGTGACGATGTTTTTTAAATTTGGAATGGTCAGGTCGTTCAGCTTTTTGCCCGTTTTCAGGTCGAAAGATTCGATTTTGGCGGGCTTTTTGTAGCTGTACGTAAACAGATACAGCTTTCCGTTTTGATGGGTCAGCTCCTTGAAGTCGGCCTTCATTCGGGATGCGGGGAGCTTGAAGGCTTTTTTGCTTTTTCCGGTCTCAGGGTTGATGCGGTAGACGGTTCCGAAGCCGTCAACGAAATAGAAGCTGCGCCGCTCCATGAAAAAGCTTTTTTTGAAGCTGAACGGCATGGAGTCATAGATCGTCTGTTCGTCATTTTTATAAGCGGCGATGTCATACGTTTTGATGGCGCCGCTGTTTTTCATGACTTTCACCATTTGATAGATGTGATCTGCTTTTTCCCCTCTGGTGACAAAGCAGACGGCGCTGTCGTCCGCGGCGAGCTGGGATTCGACAGACGTGCCTTCTTTATACGTCCATGTCGCGATTGATTTTGTATGGAGCTTTTCTTTATCGGCCTGAATGTCTTGGACGTGATAGCCTTTTTCGTCATCTGTCGGCGTGAGTGCGAAAAGATGATCTTTAAAAAAGCCTGAAGCGCGGATATAGTGCGGGATGACGTCTTGCTTCCACTTGCCGTCAATCTGGCGGTACAGCTCTGAGCGATAGCTGCCGCCGCTCTTGTCGTAGCCCGAATTATACAGCGTGTAAAAGCCTTTCGCCCGTTCGATATATCCCGCGCTGTCTCCCGTATGCTGGTACGCTCTTTTATACGTGTGAAGGCCGCCCTGAACGGTGTAGATTCCTTTTTTGTCCTCCAGCAGGACGCTTTCGTCATGCACTTTGGCCGATCCGAGCTCAAGCCCCTTCATGTGATAAGAAGAAAGCCGTCCTTTTTCATCGGCGAAGAGGGCGTAGCTTTTTCCGCCGCCGAACGTGTCTTGGTCAGCCGCAGTGGAGAAATACAGCAGCGCCTCTTTATCTTTCAGAAAATCAGGGTCATTTAATGTGTCTCTCGCAACCTCCGCAGGATCTTCCGTGCGGAAATAGAAGAAGCATAAGACCGCTGCGGCGGCGATGATCACTAAGGGTATCCAGATGATTTTTTTCACGTTGTTCTCCTTAGTGAATGGTCAGAATCGTGGTTGTGTAGGACGAGCTTGTGATGTCGCGCGGATATACGCCTAAGCCGCCGTTAGAGTCGATATCAATCCCGGCTTTTAAAAGGAATGCCGACCACAGCAGTTTTGAGCAGTTTTTGGCGCCATCATGGCCCGTATTTCTGTTATTGACGAAGTTGAAGGAGTACTCATCACCGACTCTTGATACGGCCCAGTCAGCGGCGGCTTGTTTTTGAGAGTCGGTGACTTTCACGGTCTGAACGATTGAATTGTCTTCGACTTCTCTGCCGTTATAAGCAATCTGGCGGACGCCGTCTCCCGGCACGGATTCAACAATTTTGTCAGCGGATGAATACATGCCGACATGCCCGTGGTTGTAATAAGCCGTGTATGAGTTCGTGTAATAAATATTGCCTTTTGTGCTTTTCGGAAGTTTTTTTGTGCCTGATGATCCGCCCATTGCAGAGAGTCCTTCTTTGGAAGCGATTACATTTCCTTGCACCTTGTCTGCCGTGATTTCTTGATGAAACTGCTTGAGAATTGCTTCTGTTGAAACGTGCTTCTGTTTGGCAAGCTCTTTGGCGGATTGGAGAACGTCTTGAGGAGTCGTGCCCTGCTGAAGGTCTGCGATTTCTTTTGCGTAGCGGGCTGCTTCTGTTTCTTTCGCTTTTACATTCATACCGGAGAACGACAGAACCATGGTGAATGACAGGGCAAACGGGAGGACGGCTTTGAACAGCTTTTTACACATTGACTTCGCCTCTTTTCTTCGAGTATAATTTTTCCACATTTTCATTATATGACGAAATTGTGATAAAAAAATATACAATTTACAGATTTTTAAAAATTTTATAACAATATGTAAATCATATGCATAAATCATTTTCAAATATCAGGAAATACGGTTATCATACAAGAAAGGGGGAGGACATATGAAGGACAGAACGATCGGTTCGATGCGGGTTTCCGCAATGGGGTTAGGGTGCATGGGCATGTCGGAATACTATGGCAGCCAGAGTGAGGAAGAGTCGATTTCCACACTGCATCATGCCGTTCATCTCGGCGTGAATTTGTTTGATACGGCTGATCAATATGGATTGGGTGCGAATGAAGAACTTGTCGGCAGAGCGCTCGCCCCATTCAGAAAGGAGCTGTGCCTCGCGACGAAATTCGGTTATGTCCGAAGCGAAAAGGGTGAGTTTATCGAAATCAACGGCCGGCCCGATTATGTGAAAAAAGCGTGTGACGCCAGTCTGAAACGCCTTGGGACGGATTATATCGACCTTTATTATCTGCACCGGGTTGATCCGCGGGTGCCGATTGAAGAAACCGTCGGCGCCATGAAGGAGCTGATAGACGAAGGAAAGGTGAGGTATATCGGATTGTCAGAGGCTTCCGCAGAAACGATCAGGCGCGCCGTCCGCATTCACCCGATTGCCGCGCTTCAATCGGAATATTCTTTATGGAGCAGGGAAGCGGAGGAACATGTGCTGCCCGCCTGCCGTGAGCTCGGCATCTCATTTGTGCCTTACAGTCCGCTCGGCAGAGGTTTTCTTTCCGGAAAGATGACGTCGACCGAGCAGCTGGATGCCGATGATTACAGAAGAAGAACGCCGAGATTCCAGGGAGACAATTTGGCGGTGAATATAGGGCTCGTCCAAAAACTTACCGCCATTGCCCGGGAAATGAATATTACCGCGCCTCAGCTTGCGCTCGCATGGGTTCTCGCAAACGGCGATGATCTCATTCCGATCCCGGGCACAAAAAAGAAACACTACTTGGAAGAGAACCTCGCCGCTCTCGACATTGTGCTTCCCGAGGATTTGAAGGCGCGGTTGGATGAGATGTTTCCGATCGGCACGGCGGCCGGCGAGCGTTATCCGGAACAAATGATGACATTGTTAGATGAATAACAAAAGAGGCCCATCGTGCGGGCCCCTTTTCATGACAGCTTTTTGCTCATGATGACATCCGTCTCCAGAAATCCCGTCTTCTCATACAGCTTCCGAGCCGTTTCGTTATGAGCGAACACATGGAGAGAAATCTTGCGGACACCCAGGTCTTTGGCTTTGTCCTCCAGCCTTGCGAGTGCCTCTTTCGCATAGCCTTTGCCGCGGAAAGGCGGATGAAGGCCGAAATCATAAATAAATGCGTCCCGTTGCGGGTGGTCCGAATCGGCGTGCAGCCACAGCCAGCCGGCATTTTCCTTTCCGTCCAATGTCAGCGTCCATAAATAGTGGTCGGCCGTCTCCAAGCCGTCAGGAAGCAGGTCTTCAAACGCCAGCTTCGCTAACTCCGGCGCTTCGTCAGGCAGCCACGTTCCCGCTTTTACCTTTTCTTCAGCGTAATGCTTGGTTGAATGGGCGAGATAGGACTGAAATTCTTGTCCTGTCATCGGCTGCAGCGTGATAGCCATTGAATCACTCCTTACAAAACACAGACTGAAAGCGGTATCATGAAGTATTATCCGAAGGCTCCGTTTTCCGCCGGTTTTATGATTTGTTCGGCTTGTGCCGTTGAACCAGTTTGCGCAAATAATCCAATCGAAATGAGACTTGCCAAGGCTGCTGAGAGTACAATGAATTTACATGTTTTCATTACGAATCCCCTCCGTCAATCTCAAAATTTGGTCATTGGCATCAATTGATTCTTGAAAATACTTCGCCGCCAGTTTGTAATTCTCCTGTTTTTTAAAATGCGCCGCGGCCTGATACGACAAATCGGAAACGTCACTCCACAGCTCTTTCCTTCTTAACTCGGCGAAAGCTGATTCAAGCGCTTCTTCATTGCGGTCAATAAAGACATGCTGTAAGATGCGCAGCTTTTGGGTGTATACGGGCTCGTTTTTTTCTTTAGCGGCATTCAGCGCTTTGTGCAGCCAAAACCGGCCCTCATCCGTCTGTTCCTGTTTCAATAACACTCTGGCCAGCATGTACAGACTCCGCACCGAATATGCTGATTGCAAATGCTCCTTTTGATCGAGAGCCGTTTCAAACTCGATCCGCGCCTCCTCAAGCTTTTCCTGTCTTTCATAGCAAATACCTGCGTTAAAGTGGGCGAGCGCCTCAATATGCGGATCGCCCGCTTTGGCGGCTTGATGAACCGCCGTCTGCAGGAGCTCTTCGGCTTTCTGATAGTGAAACAAGTCCATTCTGTTACAGCCGATCACCATTAAACACTGTGCTTCTCTGACCGCGTACATTTCATTGGCTTTGTAGATCTCCAACGCTTTTTCCGCGTGGTTCATCGCAAAGTAGTTTTGGCGGATTTCATAGTAGGCAATCGCCACTTGATAATTAAACTCGGCTCTTTCAATCTCATTCGGTATGTGCCGGAGCCTGCTTTCAGCAATCCGGTAAAAATTAATGGCGTTCATAAACCGTTTACGGTAAAACTCGTGCATTCCGGAAAAGAAATAATAATAGTATTGAATCATCTGGTCTGTCTTTTCTTTATCGGCGTTCAGCTGGATCGTTTTTAAAATGCCGTCTGTTTTCTCATACTCTTCCATCAAAAGCTTATAGCGGGAATCAATTAAATTAAAATAAAGGAGCACCGTTTGATTTTGTGTCATATTTTGCAGATCCGTAAGCAGTTGTTCTCTTAACGCCTCAGCCGATTCAGTGTTGTGCTTTTTGATTTCCTCATACCAGTCACTGATTTTTTTCGCAACTGTTTCGTGGGCCATCACTTCAGCCATCTGTCAGGACACCTCCCTTTCCCATTTTGTGTAATAAATATATCATATTTACAGTCCTGAAAAGAGGGTGAAAGCCTGCTAGTTTCCTCGGGGCAACAAAAAAACCCCCGCAAGTGCGGAGGCGCATATTTTATAATAGTTTTTTTCCTAACAAAGATTCCACCAGCTCAACCGCTGTTTTGCCGGTTTTGTTTTTGTGATCGAGAATCGGGTTGACTTCGACAAATTCAGCTGAAGTGATGATGTCGGCATCATACAGCATTTCCATTGCCAAGTGGCTTTCACGGTAGCTGATGCCGCCGACGACAGGCGTGCCTACGCCGGGCGCGTCGCTCGGATCAAGGCCGTCGAGGTCAAGGCTGAGGTGAACGCCGTCACAGTCTGACAGGTAGTCAATGGTCTCTTCAATGACCTTTGTCATGCCGAGGCGGTCAATCTCATGCATCGTATAGACCTTCATGCCTGTTTCCTTAATGTATTCACGCTCGCCTTCATCAAGTGATCTCGCGCCGATGATGACGACGTTCTCCGGCTTGATTTTCGGGGCATACCCGCCCAGGTTCACCAGCGTGTCGTGTCCGACGCCGAGGCTGACGGCCAGCGGCATTCCGTGAATATTGCCTGACGGCGATGTTTCCAGGGTGTTTAAGTCGCCGTGCGCGTCGTACCAGATGACGCCGAGCTGTTTATAGTGCTTTGCCGTTCCTGTCAGCGTTCCGATCGCGATGCTGTGATCGCCGCCCAAGACGAGAGGGAACCGCTCATTCTCAATGACGCTGTCCACCTTTTGGGCGAGCTGCTCGTTCCCCGAGAGCACAGAGTTCAAATTTTTCAGCTCTTCATCATTTTTGAGTTTTTCACGATTGACGGGGATGTCGCCTAAGTCTTCCACCGCATACCCCATGTCAGATAACCGTTCAATGAGATGCGCGTAGCGGATGGCGCTCGGGCCCATGTCCACTCCGCGTCGTGCTTGTCCTAAATCCATCGGCATTCCAATAACTGAGATATTCTTGTTCATCCGTTTTTCCACCTCAACATGTTGTATGTTGTCCTGTGCGGGTTTCTCAAAGATGACTTGGACACGAAAAGATTTAAAGCTCTATCTGTTTTTCTGTCTGCTTACGCTTTTTTACATACAGATGATAAACGATAACGCACACCGCCATGAACGGGATGCCGCAATAAAGGGCGAGCCGCTGTTCTGAATCAAATGCGAGACTGATCAGAACAACCGTATTTAACGTCAGCCCGATAATAGGCAGCACCGGGTACAGCGGTGTTTTAAACTTCAGGTCTTCCACTTTGCCGCCTTCGCGGATGTATTTCCGTCTGAACATCAGCTGCGACAGGGAAATCGTAATCCAGCCGACCTGCGCGCTTAGTCCGGCTAATGATAAGAGAAACATATAAACGACTTCCGGCGCAGCCACCTTAGACAGCAGGGACAGGCAGGCGACGGCCAGCGTCACGATCAGAGCATTCATCGGCACGCCGCGTTTATTTATTTTGCCGAGCGATTTAAAGGCTTGTCCTTCATTCGCCATGGCATATAGGATACGCGTCGATGCAAACAGGCCTGAGTTGGCCACTGAGAGCAGCGCAATTAAGATAACAAAGTTCATAATATCGGCCGCATATGGAATACCGATTTGTTCAAACACCACGACAAACGGGCTTTCGACCACTCCCGCCCGCTTCCACGGAATCATGCCGGCAATGACGATGATGGAGAGAACGAAAAAGACAAGCGTTCTCCATACCGTCTGCCGGATAGAGCGCGGAATCGTTTTCTCGGGATTTTCACTTTCTCCCGCGGCAACCCCGATCAGCTCCGTTCCCTGGAACGCGAAGTTTACGGTAATCATCGTAATAAGCATAGCCTTAATGCCGTTCGGAAACAATCCATCCTCATAAAAATGAGAGAAGAAAGGAGCCTGCTCGCCGTGTTTCATGTCAATCAGGCCGAACATGGCGGCGCCGCCCAAAATAATAAACAGCAGAATGACTACAATTTTAATGCCGGAAAACCAAAATTCCGACTCAGCGAACGCTTTTGTGGTAATGGCGTTCAAAAGAAACATCAGTCCGACAAACACGAGGCACCATACCCATACGGGAACATGCGGAAACCAGCGGAGCATCAATTGTCCCGCAGATAAAAACTCAATGGCGCATGTTACCGCCCAGCCGAGCCAGTACAGCCAGCCGAATGCGAAACCGAAAGCGGGGCTGATGAATTTGGTTGCGTACGTCTGAAACGACCCTGATACAGGAAGGGCAACCGCAAGCTCGCCTAAGCAGAGCATGGTCAAAAACATAATAAAACCGCCGACCAGATAAGACAGAACCGCGCCCAGCGGTCCCGCCTGGTTAATTGTAAATCCGGTACTCAGGAAAAACCCGGTGCCGATCACTCCGCCCAAAGAAATCATAAACAAATGGCGTGATTTCATTGTGCGCTGAAGCTGATTCTCTTTTTGATTTGTATTCACTATTCTGCACCCCTTCAGCAACTTGTATTGGAACCAAGCCGGTGCTTTGAAACCGATTTGCTGTCCAAAGAGCCTCTATTTGTATATGAATGTTATATGAAATTCATTTTCGTACATAAAGATACATTATACTAAAATACTGTCGCCGCGCAAATAGAGTGTGCTGAATTTTTTATTTGTAAATTCCATACAAGCCGAGGGAAAGCATTGCCGCATCAAGGTTTTACGCGTTTTGAAGCACGTTTGTGATCTTTTGGATCGCCCAGTCCAAGTCTTCCTTGGAAATCATTAACGGCGGTGCAAAACGGATCACGGTATCATGTGTTTCTTTGCATAAAAGCCCTTCGCCTTTCAGCTTTTCACAATAAGGGCGGGCCGCTTCTGTCAGTTCAACGCCGATAAACAGGCCGCGTCCGCGCACGTCTTTTATGATCGGGTTATCAATTTTCTCAAGCTCTTCTTTAAAATAACGGCCAAGCTGAAGGGAACGCTCTGCCAGCCCTTCTTCCTCAAGGACTTCAAGAGATGCGAGCGATACCGCGCAAGCGAGCGGGTTTCCGCCGAATGTCGAGCCGTGGGAACCCGGGTTAAACACGCCGAGAATGTCACGGTTCGCCGCGATGCACGAAATCGGGAAGACGCCCCCGCCGAGCGCTTTGCCTAAGATGAACATATCCGGTACGATATTTTCCCAGTCAACCGCGAATGTTTTCCCTGTGCGGCCGAGTCCCGTCTGAATTTCATCAGCGATCAGAAGTACATTTTCTTCCTTACAAATGGCGGCCGCTTCCTGTAAAAACCCTTCCGGCGGAATGACGATGCCCGCTTCTCCCTGAATCGGTTCGAATAAGAAAGCGGCTGTGTTCGGCGTAATCGCCCGGCGCAGCGCTTCTGCGTCTCCGTATGGAATTAATTTTATACCCGGAAGCATAGGTCCGAAACCGCGTTTATACTCATCTTCTGAAGAAAGGGATACCGCAAGCATCGTTCTGCCGTGGAAGTTGCCGATACACGCAATGATTTCCGCCTGATTATCCGCTACTCCTTTGACCTCATATGCCCAGCGTCTCGCCGCTTTGACAGCGGATTCAACGGCTTCTGCCCCCGTATTCATCGGCAGAATCATATCTTTTCCGGTCAGCTTGGCTGTTTTCTCATAAAACGGACCGAGCTGATCATTATGGAACGCGCGTGACGTCAGAGTGATTTTATCCGCCTGATCCTTCAGCGCCTGAATGATCTTCGGATGTCTGTGCCCCTGATTCACCGCAGAATAAGCACTCAGCATATCCATATATTGATTACCTTCAGGGTCTTTTACCCAAACACCCTGCGCTTCGGAAATAACAATCGGCAGAGGATGATAGTTGTTCGCGCCGTAATGTGAAGTTTGGCTGATAATTTCTTGAGATTTTGTGAAAGCTGACATAATCTGATTCCCCCTTGTTTTGTAATCATTCAACATTAGATCTTGCTTTCCCTTTTTATAAAGCAAGTTCCGTGCCAATCCGAAAAAACGGGATGTTTCGCCAGCATTCTTTCTTTTCCCGCAAAATTTTCCGGCAGTTTGCGTGCAAACTTCAGCCAAGCGCAAAATTTTTTTGCGTTTCCCGCTGACAAAATAGGAGCAATCCAATTAGATTGCTCCTATCCAACAATTATTTATTCAATTGTCTCTGATATACAATGTAAGAATATAGTAAAGATAATATGATACAGCCGATTGCCGCAATGAAAATGACTGACACTCTATATACCGGCGGCAAAAAAGCTGCAAGCATCATGAGTATGCCCGCTAAGACAAAAATTTTCGAACTAACTCTGTGTGTATCCTTCCAAACTCTTTCACTGCTCAGCGTCCAAGGTGTTCTTATCCCTAAAAAGAAATTAGGCTTAACGATCTGAATGAAGTTTCCAAACACCATGAAAATGACTCCCACTATAAAGTTTCCTAAATAAGATATAGGGAGATCATATCCCAGGCCGGTCAAGATGGTCATCAGATTAATGACAAACAGAATCGCAAACATTGTATTAAATATAGCCATATATGGCCGGATAAATGTTTTGTAGTTATTTTTAGGATCAATCTTAGGGATGAGAACCATTAAAATATATAGAATAATCATGATGCCAATAAGCATCGTCATCGCATTAGCTTTCGTTTGGTAGTCATTTGCACTTCCGTTTAATCCCCAGTGTGTCGCCAAATTGTCCGGTAAAGATGAATATGTGCAAACCCATGTGAAAACAGTTAAAACTATGATTCCTGCTGAAAAGAGATATTTTTTCATGATTCCCCGCCTTTCTTATTATCATGTTCTGAATCAGTCAGAGAAAAGAACCAGCCTATAAGATCCTGTAATACAGTGGTATTTAATGAATACATAATAAATTGGCCTTTCCTCTCATCGTGAACCAAATCAGTATTTTTCAATATGGTAAGGTGATGAGAAATACTGGGTTTTGACATGTCGAAGTGTTCCGCAATTTCACCAGCTGTCATGTCTTGTTTCTTTAACAAATCCAAAATTTTTCTCCTTGTAGGATCGGCCAGTGCTTTAAAAGCTTTATTCAAAAACTTTCCCCCTCTCATACGTACATGATTTAGATATTTAAGTATATATCTAAATATCAATCATTTCCCTAAAAAAGTCAATGGTTTTATTACCTCAATTTCCATTTATTTTTAAACATCGTCCAAGCGCAAAATTTTTTTGCGTTTCCCGTTCGATTTATTTTAAAATAATGAATGTTAAGACGATTGAGAGGGGGAATTGATCTGCACACAACCAGCGAATTTTACACACTCGTGTTACAAAGCATTCTGGAAGAGATTGATGTCGGGCTGCATGTGGTGGACGAGAAGGGCAGCACCGTCATTTACAATAAGAAAATGATGCAGATTGAAGATATGGATGAACGGGACGTCCTGCATAAAAACCTGACTGATGTATTTATGTTTTCCAATCAGCAGGACAGTACGCTCGTTCAGGCCCTTCAAGAAGGCAAAACGATTAAAAACGTAAAGCAAAGCTATTTCAATAACAAAGGCCAGGAAATCACGACGATCAACCACACCTTCCCGATTGTGCAAAACGGCGAAATCAAGGGCGCCGTAGAAATCGCCAAGGACGTCACCAAGCTCGAACGGCTGATCAGGGAGAACATGCACAGGAAAGAACAGAACAGCTACACGTTTGACAGTATTCTCGGCAACAGCTCGGTTATTCGGGAAGTCATCGAAAACGCGAAACGGGCAACCCGTACGTCATCGTCCGTTCTTTTGGCCGGCGAGACGGGAACGGGCAAGGAACTGTTCGCCCAAAGCATTCACAACGGCAGCCAGCGCTCAGGCGCCCCGTTCATCTCACAAAACTGCGCCGCCCTGCCGGACAGCCTGGTCGAAAGTATTTTATTCGGCACGAAAAAAGGCGCCTTTACCGGAGCCATCGACCAGCCCGGCTTATTTGAGCAGGCGCAGGGAGGCACCCTGCTCCTTGATGAGATCAACTCTCTCAATCTCAGCCTGCAGGCAAAACTGCTCCGCGCCCTTCAGGAAAAGAAAATCAGGCGCATCGGATCAGCTCAGGACAAACCGATTGACGTCCGCATCATCGCCACGATGAATGAAGACCCGATCACCGCCATTTCAGAAGAGCGGATGCGCAAAGATTTATACTACCGTTTAAGCGTTGTCACGCTGATCATTCCCCCGCTCCGGGAGCGCAAGGAGGATATTCTGCCTCTGGCCGAAGTCTTTATCCAGAAAAACAATCACCTGTTCCAAATGCATGTCGATTCGATCAGTGACGATGTGCAGCGATTCTTCCTGGAATATGACTGGCCGGGCAACATTCGCGAGCTTGAACATATGATTGAAGGCGCCATGAACTTTATGACGGATGAAACGACGATTACGGCGGCCCACCTGCCTTATCAATACCGGATGAAAATCAAACCCGCTGACACGGAAAGCAAAGCCGCCGCAAGCACCCAGCCCGGCACAGATTTAAAAGACAAAATGGAAAACTTCGAAAAATACATGATCGAAAAAACCCTGAGAAAACACGGCAATAACATATCCAAAACGGCAAACGAGCTCGGAATCAGCAGACAAAGCCTGCAATACCGCCTGAAAAAATTCGGTCTGGACCGGATGAAATGAATCCATACAAAAAAGGCTGAGATGCTCCTCAGCCTTTCGTTTATATCTGATTGGCAAGCCGCTCTCCGGTAAACCAAAAGTTCTCACTCACTGCCAATGTATGTTCCGTATTCTCGACTTGATGCCACCAATGGCGCGGCGCGTAAATGATTTCTCCCGCCTTTTGTCTGAAGCGGATCGGAGACGCCTTTTGCACCAACGGTTTTTGCTCTATATCTTTTTCATCAAAGACATTGATATTTCCTTCGTACAAATACGGAGAATCGTCCGGATGATAGAAGATCCATTCCTTCTCCCCGAAAATGACGCCGTTCCACGCGTGCGTGTTGTTAAAATCCTGATGCAGCGGTGTGCCTGTCTGCTTAGAACCGAGAAAGAACCATTTCCAGTCCCGTCCCGTTTCTTCATCCGCTCTCAATGTGTCTTTTGTAAAATACTCGGGTGCCGAATAGACAAGGTCTAAGTCATTTTGGTTCAGCTGCGTAAAATTCCAGTCACAGTACCATTTGTCATCATTCTGATCAATGTACTCGATATAGTTGGAAAGCTTTACTTGTTTAAACGTTTTGACCCCTTCGATATCTGATTTCCGGATGGTGACCATTCTGTCTCCATAGTGTTCATCAATGTATTCAAGCGTCCACGGCCTGCATTCCCAGTGATCCATTGCCCCCGTCAAAATAAAAGGTTTTTTATCAGCATACTCGCTTACAAAAAGATCGTACGATAACTCATTGATTGTCAGTCTGTCAATGGTCATATCCATTCCCCTTTTATTCGGCAATCTGCCGTTTTTTTTGTTTGGCGTAACTGTATGGACCTGAAAAGATGGTGACGTTTTGATTCTCAAGCCAGAAAATCTTGTTGAACTTCTCCAGCAGGTTTCTGTCATGAGAAACGCAGATGATGGTGCCTTGAAACTGCATCAGGCTGTTTTCGAGAATTTCCTGAGATTCAATATCCAAGTGGTTGGTCGGCTCATCCAGGATCAGGACATTCAGCTTTTTTTCCATTAAGATGGACAGCTTCAGCCTGATTCTCTCACCGCCTGACAGGACGGAAAGTTTTTTAAAGACCGACGACCCGTAAAATCCGTACTTGGCCAGCATATTCCGGGCCATGCCCTCTTCAGTCAGCAGATTTTCTTTAAAGAATTGCAGAATCGTCTGGCTCGAATCTCCGACGTGGCTCTTTTGATCAATGTAGCCTATTTTAAGATTCTCCCCCACTTTAATGGTGCCGTCCGACAGTTCTCTTTCCCCGATGATGCAGCGGATCAGCGTTGTTTTGCCGACGCCGTTTCTGCCGACGATGCCGATTCTGTCTTTATGCTTTATGCGCAGGTTCACATTTTGATATAAAAGGGAAGATCCGTTGGTCACCTTTCCGTTTTCAATGAACACAATATCTTTTGAACCGGCGCCCGCTTCCTGAAATGCGTTTTTTAATTTTTGCTCCGTCCGGACCGGCTTATTAATCAGCTCAATCCTTTTCAGCGCCTTTTCCATATTATTCGCGCGTCTGTGCAGGCCGACAGACGGCGGATTCGAGCGGTTGGCCCAATCTCTCAGCTGGGCGATGGATTCCTTCATCTTCTGTATTTTTCTCTGCTGTTCTTCATATTTCTCAAACTGGGCGATGATGAATTCTTCCCGCTTTTTCAAGTATTCGCTGAACCCGTAAGGCCAAATCTTCACCTCGGTATCGTCAATCTCGAGCACCTTCATCGCCGTTTGGTCGGCAAACGTTTTATCGTGGGTCGTAAACAGAATGGTTTTGTTCGATTTTTTAATAAACCCTTCAAGCCACTCAATCGCATGGACGTCCAAATGGTTGGTCGGCTCGTCCAGCAATATAACGTCGTCGTTGCGGATTAAAATTTCGGCAAGGCCGGCTTTTGTTTTTTCGCCGCCGCTCAGCTTTGAAAACGGCTGATCCTTTAATTCGCTGAGGCTGAGCCCGTTGCACACCTCGTCAATCATCGCATGCATCTGGTAGCCGTTGTTCCGCTCAAATGTTTCCGTGTATTGACTGTATTTTTCCAATAAAGCAGTCAGCTCGTCATCACTCATCGGTTCCGAAAGCTTCAGCTCAATGGCCTTCATTTCCTTCTGGATCGCCGCGAGGGCTTCAAACGATTTTTCCAGATATTGATACAACGTCAGATCTTCATGGGGATCAGCGATCTGCTTCAGCAAACCGACCTTCGCCCCTTTGTTAATCGCAATCGTTCCTTCATCTGCCTCAAGCTCTCCGGAAAGCACCCTGAACAGCGTGCTTTTGCCGGAACCGTTCGGCCCGGCCACAAGCACTTTCTCGCCTTCATTGATGAAAAAAGATACTTGTTTGAAAATCGTATCTCCCGCTAAATTTACCGTAAGATTATGAATATTGAGCAACTCACATCATCCCTTTGTCAATCTGGTTCAAAGCTCGACTTTATTCTGGATGGCGACGCTCGCTTTCAGTTTGTAAAAGCTGAGCATCATAAACAGCGACAATAAGATGGATAATACCCCGATTGCGGTCAGCAGCAAAGCTGAATCAAAATAGTCCGTTAAGAATCCGATAAACGGAAAGGCAATGAACATGAAGAGCGAGGTCATCAAACTGATAATGGACAGCAGCGTGGCTCTCGTTCTGGACGGAATCTCATTATTCACCACCTGACTGGATACGGGTTCTATCACATCATAGAGCGCGTTAATGACGACAAAAGCTGCAATCGTCACGTACAGACTGCCCGAAGGTATAAACAGATAAGCCGCCCCGATGATGCAGAATGTCAGCAGAAGCACGCGCCTCGGCGTGAATTTTTCCGCCGGCTTTGAAGAAAAGATGGAGCACAGCGCCTGCAAGATGGACAGTCCCGCAAAAATAATGGATATATTGCGCACGGACAGCCCTTCCTGACTTAACAAATCCTGTCCGTACATATAAAAAACCGATGTAATCGCAAAGAAAACGGAGAGTGACAGCACCAGATATTTAAAGGCTTTGTTCAGCCTGAAGAAATCTTTGACTTCTTTTAAGATGTCACCGACCGTCTGCGTTTCGTGTTCACTGTTTTCAAATTTGATTTCCGTCAGCTGTGTAATGACCGCCATCGCAATCAGCTGAGTGACAATCCCGGCGATAAACACATACGACCATGATATTTCCTGCAAGTAGCCGCCGATGCCCATGGCGATCGCAAGACCGAGTATGACAAGTCCGTTATAGTTTCCGATGGATTTGCCGTACCACTTTTCTTTCCCTTGTTCTTTCAGTGAATCAAACAAAAAGGCGTGGTCCGTTCCTGATATAAACGTCAGCCCGATACCGTATATAATATGGGCGATGAAGAGGGCAATGAAGTTATGGAAGCTCAGGAACATCACCAAATAGACAATGACCATAAAATGGCCGAGCAAGAGCGATTTTTTTCTCCCGATTCTGTCCGAGATGACGCCGCTCGGCACTTCCGCCAGAAACATCGCCAAATTCAGGACCGATTGCAGGATGCCCACTAGAAACAATGAATAATTCATGCTTGTTAAATATAAAATCCAAATTCCCCGTTCGAAAAAGAAGTTTCCGAAAAAACCGGAGAAGTAAAGCAAATTTCGATTCCGCAAATGAATACCCCTTTCCAGCTATCTGCATTTAACATCATGAACAGAAAGGAGCCCGTCAGTCTTTACACTAAAACCCTCTATACATGGATCTTGCAGATACAGACTTTTCCCAAAACAAATTGGGCAATAATGAGTTGTATTCTCGAATAACCCAAAAAGTTCCTTCTTTTTTTCAGTTCCTATGGCATCAATGATCGTTTTTTTCTTCTCTGGATCGCTGATGTCGCGGATGAAATACTTGATATAGCTCAGCTCATGCATGTAAGCCGGCAGGAACAAATGGAGCTCAATATCAAACCCGCTTTTATCCATATGGTAATAATCATTGAAATGACTGACGCGGGAGACGGATACGTCCGCTCCGGCCCGCCGAAACAGATCAGCCAGCCTTTCAATGATCTCTCCGTTGGGATAATAATCGGCATAAACGATTCGGATCGGCTCTTCTCTTGTCAAAAGGGGCGGATCTTTCTGCGGTGTCCTCCCGCTTTCCCATATACCGATCAGTGAATCAGTCGGTGTGATGATATGCCCCAAATCGCCGGCCAGCTTTTGTTTATCAAAATAATGCTGAATGAAAGTTCTCAGCATGTCGTCCTTTACCTTGAAGGTAAATAACATCGGCAAATGACTTTCTTTAAAATCAGCATACTGCCGATACCTCATGTTTGAATGATGAAACTGGGTGTGGCAGGTCACGTCCGTTTGATTCGCTTCGTACAGACCGATGCTTTTTTCCAGATCATCATTCAAAATAAATTGGATGGTCTGAACCGTGCGGTGATCCGCGGGCGTCATTTTATATTGCAGATTCCGCTCAAATTCCAGCCCCTTCTCAAACGTACGCTTGAATCGGTACGGGCCGTTTTCCGGCACGCCGCCCCCGGCGGTCCCCGGAATCAGAAAGCTGCTCTGCAAAACGGCTTCTATCTCATCAGACGGCTCGTCCAAGGTGACTTCAAAGCGTTTTTCGCCCGTTACGTTCACCCCGAGCTGATCGGAAGAGACGAGGCCTTTTACATACGGAACGGCCTGTTTTATGTTCAGGAAACTGCCGAGATGGGGGCTTTGATTTTCTTTCGTCAGATGATAGATGATCGTTTGAACCACACCCTCGGCGTCACCTAAATAGTCAGGGTGAATGTCCACCTGACAGGTGCGTGGATCTTTGCGGATGATCCGGCAGTTATAGCCGTCCTGCAGACTTTCATACATAATGCTGCAAATCATCTTGCTTGTGTAATCCTGCGTATCTAATGGGTTCAAGCGTATCGGGCTTGTGTCGATTTCTATTTTCAGAGGGTCGCCCGGTTTTCTCGCCGTACGATGCATCGTCTTCATAAAGCGCTTTCCTTTTGAGAATGCTTCGTTTCTGTAATATGAAGGCCGTCAAAGTCCAGGCCGATGCGGGTATTCAGGGATTTCGGGCTTCCGCCTGCAAGGTATGTGATAATGTCATGAGACATAAACGAGGATATAATACCGTTTGTCGCTCCTAAGGAACCTTTGATCGGTTCATCGGGGTAACAGTTCAGAAGTCCGGCCGGCATGTTTTTTTCATAGGTGACGCCGGATTGATAGGATTCAGGCGTGAGCAGAGGCCCCCATTGGCCGCTGAAGCTGCCGACACCCCCGGTCATAAACGCAATATTCCGCTCCTTGCAATACCGGTAAACCCATTCAGAAATGTTATGGGGTTTGTCAGCGGCATTTATGACGATATCAATTTCGTACGGATCTAACACACGCAGGTCCTGCGGCTGTGTAATTTCCTTATGGTAAAGTGCTGCGTCCGCATGGGGATTGATACCCGCAATATAATCTCTGCATTCTGAGATCTTTAATTTGCCTACAGAAGATTGATTATAGACGAATTGTCTGTTCAGGTTATGTACTGATACGGCATCGAAATCAATGAGAATAAAATGCTGCATGCCCGCCGCCAGAAGGTTTTGAAGAATGATCGTTCCGACGCCCCCCAGACCCACGATCGCTGCCCTGCTGCCGTCTAATCTCTTTTGGATCAGATTGGGGTTTTGGTTGTATTTCTCAAAATGGTACAGCTGCTTTTCAGTGATGCGGCCTTCACGGCCGTTTTGCCATGGTTCTATTAAAGCATCCAATTTCATTAACGCATCGAAAAACTGGTTTCCCGCTTCCTCTCCCAGAAGATCAGAAAGCTCTTGTTTTTCACAGCCGGTGATCAGCCGTTCAACCGCCTCTTTGATCTCACTCGTATGCGCAAGCTTAATCGCCTTTCGATATTGAATGATAATATGCGCCGTGTAGGTCAGCACCTGCACGCTGTCTTTAAACTTCCAGCGCTTACAGTCCGTTGACATCATGACATACCCCCTGAAAGATAATAACTCCCCAATGAGGGGAGTCACGGCTTTACTAGCAGCGATGCACCAAGCTTGCTGTTTCTGTATCAAGATCAAGTTCTTCAATCTTCATCAGTACACACCCCCCTTTACCAATAACTAGATATTATCATCAATTTTGGAAAAGGACAAGTTATTTTTTGAAAATTTAGAATTTATATATAAATTGTGATATTTCTTCCTGCTTCCCGGTTTATCCCGGCAGCCGGATGATGAACACGGAGCCTTTTCCCTGCTCACTTTTCACTTCAATTGTTCCGTTATGGCTGTCGATAATGGTTTTGGTAATGGCAAGACCCAGCCCCGCGCCGCCGGATTGACGGGATCGGGAGGTTTCCGTCCTGTAAAACCGGTCAAACAAATGAGGCACATGCTTCGGAGCGATTCCCGTTCCGTTATCCGCAATCATAAGCATGATTCCTCCGTCTTTCTGCAGGGAGACGGTGATGACACCCGTGTCTTCATCCGTATGCTGCACCGCATTGTAAAAGAGATTGAGAATGACCTGCTTCATTTTGTCTTTGTCAAAAATGGCTTCTATCTTTTGATCGACAAAGAACTCGAGCTTCCGGTTTCTCGCGAGCAGCTTCAGCTGAGCCTCCATTTCCAAAATGACGTCTCCCAATGCGCCTTTTTTCATTTCAAAGCTCGGCACCCGGTCAATCTTCGCGAGAAACAGAAGATCCTCTATCAGCTTATTCGCCCTGGCGGATTCCGCGTACATGCTTTGAAGCGCTTTTTCTTTCTGCTCCGGCTTTTCCGCCGCTCCGCGCATTAATATTTCGATAAAGCCATGAATGGAGGTAAGCGGCGTTCTCAGCTCATGTGATGCGTCTGATACAAACTGCCGGATTCGTTCCTTCGCTTCTTTTTCCGCCTGAAAAGAGGTTTCAATCCGTTCCAGCATCTGATTGATAGAGATGCCCAATGACTCAATTTCGGCCTGCTTCCTATCGATCGGCAGCCGTTTATCGAGACTGCCGGCATGAATGTCACCCATCATATGCACAATGCGGGACAGCGGCTTGAGTGTGAGCCGGATCACCGGCAGGAAAACAAACAGTCCGATGACCAAAGCCGCAAAGGAAAGTACCGCGAAAATGCTGATCTGGCGGAAAAGCGAATCATTCAGAGGCTGGGTCAGCGTGCTCATCTGCACAACTCCCGCCGGCCTTCCGTCAACGGAAATCGCCTGAAACACGACGATGATTTCCTCACCCGCCTTATTGTGAGCCACCTGATAGTGAAGCGCCGTTGTATCTGTCAGCGCATCCTGATACACGTTTTTCGGAAAAGAAGGAGCGGCCCCCGCGTGCGGGTCTTCTGATAAAACAGACATCTTGTATGATGGATTGATAAAAGCAACCGTCACCCCGGGGTAAATCAAATTCGGATGAGCCGGTGTTTCGGAACGGGCAAGGGTTTTGATTGACCTCCATACGCTTTGATCCATTGAATTGATATCACTCTGAATGCTGATCGCCTGATTTTCATACATCGTCCGTGTCATAAACATGTACTGAGTGCCGCCGATAAAACATAACAGCAAAGCCAAAATCGCCAGTGACCTGTACAGGAGCTGGAATCGCAGGGTTCTGTACAGCCGCTTCATGCCAGATCCACCCTGTACCCGGCTCCCCGAACCGTGCGAATCACCTTGTGTTCTTTGTCCTTCAGCTTTTCGCGCAAAGAACGGATGTACACCTCGACGATATTGTCTTCTCCGAGGACCGTTCCGTGATGAAGCCCCATCGTTAAAGAATCAATGAGTGCAGACTCGCCGTCTGCACTCAGCAGCTTGATGCCTTTCAACTTCTCCATGATGCAGTCTCTCCTTAGATGTATCAGCCTGTGTTTATTTTTTTCGCTTCCCCTTCTATTATTCGCTTTTATCTGAAACAAAACGGAGCCATCTGCAAATAACAACAAAAAGCTGCCAGCAGTTTCATCTGCCGCTTCAATTCAGCAGCACCAGTCTGTTTCAATCACAAAGTTCTAAGTTCATGTCTGCCTTTTTCTAAATATACCCATTTCCAACTGAACGTGTTGTGACCCGCGTTCAGTTCTTTTTTATGGCTTCTGAAAAAAGGCATAAAAAAAGCGCCCTGAAAAAGGACGTTTGATATGACATGTTTCATGTTCTTAAATTCTGCATTCTAAAATAATTCTTCCTTCACATTCACCTTCAATTTCATTCAATACGATGATCACATCAGCTGTTTTCATGTGTTTCACCTCCCTGTTTCATAATAGTATAATATTAACAAATAAATCAATAAAAAACAGCCCGGAAATCCGGGCTGTTTTTTTATTTCTGTAATCGATCCGCTTCTGTCAGTTTGACTTCCGCTGTTTTTTTCTTTCCCGAACGGTAGAACGTGATGTTCACACGGTCGCCGATCTTTTTGCGATACAGGCGCTCACGGAGATCCACAACGTCATTGACCTTATGTCCGTCGAACCCGGTGATCACGTCGAGCTTTTTCAAACCCGCTTTTCCGGCCGGTGAAAACGCGTCGACACCCATAATGACCGCTCCGGTTTTAATGCCTTTCGGAAGTTTCAGCGTCTGGCTCCAATGGTAGCTCGCAATATCCGTTAAGGATTTCATCTCAATACCGAGGAAAGGCCGTCTGACTTCTCCGTATTTTTCTAAATCCTGAATAACGGGAATGACAAGCTTTGACGGGATGGACAGGCCGATGCCTTCAACGGCGGATTCAGCGATCTTCATTGAGTTGATGCCGACCACCTTGCCCGATATATCCATCAAAGCGCCGCCGCTGTTGCCGGGGTTAATCGCGGCATCGGTCTGCAGCACTTCCGCATTCCAATCCGGCTGTCCGTCGCCGTTTGAGTCAACGGGCACTGCCCTTTCCGTACCTGAAATGATCCCCTGTGTCACTGATCCCGCAAATTCAAGCCCGAGCGGATTTCCGATCGCAATGACCGGTTCTCCGACTTTGACCTGATCGGAATTGCCGAACTGGGCGGCCGATTTGATCTTATCAGACTTCACCTTCAGCACGGCGAGATCCATCAGACGGTCGCTCCCGATCAGCTCAGCAGGCACGCGTGAGCCATCCTTCAGGCTGATCTCAATCTCAGTCGCACCTTCAATGACATGGTGATTGGTTACGATATAAGAAGTGTTTCCGTTCTTTTTGTAAATGACGCCGGACCCGCTTCCCGCTTCGCCGCCCTCTCCCCAAATATCGGTCTTTTGGATATTGAGAACGCCGACTACCGAATCTGATACACGGCTGACCATATTCGTGACAGCGTCATTGACATTTACGTTGACTGTTTTCACCTGTTCGCTGCCGAGACGCTGGCTGGTGCTTTTGCTGCTTTCCCCATGGTCTCCGCCTGTCCAGTACGGCAGCAGGAATGCCATGAGCGCGGCCCCGACGATGACGCCGATCAGACTTGATAGAAAGTACCCTCTCTTGCTGCGGCGGGGCTGTTCGGAGGCGTACTGTTCATCATCGCGATTATAATCCACCCTATCTCAAATCCTTTCAAGAGTACTCGATTTGCTTATAGTGTGGGTCAGATCGCGGATTAATAATCATGATTCATTTGGAAAAATTACACGGCGCACAGCGGCGTCGGGATTTTCGGATCGGTATCAAATAACTGAAACGTTTCCCCGGCGACAAATCCTTTCGCAGCCAATGTCTGCTGCACGGACATTCTCGCCAGTTCCTTCATATTGTTGTCTTGGCTCAGATGCGCCAAATAGATGCGCGATGTGCCGTCGCCGATGACATCAGTCATGGCGAGCGCCGCGTCTTCATTGGAGACGTGGCCGACATCGCTTAAAATCCGCCGCTTAATGCTCCATGGGTATCTGCCCATTTGCAGCATGCCGACATCATGGTTGCTTTCAAACACAAACACATTGGCCGAACGGATAATGCCTTTCATTCTGTCGCTCACATACCCGGTGTCCGTCATCAGCGCGAGCTTTCTGCCTTGGTAATGGAAAACATAAAACATCGGCTCGGCCGCGTCATGAGAGACGCCGAATGACTCAACATCAAGCCCGCCGAAGGATTTCACGCTTTCCATCGGGAACAAAAACTTTTGTCCGGTATCCAGCTTGCCGATCTGATTTTCCATCGCTTTCCACGTCTTTTCATTGGCGTAGACGGGAAGTCCGTACTTTCTCGCAATGACGCCGAGCCCTTTAATATGGTCGCTGTGCTCGTGAGTGACAAAAATGCCGTCGACGTCGTCTATCTTGCGGCCGATTCTCTCCATCAGCCCGTCCATCGCTTTACCGCTCAGGCCGGCATCCACCAGAAAAGAGTGCTCATCTGTCTCCAGATAAAACGCGTTTCCGGTACTCCCGCTCGCAAGCACGCTAAATTGCAAGCCCATTGTGTCTCACTCCATTATTTATTTTGATTGTTATCAATGACTGTACTTTCCAATGCGTTCACAGTGTACGTTTGCAGTGTCTTTTTCTTCGTCCCTTTTGACTTATCTTCGATTGTAATTCTCCATACCGGCGCCAGCACCTGCGTACTTGTCAGCGGATATTGGGCAATATAGCCGAACTTAACGCTTTTAACTGCGCAATTCGCTTTTAAGTAATTTTGAGAATACAATAATTCGACCGCATCAAGCTCAGGAATCAGGCTCTCCGTCTGGATTCGCTTGAATGACTCCAGCATGGTCTGCTCGTAAGATACGACCTCGTTTTTATCGTTCAGATGCAGAATCACCTGTCCGATCGCATCCGTGGACGAGTCAAAATCCTGATAAATCAACTGGCCGTCATACATCTGGTAAAAAATGATCTGTTTTTTATCCTTGTCGACTTTCCACAGTTTATATTTTTCACCGCCGGTTATTTTAGAGCTGACGAGCGATTCCGCATCCTCCTGCGGTTTTTGCTTCGATAAACCGACCGGATCGGTAAGTTTCATTTTCAGCGTCGTAACCTTGTGATCATCCGCCGGCATCTCCATTAAAGGCTTTTGATCTTTCAAAGCATCAATATCTTCAGCGGTAAATACCTTTTGGCCCGCCGTCAGCCGGTAGCCCGTCGCGGAATCAGAAGACAGGTTGCCGAAAGTGATATGATCCATCTCCATGTCTTTTTCCACATTTGAATTTTTAATCACTTCGTATTCACTGCTCGAGCGTTTTTCAAAAAACTGATAGCCGAGAAAAATATCGAGGATGAGGAAGGCAATGATGAAGATCGTTTTTGTCTTATTCCACTCCATTATCGTCCTCCTCCTTCCCCAGCAGATCTTTCGTAATCGGGACGATCTTCCCGTTGATTTTCATACTCCAGACGGGTTCCAGCTCAACGAGATCATTCGTTGATGAAGAGACCATTTGATAGGACAGGAAGATCTGGTCGATTTTATTCACGTCGTATTTATCCTGCTGCTCCAGCAGAGACACAACCTCATTGCCGTTCATCATTTTTACGTCTTTTGTTTTAATCGGATTCGGTCCGAGAACATAGTTCGGCCGCTTGTAGCTGAGAACCTCGTCATTGGCCCATTGCAGGGTCAAAACAGGTCCGGATCCGAAAGGCTTAGACGTGCTGTTGATCACAGGCATTTGGTCTTTAAACATGTAGAAACTCAGCTGCTGGTTATCACTCACATTGAAAAATTGATAATGATCCGTCCAGCTTCCCGTATCCTCTAAATATTTATAGCTTTTCTTAATCAGCTCCCCTGTTTGATAAGAAGCGCTTTGTGCCAGGTTCCGATGCTGGAATTGAATCTGCCGCTGTGTCGAATTGATTTCCAGACGGCTGATTCCGTCAGTCAGCACATTCCGATTGTAATTCGGGTCTTCTCTGACCGTGCTCGGATCATTAAAAAGCGTCTGCTTAAACAGGTTCGTCTTAATGGTTTCAGTGATAAATTCTTTTTCCTTCATATTAAACCGCGCATTCGGCATGAGAAATTCTTTGCTTTTTCCGACCGAATAGAGGTGGTATAACGGCATACTCGACTTTTTGCTGTACAGCTCATTCATCAGATTGCGGTAATTCGCCGATTCCACAGTCACTTCCAAAATCAGCTGCTTGCTGTATGAGACCATGTAAATCTTCTTATTTGTCTTATTCTCATTAAACGGAATGACAATATGGTCAAAGGAGCTGTATTCCATTGACGGATTCGACCATTTAAACATCGTTTGGAAGAAATCAATCGGAATAGTGTCATTGAATTGCAGATCGAGCTTTGCCGAGTTGCCGTTTCTGCCGTAAAGCCAATTTTTAAAACCGAGCTTGTCGTATTGATCGGAAATATCCTTCATCCCTTTTACTTCCCATTGCGGCAAATCCGCCCACAGGTCATTAAAGAGCGTCTCATCATCCACTTTATAATGAGAGCCGTTTGTATGAATAAACATATCCCGGGGTTTTACCGTTTGCGACACTTTTTGGCTCGTTTTATCAATTTTATGCTTTTCCCGGACAGTCGATTTGGTTGAGGCCGTGCCTTCTGAAAAATTGGGCTGGAATGTCCAAATTCCCCATGTTAAAACAAGACTAATGACGACCAGCACTGACAGTATGACTGTTTTTATATTTTCACGCCTCATCCCAATCATCCTCTTGCTCTTCTTTATATGGAAGAGTAAATGTAATCTTCGTTCCTTTGCCTTCTACACTGTCGGCCCAAATGTCTCCGCCGTGAGCCTGAACCATCTCTTTTGCAATCGCAAGGCCGAGCCCGGTGCCGCCGAGTTTTCTTGTGCGCGCTTTATCCACTCTGTAGAAACGGTCAAAGACTTTTTCCACATCTTTTTTCGGAATGCCGATACCTTCATCTTTTACGCTGATATAAAGCAGCTCTTCTTTCTCATTCACATCGACTGAGAAAGTCACATGTCCGCCTTCCGGTGAGTATTTCAGTGCGTTAGAAATGATATTATCGAGAACCTGCGTCACTTTATCCTGATCAATCTCCACGTACAGATTTCTGTCCGGAAGCTCGCGGATAAATTCGACATGCTGTTCTTT
Source organism: Bacillus sp. ChL18 (assembly GCF_026241425.1). Classification (NCBI taxonomy): domain Bacteria; kingdom Bacillati; phylum Bacillota; class Bacilli; order Caryophanales; family Bacillaceae; genus Bacillus; species Bacillus sp. ChL18. The sequence goes on along the minus strand of NZ_JAPHWE010000002.1, from coordinate 98,956 downwards.
CGTCATTTCAAAACGATCGATAATCAGTGACATAAAGCGGATCATATGAATCCACTCCCGATTAAACTGATAATCTTTGCTGTCGAATTTAGAAAGCTGGAGCAGGTCGTTCACCAATCTGATCATGCGCTCAGTCTCATTTTGGGTCACCATTAAGAAACGCGGAGCGATATCTTTGTTTTCCCACGCGCCCTCTGCAAGCGCCTCTAAATAGCTTCGCATGGTCGTCAGCGGTGTCCGCAGCTCATGAGACACGTTGGCAACGAACTCTCTGCGTTCCCGATCGAGTTTTTCCTGTTCGGTGACATCATAAAGAACCGCGATTAAACCGTCGATTTTTCCGTGCTCTCTCTGAATAACGGAAAAATTCACCCGCAGTACAGTCGTCTCATCGTCACGTTCGATCTCCAGCAGCATTGAATCCTGCTGTTCTACTAAATCCTCAAATGTAAAGTTCTCTTTTATGCCCAATAAAGACGTAATCGGCATCTCTAAAGCCGTTTCACGTGAAACATTCAGCAGTTCAAGCGCAGGGCTGTTTAAAAGAATAATAGCCCCGTTGCGATTCGTAGCGATGACACCGTCCGTCATATACGCGATAACGGAAGAAAGCTTTCTTCTCTCCCCTTCCGTCATGGCTTGGGCATCTTCAAGCTCTCTCGTCAGATGGTTGAACGTCGTTGCGAGCTGACCGATTTCATCATGCCCGTATTTCCGCACCTTTCTGGAGAAATTCCCTTTTGCCAGTTCCATCGCCTGCTTACGCATATCTGAGAGCGGATGGGTAATGGTACGGGCGAGAAATATACCGAGAAGAGCCGTCAGAACAAGGGCTAAGCCTGTTCCTGAAGCAAGAATCGAGTTGACGGTTTTCATCTGGTTAAAGGTATCTTCCATACTGGCCACGACATAAATCGCGCCGACAACTTCCTGATTCTCTGTGACGACAGGTTTTGCTGAAATCAGCACTCTGTTTTTGCTTTTAGGATCATAATATTTTTTTGAATAGGCCTGTTTTGTTGAGAAAATCCGTTTAAAAATCGGGTCAGTCGTCTGTTTCCCCGCTATTTCCTCGCCATAAGGCCTCGAAGAACCGACGACCTCATAGCTTTTATCAACAAATGTAATCTCCCGTATTTCATTGTTTTTCGTAAAATCATTCAAAATCCGTTTGACGTCATCTTTAATGACGGTGCTGTCATTATCTCCTTTATATTCCTGCTCAATATAATAGGATAGATTGTCAATGCGCTGATTTAACGATAATTCATAGGACTTGAGAAGAGAATTCTCCACCTGTTTCACAAAGTACACGCCGATAATCTGCATGGCGATGATAATGAGAAGCACATAGATCAGCGTGATCTTAAACTGAATCGACCGAAAAAAACCAACCTTATTCATCGCCGGTTAGTCCTGTTCAGGGTTTCTCAAGTAATAACCGACACCCCGTCTTGTGACGATCCAGTTCGGATGGCTCGGATTATCCTCGATTTTCTCGCGAAGGCGGCGCACTGTTACATCCACCGTTCTCACGTCACCGAAATAGTCATAGCCCCACACAGTCTGCAGCAGATGCTCACGCGTCATAACCTGTCCGATATGTTTGGCTAAGTAATGAAGCAATTCAAACTCACGATGAGTCAGCTCGATCGTTTCTTCTCTTTTTGATACGACATAAGCGTCAGGGAAGATGACGAGAGAACCGATATGAATGTCATTAGAAGCTGATTCTTCCTCAGCCGGCGCAACCGTAAGCTGGCGGCGCAGGTTCGCTTTGACGCGAGCCAGAAGCTCACGCGTGCTGAAAGGCTTCGTGACATAGTCATCCGCTCCGATTTCAAGCCCGATGACTTTGTCAATCTCCGAGTCTTTTGCCGTCAGCATAATAATCGGCATATCATATTTTTTCCGGACTTCCCGGCACACTTCAACTCCGTCTTTATTCGGAAGCATAATATCTAAAAGAATTAAATCAGGCTGAAGCTCCTCCACCATTTCCACGGCTTCGTTTCCGTCGTACGCACAATGCACGTCATAGCCTTCTTTTCTTAAATTAAACTCTAATATATCTGCAATCGGTTTTTCATCATCGACTACAAGGATTTTCTTATCCATCATCTTGATTTTCCTCCTGCCAGAATGACTTCATTTCATCTATTGATGTTTCATGATGATCACAATTCGGATCGTGAAAAACGTTCCCCGTCTATTATAACGGTTTCAGGTCAAAAGATAAAAAAATTAAAGAGAACAGCGCAAAAACGTATTGAACTGCCATCCTTTTGTCATGTTTTTTATTTTCTTTTAAAAAATAATATTTTTTTGAAACCTCACGAAAAAAAACGCCGTCTAGTGTTTGACGTCTTCTTCTGGGCCGGCTGAAAAGCCGGCTCTCCCTTTTTTTATAACAAAAGAAAAAACGCACCTACTATTGCAGATGCGTTTGGGTAAGTGGCTCGGGACGGAATCGAACCGCCGACACACGGATTTTCAGTCCGTTGCTCTACCAACTGAGCTACCGAGCCAGATGTTTCTTTTCTATACTATAAAGTAAAGTAAAATGGCGGTCCGGACGGGACTCGAACCCGCGACCTCCTGCGTGACAGGCAGGCATTCTAACCAACTGAACTACCGGACCTTACAGTAATTTGTCCGGAGAGCCGTATCGTGGCGGCCCTCCGAGGACAAATAAGGAGTTAGCAATAACGCTAAAGTAAATCAATGACCCGTACGGGATTCGAACCCGTGTTACCGCCGTGAAAGGGCGGTGTCTTAACCGCTTGACCAACGGGCCATAAAAAGTGGTGAGCCATGAAGGACTCGAACCTTCGACCCTCTGATTAAAAGTCAGATGCTCTACCAACTGAGCTAATGGCTCTTGATGTGTCGGATTATGTATCATAGAGCATTCAGACAAAAGCTTTCTTGCAGTACTCTATTGAAGCTGTTCCGTAACAACGAGATTTATAATATCATAGAACATTCGAAAGTGGCAACTACTTTTTTGAAAAAAATCTATTATTTTTTTCCTGCATAAAAAAACAAGCCTCCGTGACCGGAGGCTTGTTTGCTGCAAATTCTTAGTTAGCGCGGTATACACTGCGGATGACGTTCGTTTGTGAACGGTCGGGACCGACAGAGAAAATAGAAAGCGGAATACCTGTCAGCTGAGATACGCGTTCCAGATAATGGCGCGCATTTTCAGGAAGATCGCTTAATGTTTTTGCGCCTGTGATATCTTCCGTCCAGCCAGGCATTTCTTCATATACCGGTTCACACTCTGCGAGAGCTTTCAGACTTGCCGGGAATTCTTCAATCACTTCACCTTTGTAGCGGTAAGCGACACAGATTTTCAATGTTTCAATGCCAGTCAGCACATCGATTGAATTCAGAGAAAGATCTGTGATTCCGCTGACGCGGCGGGCATGGCGGACAACAACGCTGTCAAACCAGCCGACACGGCGCGGACGGCCTGTCGTTGTGCCGTATTCGCGTCCGACTTCACGGATTTGATCCCCGATTTCATCTTTCAGCTCAGTCGGGAAAGGACCGTCACCGACACGGGTTGTGTACGCTTTAGATACACCGACGACGTGCTGGATTTTTGTCGGGCCTACGCCTGAACCGATCGTCACCCCTCCGGCGACCGGGTTGGATGAAGTGACAAACGGGTATGTCCCTTGGTCAATATCAAGCATAACCCCTTGAGCGCCTTCAAATAAAACGCGGCGGCCTTCATCCAGCGCGTCATTTAAGACGACGGATGTATCGCATACATACTTTTTAATCTGCTGGCCGTATTCATAATACTCATCCAGAATATCTTCAATTTTGAAGCCTTCCGTTTCATACATTTTTTCAAGCAGACGGTTTTTCTCTTCAAGGTTCCGTTCAAGCTTTTCTGCAAACACGTCACGATCTAGCAGGTCTGCGATCCGGATGCCGATCCGCGCCGCTTTGTCCATATAAGCAGGTCCGATGCCTTTTTTCGTTGTGCCGATCTTGTTGGCCCCTTTGCGTTCTTCCTCTACTTCATCCAGTTTCAGATGGTATGGAAGAATGACGTGGGCTCTGTTGCTGATTCTCAAGTTATCCGTGCTCACATTGCGTTCATGAAGATACGCAAGCTCCGTTATGAGCGCTTTCGGATCAACAACCATTCCGTTCCCGATGACACACGCTTTTTCTTTATAAAAAATTCCTGATGGGATTAAATGAAGCTTGTACGTGACGCCATCAAACTTGATGGTATGTCCTGCATTGTTTCCGCCTTGATAACGTGCGATCACTTCTGCATTTTCTGATAGGAAGTCTGTAATTTTACCTTTTCCTTCATCGCCCCACTGCGTACCTACTACGACTACTGAAGACATATATCCGTGCACCTCCGTTAACCTTTCAAAACGATATCTCATTCAAACAAATTAAGTGTATCAGTGCCGAAACAGAAAGTCAATCGTAAATCCGAACATTAAAATCTTATCAATCTATATTTGTTCGCCTTAAACATGATTAAAAGCGTTTTCTCTTTCATTTACTATCTATTACTCCTGAAACTTTCATGCTTTAACAAGAAAAAGAACCCGTAATCAGGGTTCTTCAGACAGTCATTTATATGCCGCTTGTATTCATCAGGACGACCCGCCAGCCGTCAGGATCTTCGATGGTCACGCCTTTTTCTTCCCAGCACGGGTTTTCGGGTGCTTTCTCCTCATATCCCATCTGCTTTAATTTCGTGCTGATGCGAATGACCTCCTGCTGATCCTGGATGTAAAAGACAAGCAGGCTGTCGCCGTGCGGAACGGGCGCCGGCTGAGACGCGCCGGTTTCTTCGGTGAATTCTAAGTGATATTGCGTATGGGGCAGGCCGAACATGACACCGCTGTAGCCTCTATGTCCGGAAAAGCTGCCGACCCTCTTCAGCCCGAGGCCCTCTTCATAAAACCTGATGATTTCTTTGAGCTGTCCGGTCGGCCGGGCAATCCGGATTTGCGCCGCTTGAAATTGCGGAAATTCAATTGTCATCATCATCCCTCCCTTAATGCCATTATATAAAAGCGCTTTCTTTATTTCGTCTGCCGAACGGACGGCATTCTCTCATTCTTTCGGATGAAAAAAGCCTCAAGACATTGCTTGAGGCTTTACGCACCTGCCGGAACACCGCCGTCATCAAAGCGCCTTTCCAGGTTTACGAACTTATTGTATTCTTTCACAAAAGCCAGTGAGACGGTGCCCACCGGGCCGTTACGCTGTTTGGCGATAATGATCTCGATGATGTTTTTGTTTTCGGATTCTTTATCATAGTAATCATCACGGTACAGGAAGGCGACGATGTCGGCATCCTGCTCAATACTTCCTGACTCACGGATATCTGACATCATCGGACGTTTATCCTGCCGCTGCTCAACACCCCGGGAGAGCTGAGACAGAGCGATGACCGGGACTTCAAGCTCCCGTGCCAGCGCTTTTAGCGCCCGTGAAATTTCCGATACCTCTTGCTGGCGGTTGTCGCTCGAACGGCCGCTTCCCTGAATGAGCTGCAAGTAGTCAATTAAAATCATGCCCAATCCGTTTTCCTGCTTCAGCCGGCGGCATTTTGAACGGATTTCGCTGACGCGGATGCCGGGGGTGTCATCTATAAAGATACCGCTGTTTGACAGGCTTCCCATCGCCATCGTCAGCTTGCCCCAATCTTCTTCCGTCAGATTTCCCGTTCTGAGATTTTGGGCGTTAATATTCCCTTCGGCGCAGAGCATACGCATGACAAGCTGCTCGGCACCCATCTCAAGACTGAATATCGCGACGCTCTCATCCGTTTTGGTGGCCACGTTTTGCGCAATATTTAAGGCGAACGCCGTTTTCCCCACAGACGGACGGGCCGCGACAATGATCAGATCATTCCGCTGAAACCCCGCTGTCATCCGGTCAAGCTCGATAAAACCGGTCGGAATCCCGGTAATATCGCCTTTCCGGTTGTGAAGCTGCTCAATGTTGTCGTATGTTTGCACAAGCACGTCTTTAATATTTTGGAAGGCGCCCGAATTTTTTCGCTGCGCGACCTCCATAATCGTTTTTTCCGCATCGCTTAATAAATCTTCAACTTCATCCTCGCGCGTATACCCGTCTTGAGCAATCGAGGTCGCCGTTCTGATTAAACGGCGGAGAATGGATTTTTCCTCAACGATTTTCGCGTAATATTCTATATTAGCCGCTGTCGGAACGGAATTCGCGATGTCCGTCAGGTAAGAGACGCCTCCCACCTCTTCTAACAAATCGGTATTCGCAAGCTCTGACGTTACCGTGACCAAATCAACCGGTTCACCGCGGTCTCCGAGCACGAGCATGGCATTGTAAATTTTTTGATGTGACATTCTGTAGAAATCATCCGGAATCAACACTTCAGAAGCCAGTGTCAACGCAGACGGCTGTAAAAAAACAGCACCTAACACGGCCTGCTCAGCTTCTATGTTTTGCGGCGGCAGCCGATCATTCAGAAGGTCTGTCATGCTAAGCACCGTCCTCTCCTTAAAAAATATCCAAACTCCATTTTACCATTTCTCATGAAAAAGAATAGAAAAATATCACTTTCCCTGTATTTGTTAAACAGCCGCTGCGTGTTTCGCCATTCCGAATGCCGGGAAACTGATAAATAAATCGAAACCAGGAGGTAAGAAGGATGAAAACATATGCAGTAACACCCAGTGTTGATGCGGACGGATGGTTTGTGAAGGTGGAAAATGTGGCGCCGACGGCTCTTTATACATCGAAGGACGCGGCGATCGAGAAAGCGGAGCAGACGGCTAAAGAGAACAGCCCGTCTAAGCTTGTCATTTATGATCAGCATAAAAACATTGAAGAAGAACGGTCCTTTTAAGAAAAGCCTTCGCCCGAGCGAGGGCTTTTCTTATTCAATGAAACGGATGTGCAGCACCGTCTGCGCCATGAGATCGGCCGTTTTTTGATACAGCTCCCATTCTTCACAGGCGGCGAATACTTTCATCATGTCCTGCAATGTCTGTTTCAGTATGATAAATTCGTCAATTGTCCGCAGTTCTGCGGCTTTTTTCTGATAATCAGCCAGCTTCAGCTGTAATAACATCAATGGCGATTGCATAAAAAACCTCCCCCATTCTGTTATAAAGCCCCGCTTTTCAAACCTCCATTCCTTTGTCATATCCTCTTACGATAGATTTCTGATTTTAGTACAATAAAGAAACGGAAGGAGTGATCACATGAAACCGCTGCAAATTTCCGCCGAAACGGCGCAAAAACTCGCAGAATCACTGAATATGCCGCTTGAGAGAATCATGCACATGCCTCAGCACATTCTGCTTGCCAAATTAGCTGAAATCCAAAAAGAGAACGATCACAAATAAAGGCTGCTCTCTCATATATATGTGCGGGAGGCGGATGCGATGGCTTTCCGCCTCTTTTTTCGTGGAGAAAATTTTGGTAAAACAGTCTCACAGCTGAAAAAACTTGTTGACGAAGGAAAAGTGAAATATTTCTTATTATCCGGAAACAATTCAGGCAACACAAAGCTTGTCTCATGGATTAAAAAGAACGGCACAAAAATCTCAGCTGACCCATACAGCACCGAAAAAACAAGCTCAGCCCGGCAAGGAATGACAGGCGGCCCGGGCGGACAAAGTCAGCAGACTCTGTATGAGATGAAAAAATAGCTCGGAAAGAGGCTGGATAGTTAAACACCGGCCTCTTTATTTTGCTCTTGAACCACCTGCCATGCGGCGCCGGTATCATTCAGAAAAATGATTGATAAATCCTTTCTATTTTTGAAACCATCAGTTCCTGACGCAGATGCCGGCCGGCATAGGAGCGCGCTTCTTTTCCAAGCCGTTCCCTGAGAGACTGATCCGTCATCAGCATTACGAGAGCATCAGCAAGCTCGCGGCTGTTGCCGGGCTGACAGATAAGCCCTGTGTCCTCATGCCGGATCATCTCAGGGATTCCTCCGCAGTCAGTTGCAACAATGGCTTGACCTGAGAACATCGCTTCAATGATCGCTATAGGGAAATTATCATTCAATGTCGGCAGGACAAATATAGATGATTCAGCCAAAAGCGCCGGCACATCACGTCGTTTTCCGAGGAAAAACACATTCGAGAGGCCCAGTTTCCGTTTCTTTTCTTCCAGAAACCCTCTCATGTTGCCGTCTCCGATGATCCATATATCGACTCCGGATAAATGGTGCCGGATGTGTGCGAGAGCGTCCAGCAGCACATCATGTCCTTTTCGCTCGGTCAGACGGGAAACGCACGCAATCACGAGCTTTTCAGCACGCTTTGGCTCAGGGGCATCCTGAATGTGAATACCGGTATGAACAGTCGTCAGCTGAGTCTCCTTCGCTCCGTACTCCAGCAAGGGCTCGTGAAAGGAGTTGCTGATTGTAATGATTTTATCCGAAGCCCGAATACCCTGCCTTTCTATTTCACTGAAATATGCCTCTTCTATTGAACCCTTTTGGATTTTATGAAACTTCATCCGGCTTTTCGTAAAATGTCCGTGCGGCGTGAAAAAAAGAGGACGCCGATACGTTTGATTAAGGTATCCCAGCAAAAATACCGCAAATAAATCCTGCGCGTGAAACAGGTCATATTGTTCTAAGTCTTTCTCCTTCAAAAATCTTTGAAAGACATGTAAATAGCTGAGATTCTTCACAAACTTTTCATTTACGGCGCCGTATCTGCCAACAAGAAACGCTCTGATCTCGTCAGCGGCCCGCGGGATATCTTCCTGAAAAAAAGTTGGCGGCATTTGGAGCGGCGAGATGACATCCGCCTGATGACCGATGCGCTCAAAACCGGTCTTAATTGACGTGATATAACTCGCCAACCCTCCGACATTCGGGTAACGGAGAAAGGTTGCGTACAGAATACGCAATGGCTTTTTTCGTTTGGGGGAGCTTTTTCCTTCCGCACAGAACGAATACAGCATCTCTGGCTCACTTTGATGTTCGATCCCGTAAAATTGATCCATGACGCGCAATAAGGCTGGAGGCACCAGACCGTTCGGCTTGCCGATCTCTTCTCTCAAATCCGCTCCCCCTCTCTCAAACTTATAATCCTAATTCCCGTCCCCATTTTGACACTTTGTCAACATGATACGGCAGCAGTTCCCCTCCCCGATTGTCGAAGATTCTCCGCAATTGGGTATGAAGCCCTTTCTCAAGTGTTCTCTGCAAATAAGCCATTTTATAAAGCGTCATAGGAGGGGTCTGAAAATGAATGCCCCGCTTTTTCATTTCTTTCGTATACACTTTTACGCAATACGTCCGAATATCTTCTGCATGCCGGCTCCAATCTTTTCTGAAGCCAAGCAGAATTTCGACCAGCACCGTCATATCAAACCAAACCGGCGCGTATTTTGCGGATTCCCAATCGATGAATTGAATATCCCACGGTTCATGTCCGGACGCATCGTGGGTGCAGATATTCTGCATATGAAGATCACCGTGTGTGATGGCTGAGCCGTTTTGTATCAATTCAGGGAAAAAATCCGGCTCCTCTTGCTCAAGCAAGTTTGTGATTTGCCGATAATGAGGCTTCACGATATCTTTTGTGCGCTCATCTTTAAGAGCTCTATCCAATAATTCCGCTGTCTTTTTGATCTGCTTTTTACGCCCTTTTCTCATGGTTTCCGATTTGTATACCGGCAGCCACGACCGCCATTTACCGTCAGAAATATTCTTGTTTTCAAAGGTGCGGCTGTGCAGTTCTGCGACAGACGGAATAATATACTTGAAATGCTTCGGGTGAAATGTAAGCTGTCCCCTGATCTGGCTGACAAACTCCATAAATATCCACGTTTCATGGTCACTTTCTTCTATATGATAGATGTCCGGCAGCAAATCCCCTAAAACAGAACGGGCTTTCCCGTATATATTAATCTCGACCTTATTTTTTTCACGGGAAGATTTATATACCTTCAATATCAGCGGAACAGTGCCGGATTTTTTCTTTACAGACAGTTTATAAATGGCGCTTCTGTCCGTCGATTTCAGGCACGTGATGTCATCCGGATTCACCGCGGCCCTTTCACCGAACGAATACGACAGTTTTTCGTCAATTCTCAGTTTTTGAAATGCGCCATACAAAAGATCCTTTTCATACATGCCGATCTTCCTTCCGCTTCCGTTTCCAGCTGTTTTTGAGATGAGACCAAGTGTTTCTGATAAATGGCATCGGGTCATTCCAAGCAAAAAGAGCGTACTCTTTTTTTCCTTTACACCCTTTCCAAAAATCCCGGAACGTCATTTCTCCTCTTTTTCGTTTCTTCAAAAATGTTAAGAAGTAACGCACCTCATAAATCCAGTTGATTCCGTCTTTTTGTTCGAGCTGGGGCTTCACATGTTGTCCGGTCAAATACAGATAGTACATGTAAACGAAATGAACGCCTGCCGGTTCTGTCAGGCTATGGCTGAGCCAAAAGCGCGGATTAATTTCGATAAACTTGTAAACATTGTCCCGGGGATCCTTTTTAAATTCCGCCATGCCTACTCCCTTCAGCTGAATCGCTTCAAAAAACGGCAGGGTCTTCTCGATTAAATCAGGAAGCCGTTTGCTGACGACGTGGGCCCCCGCGCCAAAATCTGCAGGGAATTGATGGTTCTTTTGCAGAGAGAATAAGCCCATTAATTTCATTTGGTCATCATAAAAAGTGGCGACTTTATAAAAACACTGGTTGTCTCCGGGGATGATCTCCTGCACGAGCAGTTCTCCATTTTCTCTGTAGGAGCTGAACTCCTTGCGCAATTGTGCGGCATCCTTCATTACAATTGCTTTTTTGTTTACTTTTTTTCTGTATTCATGGCCGGCCACCGGTTTTAAAATACACGGGAAGTCAATATTGGCGATGGCCTCTTCCAGCTCATCCTGGTTGTTCGGAAAAAAGGTTTTCGGGCAGGGGATGTTATGCTTGACCGCTAATTCATATGCTTTGCTTTTATCTAAAACCGTTTCTAACAGAGAGTGGCTCGGGAGCAAAAATAAAAAAAAACCGGCTAATGTCTCGCGGAATTTAGATATAAATCCCGCATAATCATCAGATCCTGCGTACAGAACCGGCTTTGCTTGGAATCGCTTCCCGAAATCAGTCAGAAATGTCAGCAGTTCTTCCTCTTGTGTTAAAGGGCTGGGACATATCCCGCAATCTGCCAATCTTGATTTTCCGATACGATAAGGTCCCTCCGTGTCAAATGCGTAAACATCGATTCCTCTTCGGGCCAGACTGCGAATGATCCCAATCCCGTTTGCACTGAAATCAAGTACAACGGCTGCATGTTCATGTTTCATGATCTCCCTCCGAGCTGTTGGTATTTTGATAAATCGATTCGATATTTTTTATCATCGTCTCACTGCTTAAATATTTCTCCGCGTAGGCCTTTGCGTTTGAAGCAGCTATCTTCCGCGCAGATTTGTTAGTGATAAAAAACGCTAAAGCCCGGGCAAGAACCTTTGCATTTCCCGGCTCGACAATAAGCCCCGTTTTGTTATGGCGGATCAGATCCGGAATACCCCCGCAATCGGTCGCGATGATAGCCGAGCCGCTGAACATCGCTTCAATAATCGAAATAGGCAGGCTATCATTAATGGTCGGCAGTACGAATATGTCCGTCATATTCAAAATAGCGGGAACATCATCTCTTTTTCCTAAAAAGGAAACCATAGACAGATTCAGCTTTCGAGCCTGTTCCTCTAAGGCGCTCCTCATCTCTCCGTCGCCCGCGATCAGCACTTCAACATGCTCAAGTACATCAGATGGAATTCTCGAAAGTGCGTCCAGTAAATATTTGTGACCTTTTCTCGGGCCTAATCTTGCAATACACGAGATGATGATCTTATTTTTCGGTAACGGGGTTTTTCTTTTCCCGCCTGTTTTTGCATCGTAATCGATTCCTGTGACCACCGTTGTCATGTCTTCCTGTTCGGCTCCGAGCTTCATGAGCGGGCAGCGGAACGTATCGCTGATAATAATCAGGCGATCTGCGTATTCAATGGCTTTCATCTCTAATTTTTTATAATAAATCTCTTCTACCGAGCCTTTTTTAAAGATGTGAAATTTAAGTCTGTTGAAAGTAAACATGCCATGCGGTGTGAAAAATAAAGGTTTTTTATAGATTTGATTGAACCTGCCTAACATATTGGCTGTAAATAAATCTTGAGCGTGGAACACATCATATCTTTCCAAATGAATCTTTTGAAGCATTTGCTCGTATATAAACATCAGCCGATTATTTTTCAAAATATGATCGTTATAAACCCCATATCTGTCTTTAAAGAAATCTTTTAATTTCGGAACAACAGCCGCCCGCAGTTCTTTTACCTGTGCGGACGGAAACAGATTAGGGGATATGACATCCACCTTATGACCTCTCTTTTTCAGGCCTTCACTAAGCGTTTTAATATAGTTAGATAAACCGCCCGTGTGCGGGTAGTCCCAAAACGTGGCAATCAAAATGGATAACTTATTTTTTTTCCTGTATACCGGCGGAATTCGATCTGCATGTTTCATCTGTGTCTTTATGGCTTTCTGTTTTTGCGGGCGCGTTTTGACCCCGTAGTAGCGGTCAAGCGTCTGGACCATATACGGATAGGGGACGGAAAATGTCTTGTTCATTTCCAGATCCTCCGCACGACTTCAAAAGCTTCAGCGTATTCCACACCCGCCGTCATCCCTCTGACTTTTCCTAAATGTTTTACGCCTTCATATGAACGGGGATGAGGGTAATCCCTCATTTCTACGTCATAGTGGTGAAGCGCCGCGAGTTTGGCATCCATTGTGTCTGTGATGTTAACGAAGTAATTAGGCTTGAAGAGTTTATCAGCCGTATTTCTCTCCCACTCGCTTGAAGATAGCGTTTCAAACGTAAGCAGTTCGATAGGCTTTTGATTCGGAAGCGGTCTGGCGGCTGTTAAAACTGCTTGGAATGTTCTCTGGTGGTCCATATTGATATCGCCGTAATGATGTGTAAAGATTTTATCAGGCTGATAGACGCGAATGAGCTGCTCTAATTCTTTAACAAGCTTATGAAGAGGGATACATTCCAGCTCTAAATTCGTGTGCTCCAAAAAGATGACTTTCTCAATTCCAAGCTCTTGATTCGCGCGTTCGCCTAATTGTTTAATATGATGAGCTTCTTCTTTTCTTCCTAATGCCGTAATAACGGAAATCACTTTATATCCTTCATTGATCAGCCGTTTTATGGTGCCCGCTGATCCCAATAGTTCATCATCGGGATGAGCGCCGATAACCATAATGTATTCTGCCATTTTTTCCACACTCCACCAAACAAATGTTACAAATATCATATGACGACCCTAAAAAAAGGAAACTTACATGTGCGGATTTTCAGAAACTTACATGTGCGGCTGCCATTCCAGGTAACGTGACGGATTTAATTTTTTTATAGTGTTCAAAAACTCATCCGCCAAGCCGTATTTGTCCAGTCCTTTTAATAGTTTTACGGGAAACCGGGTAATGGCGGAAAAAGCTCTTTTATGGTCGATAACTTTAAGATTGCCGTATTCATTGATCAGAATGTGCCTGATTTCGGCATCCCATCTGGTAAAACCGATTTTCTTTAATTCATCCAGCATATTTAAAATATCAGCAGTCAGTTTGACGGACAGGGATTTTTCTTGTTTGATATGGCGGGCAAGAGAGGTGCCTTGGACATATTCCATCACAATATAACGATCTCCGTATTCATACAGTCTTGGAATCACTGGGGAACCTTGTCCGGTCTTTAAAGCTGCCAATTCCTTCTTGCATGTCCCTTTTTCAAAGAAGTACTTTACGCATTTGTTGTGTGTTAAGCGATAGACTTCCCCGTCTTTTCCGTCACCGATCAGCGGATAGTGCTCCAGCGCCTTTTTATTCTCCGGATTATTAAAATATGTTTCAGAAAAAAATCGTTTCATACCGACACATCCTTCGTTATGATGTAATATAATATGCACTCTGGTGATGATCGGAAATGAAACAATCTCATCATTTTCTTGCGCTGCACCGTCTGCTGACATGAAAAAAACCCGCCGGATCGGCGGGTTTTTTCATTGTGTATTACGCTTCTTCTTTTACGTGAACCTTCAGCACAGCCTGAACTTCAGGGTGCAGCTTTACAGGGACGTTTGTATATCCCAGTGTGCGGATACCGTCTTGGAGCTCCAGTTTCCGTTTATCCACTTTAATCTTATGCGTTTTTTGCAGCGCTTCTGCAATCTGTTTGCTTGTGACAGATCCGAATAGACGGCCGCCTTCACCGGATTTGGCACTCAGCTCAACAGTCAGCTGTTCAAGCGTTTCTTTCAAATCTTTCGCTCTTTCAAGCTCGGCAATCGCTTCTTTTTTCTCTTTTTCTTTCTGTCCTTTCAATGCGCTGATGTTTGTCGCATTTGCTTCGACAGCGAGGCCTTTTTTAATGAGAAAGTTATGTGCATAACCGTCTGCTACGTTTTTCATTTCGCCTTTTTTTCCTTTACCTTTTACATCTTGTAAGAAAATAACCTTCATCTCTGAACGCCTCCCTCAAAATATTCATCAATGGCTTCCTTCAGCCGGACGAGCGCTTCTGAGACAGAAATGCCCGATAACTGGGTTGCCGCATTGGTTAAATGCCCTCCGCCATCCAGCGCCTCCATAATAATCTGCACATTGACCTCGCCCAGCGATCTCGCACTGATGCACACCGTATGCTCATCCCGTCTGGCTACCGCAAATGAAGCTTCCACTTCACTCATCGATAAGAGGGAATCAGCCGCCTGCGCAATCAGCACCTGGTCAAAGTACTCCTCTTCGTTCTCAGGAAGAGAAGCAATCGCGATATGTTCTTTATAAAGAGACGTATGCTGGATCAGCTTCGCCCGTTTGATATAAGAACCGACGGATTCTTTGAGAACTTTCTGCACCAGAACCGTATCGGCGCCTTTCGCTCTCAAATAAGAAGCGGCGTCGAACGTCCGCGAGCCCGTGCGAAGGGAAAAGCTCTTCGTATCCACTATTATACCAGCTAACAGGGCGGTCGCTTCAATCATATTGATTTTGAGCCGCTTCGGCTGGTATTCAAGCAGCTCCGTCACGAGTTCTGCGGTGGATGAAGCGTATGGCTCCATATAAACGAGCAGCGGGTCTTTAATAAATTCCTCGCCTCTGCGGTGGTGGTCAATCACAACGATGTGCTCGATTTTGTTCACGAGACGCTCTTCCATCACAAGGGATGGTTTATGTGTATCAACGACGACAAGCAGCGTGTCATCATTTGAAATTTCCATCGCCTCTTCCGGCGTGATGAACCGCGACCACAGCTCTTCATATTTTTTAATTTCTTCAATCAGGCGCTGAACGCTTGATCCGATCTGGTTCGGATCAATGACGATGTAGCCTTCTTTGCCGTTGGCCTGCGCCACCTTCAATATTCCGATTGCGGCTCCGACCGCGTCCATATCAGGAAATTTGTGCCCCATAATAATGACATTGCTGCTTTCTGAGACAATTTCCTTGAGCGCGTGAGAAATCACCCGGGCGCGCACCCTTGTGCGCTTCTCCATCGGATTCGTTTTGCCGCCGTAAAATTTCACCTTGCCGTTCGGCATTTTGATCGCCACTTGGTCGCCTCCGCGGCCGAGAGCCAAATCGAGGCTGGACTGCGCCAGATCTCCAAGCTCCTTCAAGGAAGAAACCGATGCGCCGATCCCGATGCTGAGGGTCAAAGATACAGTGTGAACGGATGTTTTTTCTCGGATTTCATCCAAAATCGAAAATTTCGCGTTTTCAAGCTCCGTTAAAATGTGTTCATTTAACACCGCGATAAACCGCTCCGAGGACGTCCGTTTCAGAAAAATGCCGTACTCCTGCGCCCACGCATTTAATAATGAGGTGACCTGGCTGTTCATCGTGCTTCTCGTTTGGTCGTCCAGCCCCTGTGTGACGTCATCATAGTTATCTAAGAAGATATATGCCAGCACGGTTCTCTCATTTTCGTACTGCTTTTCAATCTGAATCTGTTCTGTCACATCAAAGAAATAAAGCAGGCGCTCATCTCTTTTAATCACTACTTTAAACTTCCGCTCATTCAAGGTGATCGTTTCCGAATCGACCTCCTGCTTGATCAGCGGCACGACGGCCTCGCATGTGTCATACAGCGAGCGTCCGACGAGCGTGCTTTCATTAAAACAGGAAGACAAAAACGGATTCGCCCACTCAATGTAATATTGATCATTAAACAGCATAATCCCGATAGGCATTTCCATTAATGCCTCTTCGCCTACTTTTTTCAATCTATACGATAACGTGGAGATATAATCGTCAATTTCTTTTCTGATCAGAGAATCCGCACGCTTAATGAAAAACAAGATCACGGCGAGCAGCACAACGCCGATGGCTCCTATCAGCCAGTTAAAGTAAATGCTGATGAGGATTATGATGATTGACAATGCAATCAATGCATAGATGGGATACCGAAACAACGGTTTTTCATAAAAACTAGGCATTTCTATCAACTCCCCACCTGTAAGTCACACTCAATTTCGCGTCACCTTATTTCTTATGTTAAAGCCTATGTCAATGATGCCTAAGAGGAGATACACGGACAAGATAAGCGGAAAAAGCACCCCCAGCACAATTGCTAATACAGGAACGGCTTTCGGCATCTCCATTTCGCGGCAATAGAAAAAAATAAACGCTAATCCTTGAATACAAATCAGCAAGCTGAGAATAAATCCCCCATTCAATGAAACCGAATACAGCATATGCCCTTTTTCTAAAGGCAGAAACCCTAATATCGTCACAATAAAATACAGAATGACAACGCTTTGCGGGAGTTTGAGCTCTCTAAAAGGCTTCATCTTCGGAAGATCAGGGGAAAATCGCCGTAAAAGCGGCCTTGCCATAGCATAACTGAGGAAAGAAAAAACGATGCCGGTCAATACGAGCACTGTCGGAAAAAGATATTGAACCGTGCTCAGCTGACTTTCCATCAGCTTGATCTGCTTCCCGAACTGGTCTCCATAACCCAGCTGCTTTGACATGGTTTCTGCTAAAGACAGCGACTCCCGAAGCTGGGACATGGCGGTATCAACCACATTCATATTAAGAAACACGATGCTGACCACAAAAAAAACGACGCCGCACAGCACATACGCCATAGCGCCGGCAGCAACCGCATAGCCGGGCTGTTTCTTTTTAAAATAATATCCCATGGCGATTCCCGTACAGGCTGCCGTAAAAGCGCCTGTAAGCCCGGTAAACGAACCTACAATAAAGCTGACAGGAAGGCTGGCAAGCCCCATCCATACCCCGGGCTTCAGACCGTGCCGAATGGTGTAAAGAATGATCGGCAGCGGCAAAGCAAAGAAAAGAATTGCCCCCAGTAAAGGGAGGTACACGACCAAAAGGGAAATGATTGCAAAAATACTGATCAAAATGGCGCCTTCTATTAGAGCCCTTGTATTTTTCACTTACTCACCTCAAACCTTGTATCATTCGAACATACGAATAGAAAAGAGCAGCTTAGACGACTGCTCTTTTGACGCCGCAATGTCTCTTTCAAGACCTGAATTTTCCATAAACTCTCCAAAATACACGTATATATTTTAACATAAGTCGAAATCGCAAGTAAAATGAGCGCGGACAGCCGCAATGTTCCATGTGAAACATGAAAACAGACAAACGGACATCCCAGTGAAAGAATGCCCGTTGTATCAGTGATCCTGATCATCCATGAAACCAGAAGTATCTCTGTTTTTCTTTTTGGTTTTTCGTACATATAACAAGACGATAACGATAAGTAAGAGAGTGGTCGCCTGCAAAACCCCGCTGCTGAAAAGGAAGAAGTTCTTTATCATGTCCCACATATAGTTTCACCTCTATTTCGTATTTCCTTTACATTGAGTTTCCCTTTCTGGAAACTTCAAAACATCAGGAACAACATTGGGACCGGGGCATATGCTGAAAGTGAAAATGAAGGATAAAGGAGATTCTTACACCATGACTGAGCGGAGAACATTAGCATGGCATGAAACGTTAGAACTGCATGAGTTAGTCGCTTTCCAGGCAAACGGACTTGTGAAATTAAAAAGAACAGAGCGGGACGTAAGCGATGCCAGATTAAAACAGCTTTACAGATTTTCCATCCATTCGCTGGAACAAAATCTGCGTGAACTGCTTCCTTTCTTCCCTGAAGCTCCCGCTTTTCGTGAGGATGAAACAGAAGAGCGCGCTGATTCCTCCTTTTACAGCGGCGGCCTGCTCATCCTGGCCAAAACATCTGTCCGCAATTACGCCGGAGCCATTACAGAGACGGCCACACCTCAATTAAGACACGTTTTCGTCAAGCACTTAAACGCGGCCATCAAGTGGCATCAAATGGTCTTTGAGTATATGGAAGAACGCGGTCAATATCCGGCTTACAACCTGAGCGAATTGCTGAAGAATGACGTGCGCAACGCCAGAAAGGCCATCGCGATGAAATAAAAAAAAGCAGCAAGGAATTTAATCCTTTGCTGCTTCTTATTTTTGAGCGGACTGATCTTGAGGAGACGTTTTTTCCCGGTATGCCTCGAGAAACTCCCGGTTGGCATCTCCCCATTTCTTCATTTGCAAAACGATCGGTTCCAGCGACCTGCCGAATTCGGTAAGAGAATACTCCACCTTTGGAGGCACCTGCTGATATACCTCGCGATGCACGATGCCGTCCGCCTCAAGCTCGCGAAGCTGAAGCGTCAGCATACGCTGCGTAATGCTGGGGCAAATGCGCCGAAACTCATTAAACCGCTTTTTTCCGCCGATCATATGATAAAACAAAATACCCTTCCACTTTCCGCCGATAACGGAAAGCGTCAGTTCAACCGGACAACCTTCTTTATTCGGATAAATGTTCATTTTTCATCCTCCATAGTACCTTTTTTGATACTATATGCTGATTAGCATCTGACTTACCCAGTATTTTACTCGCAACCCTCCCCACCTCTCAACAAAAATGCTTCTTTTTCACATCAATTTTTAAGGTTTTGAAGATTACACCCTCCTCAAGACGTGTTAAACTATAAAAAGATTGTTTACACTACAAAAAAGGACAAGGAGTTATTATGGAAAAAATTCTTATTTTCGGACATCAAAACCCAGACACAGATACCATTTGCTCTGCCATTGCCTACGCTGATCTAAAAAATAAACTCGGCTTCAATGCTGAGCCCGTCCGCCTTGGACAAGTCAACGGCGAAACACAATACGCGCTTGATTATTTCAAGCAGGAAAGCCCGCGTTTGGTGGAAACAGCCGCAAACGAAGTAAACGGCGTCATCCTTGTTGACCACAATGAACGCCAGCAAAGCATCAAGGATATCGAAGACGTTCAGGTTCTTGAAGTTATCGACCACCACCGTATCGCCAACTTCGAAACAGCGGAACCTCTTTACTACCGTGCTGAGCCGGTCGGCTGTACGGCTACGATCTTAAACAAAATGTACAAAGAAAATAACGTGAAAATCGAGAAAGAAATTGCGGGCCTCATGCTGTCAGCAATCATTTCTGACTCTCTGTTATTTAAATCTCCGACTTGCACGGAGCAAGATATCGCAGCGGCAAAAGAGCTTGCTGAAATTGCCGGCGTAGATGCGGAAGAGTACGGCTTAAACATGCTGAAAGCGGGCGCCGACTTAAGCAAAAAAACTGTGGAAGAACTGATTTCTCTTGATGCGAAAGAGTTCACGCTCGGCAGCAAAAAAGTCGAAATCGCCCAAGTCAACACAGTTGATATTGAAGATGTTAAAAAGCGGCAGCCGGAATTAGAAGCGGCTCTTTCAAAAGTAATTGCTGAGAAGAACCTTGACCTGTTCCTTCTCGTGATTACGGATATTCTGGAAAACGATTCCCTTGCGCTTGCCATCGGTGATCAAGCGTCAAAAGTGGAAAAAGCATTCAACGTGACTTTAGAAAACAACACGGCTCTTTTAAAAGGCGTCGTATCCAGAAAGAAACAAGTCGTTCCTGTTTTAACAGACGCGATTGCAGAATAACCAACACACCCCGGAAACCCGCCGGGGTGTTTTTTTATTGCTCATTCATCAGACGGCCGTTTCGTAAGCGCTTTCTACGAAAATCATTTTGACGAAAACTAATATGTAATATATAATATATCACATGGAAGACGTTCATTTTCTAATTATTGTAAGTTAATGTCGCAACATCAGAATCGGGGGTGTCTATCCTGGAAAAACACGCTGCTCTTTCTTATTCACGAACAACAGGCATTTGGCTTGTGCTGACAGGAGCTATCTTATGGGGGGTCGCGGGAACGGTTGCCCAGTATCTGTTTCAGCACCGCCATTTTAATACAGAATGGCTGACTTCGGTGCGCCTTCTGGTGTCAGGGGCGCTTCTGCTCAGCATCGCGTACCGTAAAGAAAAAGGACGGATATGGGCTGTTTGGAAAGACAGACAGGACAGAATTCCCCTTCTTTTATTCGGGATTTTCGGAATGTTAGGCGTTCAATACACCTACTTCGCGGCAATTGAGTACGGCAACGCGGCCGCTGCTACCGTTCTTCAGTATTTAGGGCCAGCGATCATTACATGCTTTTTAGCGATTCGCGCAAAGAGAATTCCTTCAGCAAAAGAGCTTCTGGCCGTCTTATTGGCGGTTGCCGGCACATTCATTTTGGTCACGCACGGGAATGTCGGAAGCCTGTCCATATCCGGTCTGGCCGTCTTTTGGGGCATCAGTTCGGCGTTTGCACTGGCGTTTTACACCCTTCAGCCGCATCGTCTGCTGAAGAAATGGGGATCGGCCATTATTGTCGGATGGGGCATGCTGATCGGCGGGGCCGCCCTCAGCTTGATCCGCCCGCCCTGGACATTTGAAGGCGAGTGGTCCTTGCCGGCATACGCCGCGATTGTGTTTATCATCATTTTCGGAACGCTCATCGCTTTTTATTGCTACTTGGAAAGCCTGAAATATCTGAGTGCCTCTGAAACCAGCCTGCTCGCCTGTGCAGAGCCGCTGTCGGCAGCTTTTTTAGCTGTTATCTGGCTGCATGTTCCCTTCGGAATATCAGAATGGCTGGGTACTTTGCTGATTTTAGCCACCATCGCTTTATTATCTATCAAGAAAAAATAACCTCTCTTTTTTAGAGAGGTTTTTTCCTAGGCCCAGAGCACCCCTTAGTCTCAATTACCCATATATTAAAAGGTCTTTTTTCATTTTACTATCATCCAAAAGAGGAAAATAGACCAGTTGTCAATAGAATCAGAGTCTAATAGAATGATGTCGACAAGTAAATCATGCAGGATTGTTACTGATAAAGCAGGCAAGACCTAAAATGTGTTAAGGGCAAAGTGTATTCTTTGGCGTCACCCCTTACATATTTTAGGTCTTTTTTTCTGTAACAAACCTGCCATCCATGAATGCAGGAGGATCGAATCGGCAGATCGCAAAAAAAGGTACATACAAAAGGAGAAATGAACATGAACATCAAAAAATTTGCAAAACGAGCCACAGTTCTAACTTTTACGACTGCACTTCTGGCAGGAGGAGCGACTCAAGCCTTCGCGAAAGAAAATACCCAAAAACCTTACAAAGAAACGTACGGCGTCTCTCACATCACACGCCATGATATGCTGCAGATCCCTAAACAGCAGCAAAGTGAAAAATACCAAGTGCCTCAATTCGACCAATCAACAATTAAAAATATCGAGTCCGCAAAAGGACTGGATGTGTGGGACAGCTGGCCGCTCCAAAACGCTGACGGAACAGTAGCTGAATACAACGGCTATCACGTCGTGTTTGCTCTTGCCGGAAGCCCGAAAGACGCTGATGACACATCCATCTACATGTTTTATCAAAAAGTCGGCGACAACTCGATCGACAGCTGGAAAAACGCGGGCCGTGTCTTTAAAGACAGCGATAAGTTCGACGCCAACGATGAAATCCTGAAAGAACAGACACAAGAATGGTCCGGTTCTGCAACCTTTACATCTGACGGAAAAATCCGTTTATTCTACACTGACTTTTCCGGTACACATTACGGCAAACAAAGCCTGACAACGGCGCAGGTAAATGTGTCAAAATCTGATGACACGCTCAAGATCAACGGAGTGGAAGATCATAAAACGATTTTTGACGGTGACGGAAAAACATACCAAAACGTTCAGCAGTTTATCGATGAAGGGAACTATACATCCGGCGACAACCATACGCTGAGAGACCCTCACTACGTTGAAGACAAAGGCCATAAATACCTTGTATTCGAAGCCAACACGGGAACAGATAACGGATACCAAGGCGAAGAATCTTTATTTAACAAAGCATACTACGGCGGCAGCACAAACTTCTTCCGTAAAGAAAGTCAGAAGCTTCAGCAAAGTGCTAAAAAACGCGATGCTGAATTAGCGAACGGCGCCCTCGGTATCGTAGAATTAAACAATGACTACACATTGAAAAAAGTCATGAAGCCGCTGATCACTTCAAACACGGTAACTGATGAAATCGAGCGCGCGAATGTTTTCAAAATGAACGGCAAATGGTACCTGTTCACTGATTCACGCGGTTCAAAAATGACGATCGACGGTATTAACTCAAACGATATTTACATGCTTGGTTATGTATCAAACTCTTTAACAGGTCCTTACAAGCCGCTGAACAAAACTGGTCTTGTACTGCAAATGGGTCTTGATCCTAACGATGTGACGTTCACTTACTCTCACTTCGCAGTGCCGCAAGCCAAAGGCAACAATGTCGTGATCACAAGCTACATGACAAACAGAGGCTTCTTTGAGGATAAAAAGGCAACATTTGCGCCAAGCTTCTTATTGAACATCAAAAACAAGAAAACATCCGTTGTTAAAAACAGCATCCTTGAACAAGGACAGCTTACGGTTAACAACTAATAACAACAAAAAGAAAATGCCGATACTTCATTGGCATTTTCTTTTATTTCTAAACAAGATGGTGAATTCAATCATGGCACGAAAATGGCCCATTGTAATATTGATCTTTTTGGGTGCGTTCCTGTTTGTCGGCTTACTGCCGCACAAAAGCCACAATTCCTCTGACACATACACGGAGCATAAGAAAGATTACCGGGCGGCGTATCATTTTACGACCCCGGACAAATGGAAAAACGACCCTCAAAAGCCCATTTTTTTCGAGGGGAAATATCATTACTACTATCTTTATAATCGGGATTACCCAAACGGCAACGGCACAGAATGGCGGCACGCCGTATCAGAGGACTTGGTGCACTGGACGGACGAAAGCACGGCTATTCCGAAATACACCAACGAAAACGGCGATATATGGTCCGGTTCTGTCGTCATTGATAAACACAACACCGCGGGCTTCGGCAAAAACGCGCTGGTCGCCGTCACAACGCAGCCGACAGCCAAAACAAAAGCCCAGGAACAATATTTATGGTACAGCACGGATAAAGGAAAAACGTTTACTTCCTATAGTGATCAGCCCGTGATGAAAAACCCGGGAACTAAGGATTTCCGGGACCCGAAAGTGATCTGGGATGAACAGGATGACAAATGGGTGATGGCCATGGCCGAAGGCGAAAAAATCGGTTTTTATGAATCACCCGATTTAAAAAATTGGACATACACGGGCGGTTTTATCACTCAGCAGATCGGCCTCGTCGAATGCCCCGACCTTTATATGATGCGTGCAGATGACGGAACAGCCAAGTGGGTTCTAGGCGCAAGCGCAAACGGCAAACCCGCAGGCAAACCGAATACGTACGCGTATTGGACCGGAAACTTTGACGGGAAGGAATTTACCGCCGATCAAGAAGAACCGCAATGGCTCGATTACGGCTTTGACTGGTACGGCGGCGTCACATTTGAAGACGGTAATAGCGAAGATCCGCTGACAAAACGCTATGCGCTGGCATGGATGAACAATTGGGATTATCCGAATGAAACACCGACACTAAAAAACGGCTTTAACGGTACGGATTCTATCGTCCGTGAAATCCGCCTTCAGAAGCAGGACGGCGGCACATACAGCCTTGTGTCAGAGCCGGTTGTAGCATTGAACCAATTAACATCTTCAACTGACAGCATAGAACACAAACAGGTGAACGGTTCAGAGACACTGCCGATCAAAGGTGATATATATCAGCTTGATATGGACATCGCTTGGTCAGATATCAAAAATGCAGGCGTCAGACTCAGAGAATCAGCAGACCAAAGCCGGCATATTGATGTCGGTATTTCAGCAGAAGACGGCTATGCCTATGTGAACAGATCGTTTACAGACCAGCCTGATAAAACCGGCGCATACGCCGAAAGCAAAGCCCCATTTGACGGAGACAAAGGGCGCGTCCACCTGAAAATTCTCGTGGACAAAACAAGTATTGAAGTATTTGCAGACGACGGAAAAACCGTTCTGACAAATGAAGTGTTCCCAAAACACGAAGATCAGGGAATCACGCTCTTTTCTGAAGGCGGCTCCGCTGACTTTCAGCATATTGAGATGAAGCATCTCGGTTCGATTCATTCTTAGACGTCCCTCTTCATTTCTAACCGGCGCCCGGACTGTGGTAAAATGCAAATATGTATACTACGATTCATGAGGTGTTCCATTGGATAATCAAAACAAAGAACCTGTGCTGAAAAGAACCATCATGCGGGACGAAGTGTATCGCACACTCAGAAATTGGATCATAACGGGCAAGCTCAAACCGGAAACAAAGTTAAAGGACAAGGATTTGTCGGAAACATTGGGAATCAGCCGCACCCCGATACGGGAAGCCTTATTGCGGCTGGAAGATGACGGCTTGGTGATAACAAAAGCGAACAGATGGACGCTTGTCGCTCCGATTGAGTTAAAAGAAGCGGAAAACTTGTATTCCATCGTCTGGACGCTTGAAAAACTCGCATTGCAGCAAGCTCTCCCGCATGTGGACGATGCCGTGATTCAGGAATTGAAACAACTGAATGAAAATCTTCTTCAAACAATGAAAGACGGCGATAAACCGGCCATCCTGGAAGCGGACAATGCATTTCACCATCGCATCATTCTGCTTGCGGACAACGCCGAACTTCACAAATTGCTTGTAAGCCTGAAAGTCAAAATTCAGAGAATGGAAATCCGCTATTTCAGTGAAAACGGCGCTTTAAACAGATCATATAATGAACACTCTGATATCATTCACGCATTAGAACAGCAAGATGCCGCCGCTGCTTTTACAGCGCTTGAAGCGAATTGGAAAAACAGTTTAGAACGGCTGCAGAACATGGCATAGCAAACGAAAAAGCCAAATCACTCATATGATTTGGCTTTTTTACTGATATCACAAGACAGCCGCGTTGGCTGTCTTGTTTACTTTTTGTTTATATATAAATAAATACCGTAATCCGTCGGCACAGAAGCATACCCCATCTGTCTGAGCATGGCTGTTATATTCCCGCGATGATACGTTCCGTGGTTCACAACATGGAGGATCATATCGGCCGCTGCGGTTTTCATGATGTCACCTGACGGATGCTCTATTTCAAGGGGGAGACTGATATTTTCTTCCTTTTGCAAAAATAATTGATACCGGTCTGATAATTCCGAGAACATTTCTTCCAGCTCTTCTATCTCTTTAGACAAGATGTCCTCTTTTTGCTGTTCAGCTGATTTCAGCGTATCCTTCAGACGCTCTCCGGAGAACACATCAAACCACCCCTTATCCGACAGATACACATGAGTTAATACACCGGCTATCGACGGAAAGACACTTTGAATCTCCTTACGGTACACATCCTCCGGAAGCTCTTTAAGCCGGGTGAATATTTGCTGATTTGCCCAAAGATGATAATCATACAATTGCAGTGCCAGATGTCCCACATTACCCTCTCCTCTCTCGATATAGAACGTACGTTCCTAATTATACTACACTACATGCGGCTTTGTACCATCTTCTTCATTCGCAGCTGAGAAAATCCGATAAAAGCCGAAATTAATAAGAGGAGGCCTGCGCCAATATAAATAAACCGCACGCCGAATACATCCGAGATAACCCCCGTTCCGATAATGGAAAACATAAAAATGAACTGAACTAAAGCTGATCTCGCCGCTAATATATTGACCCGTGTCTTTTCGGTCGTGATGTTTTGAAGTAATGTTTCCTGCGTGAGATCTCGTAATACACAAGCCGGCCCCATACACAGCACCAGAAAAAGGGCCGCAACGGCGCTTGTGATCAACCCATAAATAAACGTGAACATTCCATATGCCAAAGCTCCCGTCAGCATAAGCGGAATGAGATGATGCTGAAACTTACCGGATAACTTATAGATGATCAGTCCGCCGATCATCGTCCCCGCATAATAGACTCCGTTGACATACCCCCACCAAGCCTCTCCTTTATGAAGGACGTCATGCACATAAGTTAAGGACACAGACCCGATCCATATCATGCCTGCCCACGATTCGATCACATCCATCACAATGAGAACCCTGAGCTGTTTTTGCTGAAATAAATACACCCAGCCGCTTGCCGCATCTGCAAAAAGGGAACGTTCCCTGACTGCTGCCGGCGCACACATGCGTACTTGAAGAAACAGAATGATGCCCAAAAGCGAAGAAACCAATAACATGACAGTGACGATCATTGTATCGCTCTCTCCCAAGAACGCTATGATGACGCCGCCGAGAGACCACCCCGCAAACTGAACGGTCTGATCCGCCGCAGATAATAAACCGTTCGCTTTCGCCCTTCGATCAGGAGGAATGATTTCCCCAATCAGCGCGCTTTTTATCGGAGCAAACCATCCGTTGCAAAAAGAAATGCCTCCGATCAGACAAAACAGCAGAAAAAAGAATGCAGATGAACCGGTTTGGATGACAAAAAACAAACAGACTAACAGTGTGATCTGTATCAATTGAGAACCGATTAACAAAGAACGAAGCGTGAACCGGCCGGTGACCAGCGGCAAAACGGCGCTGCCCAATACACGACATACAATGCTGACGAACGTCATAAGAGAGGCCATCGCCGTCGAACCGGTTTTTGTAAACAAAAACAAGATGACAGCCATCGTATAAAGTGAGAACCCCAAGTTGATAGCGGTCTGGCTGTATAAAATAGCATAATACGCCCTCTTCATATTCATCCTCTGCAACCTCACTCCCCAAAGCCGAAGCGTGCAGGCATCGGCTTATTTTTTCGTTTACTTTCTCTCCTTAGTGGGAGGCTTTCGTATGTCAGGCTCTCACCTTTAATTTGATCTTCCTGCCTTCCGAAAAAGTAATCATGCTTAGGACAATGAAACAGCCTATCCACTGTATCCATGTTAAGCGCTCGCCCAAGAAAAAAGCGCCAAAGATGATTGTGATGATCGGGCCCATCATTGAAATCAAAGACCCTCTTACTGCCCCAATCCGTTTGATACCTTCCAGCATAAATAAAAAAGGAACGACTGTTGTAAATACAGCAATGATTAAAAAAAGGAAATATACGGGTGGCTGAAACGACCATAGCTCTGTCTGATAGCCAAAACCCTTTCTTGCGATTAAAAAAAGCACCATAGCAATGCTTGCTAAGGACATCCCATATGCATTCATACGGATACTCCCTACTTTGCGAACAAGCTGACCGGATAAGACCAAATAAAGTCCGTAAACCGCGGACGACAGAAGAACGAGAAAAGCGCCAAATATATTAGCACTCAATTCGTGCAGATTCCAGCCGCCAATGGAAAAAAAGATTCCTATGCTGACCACAACGACTGAAATGATGTCTGAAGCGGTGATTTTCTCCATTTTTCCAAAAAAAGAGATAATCATGACAAAAATCGGATAACTCATAACGAGCATCCTTTCTACAATAGCTGAAACATAATGCAGCCCGATAAAGTCCAACAGCGGTGATAGAAAAAAAACGAGCAGACCCGTGATCCCTGCTCTGACTATATCAGCCTTTGCCGGTTTTTCAGATAATTTTGCACGATACATAAGAAAAATGATGCAAAAAAGAGGGGTTGCAATCATTTGTCTGAAAAATAGCGTTGACTCCGGGGTGGCTCCGAATGTGTAAGCCCACTTAATAAAGATCGACTTTGAGGCAAAACACAGCGTACCAACAATCATAAACAACATTCCGGCGAGAAACGGATGGTTTAGTTTTGGCGGAGTATTCACTTCGATTTTGCTCATAGATTTACACCTTTCCTTAGTATGAAAGAAATGAAACACCCAGGCTCATAGCGCAAGGTGCTCATGGTTATTTTTTTATCATACATTTAATTTAATATATTATTTAATTCGATTCTGTAAGCAGTTTTCCTTTTTGTTTTATATACCATAATGCATTTCTATCAATAATTTTAGAAATACTGGAGTCTGAAGCGGAAACGGCATTTTTTAATAGTTCATCAATAATGCTAAATGAAAAATACTTTCCTTTCTCATTTTCAAAGTTTTTTTGTAAATAATAGGTTCCTGAAACAGTGTAACCGCCTATTTTGACTTTCTTGCACTTTGCAAAAAAATCATCAATATTAAAAAGAATGTCTACAACTTTCTCTCTCATAGAAGGATGACTACTTAGTGCTTTTTTTACTTTTTCAGCGGTTAGAAAATCTATGATTTCATATTTATCTTTCAAAAACAAAGATGTAAATGTGATTAAATGGAAATTCTCGATAGGTTTTATAATAACTGTATTTGTCCCTTCGTAAATATCAATAAGCGTATGTAAGTTCATCTCTGTGATGTTTCCGACTAAAATTTTTTGACCCGTGTCCAAGCGTGCTGGTGTATTTTCTAAATACATATAAGCATTTTTGGTTTCTGTATTTTGTGAAAACGAGGTGATTGTGGTGTCTGCACCAACTTTCTCTAATACTCTTTTTGTTACTTCGACCTCACCTTCAATTCTTCCCAAAGTTAAAATAGAGTCAGTTCCTGCTTGACTGAAACTCATAGTAATATTAGAAATTAATTCAATGGTCTGCAGGTAATCTAATTGACCGGAACTGTGTTTAATCCCCCATGTTCCGTCCTCATTTAATCCAATACTGAATGGATCCACTGTGATATGGAGAGTCCCCTTAGGATAACGTGCTCGTATTGTCTTAAACGCATCAACATGGTCCTTTAAGACATCATATATATCCCAGCAGTTATCAGAGGGCTTTCCGACAAGACGGAGAGTTATCGAATAAATCCCATGAGATCTTACCTCTTTTATAAATTCAATTGAATTTTCAACAGAACGATAAGGATAATCATCCATATTTTTCATTTCCCTGGTGGTGTCGCCCTGTAAATAAACATCAACATCAATCGGTTGTGATAATTTATCCGCACTTACCTCAACCTCAAAATCTTGAGTCAATCTTCTCGATGTTCTCCTTTGATCCCATTTACCAAATTCCGAGTGTTCAAATAATTCTATCATGGTTAAAGCACCCTCTCTACGTATTTGATAAAACAAATTATAGAATTATTCGAAAAAATAATAACCGATGAATGGTATGAATTTTATTAGTGCAAGTCCTTTTTGGGTATAAGGTATTCCCTAAGAGCATTTAGTCAGTGGCATTATTGTTTTCAGGCAAATCAGCAAATACTCATGCTGCTTAAAGAGCTTCCGGGCTTCAATGAAATAAAGAAATCAGCGTCATAGCAAAATACGCATCAGCTGGCCAAAATGCCAGCGCGTGATGGGCATCGCCTGGATAAAAGGGGCAGATTTTTATCTCCTGCTGCTGAAACGTTCAAACAGCATGTGATTGAACATTTCGGCTGAACAATGCCGTCTTGACGAAAAAAAGCCGATGCGTGCAAGCATCGGCTTTCAAACTAAACTAAACATCATTAAATATCAAACGACTAAGAACAAGGGATACAAAAGCCGCGGCGGCCGAAACTGTTTTTCAAAACAGAATAAAAAAAGAGGGCTCCCATTCCGGAAGCCCTCACTCCGTTCTGCCTACGCCAATAAAAGAAAAATAAGCGCTAAAACAGCCGGAAGTCCTTGTTTTACGATAATTGATTTGTTTGAAGTAAAGCCTCCGAAAATGGCCGCGATGACCACGCAGATGACGAAAAACATTTGAATCATATGGCCAATCGGATCAGCTCCGAGGATCAGCCCCCAAATGAGGCCGGCAGCCAGAAATCCATTATACAGACCCTGGTTTGCAAACATGACCGCTACATTCCGATCACCTTCTAAATGCTTCGGCAATTTGAAGGACCGCTTGGCTGCCTTCGAATTAATAAAAAACATTTCAAGTATCATGATAACTATATGTTCTAAAGCTACAATTCCGACGAAAACAGCTGCTATCATGTCCACTGTCCCTCTCCTCTCAGCTTCACTTCAAATTTATTTCCATTGTGCGATTGTTTCGATAGGAAGACGGTAGGACGCATATCCTTCGTCTGCCGCTTTTCCGATTGATAACAGCATGACCGGTACATAACGCTCTTTATCCATTCCGAAAACCTCGGCAATCTTTTCTTTATCGTAGCCGCCGATCGGGTTTGTGTCATAGCCGTGCGCGCGTGCCGTAAGCATCAGCTGCATGGAAACGAGTCCTCCGTCAATCAGAATCGTTTCACGGTTCACTTGCTCCGGAAGTTTTTCAAAATGCGCCGTCAACGCAGCGATTTGTCTGTCTTTTACTTCCTGCGGCATGTAGCCCAGTTCGACCGCTTTTGAATAAATTTCTTCTAAATAGTCATCACTGTTCATATCTGCGAAAACCGCGATCACCGCAGATGATGTGCTGACTTGTGTTTGGTTAAAGCTGGCAAGCGGCGCGAGTTTTTCTTTTCCTTCAGGGCTGTCAATGACGAGAAAACGCCACGGCTGCGCGTTGACTGAAGACGGCGCTGTCGTTGCTTCTTCCAGGATTTGAGTCATTTCTTCTTTGCTGATTTTAACAGCCGGATCGTAATTCCGAATGGAACGGCGGCCTTTCATAATGTCCATAAAGTCGTTTGTTTTCAGTTCTGTTTTCATGTGTAAAACACTCCTATGCTTTCATATTTTCTATATTATTCTGCATCTGTGACAATACGTTTTTTAACATACTGCGTTCTTCTTCGCTGACACCGGCAAGCATTTCCTTTATGAAACGCTCCTTCTCCTTTTTGGAAGCCTCAATTCTCTCCCGCCCCTGTTCAGTAAGCCGGACAAGTATAATTCGGTTGTCCTCGGGCTTCCGCCTTCTTGTGACCATTTCTTTGGCTTCAAGCTGTTTCAAGTGTCTTGTCACGGCTGCGCCATCAATATTCACCTTTTTCTGAAGATCGCTTTGGCTGATCTCATCGACGTAAAAAAGCACGGCGAGAAGCTCAAGGCGGGATTGGCTGATTCCGGTGCACGCTTCAAACTTCGTGCCGATCACTTTATGCAGTGATTGGAGCTGATATAAAATCTCGCCTTCCTCTGAACAACATGCTGTCAAAACCCATCCCCACTTTCTTTTGCGCAATTAATTGACTAGTCAACGTTTGACATATCAATAATATACAGCTGCCATTCTATTTTTGCAAGTTTTTTCTCCTTTTTTAAAAAAAGCTGCCGATTAACGGCAGCTCGCTTCTTAATGATTATGGACTTTTCTGAAATTACTGCCTTTTACTTCTGCGACATCATATACCGTCACAAAGGCTTGTTTATCAATGTCATTAATAATTTCTTTCAGTTTGGTTTCTTCCAAACGGTTGATGACACATGTGATTTCTTGGAATTTTTCATGAGAAAAACCGCCGTATGCTTCTTTATAAGTAGCGCTCCGGCCCAATTCTTCACGAATGGTCTCTACCATTAATGCAGGCTCATTGGTGATAATCTGAAATGTTTTAGAACCGCTTAAGCCTTCCTCAACCACATGAATCACCTTAGATGCAATGTAGTAAGCAATGACGGAAAGCAATCCGCCTTGCAGCCCGAATACAAAAGAAACAAAAATAAACACAAACATGTTTAAAAATAAAATGAGGTCGCTCGTGCCAAACGGCAATTTCCGTGACAGAAGCACAGCCAGCATATCAATTCCATCTAATGCGCCGCCGTTGCGCAATGCCAATCCCATTCCAAAGCCGAGAATAATCCCGCCGACAACGGTGATTAACAGGGTGTCTCCCTCGATGATAGCCGGTGTGTGGTGGAAAAAACTCGTGCCCGCGGCAAGTGAGACAATACCGATAATGGATAGAAACGCAAAACCTTTCCCGATTTGCTTATATCCCAACCAGACAAACGGTATATTGATCACCGCAATTAAGATCCCAAGAGGCAAATGAAACAGCTGTGAACCGACAATGCTGAGTCCGGTTACACCGCCGTCAGATACACTATTCGGAATCAATACGGTTTCCAGTCCATACGCGGCAATAATTCCGCCGATGATGACCATGATGGCCCGTACGATTGATTTCACTCTGAATTTCTTACGTCTTTGTTTTTCGATTGTACTCATATCATTCCCCGCTTCAATTATTTTTCCTTATTTAAATATACCATAATTGATACTTTTCGTTAAAAATAAGCCTATCGGCTATGTTGAAGCAGGAACCGAGGACGGAGATTTCACAGATAACGTATCCATTTATGACTTTAATCATTCACCAAAAGGAATTAATAACCATCAATAATCTCTTTTATTCCCCTTCTTCACATATTCCCAATCATGTTCTATATTTTTTCTCACCCGCTGAAGAAGGCTGAAAATGGTTTCTTTTTCTTCAGATGTAAAGCCGGACAGGGCTACCTCCGCAGAATGCTCTCCTTCTCTTTGCAATAATGGATAAACCTTTCTCCCTTTTTCAGTCGGAAACAGTTTTTTTATTTTTTTATTTTGATCATCAGGACGCTTTTCAATAAACCCCTGTATTTCCAGTTTTTTGATTGCTCTCGCCGCTGTTGTTCGGTCAACTTTAATCATTTCCGCCACTTTTTCCTGTATCACTCCCGGGTTTTCACATATACGCACAAGGTAGAGATACTGCCCTTTTGTTAAGTCTAATTCCTTAAATTCAATATTGCTGATGGAATCCAGTGCCCGTGCGATCATGCCGATTTCCCGCAAAATATCAGTCATATCTTTTCAAACCCTTCGTATTTTTGTTGCATTTGCAATATAATTGTTTTATCGTTACTTCTATAAGACCACAAGCAAGCCGTGCAGTCCAGACTAATATGTGAAAAGGATTGATTGATCATGAGGATAAAAAGAATAACAACGGAAATTGATTTGCAAGCAGCGCTTGAGATTAGAAAAGCAGTATTCATTGAGGAACAGCAAGTACCTGAATCCGATGAATTTGATCAGTTCGATACGCTTGGGGAACAGTGCGGGCATGTCTTGGTTTATCATGAAAGTCAGCCTGCCGGCACAGGACGCGTCCGCATTGTAAACCATACAGGCAAGCTCGAACGAATCTGCATCCTGAAGCCTTACCGCAAATACGGGTTGGGCAAAGTAATCATAAGCGAATTAGAAAACATGGTAAAAGAAAAAGGCATCACCCAATGTAAACTGCATGGACAAACACATGCGGAAGGCTTTTATCACAAACTGGGCTATCAGACAGATTCACCGGAATTTATGGAAGACGGCATCCCGCATGTCTTGATGACAAAAGAGCTGTGAGCTGTCACTAATGAGCTGCCAAACGGCTGTATGAATTATTTACCGAAAGCCTTGTATAAAGGCTTTTTTTCATATTCTGAAACTCACAACTAAAAGGTATGTGTGCGCAGCCGGTGCTTGTCACAAATGGCCGCCACAAAAAAATCAAAGCTGGAATAAAACCACCAATTTATAATGTTTTCATTTCTTAAATAGTCCGATCAAAAGCTTTTAATCTATTAAAAATTAACAGTTAAAGAGATTGTGGAAAAAGCTGATTCTCTCTGATATGGACTCCTGACGCGTTACATTCTTTCTATCTTCACATATCTTTAATACTAAGTACGTTATAAATAGATTCCAGGAGGAGATATGAAGTGGAAGAAACGAGTATGGAGCCATCACGGCTCTGCAAAGAATTTGCTAGAATTCTCAATTCAACGCCCAGTGTCGTAAATGGCGTATGTACGGCGACAAGATTTCGAAGCAACATTCATCCGGTGGTACTCGGGAGGAGAGCCGAGGCATTTCCTTTTATTCCTCAGGCCTTTTCATTTGAAAGCATGGATCGGGAAGGCAGAGCTTTATGTTTAGGTGAGACTGTTTTACTGCAAGAAGAAGTGAACCCGTTAATGAGTGAGCTGCGCAAATTCGGTATCATCGTAACGGCCGTTCATAACCATTGGCTGTTTGATAAACCGCGTCTGATGTTTATGCATTTTGAATCAATTGATAAACCTCTCAATTTTGCAAGAAAAGTGAGAGAGGCTCTGAGAGTTCTAACTACTAAAACTGTGCGTGCGGTACCAAAAACTGACGGGGAAATGATTGAACGGCATGGTCTTTGTGACGAATTCAACGATATTCTAGGCGGAACCATGCATACGTTTGAAAATGGAATTTGTACAGTAATGAGATCACGAACAAATATAAAACCGATTGTACTGGGACGGCCCGGAAGATCATTTTTGCTCATTCCGCAAATGTTTTCATTTGAATCAATGACAAAAGACGGCCGTGCTCTTTGCAGCGGAGAAACTGTAATTCTGCAAAAAGAAATCAATCCATTTATCAGCGTCCTTCGGAAACATGATCTGATTGTAACATCACTTCACAATCACTGGCTGTTTGACAAACCGAGACTGATGTATATTCATTTCGAAGCGATTGATAAACCTGTCAACTTCGCCTTAAAAGTGAGAGATGCTTTAAAAGTGCTTACTGATAAAGAGGTCAAAGCTTAGCATGTTTTGAAGTATCAAAAAGCGATTAATATAATCGCTTTTACATATGATCAACCGAAAAACAAAAAAGAGGTCAGACATTTTAATGTTAAAAAACAGCCTTATAGGCTGTCGTTTTGCGTATATTCTATTGATGAGTTTATACTACTTCACCCCGCATTCCATACAAGCTCTTTATTTCTCAATGGCTTTCTACATGTCGTTGTGCAAACACCTTCTTAGCCACTGAAAGAGCATTAAGTACACGCGGGAAGCCTGTATAAGGAACCAATTGGGTGATACTCTCTACAATCTCAGTCGGTGTTAATCCGGATGTAAGCCCTGTATTGATATGAAGTTCAAGCTGCGGCTCGGTTCCTTGCGTTACAAGGGATGAAATGGTAACAAGCGCACGTTGTTGATTGGTTAATCCCGGCCGTGAATATATATCTCCGTAAGCAAATTCTATAATGTACTTACTTACATCTGGAGCGATATCTTTCAAGTCTTCAGAAATCTTTAAATGCGTAGAGATTTTATCATCGCTTGTTAAAGTGTACTCCATTAATTTGTCTAAACCTTGCTGGTAACGGCTCTGATCCATTTGAATTTCCTCCTGAAAGGTACTTATTTTCTGACATAAGATAATATATCGCAGCCCTCTCTAACCGTAAAATACATAAAAACTATAAAAACCATTCATTTTTTTCATGAGTGATCTTGGTTCACGTAATTACTCTTACAAAAAGATGAAATATACCGGATAAATTCGCGTACTGCGTGTGAAACGTATTTTCCTTTTTTTAAAATAATCGCCACTTTCCAAGGAATTGATGGATTAACAATGGAGATTGCCTTAACTAAACTTCGATCAGTCTTTTTTACTATAGATTGAGGGAAAATGGAAATACCTAGTTCTTCTCCAATCATTTCGCTGATAAAATCCCATTGAGAACTTTCATAAACAATATTTGGACGAAAACCGGCTCTAATACACTCTTGAATAATCCGATCGTGAAGAGAAAAGTCTTCACTAAACAGGATGAAAGGTTCATTTTTCAAGTCTTGCATTTCCACAATCTCTTTATGAACAAGCGGGTGAGCGGAATGAACGAAGAGCATCAGTTCTTCATTAAGCAATGGAATGATATCAAACTGCTCTTTGTCCACTGGTTCAATAACCACGCCAAGATCCAGTACTCCATCTTCAACCTCCTGTTTCACCTTGTTTCCCCCATGTTCTATCAGCTTGATGTTCACATCAGGATACAATTGTTTAAATCCTTTAATGATTTTAGGAAAAAACAAGACACCGATAAGCGGCGGTATTCCAATTTTCACTTTTCCTTTTTTTAAATGTAAAAGATCGTATAAGTTCGTCGACAAGTCATCTATTGACTTCATAATCATTTGGCCTTGTTCAAATACAATTTCGCCTGCATCTGTCAATGCGATCTGTCTAGCGGATCGATCAATGAGCTCAACCTTTAATTCCTCTTCCAAACTTTTAACCATCTTACTTAAGGCAGGCTGTGACAAATGCAGATTTTCTGATGCCTTAGTAAAACTGTTGGATTTAGCAACTTCAAGAAAGTAAGTGATTTGGCGTATATCCATCGTATGATCTCCATTCCATAAGTTTAACGAATACATTATATTCTTTTTATTCATTTTACTTATACAATTGCCGGGTGTAAACTTTTAGGAGACCAAAATGTTTCCTGGAGGGGTTACTATGAGTAAATTATTAGAAAGTAAAGTTGCTCTTGTTACAGGCGCGGCTAGCGGAATTGGGTTAGAAATTGCACGTGAATTCGCTAAAGAAGGCGCAAAAGTGGTAATTTCCGATTTGAACGAAAAAGCCGTGCATCATGCAGCTGAGGAACTTAAGGGACAAGGATATGAAGTCCTCTCTGCGGTTTGTGATGTAACAAACGAAGAACAAGTTGAAAAAAGTTTCTCTAAGACACTTGAAACCTTTGGACGATTGGATATTCTGGTAAACAATGCGGGGATTCAGCATGTGTCGGATATAGAAAACTTCCCGACTGATAAATTTGAATTTATGCTGAAATTAATGCTTACTGCTCCTTTTAGTGCGACAAAAAGAGTATTCCCTTTGATGAAAAAACAAAAATTTGGCCGCATCATCAATATGGCTTCCATAAATGGTTTAATTGGTTTTGCAGGGAAAGCAGCTTATTGCAGCGCTAAACACGGTTTGATCGGTTTAACTAAAGTATCAGCATTAGAAGGAGCGGAATACGGAATTACTGTCAACGCCTTGTGTCCGGGATATATCGACACTCCATTGGTGCAAAACCAGTTACAAGATATTGCAGAGACTAGAGGCATTTCTATAGAAAAGGTGTTTGAAGAAGTCATTTACCCCTTGGTTCCTCAAAAACGTTTGTTAACCGTGCAAGAAATCGCTGATTACGCAGTATTCCTCGCCAGTGACAAAGCTAAAGGAGTTACAGGGCAGGCAGTCGTAATGGACGGCGGTTATACAGCCCAATAATCTGAAAAAGCGCTATTCTTCATCTGTAGATATAAGAATTTCTGTGAATGATTTACTCTTCATAAACCAAGCCGATGTTCTTCTAGGAAAGACATAGCCATACAGATTGAAGTTTGAATAAAAACAAGGAGGGCAAAGATTAACCTTTTTTTAACATTTTGCATCTTAACTTAAGAAAAGCCGCTTTGTTGGCGGCTTTTTTATCCTGAATCCTAAAATGTGAGAATGTTAA
The DNA here is from genome assembly GCF_026241425.1 of Bacillus sp. ChL18. Classification (NCBI taxonomy): domain Bacteria; kingdom Bacillati; phylum Bacillota; class Bacilli; order Caryophanales; family Bacillaceae; genus Bacillus; species Bacillus sp. ChL18. Next base: position 61,383 of record NZ_JAPHWE010000002.1, on the reverse strand, counting down.
AAAGCAGCGGAATAGTTGTTGTCTTGCAGAATGCGAAGAAGTTGTTGGGGTTCTTTTACAAAGTATGTCGGTGAAGCTGCAGATAAGTGTGTAAGATTCCCCTCTCCCCATAATGTGCCCGCACTTTTCATCTCAGCAGCATGAGCTGCCTCAATATCTGTCATTTGATCTCCAATATATAAACAATCGCTTACATCTGCATTTAAGTGATTTATCGCTGTTAGTAATGGCTTAGGACTCGGTTTGTACTCATCACAATCTTCAGCCGTGAGAACGACTTTAAAAAACCCATCTAATTTATTATTGATTAACTCGCCATAAGCAAATTTTTTCAATTGTGAGGTCACAATCCCCAAACCATATCCTCTTTCACTTAAACTTTCCAGCAAAGAGATAACACCCGGATACGGTCTGATTTGATGGATTTTATTTTCGAAATACTGCAATATCGAGGAACGTATTTGCTCTGCCTCGTTTGGAAATCTTCTCAAAAAAACCGCAATAGGCTTACCGACAAGAGACTCTCTCTCTTCATTCGTTAATTTTCTCTTTAATACTGTTTCAATTCCATGATTATAAGCCTCTTTTGCCAACCATTCACTATTTACCAAGGTTCCATCTAAATCGAATAAAATTGTATGCATTTTTATTTTCTCTGACTTTCAAATTTATTAAGATAACTCTCTAAAGCATTTTTAGTAGTTAACGTTAAGGGAGCAGGTAAATTTTGAAGAGAAAACCAGCCAACATCAATTATTGCATTTAACTCGCAGTTTCTTACAGTCCCAGTTTGAATACTGCATTGATACGTCGGACATACCCAATGAGTCTCCTCATCATGTAAAATATGGTTTGTGACACAAAGTAAAGAATCAACCTGAATAGTGACCCCTACTTCCTCTTTAATTTCACGGATAACTGTATCTTCTGCCTTTTCCATCCACTCAACTTTACCGCCGGGTATACTCCAATGATTAGCTTCAGGGTCCTTCTTTCGTAAAACTAATAGTAATTCCTGTTCCTCATTCAGAATAAATGCTCCGACTCCCACTCTTGGGTGCTCTGTTTTTTCCACTGTTAGTCCTCCTTTTAGACAGTAGATGTCAGCTCCTTATCGCAAGGTTTTTTACCATTAAGAATATCTCTTGCAATAACGATTCCAGTAGTCGCTGCTTGAATAATTCCGCGTGCCCATCCAATGGCATCTCCGGCAACATAGAATCCAGGTACATTGGTACGAAGACCCTCTTCTGCTTGAACACGATCCCAGCATAGTTCCCATACCGGAGCGTGCAGTAAGGTATCACCATTAATTAGGTCTTCAGATAATAAAGACAAATGATTTAAAAATTCCTCCACTGCTTCTGTTACATATTGAGGAAGAACCCAATGCAGATTTGTTGGCGTTGCATCCGGCAGAGTAGATTTAATGCTATTCTGCTTCAATTTTTCTTCAATTGTTGGTATTCTGGCAACGAAATCTTCATAACGCTGGACAATCGTTCCCCCATGACCGGAGGCTTGATTAACTGCTTGTATGATACCCAGCTGCATAGCGATAGGATCAATATGATCAGGAAATTTTCTTCGAATCAATACACCAAAATTTGCGTTTGGAGATTTTTTGTCTCTATATGAAAAGCCGCTAATGGTCGCAATCTTCTCGTTTGGAAGATAAGTATCATAATAACAGTTTACCAAAAATCCTCCATTACACATACAAAAGGTTCTTGCTTCTACATCTTCACTTATTTTTTGTTTAATTTTAGCATCCAGGTGCGTTTCTGATAATGCGATAATACCTTCCCTCTTTGTCTCCACTCTTATACCCAGCTCAATTTCATTAAATCCGTAATTAACACCAAGCTTATTCATCACATTCCTTAAAAAGGTCCCTGAGTCCTTCCCGGTAGCCATAATTACCTTGTCTGAAGAGATATGAAATGTCCCTTTTCTCTTATTTTCTAAAGTTAAAGTAAATATATTATGGAATTTCTCAATATTAACCATCTTGTGGTTTGTTAAAAGATGTAGACCCATGGTCAGCAGCTGCTCTTCCAGTTGAATACAATATTCGATAATACCTTCTGTTCCAATATGATAGACATCATAGCCTTTCCAATTTAAATTTTGAGTTGCAGCATTTTTTTGCATTCCAGAGCTTTGGATTTTATCGGCCTTTGTCTCTTTGATGTTTTGTGCACTCATCCCTGACAGAAAAGATTCTAATACATAATTGTTGATTTCAATTACTTTCTCTTCACTGCCTAATAGCTCAACCAGGCCGCTTCCAGCAGGATAAGAAGATAATTTACCGTCTGAATACATTCCCGCTCCCCCGACTCCCTCTACTACATGACACGTAGGACATTTCGTGCAGTTACCTTTTTGAATGAGAGGACAATGTCTTTTTTTGATAGAAGGTCCGCTATCAATCAAAACAACTTTTTGATTTGAATTCTCCAGAATTTCTTTCGCCAAAAACAAACCAGCCGGTCCTGCACCTATAATAGCCACATCAAAATGTTCGTTGCACATGAAAATTCCTCCCGATTGTATGTTTAGAATTTACAAACCATATAATACCAAAAACGATTATTAAATTCTATATTTTTACATAAGAGGATTATATTCGACTTAAAATCGACATATTTTCTTCTTTTTGGAGAATAAAGATGCCTTATTTACAAGCACTTAAGTCAGGATTTAAACGAACTGAATTACTTTATATGTAAATTACTAAGTGATGCCGCTAAGTTTTATACCGCGTTCCGGCTGCTTTTAAATTTGAATCATTTTATTAAGATAGTAATCATTATATATTTATCTGCTTGCCAATTCCTTAATCATCAAACCCAATTCATAAATTCCCTTTTGAAGGTCTTCAAGAGATGCATAAGCATATGATAAGCGAATATAGTTCCCTTTTTCTTGAGCATAGATACTGCCGAGATTGAGAAGTATCCCTTTTGTCAAAGCTTTTGTATAAAGTAATTTCATAGATAGTGAAGGCAATATTTTTACCCAGACAAAGAATCCTCCCTTCGGCATATTCCATGTAGCGACATTCTTCAAATTGGTTTCTAAGAGACTCATGACCAATTGTCTTCTCACCTTTAATTGACTTCTCACCTGTTCTAGATGCTGCTGGTATTCACCGGATGTAAACCACTCTGCCGCTACTCTCTGGGATAACGAACTGGAGCCGTAATCTGTTTGCATTTTTATGTCGGATAAACGTTCAATCACTGGTTCCGGCCCGACGATCCATCCAATCCTCAAACCCGGACTTAATGTTTTCGATAAACTGCCTATGTAAAGCACATGCCCATTTTTATCTATTGTTTTAATAGGATCTGGAGGAATTTCATCTATCCATAACTCACGATAAATATCATCTTCAATAATGGGAAGCTGTGCATTCTCACTTGCCGCAAGGATTTCTTCTCGTCTCTTTTTTGACATTAAAATACCTGTCGGGTTATGAAAACAAGGATTTGTATATAAGATAGCTCTCTCCCGTTCCCCCCTTGCCATGTGGATATGTTCCGGCAAAAGTCCATCATTATCCATAGGAACTCCAGTCAGCTTCATACCGGCTGATTGAAATACGTGTAATGAATAAAGATAGGACGGCTGGTCAAGATAAACGGTCGATCCCCTTTGCAAAAGCCCCATTGATATCAGCTGCAAGGCTTGCAGTGCGCCCGAAACAATAAGAATGGAAGAAGATGAAGCTTGAATACCGATTGTTCTTAAATAGCCGCTTAATGCCTCTCTCAAAGGCAAATATCCTTTTGGTTCCTCATACCCGAATGCCTCTATGTTTTGAGATACCTTTCCCATCATCTCTTTCATAGCAGCTAAAGGAAAAATCTCATGTGAAAGTTCTCCTTTACTGAGCTGTATAAGATCGGAATTTGATTCTGATTTATTGATCTCTTGAACGATTTTTTGGCTTGGCTGCTGGATTCCGGAGGTTACATACTGATCCCAATCAGGGGCGGAATTCTTAGCCAAAAGTGTCCATGTATTGTTCGTAACAACTGTCCCTTTGCCCATTCTGCCTTCGATTAATCCATCCGCCATCAGTTCCTCTAAAGCTGTAATGACTGTGCTCCTGTTCACCTCAAAGTGTTTGGCAAGCGTGCGCTGGCTTGGAATCTTACTTCCAATCGGCCATTCTCCATTTCCTATTTTCTCTTTTATAAATTGAATGATTTGTATGTACTTAGGAAGCTTTCTCATCTTTTTTTCTTCTGGAGCGCTCATAAAAAGTATCCTCCTTAAAGTTGTTGGGTCAAAATCTATTTAACTGGTTGAAGTCATATCATCAAATCTTTATTAATATAGAAACACATTAAATAACTGGTTGGTTTTTGTAAAGAGGAGTGAGAAAGATGCGAAAGAAAACAGTTCGAATCGGCATATCTTACAGTCTGATGATTGGATTGTGGGCATCAGCTTTCCCGGGAATTCGCGCGGGTTTGGAGAGTTACACGCCGGAACACCTCGCTTTGTTTCGCTTGTTGATTGGGTCAATGGCACTGCTGGTTTTTGCTGTTTTGACTCATATGCGTTTACCTGACATGAAGGATATCCCTGCTATTTTATCTTTAGGATTTTTAGGTTTTGCACTATATCACATTTTGCTGAATATCGGAGAAAAAACAGTCAGCGCAGGGGTAGCAAGCTTACTCGTGACCATGACACCTATTTTTTCTGCAATGTTATCTCGTCTTTTTTTTGGTGAACATTTTGGGCTTTATAAATGGATTGGCTCTATCATAAGTTTATTGGGTGTGTCGATCATTTCATTTGGGGCAGGAAACTATACAAATTCAGTGAACGGCATTTTGTTAATCCTGCTGGCAGCTTTTTCGGAGAGTATTTATTTCGTTTTTCAAGCCCGCTATATAAAAAAATATGGATTTATTCCATTCGTTACATTCACTATTTGGGGCGGGACAGTACCTATGCTTGTATTTCTGCCTGGCTTAGGGGAAGAGTTTTTGAACGCTTCAATGAACTCAACATTGTCTATCGTTTACTTAGGCTTATTACCAACGGTTGTGCCTTACTTTGCACTTGCATACGTCACTTCACTCGTCGGTGCTTCAGAAGCAGCCATTTCACTTTACCTAACTCCCGCTATAACCTTGGTCATTTCTTGGGTGTGGTTAGGTGAGGTACCTACGTTTATTGCACTGACAGGCGGGATGGTCACAGTCGCCGGGGTGTGTTTCACTTATCTAACAGTAAATAAAATGATAAAGATTTTAAATCCTTACTTCTTATCTAAAAAGCAATAAGATAGATGAAGTTTAACCCTGAAAATAGAGTCATAAGCAGTTCTCCTTTTTAATGACTTGGGTTTGGTTCACAAAGTTGAGTGTCTGAATTTTTTTAGAGGATTGTGGTATGTTAAACGTACAAATATGAATAGAAAGCAGGTGATCCAATGCCAAACAATAGTAAACCCAACAGTTTAATCACGGAGAAGTCCCCCTATCTACTCCAACACGCCCACAACCCCGTAAACTGGCACCCTTGGGGAGAAGAAGCCTTCGAAAAAGCGAAACGCGAAAACAAGCCGGTTCTTGTCAGCATCGGCTATTCGACGTGTCATTGGTGCCAAGTTCGTATAGCTACACACCTATAATTATGATAATATAGAATTATATTACATTCAGAAAATCATAAAGGGTGATGAGCTGTTGGAGTTAAAAAACAAAATCAAGCGAGTAGCCATTTATCTAAGAAAGTCACGAAATAAAGAGGGCGAAGAAACAGAAGAAACATTGGCAAAACATCGAAAAAGACTTCTTGATATTGCTCATAAAAACAATTGGCAGTATGAAATATTCCAAGAAGTTGGGAGTTCAATGGATGAAATGCGACCTGAATACCAAAGGATGATTAACAAACTCACTGATGGCATATTTGATGCTGTTTTGTCAGTTAACTTAGCACGGGTTACAAGGGATGATGCAGAGACACCTAAATTCATGAACCTTTTACGCCAAGATGACATACTCTTTGTCACTGATAGTGAAAGAGTATATGACCTTGAAGTACAAGAGGACTGGCAAGCATTAAAATTTACTGGGTTCGTTAACAATTGGGAGTACGAGAATATAAAAGCCCAACTAAGAAAAGGAAAAAAAGACAGTGCAAAAATGGGTCGCTGGTCAAATGGCACACCCAACTACGGATATATTTATAACCGTTTAGAAAGAAAATTGGAAATTGATGAAGAGAAAGCAAAAGCTGTAAAGCTCGCATTTCAAATGACTATTGATGGCATAGGTGCTGATAATATAGCAGTAAAACTAAATAAATTGGGATACAGAACAAACAATGGGAAGTTTTTTCACGGCCAAAGCATTGTCAGAATGATTCGATCGGAGATATATAAAGGATGGATTGTTGCTAATCGGTTGAAAGGAAGAAATAAAACAAACGGAAAAATAAGACCACAAGATCAGTGGATTGTTGTTAAAGATGCTGTTAAACCCTGCATTATAGATGAAGATACGTGGGACAAAGCAAACAAAGCTTTAGATAAACGAAAGTTACTTAACCCTAGAGCCAAAATGAGAAAACACGGATTATCCTCTTTAATTGTATGCGGTTTATGTGGAAGAACTCACTCAGTTACTATACGTAAAGATAGAAATAACATGAGAGTAATTCAATCATGTAGAAAAAGAAACCCACTTGGCGAAAAATGCATTAATGGTGGAATACAATATAATATAATGATGGAATTAATTATAAATAATATAAGAATGAAAAAGGATCAGATACAGTTAGAGCTTGAAAAACTAAAAGACGAAAACGAAGCCATTGATACAACTGAAATTGAGATACAAAGCATTAAACAACAAATTAAAAAAGTCGAAAAAGCATTACAAATGCTCCAACTTCAATTAGAAGAAGACTTAATAAGTCTCAGTGACTTTAAAGAGAGAAAAACTATCCGATCAATTGAATTGGATAATCTTCAAAAAGAATTAACCAAATTAAAGGAAACATCAAAAGAAGATAAGATAAAATACAAAGAATCATTCATCGAATACTTAGATCACTTTCTCAATAATTGGTCAGAATTAGATGAGTCGCAGCTTAATAATGAATTGATGTCTTTTATCAAAAAGATAATATGGTACCACCCTATAGGAAATAATAAAGAACATCGTGAAATCAAAATTGATTGGGCTGAATAAGTCAAGCCCTTAATTAAGGGCTTGCTGATTTACTATTCATTTTCTACTTTTTCTTGCTGATTTACACAGTGATAACATTGTCCTTCCCATAATGCAATACTCATATCGCCCCATGCTATTTTTTCACCACACCACTCATTAGGACACTCTTCCATATATAGATTATTTTCTAACATATCAAGTGCTAATGCTTTTAACTGAGCATCGCTTAATGAATTAAGACCTTTATCCACTGCTTGTTTCGCTGAACCGATTGCAGCAGGATGAATTAAAACATCATCCTCTAATATTTGTTCTAAGTAATCATAAAGACCCCAACTATGTGCATCTTCACCTTTATGATCTGAAGCATCGCTTTTTAAACGCTCAACTAAAGAATCAATCTCTAATTTACTAACCACTTGATTACCTCCTCATTTATTTGGAATACCTCTATTGTACTAAACTATGGAAAAAAGGATAATCATTTACTTATCCGTACTCGTTATAACGGTTAAGGAACAGCAGTGACTGAAATAATGTTATAGTCATCTGACATCTATGCAAATGCGAAAATAAAAAAGGTATTGCGTGCGGGCTTTCTGATGCAAAATGTTAATCAAACTAAAAAAAGAGGAGTAAACACACGGTTTACTCCTCTAACTTTGTCTCTTCACCTTTTGCTTCTTCATAATCTGGTGTTTTCCTTGATAAGCCAAGTCGATCATTTTCTCCATTCCCCGGCATATCAGTCATCTTTTCATATTTATCTCCTATTTTTTCATAATACTTAAATGTTGTTAATTCACGTGAAGAGTTATCCGGCATATAAAATGCAAACTGAATATATTTGCCCCCTTCATAGACTCTAACAATCGCATTCTCTCTTTTAATATTTATCTCTGTGTCATTTCCTTTATGCTCTTTATATTGGCTAATTACATCATCAATCGCATCATCATACTTGCTTCCACCACATGCAGTTAAAACAAACATCATCATCAAACTAAGGAAAATAAAAAGGTTTTTCAAAATAAACATTACCTCCTTTTTCAATATTTAGTATAAACAAACAAATTGATCTTTTCCACTTTTTATCCATTTCCCTTAACCTGCACATTATCGACTAACCAACCATCCTTTTCTTTTTTCATAGTCGTTTGTACAATTAACACTTGATTCGTAGTGACTGAATTTGCAGTTGTGGCGACTTCAACAATGTTTAAAAACAATTCATGAGACTCATCTAACGGCTTTGAATAACTCTCTAGTGATAGTAATTCACTTTGCACGCTGACTGTGTGCTTTTGATCAGAGCGAGAAGGGAATGCATAATCAAACCCTTTTCCAGTTGTGTGCTTCTTAACTGTTTCATATCGTTTATCTATGTCGGAGTAATTAAAAAACGCTTCAAAAAATGCCTTATTTTCCGAAGCGCTACTTGTTGATTCTATATGGTTCAATTCCTTAATTTTTTCGCTCAAAACTTCATTTTTATCTTTTAACTTTTCAATCTTATACGTTAGCTGTCCATTCGTGAAAAATCCAGTTAACATGACTAATAATAAACAAGCTGAAGCCCATGCAATATGTGTTTTCATATTCTCACTCCTAGTTATTTAATGCGTCCAAAAGATACAAGGTGATCTCTCCAGTAACCTGATTTCAAATCAGAATATTCGATTCCACTGTCATTTGAATTAAACATTCTGCCATTGCCTACATAAATGCCGACGTGAGTAATGGCTTTTCCTTCGTATGTGCCGCCAAAGAACACTAAGTCACCCGCAGTCGCTTCTTTTTCACTTATTTTCTTGGTTGCCCCATGTTGTTCTTGTGCTGTTCTAGGAAGAGTGATTCCAGCTTTCGCAAAAGACCACTGAACAAGGCCAGAACAATCAAATCCAGTTTTCGGATTTGAACCTCCCCAGGCATACGGTTGCCCTTCATATTTCAAAGCTTCTTTCATGACCGTTTCATAGAAATCCATAGAGCCATTCACAGGCTTCACATTTTTATCAGAGCCTTTCACATACCTCATGACATGGTCAACATAACTTGGGTCACCGTAGCTTTTCCAGCCCATTTTAAAAGCTTGCAATCGGCTGAAATCAAGTGCCAATTTCTTTGTGTATTTCCCACCATTCTTTTTCACATAGTCTATAAATCCAGAACCAAAGTTGTATGCCTGTAAGGTTAAACGAACATCACCGCCAGCCTGTTTAAAAACCTTCTTAAAATGTTTAATACCGACTTCAATCGAACGTTCTGGGTCAGTTATGGAGTTGGGAGGTAAGCCGATACTTTCGGAGCTTTGCATTATATCTAAAGAACGCCCACCACTTTCTTGCATGGTGAGCGCCATAATAATATTCACTTGATCGAAAACGCCTTCCTGACGGGCGTACTTCTCAAATACAGCCCTAAATCGTTCGACCTCCGGTGCAATGCCAACCGTTTCATATTCGCCATCCCCACCGCCTATAAAATCATCCCCGACTGAATTTTCTCTTGAAATCGTCATAATCACTGCGATACATAAAACAAAAAAGAAGATAAAAGGAGCCGAGAACACCAAAGGAAGAACTACCTTTTTACTTATCATCTTGTTCTTTCATCCCTTCTCAGTCGATCTTCTACTTTTGATGTAGAGCGTCTTGCAATTTCATTTAACGAGACTTGTTCAAATGTATTAACGTTTTGTTCAGTTCGCTTAATGGTTTGTGATGAAGGCTGTTTCTCTCCAGCAGGTGCATCCGTCTGTTTTTTCTCAGCACGAATACCATCTGAATGAACTTTTGCGGGTTCAGATGGTCTGATTATTCGTTCATTATTGGCAATAGGTTGATTTTCTACTTTTGTAGATTGAGGACTTTCAAAACTGAGCTGTGGTTCAGGTTGATTCGTCATGACTTTTTGGTCAGATCGTTTGATGTCTGCTGTTTTCTCTTGTGCTACAGGCTCACTCTTTGAAACAGAATCATCTTTCTGGACTTCAAAATCTTGTTGCTGATCTGTTTCAGGATTCTGATTTTGTCCTTCATAAACATACGCTTTCTGATCAGTACGTTCTGTATCTTTTTCATTCTCTTGTAAGACAGACGCACGATTAGAAGTAGATTCTTCTTCATGTTGTAATGATGCATCGTCAGTTTGTTGCTGGATATTGGTCTGTTTATGAAGCTGTTCCACATATTCTTTTTGATCTGTTCGTGCTGATTCATCCTTTTTATCCTGCAAGATAGGTGCTCGTTTGGATAAATCCTCATTTCCTTCATTCAAAACATCTTTCAGCATAGGAGAGTTTATTCCGTCTTTTCTCAATCTGTCTAAATGGGATTGCTGTTTATTTTCTTTTGCATTTGCAAAGGCTTCTTTTTGTTTTTGTTGTTCTTTCAATAGAGTTTGAGGATTTCGCTTCAAGTTACGGTTGTTATGGCTAGCTATTCCGTTAGCAGTCTCTTTTTGCGGTGTTCTTGAAATAGCATGAGTATTATCATATCCCATAGTAGCCCCACTCGGTGAATTACCACCACCACTTGGAGCACCATTTACGCCATCAGCATTCGAACCGTCTTTTCTTCCCCCAAAATGCTTTGTAAAGTCAGTAAATACGCCGCCTCCGTTACCCCATTCTCTACCTATTTTCTTTGCTTGTTCCCAAGCAGGCTGAACAATGTTTTGTCTCATGTTTTCCATCATATTATTATCAACTGAAACAACTTTTCCAGCAGTCACAAACTTGATAATGGCATCCCTCTTGTGAAAACCAATCCACAAGATTGAAGCAAGGACAGCAACATTTAAAAGATACATTCCAAAACCATTTGGCGGTATTAACTTGTCAACGATAAAACAAGTCACGTACACAAAAAGAACGATAATCCCTAACATTGCTTTTAGTAGGTAAACACTCCCCAAGCGTCCAAGCGTAACAAATCCCGAATAAGCTAATTGAGGAACATACGCTAAGATGAAAGCAAATGGCACAAAGAAAACTATCACTAAAGCGACAACTTGAAGCAAGAAATTAAAGAACGCTAATGCTAAAAATGGTATCCCAATGACAATAGAAGCGACCACAGCGATAAAAGACTCTCCCAGCTGATTAAACACATTTCCAGAAGTCATAGATTCATTTTTATAATCATCAATTTCAGTCTCTTTTATATAATCTTTTTTATCTTTTTCTCCATCCTCTGAAAGCTTATAAGAAAGCAGTTTATCTATACGATTAAGTCCGCCTTTATCTGTATCTTTCTCATTGATTTTCTTTTCGCTTGTTTCATCAAAATTCACAATTAAAAAAGGCTTCATCAAAGCAATGTCAAAGTAAAGATTACGCATAACCGCAACCGTGCCTTCCATTTCTTTTCCTTTTTCAATCGCTGAACTGTCTGCAAAATTGCCTTCATCTTGAACAATGCCAACCAATCCATTTCCCGCAGTTAAAAGCTTTCCTTGCGCTTCTACAGACAAGGCATTCAACGCTTTCATGTAATAACCAGCGTTCGACATCCAAAGCCCACCGATCACCATGACACAAATAAATAGAATACTCCGCCGCATTGCTTCTTTTACGCTACCTCTCACACAGAATAGGTAGACAACATAGGCGCACGTGAAAATAAATAAAGCTTCACCGAAATTCTTTTTCAGTGTTTTATAAACTGTTTTAGAGACGTTTGTAATAGAATTTGCGAACTCGTCAATTGGTTGCAAGTTATACAAAATATCCATTCCCGCATCAACCACACGGACAATGTTTCCCGCAAAAGAAAAAGTGACGTTTGTCAGTCCAACAAACGCCCCCTTAATTAAATCGTCAGATGCTTCATTATTCGCTTGATAACGTGAGATAGGAAATCTTTTCACACTCAATTCCACACCGCCGGCTTTTTCAATTTTTGGCTGCGTGGTGGTATCTCCGTCAGCCGAAAATACCGTTACAGCTGAAGCGATAGTTAAAAACAGCAACACGATAGCCGACACAATTAGAATTCTTTTTTTCTTCATCACAACCACCTCCTAATCTAACCGAGTTAATAAATAAAATTGGTATTTGGCTTTCTCTAAGTCTCTTTGCGTTAGCAGCACGTTTTCGGGATATCGTTCATACAGAGAGAAACAGATTGCTTTTTGATATTTCATATGCCTAAAAGTCTTTCGGTTTTGTTCAATCTTGATGCCTAATAATTTTTGCAGAAACAGTGCCGTTGATTTATGCCCGATAAAACTTTTGTATCGCCCGTCATAATGATTCAGCCATTGTTTCACTTCGTCCAATGTGATTTTTTCAGCTTTATAAAAGCCAGGACTTGTGACAACAAGAGAGTTTAAGAAAGCTATTTCCATGTACGATTCAACCCCTTTTACAAATATTTTTCTTCCGCATATGCGACAGCTTTTTTCTCGACTGTTTTTAAAGCGCCTTGCCATTCTTCGAATAGGCATTCAATTGAAATTTTGGAGGTACGGCCATAGTAATCTTTAAATAAGCATTGACCTTGAAACATGGATTCCATCATTTTTTTGTTTTCTTTTGTGACCTCCATGTTCATCCATTTCAACACTTCTTCACGCTCATTCGGCTCATCAAAGGCAAAGGCAACACCGAAGTTTCCAGAATCCTCTTCTTTTAAAGCGTCTTTTGTGGATTGGGAAATGAAGTATTCCGCATTGTTGTATGAGCGACCAATCCGGCGCATTTGTCTTTCTACTTTTTTTCCTTGTTGTGACGTGGTAAATATCCAAGCTTCATCTATAAATTCAACAGTCTGTTCATCTTGATTCATGCCGAATAGTTCACAAAACTTACCTAGTGCAAACATGACGGCACTAGATTTTAATTGTGATATCGTGTAGTTTTCGAGTCGCTCAGCATGATCCGGCAAATCCATATTTTCAACTTCTAAAATGGTAATTCGCTTTTCTAGTGACAATGCAGGATTTGAACCATCATGAATACAAAGTTTCAAAATGGAATCTGACACGACCTCATTTAAATAGTCACCAGCTTTTTGTACAGCTTCTTCGGGATGGCTCTGCATCTTCCGAATAATATCAAGTGAGCCGACCTGTTCACCTTTTTGTTTCGCATCAATCACTTCTGACGTAGCACGAAGGAAAGCTGTGTTTATGTCGTCCTTCCCTTTAAAGTCATATACTTGTTCAAAAATGACTTGAACTAGCTCTTTTGCTTTCATAGGAGGGAGGAAGGAGATAGGGTCAAGCGCTCCCCAGTTGTGCGTGTTTTCATGATCTAGCGTGATATAGTTGTATTTCTCTAAATGTGCAATATATAAGGGAAAGTTCTCTCTAATGTACTCATCATTCAAGACTCTTTGAATCCACTTTCTCATTTCCTTTTTAGGGTCTATATACAGAGATTTGATGTTTAACATGCTGATATAGTTAAAGATCAATTTCGCTAGATATGACTTGCCGTTTCCTGTGTCTCCTGTGATTAAGCAGTGAGGAGAACGTGTCTTTGAACCTTTTAACTGCTGATTCGCTAAGAAAGGGTGGAATAAGACAAAATCACGGCTGGACATAATGGCACTTTCTAAGTCGGTGTGCTCTTGGAAACGATCAACCCAACCGAGAAAGAACCCGATTTTCGAACCAATATCAGAGTTAACAGCAAACAGACTTTCTGCCACACCGTCTTGCGTTGTTTTTTGAATCCAGTTCTTATCAGTTATGTCTAACTTTTCACCAGGAAGCATTTTATAAAAAAGGTTCAGTTGATCAGCCACCGGAAGCCGACAAGTAATGCCAGCGCCTTTTAAATGCCTTTTGACAATCGTTGCTTTCCCAACACATTCTTTTTTTGTCTTTCCATGAACGACTATCACAGAGAGCCAGTTCATGACGTGCACATCTTCTTTCTTTATTTCATCTTGTAAATGCCTTATCATTGTGGCACTTGTGACAGTGGAAACATCACTTCGATCACCTGTGCTTTGTTGTTCTTTTTGTTCTTCTTTCAATTGCTGTCTTTTGAGGTTGAGGGCAGGCTTGGTAATGGACTTTGATTCCGTTTGAATTTTCATCTGAACTTCAACAGGGAAGGGAAGAGACTGTGCTTCATAAAACAAATCACTTTCCGACATATTGTGAAGAAATTCGTCAATCACGACAAAAGCTGAATAGCCTTCATCTTGATCACTATGCAAATGCAATACTGATGGGTCAGTGGGGTCTATGATCGTGTTTGTAATAGAGCGAACATCCTTTATCTCACTTTCTTCATTCGTTTGGTGCTTTAACCCACGTACAAAGTGATAACGGTTAATGTATGTCATTTCTGTTTCTGAAAGCCGATCTCCGCGAACAGAAGCCATGATATTCGCTAGTGTTTCTTCGACTTCCTCATATTTTTCAAAAAAAGAGGTGGAAACATTTTGTTCCCACCCGAGCATTTTCACGACTGTATCAGTCGCTGTATTGAAAAAAGATAATATATTGTCTTTAAGTTCGACACTAATATTTACAAGACTGCTTTTCAGTTTTACACCTAATATGAAGTCATACTTTGTCAGCCTTCCTAATCGCTGTTCTAACAGCCTTACCGTTTCTTCATTGTAGTAACGTGCCACATCCATTGCATCTGCCGCAATATCTGTTTCTAAATCCTTAAATCGTTTTTCTAATTCATACTCACTTGGATACATCATCAAGTGAAAATCCTCATAAGATGTAATTTCTTCAAAAAGATGCTGCCACTTCTTTTTATACGATTCAACTTTTTCTTTATTTTGCATAGGAATCGAATTGCTTTTTATTCGGTAGTACGCCCACACGTCGCCCGTTCTTGTTAACAGCAAATTCTTGTATATTGCCTTCATAGGCGTTTTTAGTCTCATTTGAATAATCCACCACCTTCACAAGTTTTCGAAACTCAATTTGTTTTTCGTTACTTAAATCAACCTTTCGGTCATTGCAAAACTTCTTTTGTGGAAGCTTGATGAAGAAGTAATACTTTGCAAAATCAATGAAGTATAAATAGATGTTTTTGCCTTCCGGCTTTATTTTCGTAACAAGCATTGTTAAAAAGATTGGTATTCCAAAAATCACGATGACGAAACTGTTATCAAAAGCGTGAGGAAAAATCATCCTCACGCCGTACCAAAATCCAAAGCAGAGACCAACAAAAATGAAATAGTTAATAGCCGGTATTAACTCAACTGCAAAGGGTAACGAATAATTTTCGGTTAATTGCTGAATTTTTTTCGGCTCTCTCATTGCCTTCCGGTAGTTGAACACCAGACGCCCCATTCATATGCCCCCTTACAATTTTTCCATTAGTGCATTGATCCAGCCGGAGAATTCTGACCAGTGTTTAATAACCCATGTCACTGCACTACCAACACAGCAGACAAAAACAATACCGCCCATTTTCAACTTCATGACATGTTTTGCGGCTAAGAACATAACAACGATTGTAATGAATTGGATAACAACATCTTGCCCCCAATTTTTAACACCACTTAATGTTGGAAGGTCTGCCCCGAGTATAAAGAAATTCATGAAATCCATATCATTTTCCCTCCTATTGATGTTTAAGTTTATTCACATAGAATTGACCACTGTTTTCCGTAATCTCTAGGCTGAATTTTTCATTTACCGGAATATTGTTTTCTTTTTCCTTAAATTGAACAGCACAAAAAACCTCGAAACCTTTTTTCGTCTCGAAGATTTTCACTGACTGCACTTCCCCAAATAACAAGTTTCCTTCCAATGCTTCTGGCTTTTTCATCATATAAACCATTTCTTCTTTCTTTTCAGAAGCGTATTTCTCAAAGAAATTTTGAAGAAATGATTCGACAGATTCTTTTTTCTCGCCTGCATATTCGTCTCTAGTTTCTTCTTTGCCCTTAAAAGCAATATCGCCTTTCAGATCATAAATCTGTGTAAAGTAAGGGACAGCAGACACCGCAAAGGAATCACCTTTATTTGTGACTGGAATATTCAGCAACATTTGTTTCTCAGATTTTTCGTTTGTTTTAACCTTTTCTTTCACCTTCTTTTTCTTCTTTCCGTCTTTAACTTCTTTTTCAACTTCCTTTTCTACAGGATATAGATTTTCATATGTGACCTTATATTGAAAAAGGCTGTTTTTATCACCTTCTTTCACGTTATATAAGCTGTAACCCTTTAACTCTCGATCACCTTTTAAGCCATCCACATTAAAACGATCTTCATCCTCAAAATGGTTATCTTCCTGTTTCACCATGTAGCTTTCAAGGCTCTGCATGCGTTTTTCAATAGATTCTTGATCGTTCTTCACATTCACATATTCATTGATGAACCCTGACAGAAAGTTTTCAGCAGCAGTCACCGAAATTTTTTGTTTATCTTCATTTGTTGGCTTATTCGCTTCGTCTTTCATGTCATTAAGTTGGGATCGAGTATTAATTGACAGAAGCACAGCAAGCAGACATATAAACAGCAAGCCCCCTACACAAGACCATAATGTGACTGCTATCAGCTTTGACCTGTCACGAGGAACTTTCTGTTTATCTTTTTCCGGTCTTTCAATTCGTTTCAGTTTTTGAAAGGCAGACCGAAAAAAGGACTCTTCTTTTTTATCCGAGCCATTTTCTTTATGGAGCAATTCGATTCACTCTCCTTTCATATATTTCTAAGCACTTTCCTCCTGGTTAACTTTCATGTTTCTTGTCATTTTCAAAATGGCTCTCGCCATTTTTTCATAGTTCGGTTCGTTTAACTCCGTCACAATCACTTCCACTGGCTTACCTTTAATTTCAACGACCTCAACACTCTGTTTCATGAAAGACCTCGCTTTCTTTAAACCTGTTTTGTTTTTTCAAGAAATAATAAAAAGGATGCTACACGATGTAACACCCTTTTTATGCTTTGATTCTCCACATAAACTTTTAAGCTAGTCATTCGACCGTCCGGCAAATATCTTGTTTTATAGAATGTGTAACGATACTCTGCAAACCCTTTTACTCGTTCGCCCTCGACAACCAACATGCAGTCTCTGCTTAAACTTCTTACAAAGACTAAAGAGGGAATACCAACATTAAAGCCCAGTCTTTTGAAGTGATTATCAACCGCAGACACTTGATCACCTCGTTATATCCTTCCTCCGTTTTTAAGATGGGTTTCTTCGTAATCTTTTCTAATAACATGAGGGTCATACATTACAAATTCGACAAGAACTCCTCCGTCATCTGATTCCGTTTCATTTTCTTCAAGGACTCTAAAGTGAAAATACAAGTTCGCAACCATGTCCCCGCCGTTATCCTTTCTAACATGAATAATGATCATTTGATCATATCCCGATGACATTTCATCCCTTAATCTTTCGAGTACGTCATCCAACAAGTGTATATTAAGATGCCTTTCTAATGTGTTTATAAGGGAGGACTCATTTATAATCCTGTAATCCATGTTTTCACCCCTCAGTGATAGTAGGTTATTCCTTCAAATTCGACGCTCCGTTCATCTGTCTCAAAATCTTCATCCTCCAGTATGTTGAATGTGGCTTGAAGTTTAGCATTCACGTTATCTATAACCGCAAGAGTTTGGACTATGACTCTTTGAGCAACATCACTGTAAAAGACATCTTCCATCATTTTTTCAATTAATTCCTCAGCAATATCCAAACAGCCAAGAGACTCCAAATCACTCTCTAGTCGGGCCTGATTCAACAGATTAATGTTAAACATCTTATCCCTCCGATTTAAATTCTTGGGTTTCACCCAAACCCACCAACGGAAGCCCGTTGGATTGCTGTTAATCTATCCCCCTATTCCCCCGAATCATCGGGGGACTCCCTCGCCGGTAGGCAGGAACAAACGGTTGTTTGTTCAATGCCAAGAGGGTTTTGGTGGCGCTGAATATGTCAACTCCTTATCCTCACTTCGTTCCGGTACCGTTGACACATACGTTTAATCGCATCACCTGTGTTTATAAAGATTTATCAGCTTGTTTTTTAAACGACCATATCAGTAACATCAGCAAGAAACACATCTAACATTTTTTTGTGTTTGTCTGCCAGTTCAGCTTCTGCAATCATATCTGATAGATCGGTTTTCCCTAAATGTTCATCAGCTTCAAGCACCATTTTCATAGTGGGGGCACAAGAGTTGCGAAGCCAGTTTCTTGATTTCTGATAGAAGTCTTTTTGTGGTTTGACATACAAAGGAAGTCTCCCGATATCACCTATAAATTCAGACCAAAAAAGGCTCGTTTTCCAATGCTCTCTAGTGATGTTTTCATCAGCATCAACGAACCTTACATAGTTATTAATGATCTGCATAGCGATTAAGGTTAAATCCTTTGTTTTCAATAAAGCATCTATAGCCACTTGTGCACGTTCATTTTTAAGCCGCAATTCATAACGATTCCAATCGCCTAGTTCTTCTAACGGAATGTTATACTTTTCTGCTTGTTCATAGTTTTTCTCATAAAAGCAAAGGTACGCTTCTGACTTTTTAGAACCGAAATATATTGTCGTTCCACCTGTAATGCCATCAGATAGATCAAAGGAGCCATTGAAATCCGATTTTCTAAATCGTGAAATACATTCGCCCTTTTGGGCTTTCTTTAACAGTTGTGGTATAGAAAAGTATGTCTTTTTATCATCAATAGCTAAATCAAAGCGAGTGAACGAACCGCCTTGTTGCATGCAATCTTGAAAGAAGTCGTACCATGTTTTCTTCCGGCATTCCAAGAAGGATTCAAATTGACGGCAACCTTGACCGGACATTTCTATCAAAACACCTCTGTTATCATCCGGCGCAGAATAAAAGACTTTGATATAGTCCAGTTCGTACGTGCCAACGTAGCCATAGAAACCAGATTGTTTTTCAGTCATATAGTCTTTGCTAAGGTGAAGAACCTCTTCAATAATTCGGTCAACATCATGAGTTTTAAAAGAGACTCGAATATAGTCAACCATTGATATTAAAGGATTTTCAACAGTTTCATTTTCTTCATTTACGATTACTACCCCCCTGTTAGCGTGGGGGGGTTGTTTTAGCTCATCCATTCGCTTCGCTCACTCCTTCGCCGCTGGCCGTCTGGTCGCTTACGCTGCCGCTGGCGACTGCCGTCGCCTGCGCTCCCTCGACTCCAACCAGCGCATTTTTAATAGATGTCATAAAATCATATCCTTTTGGCACAATTGGACTGTAAAACTCTAATATTGAACCTGTGCCGACATAGGCATATCCTCGACCTTTCACGTCTTTTTCCATAAATGTTTTATCAACGTCACCGAACATCATCCCATAGCCAGTATCAGACATATTGCCAAGAGCAACACGAAAGCTAAATTGATCTCGTATCCCATCAGCTAGATATTTTGCATCTGGTCGCTGTGCCCCTAAAACAAGAAAATAACCCGCTTGACGCCCCAACAAAACCAATTGTTTCATGTATGATAAGGCTTCATTCCTTTCTTTCATATCCAGCAAATCCATAAATGCCACATATTCATCAAAGAAGATAAAGACAGGTTTTAGCCCTAAATAGGCGTAGTTTTCACCAGTCTTGTAATTGGGCATTTTCTTCATTTCATCCATTCGTTCCATCATGCCATCAACCGACTTTCTTAGACACATAAGGATGCCATTTTTCTGCGAATAGACTCTTTTCGAGAGCACCTCTTCCAAGTCTGCTAAATCAGCATTTTTCGGGTCTAAGATTTTCACATCTGCCCCAAGTCCTACACACGCTTTTATGACAGTCAACATAAAATAGGTTTTCCCTCCGCCTGTGCTACCGGATATGAGCATGTGAGGTAATTTATCAAACTTCCATGAGACGTGTTTCATTAATGGCAGAACACCATCTTTAGCGACAGCTTCATCTATAGATATACGATTCTTACTTACGTCATACAGTAACTTGAAACAGACAAATCCCTCTTCCATTTGCTTATCAACCAAGTCACAAAACAAGCCGTTTTCTAAATCCTTTCCTAAGTCTAGGAAGCGATTCTGAAAACGGCTCATATCCATAGCAATACGAATATAAATGTGATTGTTTTTAACTTGGTAATACATCCTAGGAAAATACGTGATTTTTTCCTTTGTCCCTGTATCATTTGAGAATAGCTTTTTAACCTTCACATGATCTTTTTCATAAAACTTGTTAGAGAAAATCATTCTTGCAAGCATCTGCCTGTGCTTTAACCTTTTAAAGGGTCCATTAAAAGTTAAACAGGCAACATACACACTTCCAATACCAACAGCCAATGAGCAGACTAAACTTTTAACGATCAAAGGTACATTCAATTCAAAGTGATGAATCACTTGAAATACATCAAAGTGAAGAAGTTGATCTTTCCAAAAGAGAAACATAGATAACAAAAAAACAGGCACAAATATCATTGCGCCTGCTAATTTTACGTTGTTTCTCATGTAAGGGCGGATTCGCCTCCCCCTATACTTCCAAAGCATCGACTTAAGCCCAGAAATGGATAACACACTCCTAACGTTTAGTTTTCTTTTTCTCACACCATAAGTTCATTATATCCATGATTAAAAACTGACCACCAAACATAGCAAATATACAGATTGACACAAAAACGGTGATGAAAATATCAAAAGGCAACCATCCCACTGGCTTACGATACCAAGCGAAAAACACAAAGAATACAATCCATAAAACAACACGCACAATTATTGAACGCATTGTTTTAGTTTCAAAAAGTTTTTTTATCATCCTACACCCTATAGCTTAAAGAGAGCATATTACTTTTTATCATTGCCACTAGTTGCCGCCGCAGGTTTCACAGAAGAACCGCCTTTTACAACAATATCATCAGCTTCAAGTTTCCACATCACATTGGCAAAGGTTGAGTCCCTTTGACTAGTTGCCATAGCGCTAATTTTCGGGTTTTTCAACTCAATATCTGCAAAAGGAGGAATTTCTTTTGCCCCAGCATACTCAGGAATAGTTACCTCAATTTGACCACCTTGGACAGCACTAGCAATGTTATAAACCCTAGATTCCAGTACGTCAGTACGCTTATTGTTTTCCCGATCATAAACATATCTTTCTTTGTTAAGTCCCATGAATTTCATGTCTCCAAAAGTCATATTGATATCCGGTACAATAAAGTTTAAGTTCATTTTTCATATCCCCATTTCATTTTTTATTATTTATTTTCAAAAGATCGTTAAATTTCGATTTTATATTTTGGATTCGCTCCGGTTCTGTATCCATCTTGGCGCTTATCAGTTGCTAACGGCTTTACGCCCTCATGGCAACCTAGTAGGCTAATTATAGCCATCAAGCTGACTACAGCTATTCCGCACGCTTATTCTAGCCTGCTACAGCATTTAAAGTGATTGCTGTTCATCACTCAAATACTCACGCATGACATTTCAACAAGAATACCGTATAATAAAAGTGTCTAGTTTTTATTTTCCGGCGTTCTTGATGATTATTCGTCAAGGCGCTTTTTTTGTTTATATGTAGTTTTCAAAGAACAAACACTCCTAGCGACATAAGTTATACAGATCATCGTTATACAAAGTAAACACTTGGTTTTCCTTCTTACTCAATGGACGAGTAGACCAGATACACCACCAATCCCAGCCTTTTAACAGCTCAGATATTTCTTTATTAGCCTTCAAATAATTATCAGCTTCAACAACGAATGTTTCACAAGTGGCATAGTCTTTAAAATGATTCAAATCCTTATCAGCCTTTAAAGCTTCAACATCAGTAATGATTGTTGCATTCACTCTTATTTTCATCGCATCCCCCCTTCAAAGTATTCTTAACGGCTCCCTATAGTGGTATATAACGTCACACTATGGATGATTGCCGCAGTTTTTCAATGTCTTTTCTTCCAATGCCATAATGCTTACATATCCTGCGATATGAAACGCCTTTTCGCAGTAATTCATTAACATTTTCATTTGTTAACGGAAGGTTTAAATAATGATTTATGATGACCGAATTAAGAGCAATCTTCATTCGCGCTATCCAATTACCTTCCATTTGTCTGGCCAACGGAACAGCTTCTTTCATAAACAAATGAGTTTGGTTTAAACCGATGACACTCACCCCGTTGTTTTATAAATATATTTCTCTTCAAATCTGGCACGGCTGACTTTTCCTTTAACAACTTTGTATCCCTCTTGTTTGAGTTCCTTATTTAATTCCCTAATGATTTGATATGCTTTTGCCTGCCCTACCCCCAAAATGTTTTGGATGTTTTCAGCAGTTAAAAATTCTTTCAAACAACTCCCTCCTTTTCTGCCTTTTTCGTCTTTTCGTTTATAAGTTAATTATAATTAAACTATACGTTTAAGTCAATACAAAATTAAACTTTTTGCATAAAATCAATAAGCTTTTTTTAATTTCAATGCAAAACCTTATATTACATATAATAGGTGTAAAACCATTATATTTATGCGTTAAGTTTAAGTCAACAACAATAATAAACTTATCGAAAAGATAATAGATAAGTCCTAGCTTGGTTACAATTAGTGGTGATAAGATAAAAATAAACTCTCTGTAGATTGGACGAATTAAAATGAGTTTAGGAAAACGATTAAAAGAAGCGAGAAAAAAACGTGGACTTTCTCAAATTGAAGTTGCTCAAAAACTTAACATTTCTAACCAAGTCATTTCTAATTATGAAAGAGATTTTCGTGATCCAGACACAAAAACATTAAAGCAATTAAGCGACCTGTATAATGTTTCAACTGATTATTTAGTAGGTAAAGCCCCCATTGAAAGCAACAATAAAGCTTCAAAATTGACCCAAACATTTAATGAAGTAATTGAGGAGCTAAAAGATGAGGATACACTACTCTTTAAAAATGACGGTGAGTTCGACGAAGAAACAGCCCTTCTAATTAAGAAGGCATTAAAAAATGGAATAAAGCTTGTTGATGAATTAAAGAGGAAAGAGTGATACCAATTTATACGAGCAAAAACATAAAACATAAAGTACAGTTAATCTTGTTAAGTTACGGAACTAATGATGTTTATGAAATTTGCGAACAACTAAATATAATTATAACCAAGAACAACTTAGGACAAGCCGAAGGTTTACTTCAACATCTTAAAGAAGAAAATCGTTATATAATCCATACAAATGAAAAACTAACGCACCAAACAATCCAAAAATTCATTGTAGCCCACGAACTAGGACATTATTTCCTCCACAAAAATTTAAATGCTTTTAAAGTGGCTAATTGCTCCGTTGTCTTAAAAGACAAGTTAGAACACCAAGCAAATATATTCGCTTCTGAATTGTTACTTCCGGACAAATTATTAAAAGAACATTTATTCGAAATACAAAACTTAACAATTCATCAACTAGCATCTTTCTTCAATCTACCTACACATGTCATACAGCACAAACACTCACAATTGAAACTTCTGTCAAGAAACCGAATGGAAACAGGAATTAATCATGTATGCGAAATCTCTATATAAAGAAAAAAAGCCCACTCACGAAAAACGAGTGGGTTTACTTTAGCTTCCAAGCCGATCTGATGCAATACTAATTACGTTTTCAGATTTAGCTTGATGACCAAAGGTATCTGAATTAAAGGATAAGCCCAGTATTGTCATCCCCATTAAAATCGTCATCGACAAGGCAATCATTTTTTTCTTCATGAATAATCTCCCCTTTTCGAATTTCATTTCTGGCTGCTATTACCTTACGATAATATTCGTTAGAGAGTGAAGAATTTCCTTTTTCATAATAAAACTCTGCAACCTCATGAGCATATTCTTCAATATCAGCAAATAATTTCTTTGATTGAAAGTAATCTAAGGCCTCATTAATCAAAGAAACATCTTCATCGGAAAAATATAATCCCTTTAACAATTTGAATTTGGCTTGGTATTCATAATCATTGTTACGCATAGCAATGGCACTTCCTTGTTCAAAATAAAGAAACGCTTTATTCATTTCCCCTTTTTGGGCTAATACATGAGACAAATTAAATAAAGTTTTAGACATAAAAATATGCTTTTCCTCTTGAAAGACTTGCAATGCCTTCATGAGATTTTGAATCGACAAATCATATTGACCAACACTCCTATAAACGATACCTAAATTCATATGAAATGTTGCAATAAGATATTTTTTTCCGATTTTAAAAGCATCCTGTAATCCTTTTTTCAATTCCTTAATTGCACTATTGTAATTTAAAGTATCAATTAAGTTTCCAGCAACGATAAACCTGCAATGAAGTATTCTTTCATCATGAATGTCAAATTTCTGGTATATCTTTATAGCTCTCTTTGCATAACTCAGTGAAAAATAAGTTTGTTTCATATAGTAATATACTTCTGATACTTTAAAATAAAATTCTCCACGTTCAATCTCATCTTCAATCTCTGATAATTTGGTTTCAGCTAAACTATAGGCGTTTATTGCAGAAACAAGTTCTTTTCTTCTGAATTCGTACATTCCCATGAAAAAGAAGAAATAATACTCAAGCATTTTTGACAAACTGCCTTCTTTTTCTTTCAAAATTTCGTAAGTATTTCTAACTTCTTCAACATCTTTTGATCTCAAATAAATTAGCATTAGTTCATGTCTAAAATCTAAAAGTTGATAATATAGGAGTACATCTTGCTTCATTTCGACTTCTTCTAAAAGAGATTCAATTTCCGACTTCTTCTTTTGGGCTTCTTCAATCATATTTTTCTTTATGGTGGTATACCATGAATTCAACTTAGATATTAAAATTTCATACGGAATCCTTTCTTTTTTTATAGATGTATGATCCAAGAAAATCTCACCCCGCAGATTTACAAAATTATTCGAATATTTACATTAATTGTATTATGTCAGATCAATTAGCCATTTACAATTCTTAATGTAAAAGGGTACATTTTGGCTACACACAAGCAATCTGATTGCGTTTTTTTTTGCGGCAATAGTAATACTTTCGAGGCTTGACATGATATTTAAAAAATAAAAAGAGGATAACAAAAGTTATCCTCAATTATTATATTTTTGTTCATACTTATCCCAATCATTCAACAAGATATGTAAATAATCATTCTTATCACATTCTGTTTGACTGTATCCCAAATCTTTTCTTATTAAAACCATTAGTTCACCCAAAAGGACTATTAATCTTTCAGCTTCTGTGGGCTTATCACCTTTTATTTTTAAAGATTGCTTTCTATACTCAACAAACTTTTTAACTGTATCATCTGATGCAAAGAAAAAAAGTTTAGAACCTAACTCAGTCATGCTTTTACTATGCTCTTTCTTAACTTCTTCATTTGTTGTCAAGTCATTTATATAATCTTTATCAGTCAAATTCATAACAAGTAGCCTAATAAGTCTCACAAATTCTTCTGTCTTATGAATATGTAACTGAGCTTCATTGATTTTCATTAACTCTAGGTCAGTTGTCAGTTTATTTCTAAATTCTTCTAACTGAGTATTTAAATCGTGCTCAATTTTTTTTAAATTTTTGGCATGTACTTGATCAGGTAATTTTTTAACATAAGTAATTATAAACCAGCCAACAAAAACTAATACTAACTGCAAAATCACACTTAAAATCTCCATATACAAGCTCCCTTGTTTTTCCTAATTGTACCACTGATATGAAGTATTAAGTAAGACCACGTTAAGGGGTTAATGATGATTGCACGACGTCCAACGTAATCCCACTCCCAATAAAACCAATCCAGCTAAAAATGATATAAATAAAAAAGTGAGGTTTTATACACCTCACTATCAAACCTATAAAACTTTAAAACCTCAATCAGTTTCATTGTGTGTCGTAGCGCTTGCGTTTTCAACACTATGTGCTTCACCATGACCAGGTCCAAAAAGGTTTAATATTACAACTCCTACAAGTATCAAAACAATCCCAGTAACACTGGCAATGTTAATTTTTTCTTTCCAAATCAAAATCGAAATTATTGTAGTAGCAACAATCCCTACACCAGACCAAACTGCATAGGCGGTATTCAAAGGCATGGACTTCATTGCAAGTGATAAGAAGAAAAAGGAACCTATAAAAGCAATAATTGCACCAATAGTAGGGTAAAGTTTCGAGAAGCCTTCTGCGGCCTTGAGCATAGAGGAACCAATAAGTTCACCAAAAATTGCGAGCAATAAATATAAATATACCATTGTTAATTCTCTCCTCCTGTATAAATAATCAACGTCTTATAAATCTGTACTAAACCTCTATAGGTTTGTTTCATTATTTCTTTATTAGTTACAACTTTACAAAAAACAGCAAATAATTATAAGTCTTGATTTTGCAAAAAAGTTGTGCGCACATATGGCTGTTATTCCTTAGAAGAGTAAATAAAATCTAATCTAGATAATCTAATTAGGTATAAACTAAACTCCATTATGGTAAAGTAAAAATAGCAACCAATAGCAAAAGTGAAAGAAGGTGATCCCATGCCCACTAACAATACACCCAATAGATTAATCGCTGAGAAGTCTCCATACTTACTTCAACATGCTCATAACCCTGTAAACTGGTTCCCTTGGGGAGAAGAAGCATTTGAAAAAGCGAAACGCGAGAACAAACCTGTTCTCGTATCTATTGGGTATAGCTAGCTCGGGTAGCTACACGCACATGTCATTGGTGCCATGTAATGGCCCACGAATCTTTTGAGGACGAAGAGATCGCCGGTATGTTAAACGATAAATTCATAGCCATCAAGGTTGATCGTGAAGAGCGGCCTGATGTGGATTCCGTGTATATGAGAGTATGCCAGCTGATGACGGGGCAGGGCGGGTGGCCGCTGAACGTGTTCGTCACACCAGATCAGAAGCCGTTTTATGCGGGGACGTATTTTCCGAAGACGAGCAAATTTAACCGCCCGGGCTTTATCGATGTGCTTGAACATCTGTCCGAAACGTTTGCGAATGACCGGCAGCATGTCGAGGATATCGCCGAAAACGCCGCCGCTCATCTTGAAGTCAAGGTTCACCCGGCTGAGGGCATTCTTGGCGAACAGGCGGTTCATGACACGTATCGCCAGCTGGCCGGCGGGTTTGATACGGTGTACGGCGGGTTCGGCCAGGCTCCGAAATTTCCGATGCCGCATATGCTCATGTTTCTGCTTCGCTACTACAGCTATACGGGCAAGGAACAGGCTTTGGCCGGCGTAACCAAGACACTCGACGGCATGGCGAACGGCGGAATTTTTGACCACATCGGGTTCGGATTCGCCCGCTACTCGACTGATAATGAATGGCTCGTGCCGCATTTTGAGAAAATGCTGTATGACAACGCCCTTCTCCTGACCGCATATACGGAAGCCTACCAAGTCACGGGTAATGAGCGCTACAAACAGATTGCGATGCAGATCGTAACGTTTATTCAGCGGGAAATGATACACGAAGACGGCAGCTTTTTCTCAGCTTTAGACGCTGATACCGAAGGCCGTGAGGGGAAATATTACATATGGTCCAAAAAAGAAATCATGAACCTTCTCGGTGATGAACTCGGCCCGCTTTACTGCAAGGTGTATAACATTACAGATCAAGGCAATTTTGAAGGCGAAAACATCCCGCACCTCATTTTCACGCGGCGTGAGGCCATCCTCGAAGAGACCGGCCTCACCGGACATGAGCTGGCCGAACGCCTTGAAGAGGCAAGAACAAAATTGCTGGAGGCCCGTGAAAACAGAAGCTATCCGCATACAGATGACAAAGTGCTGACCTCATGGAACGCGCTCATGATTGCCGGGCTGGCAAAAGCCGCAAAGGTATTTCACGAGCCTGACTTTCTCAGCATGGCGGAAACAGCGATCCGCTTTCTCGAACGGCACCTCATGCCGGACGGGCGCGTCATGGTCCGCTATCGCGAGGGCGAAGTGAAAAACAAAGGGTTTATCGATGATTACGCTTTTCTCATCTGGGCTTACCTTGAACTGTATGAAGCGGGTTTTAATCCGTCTTATCTGCAGAAAGCGAAAACGTTATGTACAAGAATGCTGGAGCTGTTCTGGGATGAACGGCACGGAGGTTTCTTCTTTACGGGGAATGATGCTGAGACCCTTCTTGTCAGGGAAAAAGAGGTTTATGACGGGGCCGTGCCTTCCGGAAACAGCGCGGCTGCCGTACAGCTGCTTCGTCTCGGCCGCCTGACGGGTGATATATCACTGATTGAAAAAGCCGAAGCGATGTTTTCCGTGTTCAAACGGGAAATAGAGGCCTATCCGAGCAGCAACACTTTCTTCATGCAAAGCGTACTGGCACATACAATGCCCCAAAAAGAAATTGTTGTTTTCGGAAGGAAAGATGACCCGGACAGAAAACGTTTCATTGAGGCGCTTCAGGAGCATTTCACTCCCGCCTATACGATTCTCGCCGCAGAACATCCGGATGAGCTTGTCGGCATTTCTGATTTTGCCGCGGGTTATCAAATGATCGACGGAAAGACAACGGTCTACATTTGCGAGAATTTCGCCTGCCGGAGGCCGACGACGGATATTGATGAAGCGATGAACACCTTACAAATCAGCAGCAGAGCCTAGGCGGCCTGCTGCTTTTCTTTTTTCACAAAACGGAACGCGAGCCATACGAAGATGATATTGATCACCAGAGTCGATATGCAATCATATATTTCATAGCCGCCGGCTGCTGTTGTAAATATCGACGGAATGCCGCCGTACACCGAATGATCCTCTGTGAGAAAGATAAATAAAAACATATTATTGGCAGCGTGACCGCCAAGGGACATCTCCATACTGCCCGTTTTAATCGTGATAAAGGTCCAGATCATGCCGATGGTGACATATCCGATTCCCGCCCAGAGAGCTCCATTTTCCATCTCCGGATTTCCGAAATGAAGTGCGCCGAATAATCCGCCGATAATGACCGTCAGAACTACCGCGTTTGCTGTCAATTTTCCGGCGAACTGAAGCAGAAAACCGCGAAAGAGAAATTCCTCCGCAGAGGTTTGAATCGGCACCAACAAGACGGCCGCCGCTAACAGCAGCAGAAAACGTGAAGCATGGAATTCCTGAAGCATGAAACGATCCGGATGAATTGTAAAATCAATCAGCCCCGCGACAAACATCAGCACAACATATGTGCCGAATCCAAAGAAAATCCTCTTCCAGTTCAGCGACTGATTCGGTGTGATGATGGATAAAAACCGCCTTTTCATAATGAAACGAACCGCTATCCAAATGCCCGGAATCGCAATGAAATAGACGATATGCTGTAAATAAATATCCGCCAGCGGGTCACTTAATGCCCCCTCATCCCAATTTATCGTCAGTGAAGGATTGAAAGCGGACGTGAGAAACATATAAAACACGGTCAGTATGCTTCCGAAAAAGAACAAACCCACAATGACCAACAGAGAAAGAAGATATCTCCATACGCTATTTCTTCCCTCTGCTGGGCGTACAAACGTATTCATATTTATGCATCAACTTCCTTTCCTTCAACATTTTACAATATAAACAAAAACAGATATAGGAAATGTTATATATTTTAAGAAGAAAGCGCTATGCCGTTTCCTTTGGCTCTGGTTATTTACACTCTGTTTTTGCCAAAAAAAGACCTTTATAATGTATTCGTCAGATAAATTTACAGTATTTTCTGATCACAATTGCAAAGTCAGGGGGTTTTTTATGAAACATCAGACATTCTCAAATGTAGCGAA
Source organism: Bacillus sp. ChL18 (assembly GCF_026241425.1). NCBI lineage: Bacteria > Bacillati > Bacillota > Bacilli > Caryophanales > Bacillaceae > Bacillus > Bacillus sp. ChL18. Next base: position 31,550 of record NZ_JAPHWE010000002.1, on the reverse strand, counting down.
CCGATTAGACCGTCTCCCCATTTCACGTGTGCACTATCAAGTATTAACCGCTCTCGGAATCATCTATTTTTTTGATCTCGCTGATCTGTTTACGCTCAGCAACGTGGCTCCGGCGCTGATTGAGCATTGGGGCGTGAAGCTGTCCACCATTGCCGACATCACGGCCGCATCCTTCCTGGGCATGTTTTTAGGCGCCTCCATCGGCGGAAGGCTGTCCGATCGGATCGGCAGGAAAAAAGCGCTGAATTGTTTTGTCCTTGTCTTTTCGATCTCATCTTTTCTGAATGCGCTGGCATGGGATATTCCGTCCTTAATGATTTTCCGATTCTTGACCGGGCTCGGCGTCGCGGCCGCCATGATTGTGACGAACAGCTATTTGGCGGAATTTTTTCCATCCTCCGTACGGGGAAAATACATCTCCCTTTGCGCCATGATCGGGCTGGTCGGCGTTCCCGTTACAAACGTTGTTTCCGCTTTTGTCATCCCTTTAGGCTCATGGGGGTGGCGGCTCATATTCGTATGGGGGGCGGCCGGTCTCATTTATTTCTTTTTTATCCGCCGGCTTGAGGAATCGCCGCGCTGGCACGAAAATCGGGGCGCATATGATCAGGCAAACGCCATTATGAACCGGCTTGAAGCACGTGCAGAGAAAGAAAAAGGCCCGCTTCCCGCGCCAAAAGAGGCGGCAGAAGTACATACAGTGAAGCACGCAGGCTACTTAGGGCTGTTTCAGGGCAGGAATTTAAAGATCACCATCATCCTGTCAGCGGTATGGATTCTGGAAACCTTTGGCTTTTACGGCTTTGCTTCATGGGTGCCCAGCCTGCTGAAAAGCAACGGCATCACCATGGAAAAAACGCTGTGGTATAATGTGCTTCACTCTGTCGGCGCACCGCTTGGCGCATTGCTCGGTTCCATGATATCCGAGACGTTCCAAAGGAAATGGATTCTGGCCGCAAGTGCTTTTCTGACTGCCATTGCCGGACTGTTATACGGCATGACGTTTATTCCCGTCATGATTATTGTGTTTGGATTTGTCGTTAACGTCACGGAACGGATCTTCACCTCAAACTTATACGCATATACATCGGAGCCGTATCCTACGGAATATCGCTCGGCAGGGAGCGGGCTGGCGTACGGGCTCGGCCGTTTTTCCAATATATTCGGCTCCCTGCTCGTCGGATTTATTGCCGTTAAGCTCGGCTACATCAGCGTCTTTTTGTTCATCGGCGGCTGCTGGCTTCTATGTTCCGTTCTGTTAATCCTCTTCGGCCCGAAAACAAATGCACAGCAAATTTAATCAATAAAACAGTGCGGGTTCCCCCGCACTGTTACACCGTGATTTCTATCAAATTGCCTTCCCCATCCTCTATCACGCTCTCATAATATCCGTCCCCCGTCACGCGCGGGCCGCTTACAACCTGAAATCCGTCGTTTTTAAACGTCTCCGTCAATTCATTCACCCGCTCCTTGCTGCCTGTAGAAAATGCGAGATGCGCCCATCCGGTCATATTCTGTGACGGAGCTTCATCAATGCCGCCTTTTTTCATAAGTTCCAGCCTGCATCCAGAGTCAAATGTCAGAAAATACGATTTGAAATCTTTTTTCTCATTATGATAAAGGTCATTGGCCTTGGCGCCGAAGTATGTCTCATAAAATTCTTTCATTCGTTCTAAATCTTTCACCCATATCGCTGCATGTTCAATTCGCATATGTCCGCCTCCCTTTTTTTCTCAATCTATTTATAAAGCATGAAACCCATTTCAGCTCAAGACTTTTTCCGCTGAAATTGATGCATAATTTGTTTTTTAGCCGTTTCTTCGTGAAAAAACAATAAAAATGCTTCCTTTCCGACCCGTTCCAAATGAAGTTCCAGGGATGGAATATTCAATGCCCGGCTGACGCTCAGATTTCCCTCTCCGATGATCTCCGCGTCCCATTTCTGTTCTTTCGCAAACTGGTACAAGCCGGCAGCCACATCATCACTGTGCGCATAGATGGCCGTCGGCGCCTTGTCGAAACCCCAGAAGTGCTCACCCGCCCACTTTCCGTCGTCCATATCATGGCATCCGACCAGAATGCGGGTTTCATCAAGAGAGCCGAAAACGGCCTTATATGCGGTTACCTTGTCGGCCGTACTCGGGCTTTTTTCCGCTCCCCGCACACATGTAAAAGCAACGTCTTGATGTCCGCGGTTTTTCAAATACAAAAAGCTTTCTCTGTATGCTGCCTGTCATTATAAGCGCAGGGAATCTCTTGATGGTGTGTATATTCACAAGCGACAATGGGGCCGTATTCAAGGTAAGGCACGGCGGTTTCCCATTCATTCGCGCGGGACGTGACAATCAGTCCGTCAACTTTTTTCATTTTCAGCAGTTCGAAATAGGTCATCTCTATAGCGGGGTCATAGTTGGTGGGGAGAAGGGTTGTCACGTAATCATGGGCAAACGCTTCCTTCGTGATACCGTTTACAATTTTGTCAAAGCAGGGATGGTCGCTGTACGGCAAAATCACACCGATTGTATTGGTCTTTCCGCGAATCAGATCAATGGCGGTTCGATTAGGGGTATAATCCAGCTCCTTCATCACTTGATTCACAAGACGCCTTTTCTCCTCAGATACGTACGGGTGTCGGTTTAATACGCGTGATACGGTGGCCACCGACACATTCGCCAGTTTCGCAATCTCTTTTATATTTGCCATGTGCTCCTCCATTTTCGGTGATAAAAAAGCAGCAAGAGTGGATTTCTCTTACTGCTATCTCATCATAAATCCACTGTCATTTCAACAGGGCAATGGTCAGAACCCATGATATCGGCACAAATGGCCGCTTCGCTGATCCGCGGCTTCAGTCTGTCTGAAACAATGACGTAATCAAGCCGCCAGCCGATGTTTTTCTCACGTGCGTTCGTCCTGTAAGACCACCAGGAATAGGCGCCTTCCCGATCAGGATATAAATAGCGGAATGAGTCGGTAAATCCCGCGTTCAGCAGGGCGCTGAACGCTTCCCGCTCCTGCTCCGAGAAGCCGGCGTTCTTCCGGTTGGCTTTCGGATTTTTTAAGTCTATCTCCCTGTGTGCGACATTCAGATCGCCGCATAAGATCACGGGCTTCTTCCGGTCAAGCTTCTGCAGATAATCCTTAAAATCGGCTTCCCATTGAAGACGGTAATCAATTCGCTCTAATCCGCGTTTGGCATTTGGCGTGTAACAGTTGACGACAAACACGTTCTCAAATTCAAGGGTGATCACCCGTCCTTCTTGATCATGATCGTCAATCCCCAGTCCATAGAACACGTGCAGCGGCTTTTCTTTCGAAAAAACAGCCGTGCCTGAGTAGCCTTTTTTCACCGCATAGTTCCAATAGGCGTGATATCCTTCAGGCTGTAATGATACTTGTCCGTCTTGTACTTTTGTTTCTTGCAGACATAGAATATCGGCTTCCGTTTCCTGAACGTAAGTATTGATATCTATCTTTTTCATCACGGCACGCAAGCCGTTTACATTCCAAGAAATCAGTTTCATGTGATCCCTCCTGTCCGGCTCAGCCGGTATTCCAGTGTTTCAATGTTTCCGCCCTCTAACGCCAGCAGCTGCTTTTTCATTTCTAAACCGCCTCTGAATCCGGTCAGTTTCCCGTTTTTTCCGATGACGCGATGGCACGGAACCGTAATCAATACCGGATTTTTTCCAATCGCTGCGCCCACGGCTCTTATAGCTGCCGGTTTCTGAATCATTTCTGCTATATCCGAATAGGAGTATGTCTCGCCGTACGGTATGTCCATAAGCGCTTTCCATACAGCAAGCTGAAATTCTGTCCCGTAAAGATCTACCGGCACTGAAAAAGCTGATCTGCCATTTTCAATGTACTCGGACAGCTCTGCCGTGTAAGGCGCCAGCTTTTCATCATCACGTGCCAATCGGTATTGCGGCAGTGATTTTTTTGCCCACTGCTCAAGCTCTTCAAAGCTTCCATGATTTGAACCTATAAAGCAAAGCCCCTTAGATGTGGCGGCTGTATACAGGCTCCAATCATTCCGTGTGAAGAGTGTCCAATAGATCACAGTCTCTTTATTCATATTGAACCTCCCTGTCCCATTTTGGCGGTTTTTCTGTATTCTGTGGGCGAACTCCCGGTTCTCTTTTTAAAAAGAGTCGCGAAATGCGCTGTGTTTGGAATTCCGACAGTCAGAGCGATCTCCATGACTGTCATATCAGTATGCTTTAAAAGGTGTTCCGCCTTCGACAATCTTATTTTCTGTATATACGCAATCGGGGATATTCTCCTGATTTTTTTAAATGTCCGCTGTAAATGATAGGGGCTGCCGTGACACATTTCGGCCAGTACACTCAGAGTCAGGGATTCGTGATAATGGTGTTCAATGTATTCAATGATTTGAGCAATCCATTCTTCATCTGGAAGACGAAGACCGTTCGGCCGGCACCTTTTACAGGGACGAAACTGTTTATCGAGCGCTGCATCAGCCGTATCAAACACCAGTACGTTTTCTTTATTCGGAACTCTCGATTTACAAGAAGGCCGGCAGAAAATCCCCGTCGTTTTTACTGCATAATAAAATGCCCCGTCATAAGAAGCATCATTGTGTATGATTGCGCTCCACTTTTCATCAGTCAGGATATTTCTGTCTGTCTCCATCTCAGCCACCCCCTGTTTTTCAGTATAAACAAATTCATTCTATAAGTACGCGTTTTTGAATAGAGGAGCAAGATAACAAAGGTGTAAGAAGCACTTCCATGTTTCATGTGAAACATTTCGGCAGGATGGAGGGAGACTGATATAAAAAAAGAGCAGGAGCCCGCAGGCTCTTGCTCTTTTCTTTCGGCTTACTCGCCAGTTACGTATGGAAGTAAAGCCATTTGACGTGCGCGTTTGATCGCGATAGTCAATTTACGTTGGTATTTCGCATGTGTTCCAGTTACACGGCGAGGTAAGATTTTACCACGCTCAGAAACAAACTTTCTAAGAAGATCTACATCTTTGTAATCGATGTGCGTAATGCCGTTAGAAGTGAAGTAACAAACCTTACGGCGTTTCGCACGACCGCCTCTGCGTCCTCCTGCCATTGTCATTTCCCACCTTTCTCGTTATGAATATAGCGATAATCTATTAGAACGGAAGATCATCATCCGAGATGTCAATCGGCTTGCCGTCGTTGGCAAATGGATCATCATTAAAGCTGTTCCCTTGATTTCGTCTCTGGTTGTTCTGATTTCCGCCGAACGGATTATCATTTTGGCCTCCGCCAAAGTATTGGCCTCCGCCGCTGTTTCCTTCGTTGTATCCGCCTGATCCAGAACCGCCGTTGTTTTTAGGCTCAAGAAATTGAACACTTTCAGCTTGGACTTCTGTCACGAAGACACGCTGTCCCTGCTGGTTTTCATAATTTCTTGTCTGGAGTCGGCCGTCTACGCCGGCAAGGCTTCCTTTTTTAAGAAAGTTTGCAACGTTTTCGGCTTGTCTTCTCCAAGTGACACAATTAATGAAATCGGCTTCACGTTCTCCGGACTGGTTCGTGAATGTACGATTCACAGCAAGAGTAAACGTGGCGACAGCCGCACCGCTTGGCGTATAACGAAGCTCTGGGTCTTTTGTCAGTCTTCCGACTAATACAACTCGGTTAAGCATATGAAAGACCACCTTTTAACATTATATATTTCAAATTGCTTATTCTTCTTCTTTAACAACGATGTGGCGAATGATATCGTCACTGATCTTAGCTAAACGGTCGAATTCAGCAACCGCTGCAGCTTCAGACTGAACGTTTAAGATTTGGTAGAAACCGTCACGGAAATCGTTGATTTCGTAAGCAAGACGACGTTTACCCCAATCTTTTGTTCCAGTGATCTCCGCTCCGTTAGAAGTTAATACGTTGTTGAAACGCTCGATAACTGCCTTCTTTGACTCTTCGTCAATGTTCGGACGGATAATGTACATAACTTCGTACTTTTTCATCTGTTTGCACCTCCTTTTGGTCTAAGCGGCCCTATAATGGGCAAGGAGCAATAATTCTATTACTCACAAGTTTATATTATACCAAAGCTCTTGTCCCTTTACAACTGTGTCCTATACATTAAATCGGAAATGAATGACATCTCCGTCTTGGACTACATATTCCTTACCTTCCAGACGCACTTTTCCGGCTTCTTTCGCTCCGGACATTCCGCCGCCTGCCAAAAGGTCTTCATAAGCAACCGTTTCAGCGCGGATAAAGCCGCGTTCAAAGTCAGTGTGGATGATACCCGCACACTCAGGAGCTTTCATGCCTTTTCTGAATGTCCATGCGCGCACTTCCTGTTCGCCCGCTGTAAAGTATGTCGCAAGGCCGAGAAGAGAGTATGACGCTTTAATCAGCTGATCAAGACCTGATTCTTCGATGCCGAGCTCCTCAAGGAACATTTGTTTTTCTTCGCCTTCCAATTCAGCAATTTCAGACTCAATTTTCGCGCAGACGACGATAACTTCGGCGTTTTCACCCGCGGCGTACTCCCGGATTTTCGCAACATATTCATTATCTGAAGGATCAGCCACTTCATCCTCGCTTACATTTGCCACATAAAGCACGGGTTTTGACGTAAGCAAATGAAGCTGCTTCACAAGCTTTTGCTGTTCTTCCGTAAATTCAACGGAACGGGCAGGCTTTTCTTGTTCGAAAGCTTCTTTTAATTTAGACAGAATGTCAAATTCAAAAACCGCTTCTTTGTCTTTTTGCTTAGCAAGCTTGCTTACACGCGTGATGCGTTTTTCGACTGTCTCCATGTCGGCAAGAATCAATTCAAGATTGATCGTTTCAATATCGTCAATCGGATCGACTTTCCCTGACACGTGCGTAATATTGTCATCAGCGAACGCGCGTACAACGTGACAGATCGCATCAACCTGACGGATATGAGAAAGAAACTTATTTCCGAGTCCTTCACCTTTAGATGCGCCTTTTACGATCCCCGCGATATCAGTGAATTCAAACGCAGTCGGCACCGTTTTTTTCGGATTCACCAATTCAGTCAGCTTTTGCAGACGTTCATCCGGCACTTCCACGATCCCCACGTTCGGATCAATTGTACAGAACGGGTAGTTGGCTGATTCGGCACCAGCCTGGGTAATTGCATTAAATAACGTCGATTTTCCGACATTCGGCAAACCGACAATTCCAGCAGTTAAAGCCATTCTTTCATCTCCTCTATATCAAACCATCATCGTATAAACGTATTGTAAACCTAGAGCAATTATAAGGAGGTTCATAGGAAAAGACAAGCTGAGAAAAAAGCATTTCCCGCCCTCTCTCTCCTTAGATTATCCTTTTTTAACCGCTACCAGACAGTCAAAAAGCGTACTTCCCATTCCATTATCGGAATTTGAATCCTTTGTGAGCATGTTGACGGAGCCTCCGAATGCCGCCCACATGCCTTCATCTATATTCACCGTCTTCGGGTGAGCCTGCTTCATGATTTTTATCCTGCCGCGCAGACGGCCGCGGTCATTGTATACCTCTGCCGTATCTCCGTCTTGAAGTGAAAGCTCCTCGGCGATATCCGGCGACAGATCCACCTGAATCTGCTGAAGCTTTTCAATAAACGGCACGTGCTGTGAATGATTGGAGCGCTGCGGGTGAATGGACAGCAGCGTATACGGATATTTCCCGGCCAGTCCGGCGTCATGATAAACAGACTCCTCCGGCACTTCCAATTGAGGGAGGCCGCTGTATCCTTTCTCTTCTGCCAGTGACGAGACGAATTCAAATTTTCCGCTCGGGGTTAAAAATTGAAAATCATTCCACGGAACCTGTTTGACCGGAAGCGGCATATGTCCTTTTTCCTTTAATTGCTCAAGGGTGATTCCTTCTTTCTCCAAAGAAGAGAGCCCCATTTTCAAGAAATCTTCCGTACTGTAATCAAAGAGTTCCCCGAATCCGAGATGCTTTGCGAGCTCCGTCCAGATCCAGCGGTCTGATTTTGCCTCTCCCTGCGGTTCCGCAAGCTTCTTGCCATATTGAACATAGTGATGATACATGCTGGAATAATAAATATCTTCCTCTTCGAAAACAACGGCCGTCGGCAGCACATAGTCACAGAGCTTCGCCGTATCGGTCATGACCGAATCAATGGCCACTGTGACCGGTGTTTTTTCAAACGCTTCCTTCACTTTTTTTGTATTCGGCACCTGTGTCAGCGGATTGCCGCACGTCACGATGATCATCTCAATCGGCGGATCGGCTGCATTCAGCGCCTCTTCGGCTTGAGTCATCATCGAAAACGTTCTCGAACTTTTCTTCAGATCAGGACGGGTGAGCTCGGCCTTTGCAAAGCTTTCACCGACTTGCACATTTCCGAAGTTTGCGCCGCCGCCTTTGATACCGACATTTCCGCTCGCCGCAGCTAAAGCGTCAATCCACCGTATCGTCCCGCCCCCGTTTTTATATCTCTGCATCCCAAGACCCATAAAAGTGGAGGCGGGACCGTCAGCATATAAATCAGCAAGATATTCTAGCACTTCTAAAGACGTTTCTGTTTTCTCAATGATCTCCTCAAAAGAAATCGTCTGTAGAAGCTTTTCTATTTCTTCAAAACCGACCGAATGCCTTTGAATGAAATCAGAATCGGTTCTGCCGGTTTGGCATAATATTTTTAAAACACCCGCCGCAAGCCAGCCATCCATGCCGGGTTTGACGGATATATACCGATCGGCAAGCTTTGCAGTCGGGTTAAAAATAGGATCAATGACCGTCAGTGTCGCTCCTTTTTTCTTCACCTGCTGCAGATGATGATAGAGGTGCATATTCGTCCGGGACACGTTTCTGCCCCATACGATCACATGCTTGCTGTGATAAATATCAAGCGGTCCATGCCCGTAAGAACGCCCGAAATCCCAGCGCTGCGCTTCAATGCCGGAACCCCAGCAAATGCTGCCTGCAATCTCCGTCACACCGCCGTATCCATTGAAAAAACGCTGGTCGAGCGCCTTCAAAAGACCGTTATTGGCGTAATCATGACTGTGCAGCACTGCGGCAGTGCCCAACGTCTCCTTAATCACCGCCATTTTTTCAGCGATTTCATCTAACGCCTGCTCCCAGGAAACGCGGACAAATTCGCCGTCTTTCTTTTTTAAAGGAAAACGAAGCCGTTCCGGCGCATTCGTTTTCGTCTCCAGCATTCTGCCACGGCCGCAAATTTTCCCTTCTGTAATGGGATGATTCGGGTCTCCGTCTACTTTCGTCACCTTTCCATCCTCAACTGTCACCAAAAAGCCGCAGCTGTCCCAGCAATTCAGCGGGCACGCTGACTGATGCACTTTGCTCATCGGGCCTCTTCCTCTCCTCTATATGAAAAAGCATGAGCGCCAGCCCTTATGATGTAGGCTCCTCATGCTTGACGAGTACTTTTTTCAGCTTTCTCTCAAAATCTCTTCTCGGAATCATGACACTGTGGGAACAACCCGTGCATTTGATCCGAATATCCATTCCCATCCGAATGATTTTCCACCTGTTTTCACCGCAAGGATGCGGTTTCTTCATTTCAACAATATCATTCAGGCCAAAGTCTTTATCCGCCAAGACCCTTCACCTCTCTCCATAGACTGCTTTATTTATTGTACAAAAAAAGACAGGATAAGAGCAACGGCCGCACTCAAAATGAGCATTATACTTTTTTCCATCTCCCTAAAATAGGGTAAAGAAGAAGACATACCAGCAAATAAAGACTTAAAAGCCCGTAAATGGGATATAAAATGGCGATCAAATCTGAAAAACCGATTGTCGTAAAAGGCACCATCACAGCTAAAAGAAGAGATACGAGCGTCCATCTCGGCAATTTCACAAATGCAAGCATGCGGCTGGACAGCCCGAACAGACCGGTCACGGTTGTCGTATAGATGGCTAAAAAAAGCACGGCGGCCATACAAAGAAATAACGGATAAGGAGCGCCTTCAAGAACGGCGAAAAGAGGAATCTCATATTGTGTAAGACTGCCTGAAAGCTGTACAAGCGTTTCATTGTAAACAAATGAAATCATACCGAAAATCAGTCCGCTTGCAACGCTTGCGATTTTCGCTTCTCCCAGTCCCTTCATATCTTTCCCGATTGAAGAAAGAACAGCGACAACAGAAAGGATGTTTAAGGACGTGAAGGTAATGCTTGCCGGCCAATTATACTGGCGGGTCAAATCTATCGTCCAGGTGTAATGATGGGTTGTCTGAAAAAAGACCAATGCATATAACAGCCCCGCTACAAGAATCGGTATCAAAATACTATTCAGAGATAATATTCCTTTTATATCCCAAAAGAATAAACCGACGGTCACAATGCAAAGAAGAAAAATACCGATCCAAAACGGCAGCTTGTACATTTGCAGCGTCACACCGCCGCCGGCAATCATAACCATCGTCATTGAAAACAAATAAAACATAATAAGCACATCATAGACTTTAGCAAGAGCCGGCCCCATCAGATGCTCAAGCACAGGTAAAAAGTGCGTTGATTGAACCCGATAGCTGATCTTCAACACAATATAAGCCGAAATCGTAAACATGACTGTAAACAATACAATAGCCAGTCCGCTTTCGACACCGAAAAACTGCCATATTTCCTGCCCGCTTGCATATCCAGCCCCAATCTGGCTGCTTAATATGAGCAGCATCCACTTCATCCCGGCTCTCCACACCCTCATCACCTCATAAAATTTCTGATCATCTCCGCATATTGCTACTATATTGAGTGACAGCGGCAAACATTCATACAAATGGGACAAATATGGTATGATAACGACGATTAACTATTCAGAAAATTTTATTTATATAAGGAGCTCAAATCATGTACATCAGGCGTTTAACCGCAAGTGATACCCAGCCTTACTCCGATATCAGGCTCAAAGCTTTAAAAGATCACCCCGACGCATTCGCCGTCAGCTATGAGGAGGAGAAAGAATGGCCGTCCGAAAAATTCAAAGCCAGGCTTGAAGCCGGCAATGCTATCGTGCTTGGCGCCTTTGAACAAGACAGACTGATAGGAATCCTCAAGATCTCCAAGCATCCGCTGTTTAAACTAAGACACATTGCGGTTATCGGTTCTATGTATATTTCCCCCAAACACCGAGGGTCAGGCGCGGGAAAAGCTTTAATGACGGAAGCCATCAACCGGGCAAAAAAGATGAAAGACACAGAACAGCTCCATCTCTCTGTTACTTCAACAAATGAACCCGCAAAAAAACTCTACGCTCAGTTAGGATTTATCCTCTTCTCTACAGAAAAAAGAGCGCTGAAATTGGATCATCAGCAATATGTCGACGTAGATCAAATGGTCTTATTTCTTTCATGAACTTAGAGAATAACTGCTCTGAGTTCTTTTTTCTATCCCGCTCTTTTCAAACAACCGGCATGCTCATCATGACATAAGCATAAAAAAAGGCAGCGCTGGATATACTGTAAACAACCATACAACACCAAAAACAACAATGTATTACTCGTATGACATGACAAGGAAGTGAACCTTATGAATCGAAAAGGCGGGCTTTTTTCTCAAGAACGGGCAAAACAATATGTTTCTCATACGGATTCTTCTGCTGCGAATCAAATACAAGCGATCCTTACTTCATCTTTACGTAAAGCAGCCGGCAGACCGTTAGTCACCGTGTGTATCGGTACAGATCGGTCGACCGGAGATTCATTAGGTCCGCTCGTAGGAACAAAGTTAGAAAAAATGAATTTAGGCAGATTGCACGTTTACGGCACGCTGTCAGATCCTGTTCACGCCGTCAATATGAAAGACAAGCTGAAAGATATTCAACATCTACATAAAAATCCGTTTATTATAGCGGTTGATGCTTGTTTAGGCCGCGTCAAAAGCGTAGGGTCATTTCAAATCGGCGATGGGCCGCTGAAGCCCGGAGCAGGTGTTCAAAAAGACCTTCCTGAAATCGGTGACGTCCATATCAACGGAATCGTCAATGTCAGCGGGTTTATGGAGTATTTTGTCCTGCAGAATACGAGGCTTCATCTTGTTATGAGCATGGCAAATGTTTTAGCAGAGGGGTTACAGCTGACAGATAAATCAGAAGGCCGGCAGGAACGGCTCAGTCCGTTTCATAAGCTGACAAGACGTATATAAAAAACCATCTTTTTATAAAAAGATGGTTTTTACGCTTCTCTTTCAGACAATAGTTCCAGGATACGTTCAAGATCTTCATTGGAGAAAAACTCAATCTCAATCTTCCCTTTTTTCTTTTGTCTCTTAATATTTACTGTTGTTCCGAAGTAATTTTGCAAATACGATTCCCGCTCTTTTAACACAACATCTTGAACAGGTTCTTTTTTCTTTGTTTCACGTGGAACATTGCTGTTTAACTGCTGAATCAGCTGCTCAAGCTGACGGACGTTCAGCTGTTCTTCAACCACTTTCTTCACAAGCGGTTCAAGCTTGTTTTTATTTTTCAAACCAAGCAAGGTTCTGCCGTGTCCCATGGATAACGTACCTTCTGCAATGAGGTTCTGGATGCTTTCCGGCAGCGTCAGCAGTCTTAAATGGTTGGCAATATGAGGCCTGCTTTTCCCGAGCCGTTTAGCGAGCTGTTCCTGGGTTAAATCCAAATGCTTCAGCAGTGAGTCATATGCCAGAGCTTCTTCAAGCGGTGATAAGTCTTCACGCTGAAGGTTTTCCAAAAGAGCGATTTCCCGCATCAGCGATTCAGATAAATCCCGCACGATAGCCGGCACTGTCTCTTTACCGGCAAGTTTTGCGGCGCGGAAACGGCGTTCGCCGGCTACAATATCATAGCCCTTCAATGATTTTCTCACGATAATGGGCTGAAGAATGCCATGCTGAATGATGGATTCCTTCAGTTCAGCTAATGACTCATCATCAAATTGTTTTCTTGGCTGATAAGGATTGGGACGTAAATCACTGATTTTAATCTCTTCCACTGTCTCTTCAGACAAATCAACCTGATTAAACAACGCGTTAATCCCTTTTCCGAGCCCGCCTTTAGCCATTCGCTGCCACTTCCTTTGCTAAATCTAAATATACTTCCGCACCTCTCGAACGCGGATCGTATAATATGATCGGCTTGCCGTGACTCGGCGCCTCACTTAAACGGACATTGCGAGGGATAATGGTTTGATACACTTTATCTCTAAAGTATTTCTTTACCTCTTCTATCACTTGAATGCCGAGATTCGTTCTGGCATCAAGCATCGTCAGAAGCACTCCTTCTATCATTAAGTCGGTATTTAAATGTTTTTGCACAAGCCGAACTGTATTTAATAATTGACTCAATCCTTCAAGAGCGTAGTATTCGCACTGAACCGGGATAACGACTGAATCTGAAGCGGTAAGCGCATTAATCGTTAATAACCCGAGAGACGGAGGACAATCAATAATCATGTAATCGTAATTTTGTTTCACAGATTCTAATGCTCTTTTCAGCCTGACCTCCCGTGAGATCGTCGGAACCAATTCGATTTCCGCTCCCGCAAGCTGGATCGTGGCCGGAATGACATCTAAGTTCTCTACTGAAGTCGGTTTAATAATATCTGTAACATCTGCATCATCTACTAAAATGTCGTACACACAATGATCCACATCGGCTTTTTCAATCCCTAATCCGCTCGTTGCATTGCCCTGCGGATCAATATCAACAAGAAGAACCCTTTTACCTATGTAAGCCAAGCAAGCCCCCAGATTAACAGAAGTCGTTGTCTTCCCGACTCCGCCTTTTTGGTTCGTAATTGCTATGATTTTTCCCACGATGTCACCTACCTTCACATGAACATGTACTGTCTTGTTTCTATCTTATCAAAAAAAGAGTAAAGCGTTTTATTTTTTTCATAATTTGTTTATCAGCAAGTGAAAAAAATGTAAACGAAAAAGACACTTTCTAATATAAGTTCTCCGATAAAGTGACTTTTTTGACTGTGAAAAGACAATTCACGACACAAAAAGATAAAATTTTACATATACAATGTATAGTGCACAATAAATCTATCATTATCTCAAAATAGTTTTTTGATTAAAATAAAAACTCCCCTGCTGATCAGGAGAGTTTTTATTTAGGTATCCGAATGGTAAGCTGGATGTACTCTTCGAATTCTTCTTCTTCAGTATTCAGTCTGACTCCGCTGTCTTCTACCATAGACAGTGACTGACGAATCGTATTCATCGCAATTCTTGTATCCCTGCTGAACGCTTTGCGTCTCGGCTTTGGTTTCTGCTTATTCTGTTCAAGCATTTTCACCACTCTGTCTTCCGTCTGCTTAACGTTTAAGCTTTTCTCAATGATTTCCGCAAGCAATGTGACCTGAAGCTCCGGCTGTTTGAGCGGAATCAGTGCTCTTGCATGACGTTCCGTAATTTTTTTCTCCATAATCGCATCCTGGACGGGTTCCGGGAGCTTTAACAATCGGAGCTTGTTCGCAATCGTTGACTGGCCTTTTCCTAAGCGCTGCGCCAAGGCTTCCTGTGTTAAATCATGAAGTTCTAACAGCCTTGCGTACGCATGAGCTTCCTCAATGGAGGACAATTCTTCCCTTTGCAGGTTTTCAATCAAAGCGACAGATGCTGTTTCCGTATCAGAAAAATCTTTAATAATTGCGGGAATCTTCTCCCATTCAAGCGTCTGTACCGCTCTCCAGCGCCTTTCACCCGCAATGAGCTCATATTGTCCTTCATCTTCTGTATGTCTGACAACAATCGGCTGAATGATGCCGTGTGTATGGATAGTCATTGCTAACTCTTTGATTTTTTCATCTGAGAAAATGGTGCGTGGCTGAAAACGGTTGGGAACGATAGCATGTACCGGTATTTCGAGTATCTCTTCTTTGTTTGTATCATGCTCAGCTATCTCCGGTTCCTCTTCCTTCTCACCAAACCCGAAGAAACGAGAGAATGAATGCTTCATGTACCTACACCACCTTTAAAAACTGCCATTTTTATAATTCTATTTTCTCATGGTTTTTCCTGCTGTATCTTCATCAATTTTGCAGAAAATATGATGGAATTGTCACATCAGGCTGTCTAAATTACCCTTCAATTGGCGATTTATTTGGAGTACCCGGTTTTCTCGGATATTTTTTCGGAGTGCTTTTCGTCTTGCGAATGATCATAATGTTCCGTTCACTTTCTTCAACAGGAAGTGTAAAGGAATGAACTTGTTCAAGCTCTCCTCCCAATACTTTAATCGCCTTTTGCCCCGCTTTCAGCTCTTCATCAGCTGCTGCTGCTTTTAGTGCCGCAAATACGCCGTTTTTCTTGGCCAGCGGCAGACAAAGCTCACTCAGGACCGACAGACGCGCCACCGCACGGGCCGTCACGAGATCGAAGCTTTCCCGGACGTCTTTCCGCTGTCCGAATGTCTCCGCTCTGTCATGGACAAATGTCGTATGCTCTAATTGTAAAGCATCAGAGAGAGTTTCCAAAAACGTAATCCGCTTATTCAGTGAATCGACGATGGTGACATGCAGATGCGGGAAGCAGATTTTGATGGGCAGGCTTGGAAAACCGGCGCCGGCGCCGACATCACAAAGAGTGGTGACCTTTTCAAAATCAATATAAAATGCCGCCGTTATCGAATCATAAAAATGCTTGAGATAAACTTCCTTTTTCTCAGTGATGGATGTCAGATTCATTTTTTCGTTCCATTCCACAAGCATCCGGTAATACAACTCGAATTGCTCCAGCTGGCGGTCAGAAAGGGAAATCCCTTTCTCCGCTAAACTGGATGTAAATTCCTCTATATTCATGCCGTCATCCTTTCTATTCAGCTACCTTGGCAATACGGCCCTGCTCCAGGTATACCAGCAGGATTGAAATGTCTGCCGGATTGACGCCGGAAATACGGGACGCTTGAGCAACTGATAAAGGACGCACTTCTTTCAGCTTTTGACGGGCTTCAGTAGCAATTCCTTTAATGGCGTCATAATCAATCCGATCAGGGATTTTTTTGTTTTCCATTTTCTTCAGCTTTTCCACTTGCTGCAAGGATTTTTCGATATATCCTTCATATTTCACCTGAATTTCCACTTGTTCCGCCACATCTTGCGGAACCGGAGAATCTGCAGGCGCAAGTTTTGTCACTGTTTCGTAATTCATTTCCGGACGTTTCATTAAATCTGTGCCGCGCACTCCGTCTTTCAGCTCGCTTCCGCCGAGTGAACGGATATATTCCTGATTCTCAGGAGACGGCTTGATAATAACAGACCAGAGACGTTTTTTCTCCGCCTCGATCGCCGCTTTTTTCTTCTCAAACGCTTCATAGCGCTCATCAGAAATTAAGCCGATATCGTGGCCGATTTCCGTCAGACGAAGATCCGCGTTGTCGTGACGGAGCAGCAGTCTGTATTCCGCCCGTGAAGTCAGCAGACGGTACGGTTCATTGGTTCCTTTCGTTACCAAATCATCAATCAATACACCGATATAAGCATCGGAACGGCTGAGGATCACTTCTTCTTTTCCAAGCGCTTTGCGGCCTGCGTTGATCCCTGCCATAATTCCTTGCCCGGCCGCTTCCTCATAACCTGATGTACCGTTAATTTGACCGGCTGTGTACAGGTTAGGGATTTTTTTCGTCTCCAGTGTAGGCCAGAGCTGTGTCGGTACAATTGCGTCATACTCAATCGCGTATCCGGCTCTCATCATCTGCACCTTTTCCAGTCCCGGAATGGTCGCCAGCATCCGCTGCTGCACGTCCTCAGGAAGACTCGTGGATAAACCTTGAACGTATACTTCCTGCGTATTTCTGCCTTCCGGCTCAAGGAAAATCTGATGACGCGGTTTATCATTAAACCGAACGACTTTATCTTCAATCGAAGGGCAGTATCTCGGTCCCGTTCCTTTAATCATACCGGAATACATTGGCGAACGATGCAGGTTGCTGTCGATGATCTCATGAGTCTCAGGACTCGTGTAAGTCAGCCAGCAAGGCAGCTGATCGGTAATGTATTCAACCGTTTCATATGAGAAAGCGCGCGGAACCGGGTCCCCCGGCTGGATTTCTGTTTTGCTGTAATCAATGGAATCGCTTGAGACACGAGGAGGCGTGCCCGTTTTAAAACGGACGAGATCAAAACCGAGCTCCTCTAAGTGCTCAGAAAGTTTAATAGACGGCTGCTGGTTATTCGGGCCGCTTGAGTAAGACAGATCACCGAGAATGATCCGCCCTCTTAAATACGTTCCGGTTGTCAGCACGACCGTTTTTGCCTTGTATTCAGCACCGGTTTGCGTAATGACACCGCGGCACTCTCCGTCTTCAATGATTAAACGCTCGGCAATCCCTTGAAGAAGTGTCAAATTCGGTGTTTTTTCCAGCGTATGCTTCATTTCGTGCTGATATTGGAATTTATCCGCCTGCGCACGCAGCGCCCGTACGGCCGGACCTTTTCCTGTATTCAGCATTCTCATTTGAATATGAGTTTTATCTATATTTCTAGCCATTTCTCCGCCGAGCGCGTCAATTTCGCGGACGACAATCCCTTTCGCGGGGCCGCCGACAGACGGATTACATGGCATAAACGCAACCATATCAAGATTAATCGTCAAAACAAGCGTTTTGGCTCCCTGGCGCGCGGATGCGAGGGCAGCCTCAACACCGGCATGCCCGGCGCCGATGACAATCACGTCGTATTGGCCTGCTTCATACCCCATGGTTTTTTCCTCCCTTTTATTTACCTAAACAAAATTGTGAAAAGAGCTGATCAATTAAGCTTTCGTGGACGGCATCACCGATGATTTCGCCCAGCAGTTCCCAGCACCTTGTCAAATCAATTTGGACCATATCAATCGGAACATCCTGTTCAATTCCGTTCAGCGCATCATCAATCGCTTGCTTTGCCTGATGCAGAATCGAGATATGACGGGTGTTGCTGACATAGGTGAGATCTCCGCTTTCGATCGCTCCTGTATAAAATAGCGACTGAATCGCTTCCTCTAAATCTTGAATGCCTTCTTCTTTCAGCAATGAGGTCGTGACGACAGGCCGGCCTTTCGCCAGTTCCTTGACGCGCTCAGCGTCAATCTTAGCCTCAAGGTCCGTCTTATTCATAATCACAATGACGTCCATTCCCTCAACCGCTTCAAACAATTTCACATCTTCTTCAGAAAGCTCTTCGCTGTGGTTAAGCACAAGCAAAATGAGATCCGCTTCCTTCAGAACCTGCCGTGACCGTTCCACACCGATTCTTTCGACGATGTCTTCTGTCTCACGGATTCCCGCGGTATCGACAAGCCGAAGCGGCACGCCTCGCACGTTGACATATTCCTCAATCACATCACGCGTCGTTCCCGGAATATCGGTTACGATCGCCTTCGTTTCATGGACAAGGCTGTTAAGCAGAGAGGATTTTCCGACGTTCGGACGGCCGATGATCACGGTAGACAGTCCCTCACGCAGAATTTTCCCCTGCTCAGACGTACGGAGCAGCGCCTCGATTTCTTTCTTCACGCCGCTTGCCTTCTCCACTAAAAGCTGATGCGTCATTTCTTCGACGTCATCATATTCCGGATAATCTATATTAACCTCAACATGGGCAAGTGTTTCTAACAACTCATCACGCAGACGGCGGACAAGCGCGGAAAGCCGTCCTTCCATCTGGTTCATGGCGACATTCATGGCACGGTCCGTTTTGGCCCTGATCAGATCCATCACCGCTTCCGCCTGTGATAGGTCAATCCGTCCGTTTAAAAATGCGCGCTTCGTAAACTCACCGGGTTCTGCCAGTCTCGCACCTTCTCTTAAAGCAAGCTGGAGCACCTGATTAACCGTCACAATACCTCCGTGACAATTGATTTCAATGACATCTTCCCTTGTGAATGTTCTGGGCGCTCTTAAAACAGACACCATGACTTCCTCAATAATCCGTCCCGTCGTGCTGTCCGCGATATGCCCGTAATGAATGGTATGCGATTCTGCCGAACTGAGCGTTTTGCCTTTCGGACCCTTGTACATTTTGTCGGCGATCTTTACGGCTTCCGGGCCGCTCAGCCGAACGATCGCGATCGCGCCTTCACCCATCGGAGTTGAAATCGCTGCAATTGTATCCATGCTGTTCACCTCTCTTTATCTCTGTTTCCATCTATATAAAAAATTTTATTTACGCCAAAATTAAAAGATAACATAGTTTGGTTTGAAGTGGAAGATACGTTATCCACAAAGGCAGAAATTCATCCCTTATTACTTTAACTTATCCACATGTGAATAACAATTAATTTTATTTCCTAAAACCTTTTTTATCAACAGCATAGACCGAAAAAGAAAAAACTTAAACGCAAAAAATGCGATTCTGCTTAGGAATAGAGCCATTTTTACCAATAAAAAAACCGAAGTTCCGATTTTACCCGGACTTCGGTTTTCTGCTATCTTTATGGGAAATAACGAGATGGCGGTACCGGCCTTCACCGGTAGAAAATGTTTTGATATTTGGATGCTTTGACAGCGCGTCATGGATGATTTTTCTTTCACCTGACGGCATCGGTTCTAAATGCACATCTTTTTTCGTTTTCGACACTTGCTTGGCCAGCCTGTTTGCCAGCTGATCCAGAATTTCTCTTCTTTTCCGCCGATAATTCTCAGCGTCGACAACAGCTTGGCGATACTGGCCGGAGCCGCGGTTCAAAACAAGCTGCGTCAATGTTTCCAGGGCATTGAGTGTTTGTCCTCTTTTGCCAATAAGCAGCGCCGCTTTTTCACCTTTAATGTGAAAACAGACTGTTTTCTTGTTTTCTTCCGTAACAATCTCAGAAGGCCCGGCAATGGAATGGATGATTTCTTCCAAATACGCTTTCGCTTCCTGAACAGGATTTCTTTTCTCTTCCAGTTCTACGATCGCATTCTTTTTCCCGAAAATACCCAAAAACCCTTTATATTCTTCTTGCACCACCGTTATTTCTACTTGATCTTTCGTCAGTTGAAGTTCCTGAAGGCCTGATTGAACTGCTTCTTCGACATTCCGTCCCGCAGCAGTCACCTTCTTCACTTTTTCTTTCCTCCCGCTTTCTGCGTTTCCGGATCGTGTTTAATGTCAGGTCCTTTAATAAGGAATGTCTGAGCAATCATAAACAGGTTTCCGACTACCCAATACAGAGAAAGCGCGCTCGGGAAGTTGATCGCAAATACGATAATCATGATCGGCATAATCCATACCATCATTGCCATTTGAGGATTCTGAGTCGGATTTCCGGCCATCATCAGCTTCTGCTGGACAAAAGTGGCCACACCCGCAACGATAGGAAGAATATAGTAAGGATCCTTCTCTCCTAGGTCAAACCATAAAAAGCTGTGCTGTGAAATGGCTTGCGTACGCATAATGGCGTGGTAGAATCCGATCAAAATCGGCATTTGAATCAGGATCGGGAAACATCCCGCCAGCGGGTTTACCCCGTGCTTTGAAAACAGGGCCATCGTTTCCTGCTGAAGCTTCTGCTGCGTTTTTTGATCTTTAGAGCTGTATTTTTCTCTGAGCTTCTGCATTTCAGGCTGCAGCGCCTGCATTGCTTTTGAGCTTCGAAGCTGCTTGATCATCAGCGGCAGAATCAGCAGACGAATTAAAATCGTAACGATGATGATCGATAAACCATAGTTATCGCCCGTCAGTTTCGCTACGTACGTAATGACTTCTGACAATGGATACACAACATATTTGTCCCAGAAATGCGGACTATTCGCCGTAATCGGCTCTTTCACACTCGAGCACCCGGCCAGCAGCACGAGCATACCGACCATACTCAGTAGTAACCATATTCTCCTTTTCAAGAACGTTTCCTCCTATACCAATCTTTATGAACCTTGTATGTATTTTAGCATCTTTCAGTTTCAAATGGCGTTCATTTTTCGCCAAATAAAAGGAAGCGCTTTTAAAAACGTGAAGAAAACAAAATATGAGCTATTTTGACGAAGATTTCTTATATAATGAGGTTTTTCTGAATAAGTGCTGCAGACTCTTTTTCGTTTCTTCAAAACTGAGATCGCCGGCGGGTTTTCTTGCGATAATAATAAAATCTTTCGGCTTGAGCAGCTCTTTTTCCTCCTGAACAGCCTGTCTGATTAACCGCTTCACCCGATTGCGCACGACGGCATTGCCGATTTTTTTACTGACAGAAAGCCCTACCCGGAGCTCTTCCTGTTTCGGCTGATCAAGCGTATACAGCACGAACTGGCGGTTTGCCATAGACGTTCCGCGTTTAAACACTTTTTGAAAATCTTCATTTTTCTTTAACCGATTTCGCTTCTTCACTTTAATTCACTCCGATATTCACTCGCAGAAACTTTTATTTCTATCTAAAAAAAACGGGCCGCCGGAATACTGAAGAAATTTCTCCAGTACCGGGCGACGCATGACATCACTTTTCTCTTAATGTGAAAAAAGACCACTGACATTATTCAGTGGCCTAAGCTGATAATACTTTTCTGCCTTTGCGGCGACGGCGTGCTAATACTAGACGACCGTTTTTTGAACTCATACGGCTTCTGAAGCCATGAACTTTACTGCGTTTACGGTTATTCGGTTGGAATGTTCTTTTCATTTATGACACCTCCCTCGAGGAATAGCTGTTAAAGACAGTCTTACTTATTATATTTGTGCTGCCTATTCATTGTCAACTTTAGCAGTGCTTTTATTTCTTACAACCATAATAGGATAACATACCTTAACCAGTTTAGAAACCTTATTTTTCATATTCCTTTTTTTAACGCAAAAAAAAGCCGCGCTCCCCCGAAAAAACGACATGTGGATAATTTTTTTGCCTTTTTTTAATATCCACAGTCGTTATCGACAACATTTTCACATTGCTAACCCCTGTGGACAAAGATTTTTCAACAAGTTGTCAGGTTTGTGGATAAGATTACGAGAACCATTGCAAGTCCTCGCTTAATTTGATATTATATTTGTGTTTTAACTCTTAATTACTTATCCAGCCCATTCTCTTTATCCACAAACTGTGGATAAGTTGTGGATTGTTTTTACACAGCTTGTGTAGATTGTTGTCCACAACTTGTGGAATTTGTCGAAAAGCTGTTTTTCTACTATACTATATGTTTTCAACATTTCGTGTGTACGAATGGTCAGAGCCATATGCTCTTTTTTTGTGTTCTATAACAGGGAAAGGGCGCTGATTTTTAAAGAAAAGGAGGGCTGTGCCGGATAATGGAGAATATATTAGATCTTTGGAATCAAGCTCTAGCTCAAATTGAGAAAAAGCTAAGCAAACCGAGTTTCGAAACTTGGATGAAGTCGACGAAAGCCCATTCGCTGCAAGGGGATACCTTAACCATCACCGCTCCCAATGAATTTGCCAGAGACTGGCTGGAGTCCAGGTACTTACATCTCATTGCAGATACCATATACGAATTAACCGGGGAAGAATTGAGCGTCAAATTTGTCATTCCTCAAAATCAGGACGAAGAAAACTTTTTACCGAAACCGCAAGTGAAAAAAGCGGCAAAAGAGGAACCGTCTGATTTTCCCCAAAGCATGCTCAACCCGAAATATACATTCGACACATTCGTCATCGGATCGGGAAACCGATTCGCCCATGCAGCATCACTGGCTGTGGCGGAAGCACCCGCTAAAGCGTACAACCCTTTATTTATATACGGGGGAGTCGGCTTAGGAAAAACCCACTTAATGCACGCGATCGGCCATTATGTCATTGATCATAATCCTTCAGCCAAAGTGGTGTACCTATCTTCTGAAAAATTCACAAATGAATTCATCAACTCAATCCGCGATAATAAAGCCGTTGATTTCCGCAACCGCTACCGGAACGTTGATGTACTTTTGATAGATGATATTCAATTTTTAGCCGGAAAAGAACAAACACAGGAAGAGTTTTTCCATACATTCAACACGCTTCATGAAGAAAGCAAACAAATCGTGATTTCCAGCGACAGACCGCCGAAAGAGATCCCGACCCTTGAAGACCGCCTGCGTTCGCGGTTCGAATGGGGATTGATTACGGATATCACACCGCCGGATCTGGAAACGCGGATTGCCATCCTGAGAAAGAAAGCGAAGGCGGAAGGCCTTGATATTCCGAACGAGGTCATGCTTTACATCGCGAATCAGATTGACAGTAACATCCGCGAACTGGAAGGGGCATTAATCCGGGTTGTCGCCTATTCATCCTTAATCAATAAAGACATTAACGCAGACCTGGCTGCAGAAGCATTGAAAGATATTATTCCGTCTTCTAAGCCGAAGGTCATTACGATAAAAGAGATTCAGCGGATTGTCGGACAGCAGTTCAACATTAAGCTTGAAGATTTCAAAGCGAAAAAGCGTACGAAATCCGTGGCGTTCCCAAGACAAATCGCGATGTATCTTTCAAGAGAAATGACAGATTCTTCTTTGCCTAAAATCGGGGAAGAATTTGGCGGCAGAGACCATACAACCGTCATTCACGCCCATGAAAAGATTTCAAAACTGCTGATTGATGACGAGCAGCTTCAGCAGCAGGTGAAAGAAATAAAAGAACTTCTTAAATAATAGTGTCCTCGGATGAATCGGGGAAAGTGTGAATAACTTTTTCATAGCCATACACAGTCTGTCCACATGTGGATAGGCTGTGTTTCCTGTCTTTTTCACAACTTATCCACAAATCCACAGGCCCTACTATTACTACTGCTATTTTTAAAATATATTAATTATATTATCCGTTAGGAGGATAAACATGAAATTTACGATTCAAAAAGATCGTTTAGTCGAAAGTGTACAAGACGTTCTAAAAGCCGTTTCATCCAGAACCACAATTCCCATTCTCACTGGTATTAAGATCGTCGCCTCAGATGAAGGTGTATCTTTCACAGGAAGTGACTCTGATATTTCAATCGAGTCATTCATTCCGAAAGAAGATGATGATAAAGAAATCGTGACGATCGATCAGCCGGGAAGTATCGTACTGCAAGCGCGTTTCTTCAGTGAAATCGTTAAAAAACTGCCGATGGCGACTGTTGAAATCGAAGTTCAAAATCAATATTTAACGATTATCCGTTCCGGAAAAGCCGAATTTAATTTAAACGGCCTTGATGCAGATGAATATCCGCATCTACCGCAAATCGAAGAGCATCATGCCATTCAGATTCCGACGGATCTTTTAAAAAACCTGATCCGCCAAACCGTGTTCGCTGTGTCCGCCTCAGAAACACGCCCTATCTTGACAGGTGTAAACTGGAAAGTCGAAAACGGTGAATTATTATGCACTGCCACGGATAGCCACCGACTCGCTTTAAGAAAGGCGAAGCTTGATATTCCGGAAGACAGCTCTTATAACGTGGTCATTCCCGGGAAAAGCTTAACCGAGCTGAGCAAAATTCTTGATGACAACCAAGAACTGGTTGATATCGTCATTACAGAAACTCAAGTTCTGTTCAAAGCGAAAAACGTATTGTTCTTCTCAAGATTGCTTGACGGAAACTATCCGGACACGACCAGCTTAATTCCGCAGGAAAGCAAAACGGAAATCGTCGTGAACACGAAGGAATTTTTACAGGCGATAGACCGTGCTTCTTTATTGGCGAGAGAAGGCCGAAACAACGTTGTAAAGCTTTCTGCCAAACCGGCGGATTCGCTGGAGATTTCATCAAATTCTCCGGAAATCGGGAAAGTGGTCGAAGCTGTGCTGGCTGACCAGATTGACGGCGAGGAATTAAATATTTCATTCAGTCCAAAATATATGATGGACGCACTGAAAGTACTTGAAGGAGCGGACATCCGTATCAGCTTTACGGGAGCGATGAGACCGTTTCTTATCCGTACGCCGAATGATGAAACCATCGTTCAGCTCATCCTTCCGGTCAGAACGTATTAATCAAACAGAATGTGCTGCCGGCTTAGTTCGGCAGCTTTTCTATTCATCAGCCGCTCCCTCAAGTTTTCCCTTTCCTTATTTCAGGATTTTTTAGTACAATTAGATATTAGTGATATTTGAAAGAGGTCGATAATATGGCAAATCCGATTTCGATTGATACAGAAATGATTACGCTTGGCCAGTTTTTAAAATTAGCCGATGTGATTCAGTCCGGCGGCATGGCGAAGTGGTTTCTGAGCGAGCATGAGGTGACTGTCAACAATGAACCTGACAATCGCCGCGGCAGAAAGCTTTACGTTGGAGACGTGGTCGCGATTGAAGGATTTGGTTCATTTCAAGTCGTCAATTAAAGCGGGTGACAGCGGTTGTATATCCAAAATTTAGAATTAACATCCTACCGTAATTATGAGCGCGCTGAGCTTCAATTCGAAAACAAGGTGAATGTGATCATCGGGGAAAATGCCCAAGGCAAAACCAATCTGATGGAAGCCATCTATGTCCTTTCGATGGCAAAATCACACCGCACCTCAAATGACAAAGAACTTATACGGTGGGACGAAGACTATGCTAAAATAGAAGGAAGAGTGATGAAGCGTAACGGGGACATCCCGATGCAGCTTGTCATCTCCAAAAAAGGTAAAAAGGGCAAGGTCAATCATATAGAGCAGCAAAAACTCAGTCAGTATGTCGGAGCGCTGAACACCATTATGTTTGCCCCTGAGGATTTAAATCTCGTCAAAGGAAGCCCTCAGGTGAGGAGGAGATTTCTCGATATGGAGATCGGGCAGGTTTCTGCCGTTTATCTGTATGATTTATCTCTTTATCAAAAAATCCTTTCACAGCGGAATCATTTTCTGAAACAGCTGCAAAGCCGGAAACAGACTGACCGGACTATGCTTGACGTTCTCACTGATCAGCTGATTGAAGCAGCCGCAAAAGTTGTCGCCAAACGTCTGCAGTTTACGGCGCAGCTTGAAAAATGGGCGCAGCCGATCCATTCCGGCATTTCCCGGGGACTTGAAGAACTGACGCTTAAGTATCACACGGCGCTTGATGTATCAGATCCCAAAGATTTGTCGAAAATAGGTAACAGCTACCAGGAGTCTTTTTCGAAATTAAAAGAAAAAGAAATAGAACGAGGCGTCACATTATTCGGACCGCATCGGGATGATGTCCTTTTTTATGTGAACGGACGCGATGTGCAGACGTACGGTTCACAGGGACAGCAGCGTACGACGGCTTTGTCTTTGAAGCTGGCCGAAATAGATTTGATTCATGAAGAAATCGGAGAATACCCCATTTTACTTTTGGATGATGTACTAAGCGAGCTGGATGATTACCGACAGTCCCATTTGCTTCATACGATCCAAGGCCGTGTGCAGACATTTGTCACCACGACAAGCGTGGATGGCATTGACCACGATACCTTACATCAAGCAGGAATGTTCCGTGTGGAAAACGGTACGTTAGTGAAGTGAAGAAATGAGGTGAGCGATTGTATATTCATTTAGGTGACGACTTTGTCGTTTCAACACGCGATATCGTCGGCATTTTTGACTGCAAGGTCAATGTATCGCCGATCGTTGAAGAATTTCTGGACAGACAGAAAGAAAAAGTAGTGCCGTCCGTAAACGGCACGCCAAAGTCTATCGTAGTCACGACTGAGAATATATATTACTCTCCCTTATCTTCCGGCACACTGAAGAAACGTGCGCAATTTATGTTAGAAATAGATTCTTAGCGGATCTTTACAATGAATATATCGTTTAAGAAAAGTGTAGGTGAATGTGCATGGCTATGGAACAGCAGCAAAATAGTTATGATGAGAATCAGATACAGGTATTAGAAGGTTTGGAAGCTGTTCGAAAGAGACCGGGGATGTACATCGGATCAACTAACAGCAAAGGCCTTCACCACTTGGTGTGGGAAATCGTCGACAACAGTATTGACGAAGCCCTGGCCGGTTATTGTACAGATATTAACATCGAGATTGAAAAAGATAACAGCATTACCGTTAAGGACAACGGGCGCGGAATTCCGGTCGGTATCCAGGAGAAGATGGGCCGCCCTGCGGTTGAAGTCATCATGACCGTTCTCCACGCCGGCGGTAAATTTGACGGAAGCGGATATAAAGTATCCGGCGGTCTTCACGGTGTAGGGGCGTCTGTCGTAAACGCCTTGTCGACTACTCTTGATGTTACGGTTCATCGTGATGGAAAAATCCACTATCAGGCGTACGAGCGCGGTGTACCTGTGGCCGATCTTGAAGTAATCGGTGATACTGATAAGACCGGAACGATTACGCACTTCGTTCCGGATCCGGAAATTTTCAAAGAAACAACCGAATACGACTATGACCTGCTTTCAAACCGTGTCCGGGAATTGGCCTTCCTGACAAAAGGCGTAAACATCACGATTGAAGACAAACGTGAAGGACAAGAACGGAAAAACGAGTACCACTACGAAGGCGGAATCAAAAGCTATGTTGAGTACTTAAACCGTTCCAAAGAAGTCGTTCATGAAGAGCCGATTTATATCGAAGGCGAGAAAGACGGCATAACGGTTGAAGTTGCATTGCAATACAACGACAGCTATACAAGCAATATTTATTCTTTCACAAATAATATCAACACATACGAAGGCGGCACGCACGAAGCCGGATTTAAAACCGGTCTGACCCGTGTCATAAACGACTATGCAAGAAGAAAAGGGATTTTCAAAGAAAATGATCCGAATTTAAGCGGGGATGATGTGAGAGAAGGGCTGACTGCCATTATTTCAATTAAGCACCCTGATCCGCAATTCGAAGGGCAGACGAAAACGAAGCTCGGCAACTCCGAAGCGAGAACGATCACTGATACGCTGTTTTCTTCTGCGCTGGAAACATTCCTTCTTGAAAATCCGGACTCAGCCCGCAAAATCGTTGAAAAAGGTTTAATGGCCGCAAGAGCGCGGATGGCAGCGAAAAAAGCGCGGGAATTGACCCGGCGCAAAAGTGCGCTTGAGATTTCCAATCTGCCGGGCAAACTGGCGGACTGTTCTTCTAAAGATCCGAGCATTTCCGAGCTGTATATCGTAGAGGGTGACTCTGCGGGCGGATCAGCGAAACAGGGACGGGACCGTCATTTCCAAGCCATTCTGCCGCTGCGCGGTAAGATTCTGAACGTTGAGAAAGCCAGACTTGATAAGATTCTCTCAAACAATGAGGTCAGATCAATGATCACGGCCCTCGGAACAGGAATCGGAGAAGATTTTAATCTTGAAAAAGCGCGTTATCATAAAGTGGTCATCATGACGGATGCCGATGTTGACGGCGCCCACATCAGAACGCTTTTATTAACGTTCTTCTACAGATACATGCGGGAAATCATCGAAAACGGCTATGTCTACATTGCCCAGCCGCCGCTTTATAAAGTGCAGCAGGGAAAACGGGTGGAATACGCTTATAACGATAAGCAGCTTGATGAGCTGTTAAAAGAACTTCCGCAATCACCTAAGCCCGGCCTCCAGCGTTATAAAGGTCTTGGAGAAATGAACGCGACTCAGCTTTGGGAAACGACAATGGACCCTGCGACCAGAACGCTTCTGCAAGTTAATCTTGAAGATGCAATGGACGCTGACGAGACTTTTGAAATGCTGATGGGTGACAAAGTAGAACCGCGGAGAAACTTCATAGAAGCAAACGCCAGATACGTGAAAAATCTTGATATTTAACCAAGAAAGCCTTATTTTCGTTAAGAAATAAGGCTTTTTTCTCAAAGCGGCTTCTAAAGCCTCTGAAAACCCGCAAAACCCGTATATTCTACTAAATTAATGTGTATAAACACAAGTTTATTGATATAATGGAGAATAGTGAAATCGTATTGAAGATCATAATGGACAATCTACTCCCACATTATTTCATGTGATACTTCAGGGAGGTTTTTTTAATGAGTGAACAAAACACACCACAAGTACGTGAAGTCAATATCAGTCAGGAAATGCGGACATCCTTCCTGGACTATGCAATGAGCGTTATCGTATCCCGGGCGCTTCCGGATGTGCGTGACGGTCTGAAGCCGGTTCACAGACGGATTTTGTACGCAATGAATGATTTAGGCATGACCAGTGACAAACCATATAAAAAATCTGCCCGTATCGTCGGTGAAGTTATCGGTAAGTACCACCCGCACGGTGACTCAGCGGTTTACGAATCAATGGTCAGAATGGCGCAGGATTTTAACTACCGCTACATGCTTGTTGACGGACACGGCAACTTCGGTTCGGTTGACGGCGACTCAGCGGCCGCGATGCGTTACACAGAAGCGAGAATGTCAAAAATCGCAATGGAAATCCTCCGGGACATTACGAAAGATACGATTGATTATCAAGATAACTATGACGGCGCAGAAAGAGAACCTGTCGTCATGCCTTCGAGATTTCCGAATCTGCTCGTAAACGGAGCTGCCGGTATTGCGGTCGGAATGGCGACAAATATTCCTCCGCATCAGCTTGGGGAAGTCATTGAAGGCGTGCTTGCCGTAAGTGAGAATCCTGAGATTACAAACCAGGAGCTGATGGAATACATCCCGGGCCCGGATTTTCCGACTGCAGGTCAGATTTTGGGCCGGAGCGGCATCCGCAAGGCATATGAATCCGGACGGGGATCCATCACAATCCGGGCTAAGGCTGAAATCGAAGAGACATCATCGGGAAAAGAAAGAATTATTGTCACAGAACTTCCTTATCAGGTGAACAAAGCGAGATTAATTGAAAAAATCGCAGATCTTGTCCGGGACAAAAAAATCGAAGGAATTACCGATCTGCGTGACGAATCCGACCGTAACGGAATGAGAATCGTCATTGAGATCCGCCGTGACGCCAATGCTCACGTCATTTTGAATAACCTGTACAAACAAACGGCCCTGCAGACGTCTTTCGGAATCAACCTGCTGGCGCTCGTTGACGGACAGCCGAAGGTACTAAGCCTGAAACAATGTCTGGAGCATTATCTTGATCACCAAAAGATTGTGATCCGGCGCAGAACGGCTTACGAACTTCGCAAAGCGGAAGCGAGAGCTCACATTCTGGAAGGTTTAAGAATCGCTCTCGATCATTTAGATGCTGTTATTTCTCTTATCCGCAGTTCCCAGACGGCTGAAATTGCGAGAACAGGTTTGATCGAACAATTCTCACTGACTGAAAAACAAGCGCAAGCCATTCTGGATATGCGCCTTCAGCGATTAACCGGTCTGGAGCGCGAAAAGATTGAAGAGGAATATCAATCACTTGTTGCGCTTATCGCCGAGCTGAAAGATATTTTAGCCAATGAAGAAAGAGTTCTTGAGATCATCCGTGAAGAGCTCAATGAAATCAAAGAGCGTTTCAATGATGAGAGACGCACTGAAATCGTGACGTCCGGTCTTGAAACAATTGAAGATGAAGATCTTATCGAGAGAGAAAATATCGTCATCACACTGACCCATAACGGCTATGTTAAACGTCTCCCGGCGTCCACATACCGCAGCCAAAAACGGGGCGGAAAAGGCGTACAGGGAATGGGAACGAATGAAGATGACTTTGTGGAACACTTAATTTCCACATCAACGCACGATACGATCCTGTTCTTCTCTAATAAAGGGAAGGTATACCGTTCTAAAGGATATGAAATCCCTGAATACGGCCGTACGGCAAAAGGCATTCCGATTATTAACCTTCTGGAAGTTGAAAAAGGCGAATGGATTAATGCCATTATTCCGGTCAGCACGTTTGATGAGGAGCAATACCTCTTCTTTACGACCAAACAAGGGGTGTCGAAACGTACGGCACTGTCCCAGTTTGCGAATATACGGAATAACGGGCTGATTGCCCTAGGTCTCCGGGAAGACGATGAACTGATGGCCGTCCGCCTGACTGACGGCAAGAAACAAATCATCATCGGAACGAAGAACGGTTTGCTGATCCGTTTCCCTGAAGAAGATGTAAGACAAATGGGACGCACAGCTGCGGGTGTTAAAGGCATCACGCTGACAGACGATGATGTCGTTGTAGGCATGGAGATTCTTGAAGAAGACTCCCACGTCCTCATAGTGACAGAAAACGGCTACGGCAAACGCACACCTGCTTCAGAATACAGAGTTCAAAGCCGGGGCGGAAAAGGCCTTAAAACATGTAAAATCACTGACAGCAACGGTCCGTTAGTAACCGTGAAAGCAACAAAAGGCGAAGAGGACTTAATGATTATTACGGCAAGCGGCGTGTTAATCAGAATGGATATTAATGATATTTCCACTACGGGACGCGTAACACAAGGCGTCCGTCTGATCCGCATGTCTGATCAAGAGCATGTAGCCACTGTGGCGCTTGTGGAAAAGAATGAAGAAGAGCCGGAAGAAACGGAAGAAGTATAAACGTAAAAGCGCAGCCTGTTACAGCTGCGCTTTTACTATATAAAGAAATGAAAAAAAGCTTTGACACATAGTGATGATGCTGATATAATCATTTTTGTTGTCTTTTTAATAGAAAGGCAAGCCTAGCGAAAATATTTTTTAAAAAAGTATTGACCTAGCAAACTAAAAATGTTATGATTAAGAGGTCGCTTCGAGAGAAGTGAAAAAAGTTCTTTGAAAACTAAACAAGACAAAACGCACCTGTTAATTCAAAGTTTTAAATAAATCGCACAGCGATGTGCGTAGTCAGTCAAACTACTTTATCGGAGAGTTTGATCCTGGCTCAGGACGAACGCTGGCGGCGTGCCTAATACATGCAAGTCGAG
>NZ_JAPHWE010000029.1:0-255 GCF_026241425.1 Bacillus sp. ChL18 | reverse complement strand
TGATGAGACAGCCTTACTGTCGTCGTACGCATTTGACTTGGGATATACCGCAGTGTATACCGCCTTAATCAGCGGCATCACCCTGCATATTTTGTCAGAAGACATGTATAGAGATCCTGATCAGCTGATTGAATACGCCAAAACATGTACGTATCTCAAAATGACACCTTCGCTGTTTTCAATCATGATCCATTCTGAAAAGATTAAAAGTATTGCGGAAACAGGCAGGCTCCGGCTGATTATATTAGGTGGTGA
>NZ_JAPHWE010000028.1:0-255 GCF_026241425.1 Bacillus sp. ChL18 | reverse complement strand
AGGGCGGCGGGTTAGAAGGTCAATACAGCCAGGGTAGTATCCCACCGATGCCTCCACCGAAGCTGGCGCTCCGGTTTCCAAGGCTCCTACCTATCCTGTACAAGCTGTACCAACATTCAATATCAGGTTGCAGTAAAGCTCCACGGGGTCTTTCCGTCCTGTCGCGGGTAACCTGCATCTTCACAGGTACTATAATTTCACCGAGTCTCTCGTTGAGACAGTGCCCAGATCGTTGCGCCTTTCGTGCGGGTCGGA
>NZ_JAPHWE010000027.1:0-256 GCF_026241425.1 Bacillus sp. ChL18 | reverse complement strand
TGCGTGAAGCTGGAATCGCTAGTAATCGCGGATCAGCATGCCGCGGTGAATACGTTCCCGGGCCTTGTACACACCGCCCGTCACACCACGAGAGTTTGTAACACCCGAAGTCGGTGAGGTAACCTTTTAGGAGCCAGCCGCCGAAGGTGGGACAGATGATTGGGGTGAAGTCGTAACAAGGTAGCCGTATCGGAAGGTGCGGCTGGATCACCTCCTTTCTAAGGATTTTAACGGAATATAAGACCTTGGGTCTTAT
>NZ_JAPHWE010000026.1:0-262 GCF_026241425.1 Bacillus sp. ChL18 | reverse complement strand
TCAATGGTTTGGTGGCGATAGCGAAGAGGTCACACCCGTTCCCATGCCGAACACGGAAGTTAAGCTCTTCAGCGCCGATGGTAGTCGGGGGTTTCCCCCTGTGAGAGTAGGACGCCGCCAAGCTTTTCTAAAATTTTATCATCGCGGGGTGGAGCAGTTCGGTAGCTCGTCGGGCTCATAACCCGAAGGTCGCAGGTTCAAATCCTGCCCCCGCAACCAAAAAAATGGTCCGGTAGTTCAGTTGGTTAGAATGCCTGCCTGT
>NZ_JAPHWE010000025.1:0-264 GCF_026241425.1 Bacillus sp. ChL18 | reverse complement strand
CTGATTACAAGTCAGTTGCTCTACCAATTGAGCTAGGCCGGCAAATATGGTGGAGGATGACGGGCTCGAACCGCCGACCCTCTGCTTGTAAGGCAGATGCTCTCCCAGCTGAGCTAATCCTCCATATATTACACTTGCGTGTAATGGCTTGGCGGCGTCCTACTCTCACAGGGGGAAACCCCCGACTACCATCGGCGCTGAAGAGCTTAACTTCCGTGTTCGGCATGGGAACGGGTGTGACCTCTTCGCTATCGCCACCAAACC
>NZ_JAPHWE010000024.1:0-267 GCF_026241425.1 Bacillus sp. ChL18 | reverse complement strand
GCTCCTAGTGCCAAGGCATCCACCGTGCGCCCTTTCTAACTTAACCGTTAAAAAGAATCACTACGTGATATCTTGCATTACTAATTGAATGTGAATTACTTCTGTTATCTAGTTTTCAAAGAACAACATCTCGAAGAATCGAATGATCCTTCAAAACTAAACAAGACAGGGAACGTTCTGTTTATAAGACCCAAGGTCTTATATTCCGTTAAAATCCTTAGAAAGGAGGTGATCCAGCCGCACCTTCCGATACGGCTACCTTGTTAC
>NZ_JAPHWE010000023.1:0-325 GCF_026241425.1 Bacillus sp. ChL18 | reverse complement strand
GCTCCTAGTGCCAAGGCATCCACCGTGCGCCCTTTCTAACTTAACCGTTAAAAAGAATCACTACGTGATATCTTGCATTACTAATTGAATGTGAATTACTTCTGTTATCTAGTTTTCAAAGAACAACGCATAGGACATGCTAACACATGCGTTGCCACAGGAAGTGGCGCATTTAGCAGGTGTTCCTATGTTTTGAAGGAATGATCCTTCAAAACTAAACAAGACAGGGAACGTTCTGTTTATAAGACCCAAGGTCTTATATTCCGTTAAAATCCTTAGAAAGGAGGTGATCCAGCCGCACCTTCCGATACGGCTACCTTGTTAC
>NZ_JAPHWE010000022.1:0-410 GCF_026241425.1 Bacillus sp. ChL18 | reverse complement strand
AAGGTTAGGGGTTCGACTCCTCTCGGGCGCGCCATAATATTTTTAAAAATCGGGAAGTAGCTCAGCTTGGTAGAGCACATGGTTTGGGACCATGGGGTCGCAGGTTCGAATCCTGTCTTCCCGACCACTTCGGGGCCTTAGCTCAGCTGGGAGAGCGCCTGCTTTGCACGCAGGAGGTCAGCGGTTCGATCCCGCTAGGCTCCACCATTTATAAAAAATATGTTGACTTTAAAAGAAACTTATTATATACTTAAAAAGTTGCTTGAGAAAGTGAACAAAATGATCTTTGAAAACTAAACAAGACAAAACGTACCTGTTAATTCAAAGTTTTAAATAAATCGCACAGTGATGTGCGTAGTCAGTCAAACTACTTTATCGGAGAGTTTGATCCTGGCTCAGGACGAACGCTG
>NZ_JAPHWE010000021.1:0-435 GCF_026241425.1 Bacillus sp. ChL18 | reverse complement strand
CGAAAGTTCAATTGAGATGGTGATTGGAATTCTAGGTGTGTTAAAAGCAGGCGGTGCCTATCTTCCGATAGATAAAAGCTATCCGGCAGACAGAATTGGCTATATGTTGAGAGACAGCAACGCTCAAATACTGTTAACTGCGGGCAGTGAACAAGATTTGGCAGATTTTTCAGGAGAGAGACTCGATATTAAGGAAGAACGACTGTATCAAAATGACACAAGTAATTTATGTTTCGGCGGTTCTCCTCTCGATTTAGCGTATATTATGTACTCATCCGGCAGTACTGGGGAACCAAAAGGAATTCTTTTAGAACACCGAAATGTGGTAAGACTGGTGAAAAATAATCAGTTTGTTCAATTCCAAGACAATGATGTGATACTGCAGACAGGATCACCAGTCTTTGACGCAATTACCTTTGAGTTGTGGGGAGCGTT
>NZ_JAPHWE010000020.1:0-461 GCF_026241425.1 Bacillus sp. ChL18 | reverse complement strand
CGCCCAACCAACCTTCTGGGTCTTTGTAATCTATTTAGGGTTTTTCGGATTCTTCCTCACCGTCATCGACGAAGGCCATGAAGCCAAGCTGATGCGTGCCGAGCTGAGGCAGGTGCTTGATGGTCAACGTACCGAAGCGTGAAGACGGAATGCTCGACCGGCTACTCGAATACCAGACAGCAATCAAACATGCGCGCCGCCTCATCAACGGCTTCACCATCACCGACCCAACCCTCTAGCCAATCCTCTCGGAGATCGATATGGCACTCAGCAAGGTCATGCCACGTGACTGACCCGTTGGCTGGTATCCCGATCCCAGCATCACGCATCGACGATGATGTGGCCGCTGTTATGGCATCACAGTCGATCGATTGGGATGCACGCGGCACCATCGCCGAACGCTTCGAAACCGCCACATGGGAACAACTGCGCATGATGGTCCGCGGCGGAATCGGAGAACC